>NZ_JBVIVP010000007.1:0-250810 GCF_055595445.1 Streptomyces sp. NPDC040432 | reverse complement strand
CCCGGTGGACGCCTCGAAGCCCCCGGCCGATGTGCCGAAGCTCCCGGTGGACGCCTCGAAGCCGCCCGTTGCGGCCCCGGCGGTCCCGGTGGACGCCTCGAAGCCCCCGGCCGATGTGCCGAAGCTCCCGGTGGACGCCTCGAAGCCGCCCGTTGCGGCCCCGGCGGTCCCGGTGGACGCGCCGCAGCCGTCCGTCGTCGCGCCGCAGGTCCCGGCCGTCGCACCGCAGGTTCCCGTCGCGGCGCCCAAGGTGCCCCCCGTGCCGGCGCGGGTTTTCGTCGGGCCGTTGGACGTGATCACGGCGACGATCGACAAGCTCAAGGAGTCCGTCGACGGACTCCTCAGGACGGCCGGTGCCTGCGGCTGTTCGACCGACGCCAGGGCCAAGGCCACCGACGTCCTGACCAGCCTGGTCGCCGCGCTCGTCGCGCTCCTCACCGGCCTCGGCCTGCCCGGCCTCCCCCCGCTCCCCGTCCCGGTTCCGGCCCCCTAGGACCTGTCGTCAAACTTCCGTCTGCCTCGCGGTGTCCGACACGCACTCCCGCCGCACCGGGCGAAAGTGGGCGTCGACGCGGCGACGCCCTCACCGGCCTCCCGGCCGCAGGACCCGGCACCGTCCGCCGGGCTTCCGCGCCGCCGGGCTTCCGCGCCGCCGGGCCTCCGCCCCGCCCCCGCGGGCACGCGTCAGAGTGTTCCCCGGGTCGTCAGGGCCGCCTCCAGCAGTGCCACGTCCGCGGCGTCCTTCGGGCGCCGGGGGCGGCCCGGTATCCACACCGGGGTCATCCGTTTGATCTCGATCTGCGCCGCGGGGGAGACCACCGGGCACTCCAACGCGCCCAGCCGGCCCGGCTCCGCCCCGTCCAGCATCCCGGCGGGCCACGGCGTTCCCGCCCAGGGGCCGCCCGCCACCAGGACCCGGCCGTCCGCGTCCCGGTCGACCAGCGCGAAGCTGATCTCCTCACCGTCCCGTACGAGGTCCAGCTGCTGGGCGTCGGCCCGCAGGACCTCGTACCCGCGGGCGACGAGCGGTCCGGTCAGCCGGCCGGCGTCCCGTGAGCGGGCGAACCAGTCGACGTCCTCGTGCTCGCGGGTGATCCGGCCGAGCCAGAAGTCCATGGCCCAGCCGCCGCGGAGCCAGACCTCCACGCCGAGTCCGAGCACTTCGGCGATCATCGCCAACTGGCGTCGCGCACGGGGGTCGTTCATGTGATCACCGTACGACCCCCGTGCCACCGAGCGACCGTGCGGACCCCCTTGACGGGGTTCCGCGGCGGGGAGACGTTCAGGGGTCTCGCATCCGAACGCGCGCAGCCGGGGGGCCGCCATGCCGCAGGAGTCCGTCCAGACCGTGGGGGAGCTACGGGCGCAGCTCGCGGCGTGCGGGGCGAGGTGGTCCGTCGGCGAGCACCTGGCGGACGCGGATCCCGTGCCGCGGCCCGCGCTCGGTCTGGAGCCGGGGGAGATGCTGACCCGGGCGGCGGAGGCCGGCCCCGTCGACCTGCGGGCGCTCGTCGGGCACGCGAGCGGGAATCCGGACGTGACCCGGCGCAGGGCCGCGCACGGACTGCTGCCCGGCGCGGCGGGGAGCGCCGGGCCGGGCGGTGGGCGGCCCGTCTCCGTGGACTGGCGCAGTCGCTGGGGGAGGCCGTGGCTGACCCGGGTGAAGGACCAGAACCCGTGCGGATCCTGCTGGGTGTTCGGTGCGGCCGCGCTGGTGGAGTCGATGGCGCGGATCGAGCACGGGGTGTGGGCCGAGCGTTCCGAGGGGGACGTCCACGACGGGATGAAGTCGGCCTGCGGACAGGGCGGCGACCCCGAGACCGCACTGCACTGGATCCGGACGAACGGGGGGCTCGCGGACCCGGACTGCTGGCCGTACGGCACACCGCCCCCGGGGCTGCCCGCCGAACGGCGGGAGGCGTGGCGGGCGGAGTACACGCCGAGCTGGGACCGTTCGGGGCGGACCGTGCGGATCGCCGAGCACGTACGGCTCGGGGACGTCGAGCAGCAGAAGGTGTGGCTGGACACGGTCGGACCGCTGACGGCCTGCTTCGACGTGTACGACGACTTCTTCGGGCTCGGAGCCGGTGTCTACCACCGCACCAGTGACCGCCTGGCGGGCGGCCACTGCGTGCTGATCGTCGGCTACGACGACGCGGCGGGCTGCTGGCTGTTCCGGAACTCCTGGGGGCCGGGCCACCACGTCGGCGGCTACGGCCGGATCGCGTACGGCGATTCCGGCATCGACGACTGGGCCAAGTGCGGCCTGTACGGCACGAACATCGACCCGTGGAGCAAACGCCGGCTGCACGCGGGCAACGTCTACGAGAGCGGCAACGGTCGGGCCCACCGCAACTTCGAGATGGCCGCGACCGCGGGCGGGGGCCGGCTGCGGCACTGGTGGCGCGACGGCGACGCCCCCCACGCGTGGTCCCGGGCGGAGACGTTCGCGCACGACGCGTCCGGCCAACCGGCCTTCACCGGCACCACCTACAACCGGAACATGGAGTCCCTGCACGTCACGACGGGCGGCCGGTTGCGCCACTGGTACTTCGAACAGGCCGTCCGCGTCTGGCGCGACGGCGGGGCCTTCGGCCCGGGCGACGCGGCCGTCGGCTCGACCCCGGCGTTCATCCAGAGCGACTACGGCAAGCCGGGGAACTTCGAGGTGGTCGTCCGCACCGCCGACGGTCGGCTGAACCACTGGTGGCGGATCAACGGCGCCCCCTGGACCTGGAACGACGGCGGCCGGTTCGCGCCCGGCACCGCCCACTTCGGTCCCGCCCTGATCCAGACCCGGGGCCGCCGGCTGGACCTCGTCGCGGCCCGCGCCGACGGCCGGATGCAGTTGTGGTGGCGGGACGACGCGAACTCCTTCGTGTGGCGACCGGGCGAGGTGTTCGGCGGGGGCATCACCTCCGCGCCCTGCCTGATCGAGGGCCAGCACGGGGCCGCGGACGAGGACACCGCCGGGAACTACGAGCTGTGCGCGGCCCGCGGCGACGGACGGGTGGAGCACTGGTGGCGGGGGAACGCGGCCGGTACGGGGTGGACCCGGGGCGCGGTCTTCGGACACGACGTGCAGGCCGTCACCGGGATGCTCCAGGGCAGCTTCGGATTCAACCTGGAGGCCGTCGTGCTGCGCACCGACCGGCTGCTCCAGCACTACTGGCGCGACGGTGCGGGCTGGCACGAGGGCCAGGTCATCGGCCCGGCCTGAGCACCCGGTGCTGGAGGGCCTCCAGCGGGCCCCGCTCGAAACGGCGCAGCCACAGCCACGAGCCGGCGACCAGGGTCAGGGAGACGGCCGCCCACAGGCCCATCACCCACCAGGGGCCGGTGTCGGCGAAGCGGGTGGCGAGGCCGAGCCCGATGCCGTAGCAGAGCAGGACGCAGAGCAGGTTCTGGGCGACGTAGCAGGACAGGGCGGTGCGGCCGACCGAGCCGAGGGCGGTGACCAGCGGCTTCGGCAGCCACAGCCGGTCGAGGGCGATGCCGATCAGCCCGATGTACCCGACGGCGACGAGCGGGGCGACGCCGTAGCGGCCGACGGCGAAGAAGTCGCCGCCACCGAGGGTGGTCGCGACGGTCAGGGGCAGGCCGAGGCCCAGGCCCCAGCCGGCCATCCGGGCCCGGACGCGGCGGCCCGCGTCGCTCGCGGTGAAGGCGCCGGCGCGGTGCAGGCGCACCCCGAGCAGGAAGAGGAACACCAGCAGCCCGAAGGAGAAGACGGGTTCGATGCGCAGGGCGGCGAAGTTCTCCAACCGGAAGGCGACCTGGTCGAACCAGCTCCCCTCGGCGTAGAGCGCGACGACCTCGGGGTCGGGCCCACCGGATCCGGAGGCGGATCCGGAAGCCGTGCCGGAGGCGGCGCCGTCGTCCGATCCGCCCATCAGGGCGAGGGTCAGCAGCGACACCATCACCAGGTGCAGCGCCCCGGCCGTCCACATGGCCCGGCGCCGGACCTTCTCGGAACGGGCCAGCAGCCGGGCGACGAGGAGGGCGGTGAGCGCGTAGCCCATCAGCACGTCCCAGGCGAAGACGAGCAGGAAGTGGACGGTTCCCTCGACGAAGAGGAAGGCGGCCCGCCGCCAGTACCGGCCGGGCCACGGGTTGCCGCGACGGGCCGCCGAGTCGTACTGGATGGCCAGGCCGACGCCGAACAGGACCGTCAGCAGGGCCAGGAACTTGCCGTCGGCGAGGGCGCGGAACACCGTCCCGGCGATGTTCGCGGCGGACGGGTCGGACAGCGGGTCGGCGGAGGTGAGGCCGCCCGTGAGGACGCCCCACTCGGAGCCGGGGGAGGTGAAGATCCAGACGTTGGTCATGAGCGTGCCGAGGATGGCGGCGCCGCGCAGGACGTCGAGGAGGGGCAGCCGCGCGGTCGCGCGCCGCGCCGGGGCGATCAGGGTGTCGGCCATGACTTCAGCGTCCCGGCGCGCGGGGCCTCGCACGTCGTGCCCGTGGACGAACGACCGGTACATCCTTCGATGCAGCCGTGGGCGGGCCGCGTCCACATCCCGGACGGCCCCCGACTTGCACCTGTGTTGTATCTAAGCTGTGCCCATGCCATCCGACTCCCCCGCCGCGCCCACCGCCACCGCGGCCGACCGCGTCTACCGCCACGTCAAGCAGGGCGTACTGGACCGTCGCTACGAGGGCGGGGTGCTGCTCACCGAGGGCGAGGTCGCCGAGGCCGTCGGGGTGTCCCGCACCCCGGTCCGCGAGGCGCTGCTGCGGCTGGAGACGGAAGGCCTGCTGAAGCTGTACCCGAAGAAGGGCGCGCTGGTGCTGCCGGTCTCCGCGCAGGAGATCGCCGATGTCATCGAAACCCGGCTGCTGGTCGAGGAGTTCACCGTACGCAGGGCCGTGCCCGCCCCGCCCGCCCTGCTGGAGCGGCTCACCGCCCTGCTCGCCGAGCAGCGGCGGCAGGCCGCCGCAGGCGACACCGCCGCCGCGATGACCGCCGACCGCGCCTTCCACGCCGAGATCGTGCGCCACGCCGGCAACGCCATCCTCTCCCGCCTCTACGACCAGCTCCGCGACCGGCAGCTGCGGATGGGCGTCGCCCTGCTGCACGCCCACCCCGACCGGATGGCCCCGACGCTGGCCGAGCACGCCGAGATCCTGGACGCGCTGCGCGCCGGGGACGCGGAGGCGGCCGCCGCGGCGGTGCGCGGACACATCGGACGGGTCGAGGCGCTCGTGCGGGGGGCGGGCCGATGAGCTCCGCCACCGAGGCAAGGCCCACCGGCCCCGTCCCGAAGGATCCGCCCGGCGGGCGGGAGGCCGTCGCCGTCTGGTCGATCGGCGTCGCCGTCTACTTCGTCGCCGTCATCTTCCGGACCAGCCTCGGCGTCGCCGGACTCGACGCCGCCGACCGCTTCCAGGTCAACGCCTCCGCACTGGCCACCTTCTCCCTGCTCCAGTTGCTGGTCTACGCGGGGATGCAGATACCCGTCGGCCTGATGGTGGACCGGCTCGGCACCAAGAAGGTGCTGACGCTGGGCGCCGTCCTCTTCACCGCCGGGCAGATCGGCTTCGCCCTCTCGCCGTCCTACGGGATGGCGCTGGCCGCCCGCGCCCTGCTGGGCTGCGGCGACGCGATGACCTTCATCTCCGTCCTGCGGCTCGGCACCCGGTGGTTCCCCGCCCGGCGGGCGCCGCTGATGGCCCAGCTCGCCGGGCTGGTGGGCATGGCCGGCAACCTCGTCTCCACCCTGGTCCTGGCACCCGTCCTGCACGGCATCGGCTGGGTCCCGGCCTTCGCGGGCAGCGCCGTCGCCGGACTGGTGGTGCTGGTCCCCCTCGTGCTGTTCCTGCGCGACCACCCCGAGGGGTACGGGAGCCCGCCCGTCACGCGTGCGACGGGGCGGGGGGCGGCCGGTGGGTTCGTACGCCGGCAGATCGCCGACTCCTGGCGGGAGCCCGGGACACGGCTCGGCCTGTGGGTGCACTTCACGACGCAGTTCCCCGCGATGGTGTTCCTGCTGCTGTGGGGGATGCCGTTCCTCGTCGAGGCCCAGGGGCTGTCACGGACCGCCGCCGGCGGGCTGCTGACCCTGATCGTGGCCTCGAACATGGCCTTCGGGCTGGTCTACGGGCAGGTCGTCGGCCGTCGGCAGGGAGCACGGATCCCGCTGGCCCTCACCACCGTCGGCGTGACCGCCGCCCTGTGGGCCGCCGTCCTCCTCCACCCCGGGGACCGGGCCCCGATGTGGCTCCTGGTCACCCTGTGCGTGGTGCTCGGCACCTGCGGTCCGGCCTCGATGATCGGCTTCGACTTCTCCCGGCCCGCCAACCCGGCCGAGCGGCAGGGCACCGCGTCCGGCATCACCAACATGGGCGGCTTCCTCGCGTCGATGACCACCCTGCTCGCGGTGGGCGTCCTCCTCGACGCCACCGGGGACGACTACCGGATCGCCTTCTCCTCGGTCTTCGTCCTCCAGGTGCTGGGGACCAGCCGGATCCTGCGGCTGCGGGGCCGCGCGCTCGCCCGGGAACGCTCCCGGGCCGCCGCTGCCGTCCCCTGCGCGCAGGCCGCCGCCCCCGCCGCGGACCCGGCCTCACCACCGGCCGCGGCCGGGGTCTGAGGTGCGGGGCCGGGGCGCTACGGAGTGACGGCGAACGCGGCCAGGATGGCCTCGGCCAGCTCCTGATCGCCCTCCGCCTTGACCCGGTCGGCAACCGTGCGGGGCCGCACCCGGCCCGCGGCGAGGCGGACGTACGTCTCCCAGTCCAGGGTCAGCGTCACGGCCGGACCCAGCGACGGCGACTTGTCCAGGGTGCCGCGACCCTCCGCGTCCACCCGCACGGTCCGCATGAACTCCAGCTGCCCGTGCACGTCGATGACCACCGCCGAGTTCGCCGGCGCGCCCGCGCCCTTGGCGACCGCCTTCGGCAGGCCGGCCAGCAGCATGTCCCGCGCCACGTACGCGCCGGGGGAGTCCCAGTTCCCCGGTACGCCCAGCGCCGCCCTCAGGTCCTGCTCGTGGATCCACACGTCGAAGGCGCGCAGCCGCAGCGCCTGCTCCAGCGACACCTGCTCACCGAGCGGCCCGCGCACCATCGTGGCCGGATCCCGCTTCTCGTTGCGCAGCTGGCGCGAGCGGCGGATGACCGTGTACTCCAGCTCCGAGGTCATCTCGGGCGCGGTGTGGTGGCGGCGTACGTCCACCTGGACTTCCATGTAGCGGGTGAACTCGTCGACCACGTGCCGCAGATCACGCGGGAGGGTGTGGATCGGACGGGGGTCTCCGAGCTGCTCGCACTCGATGCCGATGATGTGTGACACAACGTCACGGACGGACCAGCCGGGGCAGGGCGTCGCCCGGTTCCAGTCGCGCTCGGGCAACGGGAGGACCAGCTCGGATATCGCCTCGATGGAATGCGTCCACGCGTCGGCATAGGGCTGAAGGCTGGGATGGACGGTCAACGGGACCCCTCGCGTGCTGTTCAGTGGCGCGTTGTGGACTATGCCCAAAAGTACGCTGCCGGTGAGCACCCCGGCAGTGCTTTCGTGTGACGATCGTAGGCCCGAGTCGACGGCTGACAAGCCAGGACGGTGGTACTGTGCGCGCTTCGCTGATCCAAATCGCGGTGAACGAAGGGGAGTCGGTCGCTTCCCGGCGGTCCCGCGTGGCCGAACTCGTACGGGATCAGAGCGATTCCGATCTCGTCGTGCTGCCCGAACTGTGGACCGTGGGCGCCTTCGCCTACGAGCAGTTCGAGACCGAGGCCGAACCGTTGGACGGCCCCACCTACGAGGCCATGTCCGACGCGGCCCGGGACGCGGGCGTCTGGCTGCACGCCGGCTCGATCGTGGAGCGCGCGGGCGACGGCTCGCTCTACAACACCGCCCTCACGCTCTCCCCCACGGGTGAGCTCGCCGCGACCTACCGCAAGATCCACCGGTTCGGCTTCGACCAGGGCGAGGCCGTCCTGATGTCGGCGGGCGACTCCCTGACCACGGTGACCCTGCCGGAGCAGACCCTCGGCATCGCCACCTGCTACGACCTGCGCTTCCCGGAACTGTTCCGCGGCCTGGTCGACGCCGGCGCGACGACGATGGTCGTGGCCGCCGGCTGGCCGGCCCGCCGCAGGTCCCACTGGACCCTGCTGAACCGGGCGCGGGCGGTCGAGGACCAGTCGTACGTCCTCGCCTGCGCGCTGGCCGGCACGCACGCGGGCGTCGAGCAGTCCGGGCACAGCCTGGTGGTCGACCCGTGGGGCGAGGTCCTGGCCGAGGCCGGCCCGGGCGAGGACGTCATCACCGTGGACCTGGACCCGAAGAAGGTCGCCGAGACCCGCGATCAGTTCCCGGCGCTCAAGGACCGGGCGCTGGGCCTGCGGGCCCCCGGCGGCGCGCGGTGAGCGCGCCCGAGGGGCAGGACGCGGCGGTCGAGGCCGCGCAGGAACCCCACGTGCCCGCACCCGGCGAGCGCGCGGTGCGCGACCGGGTGTGCGAGGAGGCCACCGGCATGGACCACCACGGGGCGCACGAGGCCTTGGAGGCGGCCAGGGGCGCGGACGCCGATCCGGCCGTCGTGGCGGAGTGGCAGCGCATCACCGAGCACCTGGAGGCCCACGGCGGTCCGTACTCCCCGGATTCCGACCCCTTCGCCCAGGGCCGCCTCGCGGCCCGCGCCCACCACGCGCAGGAGGCCCGGACCCCGTAGGACGGCGACGGCCGGTCGGGGGGGTCGGGGCGGTCGGGGCGGTCGGCCGACCGGCCCGACCGGCTGCCCCGACCGGCCGACCGGCCCGACCGGCTGCCCCGACCGGCCGACCGGCCCGGCCGGGTCAGCCGACGGCGGCGCGGACGGCGTCCCCGAGGGTGCTCCGGGCGTCCTCCCCGGCCCCCTCCCGGGCGTCCTCGCCCTCCCGCTCGGTCATCCGGATCACGCACACGGCGACCGCGATCAGCAGGGCCGCGTCCGCGTCCTCCCGGACCACGTCGACGGCGTAGGTCTCGCGGATCCGGTACCACTGGCGGGAGACCAGCGCGAGCAGCTCACCCGCATACTCGATCTTGAACTCGCGCTCCGCGATCCGGCCGCTGACGTCGAGCTCCGTTCCCTCCACCAGCGTCACGCGGTGGTGGTGGCGCAGCAGCGAGAGCCGCTTGCGGCGGATGACGGCGAGCCGCCGGTCGTCGCGCTCCAGCGTCATCGCGTCGCGCAGCGAGAAGAACTTCTCCCGCAGGGTGATCAGGACCCGCCCGTCGGGGTCCTTCAGCTCCAGGGTGTCGCGCAGCCGCAGCGCCTTCCCGTCGACGAGGAAGGCCTGCCGGCCGTCCTCGTCCTCGATCCAGTAGTCGTCGCCCAGGGCGAGCATTTTGTCCCGTACGAGGTATTTCATGCGGTCATCGGTGCCCGCGATAGGTTGCCGCCATGCCTCTTCTCTACGTGACCGACCTGGCGTACCCGGCCCGTGGCCGCCGCTACGGCGACGAGGACGTGTTCCTCACCTCCCGACTGCGCGAGCACTTCCCGCTGGCCCTGTGCCATCCGCTGGACGCGGCGGCGCTGATGGGCGGCTTCGACGCCGTCGTCGTCCGCAACAGCGGGCCCGTCCTGCACTACCAGCAGGCCTACGACGCCTTCCGGACGGCCGCCCTCGCCACCGGAACCCGCGTCTACAACCCGCTCGACGGACGCGGCGACATGGCCGGGAAGCAGTACCTCCTGGACCTCACCGCCGCCGGGTTCCCGGTCATCCCCACCATCGACGACCCCGCCGACCTGCACCTGCTGCCCGAGGCACCCGAGTACGCGGTCAAGCCCAAGCAGGGCGCCGACTCCATAGGCCTCACCTTCACCGCGCACCCGACCGGCCCGGCGGGCGAGGTGCTGATCCAGCCGCGGATCGACTTCGCCTACGAGGTGTCCTTCTACTTCGTCGACGACGCCTTCCAGTACGCCCTCCACGCCCCCGACCCGGCCCGCCGCTGGGACCTCGTCCCGTACGAACCCACCGACGAGGACCTGGCCTTCGCGAGCCGCTTCATCGCCTGGAACACCCTCGCGCACGGCATCCAGCGCGTGGACGCCTGCCGCGCCCCGTCCGGGGAACTGCTCCTCGTCGAACTGGAGGACCTGAACCCGTACCTGTCCCTGGACCTGCTGTCGGAACCCGTCCGCGACGCGTTCGTGGCGGCCCTGGTCGGCTCCCTGAAGTCGTTCCTGGCAGCGGAACCGCCGGCGCCCGCACCGTAGGGACGGACCCCGCTCCCCGCCCCGCGGAGCTCGTCGCACGGCCGTGACGGGCGCTTCACGACCGGATGGCAAGCTTGAAGGATGAACGATGCTGCTCCGGCGCCCACCCCCGCGCCCGCACCCCGCAAGCGTGCCCGTGTCCGTGCCCCCGAGCTGATCGGCAAGGGGGGCTGGCTGAACACCGGCGGGAAGGAAATCACCCTCGCGGACCTGCGAGGTAAGTGCGTTGTTGTCGATTTTTGGACGTTCTGCTGCATCAACTGCCTGCACGTCCTCGACGAGCTGCGTGAGCTGGAGGAGAAGCACCGGGACACCGTCGTCATCGTCGGCGTGCACTCGCCGAAGTTCGTCCACGAGGCCGACCACGCCGCCGTGGTCGACGCCGTGGAGCGGTACGAGGTCCACCACCCGGTCCTGGACGACCCCGAGCTCGCCACCTGGAAGCAGTACGCCGTGCGGGCCTGGCCCACGCTCGTCGTCATCGACCCCGAGGGGTACGTCGTCGCCCAGCACGCCGGCGAGGGACACGCCCACGCCATCGAGCGGCTGGTGGCGGAGCTGGAGGCCGAGCACGAGGCCAAGGGGACCCTGCGGCGCGGCGACGGGCCCTACGTGGCGCCCGAGCCGGTCGCGACCGACCTGCGGTTCCCCGGCAAGGCCCTGCTGCTGCCCTCGGGGAACTTCCTGGTGTCGGACTCCACCCGGCACCAGCTGGTCGAGCTGGCCCCGGACGGGGAGGGCGTCGTGCGCCGCGTCGGCAGCGGCTCGCGCGGCTTCACCGCCGAGAGCTTCAGCGAACCGCAGGGCCTGACGCTGCTGCCCGACGGCCGGGTCGTCGTCGCCGACACCGTCAACCACGCGCTGCGCACCTTCGACCCGGTCACCGGGGTCGTCGAGACCGTCGCCGGTACGGGACGCCAGTGGTGGCAGGGCTCGCCGACCTCGGGCCCGGCCCTGGAGGTCGACCTGTCCTCGCCCTGGGACGTCGCCTGGTGGCAGGGCAAGGTGTGGATCGCCATGGCCGGCGTGCACCAGCTGTGGACCTGGGACCCGGAGACCGGCGCCGTCGCGGTGGCGGCCGGGACCACCAACGAGGGCCTCGTCGACGGTCCGGCCGCCGAGGCCTGGTTCGCGCAGCCGTCGGGGCTCGCGGCGGCCGGGGACCGGCTCTGGATCGCCGACTCCGAGACCAGCGCCCTGCGGTACGTCGAGGTCGACGCCGACGGGGGTTACGCGATCGTCACCGCCGTCGGCAGCGGCCTGTTCGACTTCGGCCACCGCGACGGCGACGCCGCCCAGGCCCTGCTCCAGCACCCGCTCGGGGTCACCGCCCTGCCGGACGGCTCGGTCGCGGTCTGCGACACGTACAACCACGCGCTGCGCCGCTACGACCCCGCCACCGGGCAGGTCTCCACGCTCGCCACCGACCTGCGCGAGCCGAGCGACGCGGTCCTCGTCGACGACGACATCGTGGTCGTGGAGTCCGCCCGGCACCGGCTGACCCGGCTGCGCCTGCCCGAGGAGGCCGTACGGGTCGACGCGGTCGCCCACCGCACCCGGCGGGCCGCCACCGAGGTCGCCCCCGGAACGCTGCGCCTCGACGTGGTGTTCCAGGCCCCGGCCGGTCAGAAGCTCGACACCCGCTACGGTCCCTCGACCCGGCTGCTGGTCTCCTCGACCCCGCCGGAACTCCTGGTGTCGGGCGAGGGCCGGGGCACGGACCTGTTCCGCGACCTGGAACTGAACCCGGAGGTGGCCGAGGGCGTGCTGCACGTCTCGGCGATGGCCGCGTCCTGCGACGACGACCCGACGAACGAGTACCCGGCCTGCCACGTCCACCAGCAGGACTGGGGCGTCCCCGTGCGCCTCGTCCCGGACGCCGCGACCCGTCTCCCCCTGGTCCTGGCGGGCCTGGACGCGGAGTAGGTCCGGAGCGCGAGCACGGGAACCCCCGCACCGCGACGCGCGGTTCGGGGGTTTCTGTCGACCGGCCGGTCGGTCAGCCCTGCAAGAAGGAGAGCAGGGCGTTCGCGAGGAGGTACGGGTCGTCGGCGCCGCAGAGTTCGCGGGCGCTGTGCATCGACAGGATGGCCACGCCGATGTCGACGGTCCGGATGCCGTGGCGGGCGGCCGTGATCGGGCCGATCGTCGTGCCGCACGGCATCGAGTTGTTGGAGACGAACGTCTGCCACGGCACTCCGGCGCGCTCGCAGGCGCCCGCGAACACCGCGCGGCCGTTGCCGTCCGTCGCGTACCGCTGGTTGACGTTGACCTTGAGGATCGGGCCGCCGTTGGCGCGCGGGTGGTGCGAAGGGTCGTGTCGTTCCGCGTAGTTGGGATGCACGGCGTGGCCTGTGTCGGAGGACAGGCAGATGGTGTCCGCGAGGGCGCGCGCCCGGTCCTCGTAGGTTCCGCCGCGCGAGAAGACTGAACGTTCCAGCACGTTGCCCAGGAGCGGACCGTCGGCGCCGGTGTCCGACTGGGAGCCGTTCTCCTCGTGGTCGAAGGCGGCCAGCACCGGGATGTGGTCGAGCTTGTCGGCCGTGGAGACGGCGGCGAGCGCCGCGACGCCCGCGTGCACCGACAGCAGGTTGTCCATCCGCGGTCCGGCGAGGAGTTCGTGGTCGCGACCCAGGTAGGCCGGCGGCTCGATGGAGTGGACCATCAGGTCCCAGCCGGCCACCGAGCCCTGTTCCAGGCCCTCTTCCTCTTCGAGGAAGGCGATCAGGTCGCCCTCGCGGGCGTCTCCCAGCCCCCAGATCGGCTGCATGTGCCGCTGCTTGTCCAGCTTCAGACCGTCGGTGTTCACCGACCGGTCCAGGTGGACGGCGAGTTGGGGGACGCGCAGCAGCGCGCGGTCGATGTTGACGAGGCGTTCGGTGCCGTCGCGCAGCGTCAACCGGCCCGCCAGGCCGAGGTCCCGGTCCAGCCAGGTGTTGAGCAGGGTGCCGCCGTAGATCTCGACGGCGACCTGGCGCCAGCCCTGGGAGCCGGTGTCCGGGACGGGCTTGACCCGCAGGTTGGGGGAGTCGGTGTGCGCGCCGACGATCCGGAAGGGCGTGTGTGCCGCGGCGCCCTCGGGGACGTACCAGGCGATGAGGGCGCCCCCGCGGAGTACGAACCTGCCACCCGTGCCCGAGTCCCAGGCGTCCGATTCCGACAACTGCCTGAAGCCCGCCTTCTCCAGCCGTTCGGCCGAGTTGGCCACGGCGTGGTACGGCGACGGACTGGCCGTCAGGAAGGTCATCAGATCGTCGGTGTGTCCGCGGTCGAAGCGGGCGGGAGAGGTCATGTGGTTCACCTTAACGACGGTCGTGTTCGCCATTGGCCGGACTGCGGCGGATAGCGGAAAGGTCGAGGACCGCGGGGTGTGTGGCCCGAGGTCCCTTCGCGATCAGCCCGGCGGGCGCTCGAATCTGCGCTGCAACTGCCTGCGCTCGCCCCGGCGGATGCGCGGGAGCATCTCGGGGGTCTGCGCGGGGCGCTGCGCGCGTCTTTTGCGTCCGGCGCAGAAGATACAGGCCTCGCCGGGAGGGGCATCGGGGTCGATCGGCGCACCGGGGTGTTCGGAGCATCCCGACGCGTTGCGGGGCCGGGACAGTTCCCGGGCGACGATGAAGGCGCGGTGCAGGTCGTCCGCGATCCGCACGAAGTCCTCGTCGGCGGAGCCGAGGGTCAGGTGGAACCGCTGCTCGTCGACGACGCGCAGGTAGTGGCGCAGGACGTCGAGGCCGTACGGGGGCTCGGGTACCGGGTAGCCGAGGCGTCGCTGTTCCCCGGTGGCGGGTCCGGCGGCGCGGGTGCCCTGGAGGCGGCGGCCGAGGCGGCGCCGGTCGTTGCAGATGAGGCAGCGGCCCCAGCCGTCCGGTGCCTCGGGGTCGAGCGCGCCGTTGGGGTGTTCGGGGCACCCGGTGTAGCTCTTGGCGGGGGCGAGGCCGGCGGCGGTGCGGAAGGCCAGGTAGAGGGCGTCGGCGACGGGCTCGTACTCGGCGGGGTGGGCGCCGTCGTAGAGCTCCTTGACGCGGTCGCCGAGCGCGCCCACGTTCGCCTGCAGCTCCTTGAGGGCGTACGGGCGTCCGGTGGGGACGGAATACCCCCTGCTGCCGTGCTGGTCCTGTGGGCTCATGCCTACGAGCGTGCCACGAACCGCCGACAAGAGTGGCCGGACCCCCGGCAGGGAGGTCCGGCCACTGTGCGTACGCGCGGGGCGTACGAGCCGATCGGCGGGGCGCGGTGCCTTAGAAGGCGGCCTCGTCGAGGTCCATCAGGGAGTTGTCGACGATCTCGGCCAGGCGGCGCTGGACGGAGACGTTCGGCAGGATTTCCGCAGCGAAGAACTTCGCGGCGGCGATCTTGCCCTGGTAGAAGGGCACGTCCTTCGCGGAGGCGTCGGCGAGCTTCTCGGCGGCCACGGCCGCGCCCTTGAGCAGCAGGTATCCGACGACGACGTCGCCGGAGGCCATCAGCAGGCGGGTGGTGTTCTGGCCGACCTTGTAGATGTTCCGGACGTCCTCGCCGGTGGCGGTGAGGACGACGATCATCTGGCCGACGATGCCTTCGAGGTCCACGGCGGCCTTGGCGAGGGCGTCGCGGGCCGGGGCCAGGTCGTCGCCGCCGACGGCCTCGGCGAGGAACTTCTTGATCGTCTCGGAGAGGACGTTCAGTGAGGCGCCCTGGTCGCGGACGATCTTCCGGAAGAAGAAGTCCTGACCCTGGATCGCCGTGGTGCCCTCGTAGAGGGTGTCGATCTTGGCGTCCCGGATGTACTGCTCGATCGGGTATTCCTGGAGGTAACCGGAACCGCCGAAGGTCTGCAGCGACTGGGCGAGCTGCTCGTAGGACTTCTCCGAGCCGTAGCCCTTGACGATCGGCAGGAGCAGGTCGTTCAGGCCGATCTCGGGGGAGGCGTCCTCGCCGGCGGCCTGCTTGAACTGGATCTCGTCCTGCACGGAGGCCGTGTAGAGCACGAGGGCGCGCATGCCCTCGGCGTAGGCCTTCTGCGTCATGAGCGAGCGGCGTACGTCGGGGTGGTGCGTGATGGTGACCTTGGGCGCGGTCTTGTCCATGAAGTTGGCCAGGTCCGGGCCCTGCACGCGCTCCTTGGCGTACTCCAGCGCGTTGAGGTAGCCGGTGGAGAGCGTGGCGATGGCCTTCGTGCCGACCATCATGCGGGCGAACTCGATGATCATGAACATCTGGCGGATGCCGTCGTGCTTGTCGCCGATCAGCCAGCCCTTGGCGGGGTGCTGGTCGCCGAAGGTCATCTCGCACGTGTTGGAGGCCTTGAGGCCCATCTTGTGCTCGACGTTGGTGGCGTAGACGCCGTTGCGCTCGCCCAGCTCGCCGGTCTCCCAGTCGAAGTGGAACTTCGGGACGAGGAAGAGCGACAGGCCCTTGGTGCCCGGGCCGTGGCCCTCGGGGCGGGCGAGGACGTAGTGGAGGATGTTCTCCTCCATGTCGTGCTCACCGGAGGTGATGAAGCGCTTCACGCCCTCGATGTGCCAGGAGCCGTCGGCCTGCTCGACGGCCTTGGTGCGGCCTGCGCCGACGTCCGAACCGGCGTCGGGCTCGGTGAGGACCATCGTGGAGCCCCAGCGCTTCTCGACGGCGATCTCGGCGATCTTCTTCTGCGCCTCGTTGCCCTCCTCGAAGAGGATGCCGGCGAAGGCCGGGCCGGAGGAGTACATCCACACGGCCGGGTTCGCGCCGAGGATCGTCTCCGCGAACGCCCAGATCAGGGAGCGGGGCGAGGTGGTGCCGCCGATCTCCTCGGGCAGGCCCAGACGCCAGTACTCGGAGTCCATGAAGGCCTTGTAGCTCTTCTTGAAGGACGCCGGGACGGGCGCGGTGTTCGTGGTGGGGTCGAAGACCGGCGGGTTGCGGTCGGCGTCCTCGAAGGAGGCGGCCAGCTCGTTCTCGGAGAGCTTGGTCATCTCGCTGAGGATGGTCCGCGCGGTGTCGGTGTCCATCTCGCCGAACGGGCCGGTGCCGTACAGCTTGTCGCGTCCGAGCACCTCGAAGAGGTTGAACTCGATGTCGCGGAGATTCGACTTGTAGTGCCCCATGGCGACGGCTCCGTTAAGGCTCGGTGAGACGGGTTCCTCGTGCATACCACTCGGTAACAACATGATGCTACCCGCCGGTAATAAGGGCAACCCTTCGGCGTCGACTGTGACCAGGGTCAAGCCGAACCGGGCCGAGTCAAGCCGGGGTCGGTGGAGCGCCACCGGAGGCCCCGGCCCGACCGCGGGCCTCAGGCGCCGGCTTCCGGGTCCTGAGAGGCCTGAGGGGCCTGATGGGCCTGAGGGGCGTCCGGGAACGCCAGGCGAGGCGAGCCGCCCGCCCACCACACGCCGATCACGAACGCCGCCGTGGCCTCCACGTACGCCGCCCGGTCCAGCCCCCCGGCCGGTACCGGGCTCCACCCCATCCCGGTGATCAGCTCCGCGACCTGCCCCGCCGCACCCGCGTCGTCCGCGCAGAACGGCACTGCGGGCGGGACCTCGCCGAACACGCCCACCGGCAGGTCCCACATGCTCGCGTGCGCCAGGTTGAAGGCCTTCACCACGCGCGCCCCGGGCGCCGCGGCCCCGATCAGGCCCGCCACGCTCTCCCCCGGCCCGGTGGCCAGCATCACCCCGCCGGGGCCCGGATCCAGCGCGTTCGTGCAGTCCACGACCGTCCGTCCGGCCAGCGCCCCGGCGTGCTCCCGGGCCAGTTCCGGAGCCACCCCCGCCGGCACCGCGAGCAGCGCCACCTCCCCGTACCCGGCCGCCGCCGCGGGCGTTCCGTGCCCGGCCGCCCCGATCCTTCCGGCGAGCGCCCCGGCCGCCGCGCCGTCCCGGCCGCCGACGAACACCTCGTGGCCGGCCCGCACCCAGGCGCCGCCCAGGGCCTCCGCCATCGCCCCCGTACCCAACACACCGATCCGCATGGCGCGTACCCCTTCCGTTCCCGATCCCGGTCGTTCGCCGGTGCCCAGAAGCTACGGAGACCGACGCGCACCGTCCGGTGTCCATCGGCGCGGGCAGGATGGCGGCCATGGAGAAGCTCCCCGATCCGACCGAGGGCCTGCCGGACCTCGTGTACACGGCGGACTGCCGGGCACGCGTCGCCTTCGAGGTCCTGGCCAACCGGTGGGACAGCGTCGTCGTCTTCACGCTCGGCGCGACCGGCCCGATGCGCCCGCGCGCCCTGCTCGCGCGGATCGGCGGGATCGGCCCGAAGGTCCTCAACGAGGCGCTGCGCCGGCTGGAACGCAACGGCCTCGTGGAGCGCCGGCCGTACGCCGAGGCGCCGCCGCGCGTCGACTACGCCCTGACCGACGCCGGTACGGCGCTGCTCGTCCCGATGCGGGCGATGGGCATCTGGGCCGCCCGGTACGCGGATGACGTGCTCGACGCGCAGGACCGGTACGCGGCGCGCGCCGACGGGGCCTAGGCGGGTCCTACGGGTGGTCGAGCTCCGCCCAGACGGTTTTGCCGCCCGTCGGCCGGGGCCGGACGCCCCACCGGACGGCGAGGGCGTCGAGCACGGCGAGCCCCCGACCGGACTCGTCCGTGTCGGCGGCCTCGCGCAGGACCGGCCACAGGCGCGGATCGGGATCGCCGACCTCGACCCGGGTGCGGCCGTCGGGGGTGCGGGTGACGGCGAGGGACACGGGGGTGCCCTCGCCGACGTGCACGATCACGTTGCCGACCAGTTCGCTGACGCAGAGCTGGAGGTCGTGGCAGGGCGCGTCCAGGTGCGCCCGCACGGCCCGCCGCAGCGCCGACACCTCCTCGGGTAGTGCGAGCAGCCCGGTGCGGAACGGCCTCACCGGCCCACGGCCCGGTTCAGGACGGCGGTGAGCCGTTCGGCGGTGCCCGGGTTGCAGTTGCCGAGGCTGATCAGGGGCGGGGTCCGGTGGCTGCCGGCGTAGGAGGGCAGGTGCAGGTTCAGGGAGGGCAGCGTGATCCCGTGCGCGGCGAGGGCGTCGCGCAGTGCGGTGAGGGCCTCGGCCGCGATGCGGTCGTTGGCGTGGTCGCTCATGGGGACTTCCGTTCCGGTGCGGAGTGTGACGAAGCCCTCACAGCGTGGAGCGGGTCGGCGTAGCGTGGGAAGGGTTTCAGGTTGCGCTGGGCAAGTGGCAAACGGTGGTGGTGGGTTGTGCCCGCTCGCAAGGACACGGACGCGTCGGCGAATGTGCCGTCCTTCTACGGGGCGGAGCTGCGCTACAAACGGGAATCCGCCGGGTTCACGCTGGAGCAGCTGGCCGAAGGCAGCTACCGGGGCGTGCCGTTCCTGAGCCAGATCGAGCGCGGCGAACGCCGGATGCCGATGGATCTGGCTCAGCACGTGGACACGAAGTTGGGGACGGACGGGTTTTTCCAGCGGCGCTGTGAAGACGCGCGCAAGGCGAAGCAGTCAGGGCACGCGGAGTACTTCGCGGACGTGGCGGAGATGGAGCAGTTCGCGGAGACCATCGAGGAATGGGCGCCGATGCTTGTCCCGGGGTTGCTCCAGACGCCCGGCTACGCTCGGGCGATCAGTCGGGCCGCCATGCCCCGCGCGACCGACGCGGCGATCGAGAAGCTGGTCGTCGCCCGGATGGGGCGGGCCGAACTCTTCGGCAAGGAGTGCCCGCCCGAATTCTGGGCGGTCTTGGACGAGTCGGTGATCCGGCGTCCTGTCCTGCCCGCGTGCCAGATGGCTGAACTCGTGGAGCACATTGCCGCAGTGGTCCGCAGGACGCGGGCCATTCTGCAAGTCGTCCCGCAAACGACCCCCGCTCACGCGCTCATGATGGGGATGGCCAGGGTGATGACTTTCCCGGATGCGCCTCCGGTGGTCTACGTGGAGAGCTTGCACAGCGGGCAGCTCATCGACTTTCCGGCCCTCGTGAAGGAGTACCGCAGGTCTTACGATCTGTTGAGGGCCGCCGCTTTGCCGCCGGAGGCGTCCCTGGCCCTTCTCGACGCTGCGGCAGAGGACTACCGAAATGGCAAGCAGCGGATTTGACTTGAGCATCGCCACCTGGCGCAGGAGCAGCTACAGCAACGGCACCGGCGGCGAGTGCGTAGAGGTCGCCGACGGGCTCGCCGGGCTCGTTCCCGTCCGGGACTCCAAGCGTCCCGCCGGCCCCGCCGTGATCGTCACCGCCGTCGCCTGGGTGCCGTTCGTGCGGGCTCTCGTGGACGGGGAACTCGTCGGCTGAGGCGCGGCCCCCACCCCCACCCCGGAGGGACTGGCCGGTACCCGCCGGTACGGGGGCGGGCGCTCGGTAGGGTGGGCCGCATGTACGGCTACGACCAGAATCCGGGCGCCCAGCAGCAGTACGCCCCCCAGCAGCCCCCGCAGGGCTACGCGCAGGCGCCGCTGTACCCGGAGCCGTCCCCGCCGTCCCTCGCGGACGCGGTCAGGGCCTTCACCACGGGGTCCCTGTCCGCCGAGGACTTCCAGCAGATCTTCGCCACGTCGAAGGTCTACTGCCCGCGCGGCGATACCCCCGGGTTCCTGGCCCTGCACAACACGCAGCAGCCGGTGATCCCGATGTTCACCACGCTCAAGGAACTGCGCCGGTACGCCGGCAAGGAGTCCAAGTACTTCGTGATCACCGGCGCCGAGGTGATCGACCTGCTGCCCACCGGCTACGGCTTCGTCCTCGACATGGAGGGCGACCACCGGATGGTGTTCGACGCGAAGGCGGTCGAGCAGATGGTCGACTTCGCGATGCGCCGCATGTACGGCTAGGTCGTCTCACGGGGGCGGGCGGATGCTGAGGGTGCACTTCACGGCCGAGGACCTGTTCGACGTCACCTTCGCGGCCGAGCCGCTCCCGCTCGTCGAGCTGGCGCTGGCGCTCGTCGCCTGGCAGCGCACCGACGAGCCGGCCGTCTTCGGCCGCTGGCGCGGCGGCGTCACCCGCGAGTTGCCCGGCCGGGCGCGACCCCTGCTGGACCTGTTGCGCCCCGACGGCGACAACCCGCAGTTCGTCGAGCCGTACGCCGCCACCCTGGAGGAGGGCCTCGCGGCCGTACGGGACGCCGGGCCGCGGCTGACGCCCGGCGAGCTGCACCGGGTGGCCGCGCGGGCCCCCGGGCCCGCCTCCTGGCTGCGTGCGCTGTGGGGCCAGGACCGGGAGGCCTGGGACGTGCTGGACGGCGCCCTGCGGGCCGCCCACGAGACGGTCCTCGCCCCGCACTGGCCCCGGATCCGGCAGTCCTTCCGGGCGGACGTCGCCTGGCGGACCCGGCTGCTGGCCACCCACGGCATCAGGGCCTGCCTCGCGAGCGTCCACCCCCGGGCGGCCTGGTCCGGTACCGCGTTCGAGGTGGGGTTGCCGCCCGACTACGAGGTCCGCCTCGGCGGGCGCGGGCTGGTGCTGATGCCCTCGGTGTTCTGGACGGGCCGGCCGCTGCTCGCCGGGCGCCCCGACGGCTCGCACGTCCTGATGTACCCGGCGCTGACCCCGCTGCCGCTGGCCGCGCCCGGCCCGGCCGGGGGCGCGTTGGACGCCCTGCTCGGGCGGACCCGGGCGGCCGTCCTGCAACTGCTGGTGGAGCGGCGTACGACGAGCGAGGTGGCCCGGGACCTCGCGATCAGTCTCCCCTCGGTCTCCGAGCACACCCGGACGCTGCGCGCCGCCGGACTGATCACGACGGAACGCGACGGCAAGGCCGTCCTCCACTCGGCGACGGGCCTCGGCGTCGACCTGCTGCGCAGCGGGGCCTGAAGCCTTCGGGCACCGCCGAAAGGATCGCGGTACCGGGTCCCGACGCCGGAGCATCGGTGTCGGCGGAGGTCACCGGGTCTCCGCGAACGAGGCACGGGAGGTACGGGTGTCACGCATTTCGTTACGTCACAGGCTCGCGGCGACGACGGCCGCGGCCGTCATGACCCTGGGCGCGGCGGTCGTGTCGGCCGCCCCGGCACAGGCGGGCACGACCGGCACCAAGGGCGCCACCGCGTCCTGCCCGAGTGGCTACGCCTGCGTCTACCGGGGCACCACCGAGTCCAGCGGGATCCGGCAGATGTGGAACAGGCGCGGGGTTTACAAGATCTACGACTACACGCAGCGCCACCTGGTCGTGAACAACCAGACCGGCGGTTGGAAGATCTGGTTCTCGCGCAACTCGAACGGTTCCTGGCCCGACTTCGCGGTCTACCCGGGACACCCGGCGGTGGTCGACATGCTGCCGTTCAACTCGGTCGTGATCGAGCCGTAGGGACCGGTCCTCGGCGCGGCCGCCCTTCGCCGGGTACGGGGGTCCCGGCGGTCGGCGGTCGGGACCCCGGACGGTTGCGGCGTCGCCGTCAGGCGGCGCGGCGCCCGTCGCGGCGGTGGGTCACCGCCGCGACGGCGCACCAGGCGAGGGCGGTCGCGACCAGGGCGGCAGCTCCCGCCGCCAGGACCGGCGCCTCGGGGCGGAAACCGAGCGCCAGTCGGGTCCCGAGGAACAGGGCGACGAAGCCGACGCGGCCGGGCGCGTACACGGGGATGCGCGCGGCCGTGGCACGCAGCAGCGCGGTGGCGATCAGTCCGGCGGCGGCGCACCATCCGAGGAAGGTCCACGGGGAGCCCGGGGCGGCGCTGGGGATGCCGTATTCCTCCGGGCCCAGGCGGAAGGCGGCGGCGACCCAGCCGGCGGCGACCGCGCCGACGGTGATGCCCAGCACCCACAGGGCGTGCCGCCACAGGGGTCCGGGCCTGCGGGTTTCGTCCTGCCCGTCGTCGCCGGTGACGTCGTCGGAGCTGAAGAGATCGATCACGTCCGGTAGGACGCGGGGGCGGGCGCGAGGGTTGGCGCGGGGCGGGAATTGTTCCGGCGGGCTTTCCGTTGTGGGCGGGTGTGGCAGAAAGTTCGAGTTTCAACTAAACTCGACGCAGAAGGAGGTCCTGACCATGCCCGCAGTGACTGTTGAGAACCCGTTGACCCTTCCGCGCGTGGCCGAGCCGCAGACGGCCGCCGCCCGCAAGGTGCTGGCCGTGACCACGGCCCCGACGGGATTCGAGGGCGAGGGGTTCCCGGTGCGCCGCGCGTTCGCCGGGATCAACTACGAGCACCTCGACCCGTTCATCATGATGGACCAGATGGGCGAGGTGGAGTACGCGCCGGGTGAGCCGAAGGGCACCCCCTGGCACCCCCACCGCGGCTTCGAGACCGTCACCTACCTGATCGACGGAACCTTCGTCCACCAGGACAGCAACGGCGGCGGCGGGGTCATCAACGGCGGTGACACGCAGTGGATGACCGCCGGGGCGGGCCTCCTCCACATCGAGGCCCCGCCGGAGGCGCTCGTCGTGTCGGGCGGTCTGTTCCACGGCCTCCAGCTGTGGGTCAACCTGCCGGCCTCCGACAAGATGATGCCCCCGCGCTACCAGGACATCGGCGGCGGCCAGGTCCAGCTGCTGACCACCCCCGACGGCGGCTCCCTGCTCCGCGTCATCGCCGGTGAGTTGGACGGCCACCAGGGCCCGGGCATCACCCACACCCCGATCACGATGATCCACGCGACCGTCACCCCGGGCGCGCGGATCACCCTCCCCTGGCGCGAGGACTTCAACGCCCTCGCGTACGTCCTGGCCGGGCGCGGTTCGGTGGGCCAGGAGCGGCGTCCGATCCGGAAGGGCCAGACGGCCGTCTTCGGCGAGGGCGGCTCCCTCACCATCCGGGCGGACGAGTCCCAGGACGCCCACGAGCCCGCGCTGGAGATCGTCCTGCTCGGCGGCCGCCCCATCCGGGAACCGATGGCGCACTACGGGCCGTTCGTCATGAACAGCCGGCAGGAACTCCAGCAGGCCTTCGACGACTTCCAGGCGGGCCGGCTCGGCACGATCCCGACGACGCAGCGCACCGGCCTCGGTCACCGCGGCGCCGGTGAGGCCGACCAGGACTGACCGGGCGACCGTCAGTCAGCCACCACGGGCGCCGGCTCCTGCCGGTCGGCGCCCAGGGTCCGGGTCCGCGTCGTCGACGGCGGCCAGGGGGTCCCTGCCGTCGGGCGCGGCGGCCTTCGTCGGAAGCGTCCGCCTGTGTTCCGGCGGGCGTTCCTCGGTCAACAACCGTGGTCAGTGGTGCGGGTATTGGCCCTTGGTGCGTTGTCCATCGGGGAGCCGAGTTCGTCCACGATGCCGGCCGCGTGGGCCTTCGCGGTCCGCTCGACGACGCCCGGTTGGCGGGCGATGAGCCGGTTGGCCATGCCGTGGCCGAGCAGTGCGAGCCTTGGCGCTCGCGCTCGGTGAGCGTCTCGATCCCCCGTGGATCGTGGACGGCGCCGCGCAGTCGCAGGTTCCCGTGCCGTGCACGTCCGTCTCCGCCAACTCCGTTTGCTGGTCAGGCACTTGGGCGGACATGGATGTGCGCTCGGATTCCATGGTGTGCAAAGCAGTCGATCCCGGTGAGTGGGACACCGCACTCACCGGAGGCGGATCCGACGGGCCCTCAGGTCGACCGTCCGACCTGCGGTCATGTGCCCGCAGGGCCGGGTGTCGCCGCCCCGTACCGGGCCCGGAGCTCGGACACCACCCCGAAGGCCGCCGCCGTCAGCGGCACCGCGAGGAGCATGCCGAGGATGCCGGCGACGCTCGCGCCGGCCGTGATGGCCAGCATGACCACCGCCGGGTGCATCTGCACCGTGCGGCTCTGCACCATCGGCTGGAGGACGTACCCCTCGATCATCTGGACCGTCAGCACCACGCCGAGCGTCCACAGGGCGATGACCCAGCCCCGGTCGGCGAGGGCGACGAGCACCGCCACCGCGCCCGACAGGAAGGCGCCGAGGTAGGGGATGTAGGCCATGACGAACACCAGGGCGGCCAGGCCCGGCGCGCCCGGCACCCGGAGGATCAGCAGGCCGGTGCCGATCAGTACGGCGTCGACGAGCGCGACGAAGGTGGTGCCGCGCATGAACCCCTCGACGGCCACGAACGCGCGCCGCCCCATCGCCTCCATCAGGTCGCCCGAGCGGACCGGGACCATCGAGCGCAGGGTGCCCACCGCCCGGTCGGAGTCGCGCAGGAAGAAGAAGATCAGTACCAGCGCCAGCAGGGCCGTCGCCAGCATGGTCGCCACCACGCTGAGCCCGGAGACCACCCCCGAGGCCGCCGTCCCGCCGAACGCGGAGAGCAGGTCCTGGGAGTTCTTCGCCACGTCCTCCAACGAGGTGCCCACCGCCCCGAAGTGCTCCGCGAGGCTCCGGCCGGCCCGCTGGAGCGAGGCCACGATCTGACTGCCCGTCCGGATGAGCGCGAGGACGACGACGTACGAGGCGCCGCCGACCACCCCGACGACGGCCAGGCAGGTCAGCGCCGCCGCGAGCGAACGGTTGACCCTCATGCGGATCAGCCACCGGTGCGTCGGCCCGAGCAGGGCCGTGCCGAGGACGGCGAGCAGCACGGGCGTCACGACGGTGCGGAAGACGGAGCACAGCCACACCACGACGGCGAGCACGGCGGTGACGAGCAGGACGACGGCGCACCAGGCGGCGAGCCGCCGGACGGCCTCGGGCAGCGGCGGGGTCGGGGTCGGCACCGCTGCATCGAACCACGGTGACCCGCGCGGGGCCGGCTCAGTCGAGCGCGTCGGCGTCCGGCTTGGACCGTTCGTGCAACTCGAACCAGGTCGACTTGCCCTCGCCCCTCGGGTCGACGCCCCAGGCGTCGGCCAGCATCTCCATGAGCAGCACCCCGCGCCCGCTCGACGCCATCTCCCCGGGCTGCCGCTTGTGGGGCAGCTCGTCGCTCCCGTCGGCCACCTCGACGCGCAGCCGCCGGGCACCCAGGTCGCCAGCCGCCTCGGCGACCAGCAGGGCGTCGCCGTCCGTGTGCACCAGGACGTTCGTCACCATCTCGGAGACCATCAGCACCGCCGAGTCCACCTGGTCCGGGTCCGCCCAGTCGTGCAGGAACTCCTGGATCTGCCGGCGGGCCCCCGCGATCCGCCCGGGTTCCGCCTGGGCCACGGTCAGCATCGTGCGCCGGGTCGGCCGTACCGGCTGCGTCGGCGGGGTGCCGCAGCCGCAGCCCGGGCCCTCGCGGCACAGCAGCACCACCGCTATGTCGTCCTCGCGGCGGTCGGCGAGCGGCCCGGTGGTGTGGTGGGAGGACGGCCCGTGCACGGCCTGGACGAGCAGGTCCGCCATCCGTTCGAGGTGCTCCGAGCCGGGGGCGGTCGCGTCGCCGCCCGCCGACCGCGGGGGATCGGACTCCAGGATCGTCCGCAGCCGGGCCCAGCCCGTGTCGTGGTCGTGCCCGCCGGTCTCGATGAGGCCGTCGGTGCACAGCATCATCGTCTCGCCGGGCTCCAGGACGAACCGGGTCGTCGGGTAGTCCGTGTCCGGGATGATTCCGAGCGGCAGTCCGCCCGCCGTCGGCCGCAGCAGTACCGTCCCGTCGGCCATCCGGACGGCCGGATCGGGGTGCCCGGCGCGGGCCACCTCCAGCATGCCGGTCCCCGGGTCGCACTCCACGTACAGGCAGGTCGCGAAGCGCGGGCCGAGGTCCTGGCCGGCGTCCTCCTCGCGCTCCTGCGAGGAACACAGCCCGGCCAGGAAGCGGGAGGCCCGCGACAGCACGGCGTCCGGCCGGTGGCCCTCCGAGGCGTACGCCCGCACCGCGATCCGGAGCTGGCCCATCAGTCCGGCGGCCCGTACGTCGTGCCCCTGGACGTCGCCGATCACCAGGGCGAAGCGGCCCGAGGGCAGCGGGATCATGTCGTACCAGTCGCCGCCGACCTGGAGGCCGCCGCCGGTCGGGACGTAACGGGCCGCGATCGTCATCCCGGGGACCTCCGGACCGAGCTGCGGCATCATCGACCGCTGGAGCCCCGTCGTGAGTTCCCGCTCGGACTCGGCCACACCGGCCCGCTGGAGGGCCTGCGCGAGCATCCGGGCCACCGTCGTCAGCACGGACCGCTCGTCGGGCGAGAACGACACCGGGTGCTTGAAGGCGGCCATCCAGGCCCCCATGGTGCGCCCGGCGACGATCAGCGGGAGGAAGGCCCAGGAGATCCTGCCGAAGCGCTGGGCGAGCGGCCAGGCCGCGGGAAAGCGCCGTTTGTAGTCCTCGGGGGTCGGCAGGTAGATCGCCCGCCCGGTCCGGACGACCTCGGCGGCCGGGTAGGCCGTCTCCATGCCCATGTCGGTGAAGGGACCCTCGTCCCCGGGGCCGTGCCCGTGGTGCCCGATGACCGACAACCGGTCGCCCTCGACCCCGAAGACCGCCAGCCCGTCCGGGCTGAACCCGGGCATGGACAGCGAGGCCGCCACCCGCAGCACCTCCGCCGTGGAGCGCGCCTCGGCCAGCGCCCGCCCGGCGTCCAGCAGGAACGCCTCGCGGGAGCGGCGCCAGTCGCCCGTGATCGGGGTGTGCGCGGCGGTCGTGCCCGGCTGCGGCTCGGCGATCTCCTGGAGGGTGCCGATCAGCTCGAAGTCGACCGGGCCGTCCGGGGTGCGGCGCTCCAGCGGCTTGGAGCGGCTGCGCACGGTCCGCAGGACCCGGCCGTCCTCGTCCATGATCCGCAGGCGGGCCTCGGCGAGCGTGTCCTCGGCGACGGCCAGGTTGATGATGCCGTTGATCTCGTTCCAGTCCACCGGATGGAACCGCGACCGCACGGCCGCCTCGGGCAGCACGACGGGCTCGGCGGGCAGCCCGAGCAGCCGGGCGGCCTCGCCGTCGAGCGTGACCTTCCCGGAGGCGTTGTCCCATCGCCACAGACCCGTGGCGATGGCGGCCAGGACGTCCTCGGTGCGCACCCGGTCATCTTTACAGGTCATCCCACGGGCCTGCCTGTTCTCCGGCCTCCCCGGGCGCGCCCACGCCGTCACCGCCCGGGCGGTAACCTGGGGACGGTTGAATCCTCCCTGGTATCGCGTAGAACTGGATGACTGATGCATCGGTACAGGTCCCACACGTGCGGCGAGCTCCGTGCCTCCGACGTCGCCTCCGACGTCCGGCTGAGCGGTTGGCTCCACAATCGTCGAGACCTGGGCGGCATCCTCTTCATCGATCTGCGTGACCACTACGGCATCACGCAGCTCGTCGCCCGTCCCGGCACCGCCGCGAACGAAGCGCTGTCCAGCGTCACCAAGGAGACCGTCGTCCGCATCGACGGCAAGGTCGTCTCCCGCGGCGCCGACAACGTGAACCCCGAGCTCGCGACCGGTGACGTCGAGGTCGAGGTCACCGCCGTCGAGGTGCTCGGCGCGTCCGCCCCGCTGCCCTTCACGATCAACACGGACGACGGGGTGAACGAGGAGCGTCGCCTGGAGTACCGCTTCCTCGACCTGCGCCGCGAGCGCATGCACCGCAACATCATGCTGCGCTCGGCCGTCATCGCGTCGATCCGCTCGAAGATGGTCGCCCTCGGCTTCAACGAGATGGCGACCCCGATCCTCACCGCGACCTCCCCCGAGGGCGCCCGTGACTTCGTCGTCCCGTCCCGCCTGAACCCGGGCAAGTTCTACGCCCTGCCGCAGGCGCCGCAGCAGTTCAAGCAGCTGCTGATGATCTCCGGCTTCGACCGGTACTTCCAGATCGCGCCCTGCTTCCGCGACGAGGACGCCCGCGCCGACCGCTCGCCGGGCGAGTTCTACCAGCTCGACGTGGAGATGTCCTTCGTCGAGCAGGAGGACGTCTTCCAGCCGATCGAGCGCCTGATGACCGAGATCTTCACGGAGTTCGGCAAGGGCCGCGAGGTCACCTCGCCCTTCCCGCGGATCCCGTTCCGCGAGTCGATGCTCAAGTACGGCAACGACAAGCCCGACCTGCGTTCCAAGCTGGAGCTCGTCGACATCACCGACGTGTTCGAGGGCTCGGAGTTCAAGGCGTTCGCCGGCAAGCACGTGCGCGCCCTGGCCGTCCCCGACGTGGCCGCCCAGCCCCGCAAGTTCTTCGACGGGCTCGGCGAGTACGCGATCTCCCTCGGCGCGAAGGGCCTGGCCTGGGTCCGCGTCGGCGAGGAGGGTGCCCTGACCGGCCCGATCGCCAAGTTCCTCACCGAGGAGAACGTCAAGGTCCTCACCGAGCGCCTCGGCCTCGCGGCCGGGCACGCGGTGTTCTTCGGCGCCGGCGAGTTCGACGAGGTCTCCAAGATCATGTCGGGCGTCCGCGTCGAGGCGGCCAAGCGCGCCGGCCAGTTCGAGGAGAACGTCTTCCGCTTCTGCTGGATCGTCGACTTCCCGATGTACGAGAAGGACGAGGAGACCGGGAAGATCGACTTCTCCCACAACCCGTTCTCCATGCCGCAGGGCGGCATGAAGGACCTGGAGGAGAAGGACCCGCTCGACATCCTGGCCTGGCAGTACGACATCGTCTGCAACGGCATCGAGCTGTCCTCCGGCGCCATCCGCAACCACGAGCCCGAGGTCATGCTGAAGGCCTTCGAGATCGCCGGTTACGAGGCCGAGACCGTCGAGCGCGAGTTCGCGGGCATGCTGCGGGCGTTCCGCCTCGGCGCCCCGCCGCACGGTGGCATCGCCCCGGGCGTCGACCGCATCGTGATGCTGCTCGCCGACGAGCCGAACATCCGCGAGACCATCGCCTTCCCGCTCAACGGCAACGCCCAGGACCTGATGATGGGCGCCCCGACGGTGCTGGAGGAGACCCGCCTGCGCGAGCTCAACATCGCGCTGCGCAAGCCGGTCGAGACCAAGGCCGCCGAGCGTCCGATCTCCGACGCGGTCGTCCCGGACGCGGGCTCCCCGCGCGGCTGAACCCCGTAACACGCGAAGGCGGCGTCCCCTCCGACCGGAGGGGACGCCGCCTTTCGTCGTACCCGGGACGCCCGGATGCCGGGATGCCGGGATGCCGGGGCGCCGCTAGAAGCGGTCGAGGAGACCCTTGAGGAGCGCCGCCGAGGTCAACCCGGTGGGCGCGGGACCGGCGTGGAAGAAGCCCGTGTTGGCCACGTCCAGCTTGCGCACGAAGTCGAAGGCCTTCGACTCGTGGTCGCCGAACCCGACGAACTGCCAGTGGACCTCCGGAGCGGCGGCAGCGGCGTCGACGAGCGCCTGCCGGGCGGGCTGACGGCTGTCGGGCGCGCCGTCCGTCTGGAAGACGACGAGGGCCGGGCCCGAGCCGCCGTCCTTCCGGTACCGCTCCAGGACCGCCTCGACGGCCACGTGGTAGCTGGTGCGGCCCATCCGACCGAGTTCGGAGTGCCGGGCCTCGACCCAGGCCGCGTCGTGCGCGTCCAGGGTCAGTTCGGCCGTGCCGTCCACCTCGGTGGAGAAGAAAACCGTGTGGACGGTGGCCTCCTCGTCGAGGTGCGCGGCCAGCGCGAGCGCGTGATCCGCGAGGTGCTGGGCACTGCCGTCCTTGTAGAACCCGCGCATCGAACCCGACCGGTCCAGCACCAGGAACACCTTGGCCCGCGCCCCGGCCCGGCCCTTGCCGCGCAGCACCTGACCGGCGGCCTTGTACGCCCCGCTCACCCCGGGCGCCAGCCGCTTCACGGCCGCCGCAGTGACGGCGGGGCCGAGCGCGTCCACGGCCGCCGCGCCGGGGGCCGCGTCCGCGGCGGGTACGGGCACGGCCGCGGCGACCACGGGCACGGACTCCGGTGCGGGCTCCGTCGCGGTCCCGGCGGCCAGGCCATCGGCGTCGGCATCCGCAGCCACGGGCTCGGCGACCGGCTCCTCGGGCGCGGCTTCCTCGACCGGCACCGCGACGACCGGTTCGGCCTCGGGAGCGGCGTCCGCCTCGACGACGGCCGGAGCCGCCTCCGGCGCGGGCGCGACCGCCTCGGCGACGACGTCCTCGACCACGACCGGCGCGACCACCACCGGCTCGGCCTCGGCCACGACGGCCGGCACCTCAGGCTCGACCACGGCCCCGGCCACACCCTGCGGCGCAACCTCGGCTGCGGGCTCGACCTGTACGGCGGGCTCGGCCTCCACGGCGGGCTCGGGTGCAACCTCGGCTGCGGGCTCGGGCTCGGGCTCGGCCACGGCCTCGGCTGCGGGCTCGGCCTCCACGGCGGGCTCAGCCTCGGCTGCGGCCTCGGCCTCCACGGCGGGCTCAGCCTCGGCTGCGGCCTCGGGCACAACCTCGGCTGCGGCCACGGGCTCGGCCTCGACAACGGCCTCGGCATTGGCACCAGGCTGCGCCTCCGCCAGGGCCTCCGCACGTGCATCCGTACCCGACTCCGCCCCGGTCTCCGTGGCGGTGGTCGGGGGCTGCTTCGCCTCCGGAACCGCCGTGGTCGTGGGCGGCGTCGGGGTCTCGCCGCCGCCCTGGGGGGACTGCGGGGTCACCGGCCGGCGGGCCTCCGGGACCGTCGGGTCCGCGGTGGGCGCGGGGGCGGTCATGACCGTTCCCGGCTCGCGGTCCCGCGGTGCGGGCTGCGGCGGAACCGTCGGATTGTCGAAGGACGCCGCCACCAAGTCGGCGGCCACGTCCAGAGGAGTGCGTTCCGTCTGGCTTGGAAGGGCCGCCGAAGGGGCGTCCGACGTCTCCGGAACCGGTTCCGCAGACCGTCCGAACACCTTGCGCAACAAGCTCCGAATACCCATGGGCCAGGCCTTTCGCATGAGTGCGTGCGTCATTTGTCCGTGCTGCGCGGATGATCCCTGCCCAGAGTGGACACGTAAGGTTATCGGCCGCCCGGCTGGATCTTCGGCAGGGTCGCCTTTCGTGGCGCCCGGCTCTCCAGGCAAACGCGCGTCCGGCCGAACTGCCCCTCCGCCGTGCCGGGTTCATCCAGCGTTCATCCCCGCGCCGCCGCATCGGCGCAACCCGCGCCTAGCGTCACGGCTGGATTCGTTCCGACACGTTGTCGGCACCGTGCACCTTCCGGAGGACACCCCGTGCGCAAGCTCCTGCCGCTCATCGGCAACCCGCATGGGAGCGGCCGTTCCGCTCTCACCTGCCGCTACCGCTGCGGCGACGCATGCTTCCACGAGGTGCCCAACACCAGTGACAACGAGTACGCGGGAGACGTCATAGCCCGCGCGTACTCCCGGCGCTCGATGCTGCGCTCCGCCGCCGTCGTCACGGTGGCGACGGCGGCCGGTTCCGCCGTCACCCTCGGTGGCACCGGCGGTCAGACCGCCAACGCGACCCCTGTCGCCGACACCGGGCGCGGGGGCGAGGCCGCTCGCGGACTGCGCTTCGCGTCGGTCGCGCCGAACACGGACGACAAGGTCACGGTCCCCGCCGGCTACGAACAGAACGTCGTCATCCGCTGGGGCGAGCCGATCATCAAGGGCGCTCCGGCCTTCAACGCCGACAAGCAGACCGCCGCCGCCCAGGCCGGACAGTTCGGCTACAACAACGACTTCCTGAGCCTGCTCCCCCTCGGTGGTGACTACGAGCGCCGGCAGCTCCTCGTGGCCAACCACGAGTACACCGACGAGATCCTCATGTTCAAGGGCTACGACCCGGCGAACCCGACGCGCGAGCAGGTCGAGATCGCCTGGGCCGCGCACGGCCTGTCCGTGGTCGTCGTCCAGGAGGACCACCGCAGCGGCAAGCTGACCGCGATCGGCCGGCACCAGCTCAACCGGCGCCTGCACACCAGGAGCGAATTCCGGATGACCGGCCCGGCCGCCGGTGGTGCGCTCCTGAAGACCTCCGTGGACCCGACCGGTACGAAGGTGCTCGGCACGCTCAACAACTGCGCCGGCGGCACCACTCCGTGGGGCACCACCCTCCACGGCGAGGAGAACTTCAACCAGTACTTCGCCAACGCCGGCCAGGTCACCGACCCCACCGCCGCCGCCCGCCTGAAGCGCTACGGCGTGACCTCGGGCGCCACCGAGCGCAAGTGGGAGCGGTTCGACAAGCGCTTCGACGTGGCACAGGAGCCCAACGAGTCCCACCGCTTCGGCTGGGTCGTCGAGCTGGACCCCTACGACCCGAACTCCGTGCCGCGCAAGCGCACCGCGCTCGGCCGCTTCAAGCACGAGGCCGCCCAGCCCCGCCTGACCGAGGACGGTCGTCCGGTCGTCTACATGGGCGATGACGAGCGCTTCGACTACTTCTACAAGTTCGTCTCGTCGAAGCGGATGAAGAAGGGCGATTCCCGCGCGGCCAAGGAGCACAACCTGACGCTGCTCGACGAGGGCACCCTCTACGTCGCCAAGCTCACCGGTGACTCGCCGGCCGAGCAGTTCGACGGCTCGGGCAAGCTGCCCGCCGACGGCGAGTTCGACGGTTCCGGTGTCTGGATCAAGCTCGCCACCGGCAACGTCTCGCACGTCGAGGGCATGACGGCGGAAGAGGTCTATGTCTTCACCCGCCAGGCCGCAGACAAGGTCGGCGCGACCAAGATGGACCGTCCCGAGGACGTCGAGCCGTCCCCGCGCACGGGCCGTGTCTACGTCGCGCTCACCAACAACACGGACCGCGGCAAGCCGGGCAAGGAAGGCGCGACCGAGCCCAACCCGCGCAGTCTGAACAAGCACGGACAGATCCTGGAGCTCGCCGAGAACTTCGACGACCCGGCCGGCGACGGCTTCGCGTGGCGGCTGTTCCTGGTCGCGGGCGACCCGAACGACCCGTCCACGTACTTCGCCGGATTCCCGAAGGACAAGGTCAGCCCGATCTCCTGCCCGGACAACGTGGCCTTCGACCCGCACGGCAATCTGTGGATCTCCACGGACGGCAACCAGCTCGGCTCCCACGACGGCCTGTTCGGTGTCGCGACCGCCGGTGACCGCCGCGGTGAGCTGAAGCAGTTCCTCACCGTTCCGCGCGGCGCCGAGACCTGCGGCCCGATCATCCAGGACAAGCGGGTCCTCGTCGCGGTCCAGCACCCGGGCGAGATCGACGGAGCGTCCGTCGAGAAGCCGCAGTCGGTGTGGCCCGACGGCCCGGGGAAGATCGTCCGTCCGTCGGTGGTCTCCGTGTGGCGCAAGGACGGCCGCAACATCGGCGTCTGACAGGTCGAGTTGATGCGATGTCCGGGGTCCTGTTTCACGTGAAACAGGACCCCGGTCCGTTCAACTGTCCGCCGTCAGAAGCCCCACCGGGAGCCGGATCGTGCTCACGGCGCCCCCGTCGGGGGCGTTGGAGAAGGTCAGCGACACCTCCAGGACCGCCGCCTGCCCGGCGGCGATCGTCAGCCCGAGCCCATGGCCGCGACCGCGTCCGGGGTCCCCGGTGCGGAAGCGCTGCGGCCCGTGCTCGATCAGCTCGACCGGGTAGCCGTCCCCGTGGTCCCGGATCACCACGACCGGCCCCTCGACGGTGACTTCGATCGGTGGCCGCCCGTGCTTGTGGGCGTTGACCAGGAGATTGGTCACGATCCGGTCCAGCCGCCGCCGGTCGGTGAGGACGACCGCGTCCCGTACGACCTCGACCGAGGCGTCGGGCCGGGTCGCGGCCACGGCCCGCCGGACGGCCCGTCCGAGGTCGACCCGGGCCAGTTCCGCCCGCTCCACCCCGGAGTCGAGCCGGGAGATCTCCAACAGGTCCTCCGTGAGCAGGTGCAGGGCCTTGAGCCGGTCGTTGATCATCTCCTTGGGGCGTCCTTCGGGAAGCAGGGCGGCAGCCGCCAGCGAACCGGTCAGCGGGGTGCGCAGTTCGTGCGCGACGTCGGCCGTGAACCTCTTCTCGGCCTCCAGCCGTTCCTGCAACGACGTGGCCATCAGGTCCAGGGCGTGCGCCACGTCGCGGACCTCGTCCCGGTCGCCGGCCCGGCGGGGGTCGTAGCCGCGCAGCGGGAACCCCACCCGGGCGTCCAGGTCCCCACCGCTGATCCGGCGTGCGACGGCCGCCGTCCGCGCGAGCCGACGGCTGATCCGGTCGGCGAGGAACAGGCCGGCCAGCGCGACCACACCGGCGGCGAGGGCCGATGACGCGAGGATCGCGGCGTCGATGTCCCGGAGCCGGTCACGCGTGCCCTCGAACGGGATCCAGACCGCGAGGGCCTTCCGGTCGGCCGGCCCGGCACCCCACATGACGGGCTCGCCCCGGTACTCGCCGACCATGCTGCCGGTCTGCCCGCGCGCGACCAGCCGACGCAGCGGCACGGGCAGGGCGGGCGGGTCCAGGGCCACCGCGATGTCGCCGTGCGCGGTGCCGTACTCGTAGTGGCCGAGGGCGTGGTCGAGGTCCCGGTAGACGTCCTTGCGGACCTCCCCGGCGATCTGCTCGGCGACCACGTTGTGCACGAGCACGCCGAGCACGGCGGCGACCGCGCAGCACACCAGGGTGGTGGTCAGCGCGATCTTCCAGCGGAGGCTGCTCAGCGTGCGCATCGCGTCCCGTCCTCGCCGAGGGGGGTGTCCGCGAGCCCGGGGCACTCGTCGAGGGTGAGCTGCGACAGGTTCATGATCCCGGCGTCCGGGTCCCACACGTAGTCGGAGACGGAGGTGTAGGCCGGGTTCGACGTCGGCTCGCGGACCGCCAGGTGCTCGGCGGCCACCTCCACCCCCTCCAGCACGGCACGGCGCGACAGGATCCGGGCGACGCCGCCGTCGTCCCGGACGGTGTAGACGCGCAGTTCGCTGAGCCGGCCGTCGATGTCGAGGGCGGTGATCAGCTCCTCCTTGCCGTTGCCCGTCACGTCGTGCAGGACCGGGGGGCGCACCGGGCAGTCCGGACCGCCGTCCACAGCCTGTGTGCAGAGGGCCATCCGCTGCGCCGCCCGCGGGTCGACCAGCCGACCCGTCCCGCCGTCCTGGGCGGTGGCGGCGGTGACGTCGGCCCGTACGACGTCGACCGCGTTCACGCCGCGCATGCTGCCGGTGGTCACCTTGGGCAGACCCGGCACGATCGCGGCCGCGCCCGGTTCCTGTCCGGGGGCGGCGGGCTCGGGACGGATCTCCCGCCACAGGCTCTGCGGGGCGTGCACGGTACCGAGGTCGCCGGCGCTCTGCAGCCCCTCCACGTCGGCGCACCCGACGGTCACCGTGAGCAGGGCGGCCACCGCCACCACCCGGTGGCCGCGCCGCGAGGAGTACCTCATGCCCCGATGCTCCCCCGCCCCCGCCCCCCGGGCCCGAGCGGTGACCCATTGGAGCGACCCGACCCCGGCCCCGGAGCTCCGCCCCGAACCCCGCGCCTCAAACGCCGGCGAGGCTGGGTAGTACGGCGGCCCGGAACGGCGCGCCCGTTCCCCGGCGCAGGCCCCGGGGCTCCGCCCCGGACCCCGCGCCTCAAACGCCGGCGAGGCTGAAAGGAACGCCTCCATCGCCGGCGAGGCTGGGTGGTGCGCCAAGGCTGGGGGGTGCCGCGGGGCCGGAGGGTGGGGCGGTGTCCCGGCGGAGGGCCCCGGGGCTCTGCCCCGGACCCCGCGCCTCAATCGCCGGCGAGGCTGAGTGGTGCGCCGAGGCGGGGCGGCGAGGCCGGGTGGTGCGGCGGGGCCGGAGGGTGCGGACGCCGACGAGGCGGGACGCTACGGCGAGGCGGGACGGTACGGCGCTGGGTGCCGCCGGTCGGGGTCGGGGACGGGGTGGGGTGTCGGCCGGGACTAAAACGTGATTTGTTGGCGCACGCCACCGCCCCGCCCACGCAGCCCCGGCCAGGGCGCCATAAATCATGCCCGTCCCGGACGACACCCCACCCCGGCCCCGGCCCCGACCCACCCGCAGCTCCGCCCCACCCGCAGCCCCCACCCCGGCCAGGGGCACCGCCCCCTACCGCGACGGTTGGGCTATTGCACGGGCCGCCGCCACCTCCTGGAGGACCGGGGACAGGACGCTCGACGCGTCCCCCACGGAGGGGACCTCGACGCGGATCGGCGTCACGCTGCTCCGGACGCCCTCGGCGAGCCCCCGCAGCTCCCGCACGATCCGTTCGACCTCCTCCGCGGTCGGCGGCTCCGCCCCGTGGTTCACCCGCACCCGCGCAGCCGTCGTCGCGTCGACGATCCGCTCGACGGCCACCACCAACGGCCACCACGCCGCAGCCCGCGCCCCGGTCGGCGGCGGCTCCGTCAACGCCCGCTGGAACTCGCTCCGCACCCCGGACAGATCCCGGTAGATCCGCCGCCGCGCCTGAAGCCGCGCCTGCCGAGCCACCCGCACGGCGGCCTCGTCCGCCACCGGCGCGAAGGACCGTTCCACGTACCGCGCCGCGTCGTCGACGGAGTCGGCGAGCCGGTCCCCGAGCCGGGTCCGCCAGCTCTCCGGCCACAGGAGGTACCCGGCGAGCAGGGTGATCGCGCACCCGATCAGGCTGTCGAGCAGCCGCGGCCGGATCAGATCGAAGCCCTGGTGGTTCAGGAGGTCGGACAGCAGCAGGATGACGGGGGTGATCGCGGCGGTCTGGAAGGCGTACCCCTTCGCCGAGAACGCGGGGATCAGCGCGGCGAGCGCGAACATCACCGGCACGTCCCACCACCCGCGCGGTACCTCCGAAAGCACCGCCGCCGCGAGCACCAACCCGGCCGCCGTGCCCAGCGCCCGCAGCAGCGCCCGGGAGAACACAGAACCGAAGTCCGGCTTGAGGACGAACGTGACGGTCAGTGCCACCCAGTACGAACGCTCGACCTCGATCAGCGAGACCAACGACTGGGCCAGCCCGATGCACAGCGCGAGGCGCAGTCCGTACCGCCAGGAGGCGGAGGACAGCATCATGTCGCGCACGGCCCGCCGGGCCCGCACCCGCAGGGCGGCCGGCCGGCCGAGCCGGTCGTCGACGTTGTGGGTCTCCGGTTCGCCGAGGTGCACGATGGCCGCCGCGTGCCGCAGCGCGGCGTCGATGGCCCGTTCGGACTGGCTGTGCGGGGCGGGGAGGACGAGGGTGTGGGATCCGGTGCGGCCCTCCTCGACGGCGTCGGCCAGCTCGCGGACGGCCGCCGGGACCTCGGCCGGCAGCGGCCGTCGCCGCAGGTGGGCGGCCGGGGCGGCCTCGACGAGCGGGATGAGCACGTTCAGTTGGGCGAGCATCCGTACGAGGGACGGGCTGCGCCCGTGGACGCGGGCGCGTCGGCCCAGGACCAGGTCGTAGGCGTGGTTCAGGGCGAGGGTGACGTCGCGGCGGCGGTCCTCGTAGGTGGGTCCGCCGGCCGCTTCGAGGCTGTCGGCGAGGGCCCGGTAGGCGGCGGCGACGGCGGCCCGCTCCGGCCGCCGGCCGCGCAGGGGCCAGCCGAGCAGGGTGAGCGCCAGGACGAAGAGCCCGCCGGCGGCGAGCAGCAGGGGAGCGATCCACCAGGGCCGGGGCATGGGCAGCCCGGCGCCGACGACGGCGTTGAGCAGGAGCAGCAGTCCCGACACCGAGGCGACGGTGCCGATCGAGGAGATCATGCCGGAGACGAGGGCGATCAGGGTGAGCACGCCGACGGCGAGCCAGCCGTGCCCGAACACGAGGGTGCCCAGGGCCACTCCGATGGCGCCGAAGAGCTGGGGGACGGCGATGTTGAGGACGCGCATCCGGTAGGCGTCGGCGGTGTCGCCGATGACCCCGGAGAGGGCGCCCATGGAGACCAGCGCACCGTACTGGGGCTCGTCGAGGGCGAAGCCGACGGCCAGCGGGACGGACAGGGCGACGCCGGCGCGCAGGACGGCGGCCCAGGGCACGGGGGCGGACGTCGGCCGCAGGCCCGCGAGCAGCCAGGTGGGGGGTGCCAGGGGGTTCGGCCGGGGCCGGCCGGGGGGTATGTGCTCGGTGCGTCGTTCGGTGGTCATTCCGCTTCCGTGTCGCCGCTCGCGAATCGGTTGTTCTGTGGAGTTCTGCGGAGGATGGGTACCTTCCGAGCTTATGGGGTGCGGTGGAGTCGCCCGGTCAGCCAGGCGCCGAGGGCCGCGGCGAGGCCGACGGCGAGGACGATCCAGGCGGTGGTCCGCAGGTAGGCGGTGAGCGCGTCGTAGACCGCCGCGGCGGCGGGCCGGTCGACGTCGGGCGGTAGGTCGTCGAGGGCGAGGCGGCGGCAGAGGGTGACCGTGATCCACAGCAGTCCCGCGCCGACGGCGAGACCGATGCCGGTGGCGAGGACGGCGTGCCTGCGCCGGACGGCGACGGCGATGGCGGCAGCGGCGAGCGCCAGCGTCAGGAGGGGCAGCCAGACCCCGGCGATCTGGAGCATGTGGAAGCCCTTCCGGAGCGCGCCGAGGTTGTCGTACTCCATGACCTTCACGGACAGGTGGGTCTCGGGGATGCGATCGGCGAAGGGCACGCCGTTGCCGACCAGTTCGCTCTTGACCTGGGCGATCACGGGGGCGAGGTCGATGGTGAGGGCGTCGCCGTGGCCGGTGGTGAGTGCGTCGAGGAAGGCGGCGTGCGCGGCGCGGTTCGCGGCGTCCCAGGCCGTCCGGTAGGCGGGGGTTCCCGCGAAGGACCGGAGGGCCTCGCCGATGAGCTCGTCGACGGTGTCCTGGAAGGGGCCGGCGTCGATCTGTCCGGCGAGGGCGCGGCCCGCCTGGGTGACGACGACTTCCTGGACGGCGGGGTCCTCGGCGAGCGGGGACATGGCCGCGGTGTAGCGGTCGGCGTTCCCCAGCTCGTGGTCGGCCCAGTACGCGACGGCGCTCGCGGGCACGAGCAGGGTCACGAGGACGATGAGGGCCGCCGACAGGAAGGTGCGCACGTCACCAGGGAAAGGCGGGGCGCGGGGCGGCGCCACCGTTGTTGCTGCGAGTGGGTGGGGCGGCCGGCCGGGAGCACGTCACCGGTGACCGGTCGGGAGCACGCCACCGGCGACCGGACGGGTGATCCACTTGCCGGGCGGGGGTGGCGGGTGTGCTCTGGAGGCTGGAAGAGAGGAGCCCGTCATGGCACATGCGGCACCTACCGTCTCCCGGCGGCACCGACCGACCAGGTCGGCCGATGCGGACCACCTCGGCAGGAACGCGCTGGTCCGGGCGTTGCTGGCCGGCCTCGTCTACGGGGTGTGGGCGGCCTTCATCAAGCGCCAGATGGGCCCGGTCGACGCGGGCAACGTCTTCTACGGGATCCTCTGCGGGGTCCTCTTCGCCGCGATCATGCTCGCCCTGGCCCGGGTGGGACCCCGGATGAAACGGGAGGTGCACGCCGCCGCCTACGGGGTCTTCGGCGGTGTCGCCGCCGGATACCTGCACAGCCTGACCAATGAGTCCGTACTGCGTGCCACCGGTGTCGGGTTGGCCGTCGGGGTGGGCGTGGGGGTGGCGGCGTTCTACCGCTACTACACGCGCGAACCCTGATCGGGCTCCGACCGGATTTCGCGGGCGGCGCCGGTTCCGGGGCCCCGGTGTGCGGCACGTGACCACGTGCCGCACACCGGGGGCGGAAACCGGCTCCGCCCTCGGTCAGGTCCGGGGCTACGCGGCCGTGTCGGGCTTCCCGGCCGCCACGGCCGGCTGCTGTTCGCTCTCGGCCTTGGGCTCGGTGGTGACGGCCTGCGGCGCGGGGCGTTCCGGCTTGCGGGCCGGCGGGGTGAAGCGGGCGGCCTCGGCGCGGAGCATGGCGTTCAGGGCGGCGTAGGGGTCGATGGGCATGGCGGAACCTCACGGTGGTTCGAGGGGGTGTGGGGGGTCGTCTCCGCTGCTCGGCCCGCTCAGCAGCGCAGGACCACACTCCGCAGGACGATCCGTGAGGTGACCGGCCCGGTCGGCCCGTACGAGGACACGCGGGAGTGCGAGCCCGCGTGTTTCACGTGAAACACCCTCGGGGGCAGCTGTCGTACGGCCGGCAGCGCGCGGGACAGGGCCCGCAGGGCGGCGCGGGCCTCGGGGTCCGAGGCCGGATCCGACTGCCCCTCGGTGGGCTCGGCCGGGGCGGAGGAGGCGGGCCGGATCTCGGCGACCGTCGTGGCCGCCGGACCGGCGCCGAACAGGCACAGCAGCGCGACGCAGGCCACTGTCAGGGCCCTCGCCGCCACTGCCCGTGCGAATCGCGCACCGCTCATGCCCCGCTTTGTGCCCCGACACACCGGGGAACTCCCCACCGAAGCCGAAGAAGCCCCCGACCGGCGGACGAAGACACCCCCGTCGGCTGACAGCCGGCCGAGCCGGACGGGCGACGGGCCTGTCAAAGAAGGGATGTGACGCGGCGTCGGCACGACCCGCGCGGCCGAACCATCGGGTGGGCGGCCCGTACGCGCCCCCCGGAATCCGGCTCAGGAGTCCTGGTCGGGCCAGTCCAGCAGCCGGGCCCCGATCGCCGCCGTCTGGAGGGTGTACCGGTCGGCGGGATCCCCGGGATTGGAGCCCGTCAGTCGGTGGATCCGTTCCAGCCGGTACGTCAGCGCCCTGACGCTCAGGCTCAGTCGGCGTGCCGCCTCGGCCGCCACGCACCCCGAGTCGAAGTACACGTGGAGCGTGTCGAGCAGGGGCCGGGCGCCGCCCCGGCCCGCCCGGAGCGGGCCGAGCACGCTGTGCACCAGGTCGAACATCGCCGCCCGGTCCCGGGCCAGGACCGGGAAGACGAGCAGGTCGGCCGAGTGCAGCACCGGTCCTTCGAGGTCGAGCCGGTCCGCGAGGTCGAGGGCTCCGAGGGCCTCCTCGTACGAGGTGACGACCCCGCCCGCGCCCGGATGCGGCCTGCCGATCCCGACGAGGCCGGGGGCGGCGGCCGTCGCCCAGGTCTGCTTGGCGAAGTGGGCCAGTACGTCGTCCTGGTCGCCGGGAGCCACGCAGATCAGCCGGCCGTCCTTGGTCGCCAGGAGGAAGGTCCTGTTCCCGAACCGTGCGGTCAGGGCCTGTTCAACGTGCCGGATAGCGGGGCCGGTGTCCTCGTAGGCCTCGGCGCCCCGCGCGACGGCGACGGCGTGCTCGTGCGCCAGGTGCAGTCCGAAGCGGGCCGCGCGTTCGCTGAGCCGCCCGATGTCGCTGCGGCCGAGCAGCAGGTCGTCGATGAACTCGCGGCGGGCGGCCTCCTCCTGGCGGATCGCCAGGCGCTGGGCCCGTTCGTGCCCTTCGGCGAAGGCGTCGACGCTCTGTTCCACCGCCGCCAGCACGTGGTCCGGGGTGATCCGGTCGCCGAGCACGGCCCGGGTGACGGCGAGGTGGGCGCCGACCAGCCCGCGCAGTGCGAAGCCCGCCTCGGCCGCCTTCTCGCCGAGTGCCCGGCGGGCGTCCAGTTCGTCCCGTCCGGGGCGGCGGCCGGTCGCCGCGACGCCTTCGAGGATCCGCACGTACCCGCTCAGGTACTCCTCGGGTATGTCCTGCCCAGACGTCACACCAGCCCCGCTTTCGCTCGAAACACCCATTCTCACCCGTCGGGCGGCGGGCGTCCCCGAGGCCGGAACCCGCCTCCCCCGAGGGCGGGGATCACATCACGACGAAGGCGACCGCCGCCGCCCCCATGAGGGCGGCGGCGAGGTGCATCGCGGAGTGGCCGTGGTCGCCGTACCAGAGTTGGCGGGCGAGGCCACCGAGCGCGGCCAGGGCCGTGATGACGCCGATCTGGGCGAGCAGCGTGACGGCCGTGAAGGGGGCCAGGAGCAGGAGTAACGAGTTGAGCCAGAAAGGGGTGGCGCCGGTCCAGCCCCGCCATTCCCAGATCGCGGTATGCATGTCCCGGCTCCCACCCTCAACACTTCGGCGCGCACACCAACCGCACCCCTCGCATCACTGGGGCACGGGCGTCATGTGCGGTGTGTTCAACTCGTCGGCTGTACAGCCTCCTTGGGCGCGGCGGCCGGGGCAATAGCGCGGTCGACCAGAAAAGCGAAGACCAGGCCGAACGTCGCCCACAGTGTGGTCTGGATGGCCAGCGAGGCCAGCCTGAACTCCCAGATCAGCGCGGCCGGGAAGCCGTCGGGCACCTCGTTGATCCCGGGCAGGAGGGCGTACGCGAGGGCGACGGCCGCCACGAAGGCGAGCGAGCCGACCACCGAGGCGTTCCAGTTGCCGAGGCGGGGGGCCAGGCGCCGTCCCAGGAGCAGCGCGCCCGCCGCGAGCAGCGCGCTCAGGGCGATCATCAGGAGGTACAGGGCGGTGCGCCGGGCGGCGGTGTCGGGGTCCCCGACGGCCGGCGGGTTGGCGGGGTACTTGAGGAACGGCACCAGGGTCACGGTGACGAAGAGGGCGCCGGTGACCAGGGCGGCCGTGGCCCGGGGGCCGAAGCGTCCGATGCGGCCCAGGGCGAAGCAGAAGACGAGCGCGGCGATGCCGCCGAGCGCGACGGCGAACAGCAGGACGCCGGTGCCCAGGCCCGCCGTGGCCTGGAGGGCCCGGCTGACCGGCGGTTCGTCGCCGTGGTCGTGACCGACGGCGGCGCCGGCCTCTTCGATGGCGATCGCCGCGTCCACCTTGGACTCACCGAGGAGGTAGGCGACGAGGAATGCGGCGACACCGGCCACGAGGCCGGCGAGCATGCCCCGGACGAGCAGGACACGGGGGGAGACGGTGTTCACGTGTGGGTTCCCTTGCGCGGGTGGGGACGAGCGGTCGGCAGGGATCAGTGGCAGGGGAAGCCGAGGAGGTGACGGCCGTCGTGCAGCCATTCGTGGATCGTCTCGCCCTCGAAGAGGGCCGTGGCGCCCTGCTCGACGCCGACGAAGTACAGCAGCACCAGGGTCAGCACACCCGCGAAGACGGCCCAGGGCGCCAGTGCGGAGAGGGAAATCGGGGTGATGGCGGCGGGAGCCGTCGTGGGCACGGCGGAGTTGGCCATGGCAGAACCTCCTGGGGAACACGCGTCCCGGTCAGTGGTGCTCGCGACGAAGGCGGCGGGTCTGACTTCCCTGCCCGGGGTGCGGGTGCGGGTTCACAGTGGCGCGACCGTGCCGGATTCTCACCGGTGCTTCCGTCGTACCTTCGTCATGTCGTCCGAGAACGTATCGCGCGTCCGGCCCGAACGCCACGGCGCGCGCACGCCGTCCCACGCTCCGGTCCCGAGCCCTACGCTCCCCCCATGTCGTCCGTACGCGTGCACCTGACCACCCCGCCGCTCGACGCCGACGCCCGTCGGGCCCGGTTCGGGCACGGGGACCCCTGCCCCGGTCACCAGGGCCTGGCGGAACCCGCCACGGGTGCCTGGGCGGGCCGCACCCTGGACGAGGTCGCCGCGGAGGACCCGCAGGCCGTCCGGCGCTGGCTCACGGATCCGGAGTACGCGCCCCCGGGCGGCGGGGAGTCGGTGATCGCGCTGGTGTCCCGTACGGGAGCCCATCTGGCAACCCTGGCTCCCGGCACGCACCACGTGGTGGTCGGTCAGGCCGTCGTGCGGGCGGCCGTGGTCGCGGCGCTGGACCTGCCGCCCGCCGCCTTCTGGCGGCTCGACGTGCGGCCGGGGACGGTCACCACGCTCAGCGGGCGCGCGGGCCGCTGGAACCTGCTGGTGGGCCGGTCACCGGACGCGGACGCCGCCCCGACCGACGGCGGCCGGGACGCCTGAAACGGAAGCCCCCGGCGGCCCGGCCGGGACGCACGACGGCCCGGACCCCGCGACGCGGTCCGGGCCGTGGCGACGGCAGTCGTTCGGCGTGCTGCCTAGGCGGCGATCCAGTCGGACGTCGCGATCACCGGCTGCACCCCGTCACGGTGGATGGTGCCCTCGATGAGGCCGTACATCCGGTCCGCCGCGAAGTAGACCTCGTTGTCGTTCTTGAGGCCGAAGGGCTCCAGGTCGACGAGGAAGTGGTGCTTGTTGGGGAGGTTCAGCCGGACCTCGTTGACCTTCGGGCAGTTGTCGAGCACCCGCTCGGCCATCTGGTTGAGCGTCTGCTGGAGCGAGTACGAGTAGGTCTCGGCGAAGGCTTCCAGCATGTGCTTGCGGACCTTCTTGTACGACTGGTCCCAGTCGTACTCCGGGTCGTCGGCGGCGAGCGCCGAGTGCGCCCAGCGCGCGGTGACCTTCGTCGCCAGGATGCGGTCGTACGCCTCCTGGAGCGTCGTGTACTTGTCCTTGATGTAGCCGTGGAACTCGGAGTTCGTCGAGTTCATGACCGTCAGGTCCTTGAGGCCGGAGATCACCTGGAGACCGGTGGTCTCGCTGTAGGTGATCTGCGCGGTGCGCACTTCCTGGCCCTTGAGGACGAAGGAGTGCTGCTCCTTGCGCGTCGGGACCGGGATCCGCTCCCAGGCGAACTCCTCGATGCGGATCTGCGCCTCGCGGATGGGACGCTGCGAGGAGACGAAGTGCTTGGCGAGCAGGATGCCGAAGGCCTCGGGGGAGGCGATGCCGTGCTCCTTGCCGAAGGCGTACACCGTGTTCTTGGTGGTGTCCGTCGGCAGGCAGTTGGCGTTGTCGCCGGTCAGGTGGACGTCGCGGAACTCACCGCGGAGCGCGACCGAGACGTTGAGGTCGCGGATCTCGTGCCAGGAACCGTCGCTGCCCTTGCGGGTGACCTTGACGATGCGGTTCTCTGCCTTGCCGTACTGGTTCTGGGCCAGGACGTGCTTGCTCATGTGTCTTCCTTCGGGTCTCGGGAACACGGAGTCCGGTTTTCTGGATCCCGTACGCCCGGCGTCCAGCGCCCGCCCGTTGAAGGACGTCCCGCTCCCCGCCGTTCGGCCCCGAGGGGCCGCCCCGGGACTGACGTGCATCCCGGTCCGTAGGTGCTTGGGCCCGCATGTGTCGCTCGTTGCGGTTCCTGCACGGATTGCAGCATGTGTACGACGCTTCAACCACCGTACGGATCATCCGAACACCAGCACCCACGGATTGGGCGACCCTACAATTTCGCAGGTCAGGCCATATGGGCGTCGGCTACGTTCAGCGCCTCGTCGAGGATCGCGAGGCCCTTCGCCACATCCTGCGCCGTGATGTTGCAGGGCGGTGCGACGTGGATGCGGTTGCCGGCGATCAGCGGCCACAGGCCGCCCTTCTTGCAGGCCGCCCCGAATTCCGCCATCGGCGCGTTGTCGCCGCCGGAGGCGTTGTACGGGACGAGCGGCTCGCGCGTCTCCCGGTCGCGGACGAGTTCCAGGGCCCAGAAGGTGCCCGCGCCACGGACCTCGCCGATCGACGGGTGCCGCTCGGCGAGCGCGCGCAGGCCCGGACCCAGCAGCTCCGAGCCGGTCCGGGCGGACTGCTCGACGATGCCCTCCTCCACCATCGTGTTGACCGTCGCGACGGCCGCGGCGCAGGCCAGGACGTGTCCCGAGTACGTCAGACCTCCCGGGTAGGGCCGGCGGGCGAAGGTCTCGGCGATGGCGGCGGAGATGGCGACACCGCCGAGGGGCACGTAGCCGCTGGTGATGCCCTTGGCGAAGCAGAGCAGGTCGGGGACGACGTCCCAGTGGTCGGCGGCGAACCACGTGCCGGTCCGGCCGAAGCCGACCATGATCTCGTCCAGGATGAACACGATCCCGTAGCGGTCGCAGAGCGCGCGGACGCCCGCGAGGTAGCCCGGCGGCGGAACGAGCACGCCCGGAGCACCGCCGACGGTCTCCAGGATGATCGCGGCGATGGACTGCGGGCCCTCGAAGACGATGGTGTCCTCCAGGTGGCGCAGGGCGCGCTCGCTCTCCTCGGTCTCGTTCGCCGAGTGGAACGGCGAGCGGTACAGGAAGGGCCCCCAGAAGTGCACGACGCCGGCGGTCGCGCTGTCGTTGCCGAAACGGCGGGCGTCACCGGTCAGGTTGATCGCGGTGGAGGTGGCGCCGTGGTACGAGCGGTACGCGGACAGCACCTTGGGGCGGCCGGTGTGCAGACGGGCCATCCGCACGGCGTTCTCGACGGCCTCGGCACCCGCGTTCGTGAAGAAGATCTTGTCGAGGTCGCCCGGGGTGCGCTCGGCGATCAGCCGGGCAGCCTCGGACCGGACGTCCACGGCGAACCCGGGGGCGACGGTGCACAACTTGCCGGCCTGCTCGGCGATGGCTGCGGCCACCTTGGGGTGCTGATAGCCGATGTTCGTGTAGACGAGGGCGCTGGAGAAGTCGAGGTACCGGTTGCCCTGGTAGTCCCAGAAGTACGAGCCTTCGGCCCCGGCCACGGCGAGCGGGTCGATGAGCTCCTGCGCCGACCAGGAATGGAAGACGTGCTTCCGGTCGGCGTCTTTCACGGTGGCGAGAGCGTCGGCTTCTGCGTTCATGTACTGAGGGTAGTTGTCCAGGATGTGGACCCGGGGTCGACCGGGAACCGCGCGGGTCGGCCCGGCGCCCGTGCCGATCCGAGGCCCGCCCGGCGCCCGTTTCGTCCCGACTTGGGGCGCCATTCGGGTCCCCATTTCGATCGTCGGCCGGTACCCCGTATGTTCCGGACGTGTTCAGGTGGGGGAAAGCATGGGATTGTCCGAGGCGGAGCCGGGTAGGTGCGGCGCCGAGGGGCAGGTCGGAGACGGGAGAGCCTGTGGCGGAGCAGACGCGGAGGCTCGTCCTGGGCGGCGCCACGACCGGGGTCGTGACCCGGTGCCGGGACTTCACCCGGCGCGCACTCGACGACTGGATGTGGCCGGCGTACGCGGAGGAGACCGAGGACGCGCTCCTGCTGGTCTCCGAGGCCGTGACGAACGCCTGCCTGCACGCGGGAGGGCCGCGGGAGCTGGTGCTGCGCCACAGCCCGGGGCGGCTGCGGGTCGAGGTCAGCGACGACAACCCGGAACCGCCGAGCCCCCGACCTGCGGGGAGCCGGTCACGGCCGGGCGGGCACGGGCTCGTCCTACTGGCGAGGCTCGCGAAGGGATGGGGCTGGGAGCCCGCGCCGGACGGCAGGACCGGCAAGACGGTCTGGCTGGAGGTCACCGCCCCGGAACCGGGCTCCGAGGGACGCTGAAGAGGCCCGCAGGGCACCCGTGGCGACCGGGTGGAGTCCGCGGCCGGTGGGCGGGTCGGGCGGGGTCACGCGTCCGTGAGCAGGCCGGTGCGCAGGCGGGTCAGGGTGCGGTTCAACAGACGTGAGACGTGCATCTGGGACAGGCCCAGTCGGGCACCGATCTCGGACTGCGTGAGCTCCTGGCCGAACCGCAGCATCAGCAGCGCCCGCTCCCTCTCGGGCAGGCCGGCGAGCATCGGCTTGAGCGATTCCAGGCACTCGATGGTGTCGTACGCGCCCTCCTCCTCGCCGAGCGATGCCCGCTCGGCGACGGGGTCGCGGTCGGTGTCCTCGGGCGCGGGCGCGTCCAGCGAGCGGGCGGAGTAGGCGCGGGCCGCCTTCTGGCCCTCGGAGAACTCCTCGGGCGTCACGTGCAACTGTTCGGCCATTTCGGCGTCCGTGGGTTCACGGCCGAGGTCCTGTTCGAGCGCGTCGTGCGCCTTCGCGGAGTCGATGCGCAGCTCCTGGAGCCGCCGGGGGACCTTCACCGCCCAGCTCGTGTCGCGGAAGAACCGCTTGATCTCGCCGGTGATCGTCGGCATCGCGAAGGTGGTGAACTCGACGCCGCGGTCGGGGTCGAACCGGTTGATGGCCTTGATCAGTCCGATCGTGCCGACCTGGATGATGTCCTCCATCGGCTCGCTCCGGCCGCGGAAGCGCCGGGCGGCGTACTTGACCAGGCTCAGGTTCAGCTCGACCAGGGTGTTGCGGACGTACGAGTACTCGGCCGTCCCCTCATGGAGCGCGGCCAACCTGCGGAACAGGGCCACCGAGAGGGATCGGGCCTCGTGGGTGGCGACGTCGGTGAGGTCGGTGTGGTCCATTGCTCTGCGCTCCTCAGAGGGGCTTGGCCGCGAGGCGGGCCCGCCTCGCGCGTGGTCACTGTCGAGGTTGATATACCCGCATGAATCACCGCATACCCGCACGTTTTTTCGAAGCAGGGCGTCGTTTCACGTGAAACGGGGGCCTGACCAGGGGCGGAGCGGGCTCACACCGGGTCGGCCACCGCCTCGGCGTAGAGCCGGAAGAGTCGCGGCCCGTCGGGGGCCGCCGCGGACCGCAGACGGGACCAGGCGACCGCCGCGGCCGCCCGGGCACCCGCGCCCGGCCAGGGGTCCGGCAGCAGCTCGGGCGGCAGCAGCGGGTCCGGGCCCATGGCCTCGGCGAAGGCCGCCGCCAGCGTCACCGCGTGGGCGAGACCCTCACCCGGACCCTCGGCGAGGGCCCGCAAGGTCTCGTACCGTCGCGCGATCCGGTCCAGCGGCCACAGCCGGGCCGCGAGGTCCACCGGGTCGGCGATCCCGCCCACGGCGAGGTCCCGGCTGGTCAGGCAGGTCAGCCCGGAGGTGACGCCCAGTTCCGCGGCGCGGGCCCGTACGAACGGGCCGACCTCGTTCGGGGTGACGTACAGACCGCCCTGGACGGGGGCCGCGCCGAGGGCGGTCAGGGTGTCCCGCAGCGCGTCGCGGGCGCTGCGCGCCGCCTCCGGGACGGCGAACGCGAACAGGTGCCAGGTGCCGTCCCACTTCTCCAGCCCCGCGTCCTGGCGGTAGGCGTGCCGGACGAACGTCACCTCGGGGACCAGGGGCAAGCCGGCCGCCTCCATGTCCGCCGTGCCGGTGAGGCGCAGGACGGCCCGCCGGCCCCGGCCCTCCTGCGTGAAGCGCCCCTCGGCCGTGAGCCGCTTCACGCACAGGCGGACCTGCTGGTCGCTCATGCCGAGTGCGCCGGCGACCTCGTACAGCTCGCCGGCGTCCACGGTGCCGTCCTCGCGGACCAAGGCGTGCACCACCAGTCGGGTGGGGACGGCGGGTGCGGTCGCGGGACCCGCCGTGGCCGTCGGATCCGTCGGGGAGGTCGGCTCGTCCACCGTGCGTGTCGTGTTCATCGGGCCGCCACCGCCTTGTGCATCGTCGTCACCGCTCCGAACCCGAGGACCTCCTGGAGCCACGGGGTGCGCCGTACCCGGACGGCCCGGAAGCCGCGCCGCTCGTACAGGGCGCGGGCGCGGGGGTTCTCGGCTATCACGTCCAGCCGGATCCGCCGGCAGCCCTGTTCGGCCGCCACCTCCTCGATGCCGTCGAGGAGCAGCCCCCCGATCCCGCGTCCCCGTGCCGCGGGATCCACGGCGATGCCGTCCATGACGAGTTCGCCGCGGGCCGGGGTGCGCTCCAGCAGGGCCAGCAGGAACACCCGGTACAGGCCCCTGACCTGCCCGTACGCGGCCCTGATGGCCGCCGCGTCGCCGCCGACGAGGCTGCGGCCGGCGAGCTGGTAGCCGGCCACCCCCAGCACGTGGCCGGCCTCGTCCAGGGCGGTGAGGGCGCGGTCCGGGTGCAGGTGGGAGGCGATGAACCGGCGCCCCGCCGGGGCGGGGCCGAGGGCGGCGCCCAGCTTCCGTCCGAAGGCCTCCCAGTACAGCTCGGCCACCCGTTCCTCGGCGCCCTCGGGCACCCCGCGCCGCACCTCGACGCGTCCGCTCTCGGTCGTCATGAGGGCAAGCCTAATACGTTCATTGCCGCTACGATCGTTCTTTGAACGATAGAAATATTGCTCGACAGTGGACGTGGAACCGGTGGCGGAAGCGACCGGAGAAGGAGCGGACATGCGCAAGGCATTGATCGTCACCCTGGCCGCCGTCGTCCTCGTGGCCGCCGCGCTCGCGGGCGTCGTGCTCTGGCAGAACAGCTACGACCTGCGGGAACAGCGCGTCACCGTGCCTGCGGACGGACATCTGCTGGAGGGCGTCCTGGCCACCCCCACCCACGGCGCGGGCCCCTTCCCGCTCGTCGTCCTCGTACACGGGGACGGCGAGGTGGACGCCACCCACGACGGGTTCTACCGGCCCTACTGGGAGGCCTTCGCCCGTGCCGGGTACGCCTCCCTGTCCCTCGACAAGCCCGCCGACTGGCTCTCCCGATCCATGGACGACCGCGCCCGCGAAACGACCGACACCCTCGCCTGGGCCCGGACCCGCCCCGGGATCGACGGGAACCGGATCGGCCTCTGGGGAGCCAGTCAGGCCGGTTGGGTCATGCCGGCCGTGGTGGCGCGGGCCCCCGCCCCGGGCGTGGCCTTCGTGATCGCGGTGGGCACGGCCGTCAATTGGCACCGGCAGGGCGAGTACCACCTGCGGTCCGGACTCCGGGCCGAGGGCGCCGGCCCCGAGCGGGTCGCGGCCGCCCTGCGCGCACGGGAGGCGACCCTGGCGCTGCTGCGGCGCGGGGCGACGTACGAGGAGTACCGGTCGTCCCCGGACGCCGATCCGGACCTCGGCGCGGAGCGCTGGACGTTCATCGGCCTCAACCACACGGCCGACGCGAGCGCGGACCTCCGAGCGATGCCCCCGGTGCCGGTGCTGCTGCTCTCCGGGGCCGACGACCTCAACGTGGACGGGGCCGAGACCGAAGCCGTGTACCGGGAACTGCTCGCCCCCGGCACCCTCACCGTCCACCGGTACCCCGGCGCCACCCACGCCCTGGTCCGCACCCCTGTCGAACGTTCCTCCTGGCGGCTTCCCCTGACGGCCCTGTTCGCCCCGCGGGCCCTCTTCCCCCCGGGCCTCCTCGCCGACCAACGCACCTTCCTGGAACAGCAGAAGCGCCGGGGCGCACAGCCGCTCCCCGGCCGGTGACGTGCCGACGCGGCCGGGGAGTGGATGCCCCTCGGCCGCTCGGTCGGGGTCGGGCCGGTGGCGGGGTCGGGCCGGTGGCGGGGTCGGATCGGTGGCGGGGTCGGATCGGTGGCGGGATCGGATCAGCGGCGGGGCTGGAACAGGGCCGGCACCAAGGAGGCGGCCATCAGGGCGACCACCCAGACGTAGGTGTCCTGGAAGGCGGCGGCCAGTGCGGGAGCCGATGCTGGGGTCGCCGCGACCAGCCCGCCGGCTCCGGCGGCGGCCGTGGTCAGCAGCACCGACAGCAGGGCGGTACCGGCGGAACCCGCGATCTGCGAGTTGATGTTGATCAGGGTCGAGGCGGCGGGCACCTGCTCGGCGGCGAAACCCCGGGTCGCGCCGGTCACGGTGGGCATCATGGTCATCCCGGCGCCCGCGCCGGCCAGGGCCAGCGCGCCGGCCAGCTGCCAGTACGGGGTGTCCGCGCCGAGCCGCAGGGTGAACAGCGCGTACCCGACCACCGCGAGCACGATCCCCACGGGGACGATCCGTCCGGCCGGGATCCGGTCGGTCAGCCGGCTCGTGACCTGGAGGGCGACACCGGTGGCGATCACCTGCGGCACGCCCAGCAGCCCGGACACCGTCGCGCTCTCGCCCCGGACCAGCTGGTAGTACATCGGCACCAGCATCATGGCCCCGAAGTAGGCGCCGGCGAACAGGGCCAGCGTGCCGATCCCGCTGGCGAAGGCGCGTACCCTCAGCAGCCGCAGGTCCAGCAGCGGGGACCGCGTCCGCAGCGTCCGGACGACGAAGCCCAGCACCAGGGCGGCGCCCACCACGCTGGGCAGCAGCGTTCCCGCCGAGGTGAAGTCACCGTGCTCACCGCCGGTGGCGAGTCCGTAGATCAGTGCCGAGAGGCCGGGGGAGAGCAGCAGCAGCCCGACGACGTCGAGGCGAACGGTCCTGCGGGCCGTGTCCCGGGGGAAGACCCGAGCGGCCAGGGTCAGGGCGAGGACGCCGACCGGCACGTTGATGAAGAAGATCCAGCGCCACGAGGCCGCGTCGACCAGCCAGCCGCCCAACACCGGTCCGATCAGAGGGGCCACCAGGACGGGAAGGCCCAACAGCCCCATCATCCGGCCCTTGTGCTCCGGGGCGGAGGCGTTCAACACCATGGCCATCCCGAGCGGCACCACCATGCCACCGCCCAGCCCCTGGAGGATCCGGAACGCGATCAGCGTCTCGATGCTCCAGGCGAGACCGGCCAGTGCCGAACCCAGGCCGAACACGGCGATGGAGAGCATGTAGAGCCGCTTGGTGCCGAACCGGCCCGAGGCCCAGGCCGTGACCGGGATGACGGCCGCGAGGGCCAGCGTGTAACCCGTCGCCGTCCACTGGATGGTGGCGAGCGGGGCCTGGAAGTGCCGGGACAGCCCGCCCAGGGCGACACCGAGGATCGTGGTGTCGAGGACGATCATGAACGAGCCGATGATCACGACCATCGCCGTCGCCATGGGTGTCGGGTTCGGTCGGGAGGGGGCGGGTGCCCCGATGGCGGCCAGGGACGTGCTCATGGTGGGCCTCCTCGTCGGTCCGGCGGGTCCGGCCGCGGCGGCCGGATCGGGAGGGGCGGTGCGCCGCCCGTGCTCCCTCGCCCCGAACCTAGGGTCGACGGTGCGACCGGAGCCTCTGTCGAACGACTGGGGTGGGATACCTGGAACCCGACCGGCGCCACCCGGTCATCGCCCGTTTCACGTGAAACGAACGATGACCGGGCGCGGACGCGGCGCGGCCACGCCGCTACGTCGCGAGGTCCAGCCGGGCCAGTTCCACGCGGGAGCTCACGCCCAGCTTCGGATAGGCGTTGTAGAGGTGGTAACCGACCGTCCTGGGACTGAGGAAGAGCTGCGAACCGATGTCACGGTTGGTCAGGCCCGCCGCCGCCAGCCGGGCCACCTGCAACTCCTGCGGCGTCAGGCGGTCCGTCGGGGACTCCGCCCCCGGTCCGGTCCGGCTCTCGCCCGACGCCCGCAGCTCCGCCGCGGCCCGGTCCGCCCACGGGCGCGCCCCGAGCCGGTCGAAGGCCTCCCGGGCGGTCCGCAACGGCCCCCGGGAGTCCACCGGCCGGCGGTTCCGACGCAGCCACTCCCCGTACAGCAACCCCGTACGCGCCTCCTCGAACCGGTCGGTGTCCCGAACGGAGTGCAGCTCCAGGGCCCGCCGGAAACGCTCCTCCGGGTCGGGCCCCGGGGTACCGCCCGGGGCCGGCGAACCGCCCGCACCGCCTGCCAGCAGCCCCTCGCACCGGGCCCGCACGGCGTGTACCCCGGGCCCGTCCAAGTGCCCGGCCAGCTCGGCCAGCCTGGTGAACGCCGCCCGCGCCTGTGCGGGCCGGCCCGCCCGCAAGGCCGCCTCGACCTCGTCGGCGTCCCGACCGCAACAGGTGCACGCCGAGCCGGCGGGAGCCGCGGCAGCCCGGTCCGCCGCCGCCTCGAAGCGGCCCAGCCCCAGGTCCAGCAGGATGGCGGCCGAGGTCCTCAAATGCCGTACGTCGGGCAGGTCCACAGCGTCCGCGAGGACCCCGAGCTCCTGGAACCAGGTCTCGTCCCCCCGCGCCGCGGCCAGTTGGGCCAACGCCGCCGCCAGCTGGGCACGGGTCCGGGTCTGGCCGGTGTCCGAGGCGATCCGCAGCCCCTCCGTCCCCCCGGCCAACGCGTCCCGGTGCAGCCCGAGCCGCAACTGGGCCTGTGCCACCTCCAGCAGGGCCCGGGGCAACAGCCCCACCGCCCCCTGCGCCCGGCACTCCCGCTCCACGGCCCCGGCCCGCTCGTACGCGGTCCGGTGATCGCCCAGCAGGCCGCTCCAGCAGGCCGCCCTCAAGCCCTCGCGCAGATCCCCCGACCGACCGGACGCCGCCTCCCGCAGGGCGCGCAGCGCGGCCGTCCGGACTCCCGCGTCGGACGAGGACACCCGGGCCAGGGCCTGGATCGTGGAACCGCCCGGCAGTTCCAGTTCCGCCGCCGCGGCCGCCGCACCGGCCGCCGCCACCGGATCACCGGCCACCCACGCGCTGCCCACCGCCAGGAAGAGCATCCGCCCGGCGTCCCGCGGCTCGGTCGCCGCGATGGGCAGGGCCGCGTCCAGCAGCAGGACGTGCGCCCGCGACAGGTCTCCCTGCTCGTTGGCCACCTCCGCGGCGATCTCCGCCACCCGGGCGCGGGCCCTCGCGTCGCCGCCCTGCTCGCGGCGGGCCGCCTCCGCGAGCTCCCCCGCCCGGTCCAACTGCCCGGCGTCGAGGGCGGCCCGGGCCGCCGAACCCAACCGGCGCGCCCGTTCGGCCGGCTCCGGACTCAGGGCGGCCGCCCGCTCGTACACCGTGGCCAGCGCCGCGTGACCGCCGCGCGCGCGGACCTGCTCGCCGCTGCGCTCCAGCGCCGCGGCGACTCCCTCGTCGGGCGCGGCCTGCGCCTGGGCCCGGTGCCACGCGGCCCGGTGCCCGCCGCCCGCGTCGGCCAGGGCCCGGTGCGCGGCGAGTCGGCGGGCCGCCGGACCGGACCGGTAGGCCGCGGAGCGGATCAGCGGGTGCCGGAAGACGAGCCGACCCCCGTCCAACCGGACCAGACCCTGGGCCTCGGCGGGCGCCAGGTCGCCGACTCCCGCGCCCAGCAGCCCGGCCGCCTCGAACACCGTGCCGGCGTCGCCCTCGTCGGCCGCGGCGGCGACCAGCAGCAAGGTGGCGGAAGCCTCGGGGAGCGCCCCGATCCGCGCGGCGAAGCCCTGCTCGATCCGGCCGCGCGGGCCGTCGTACGACAGCCCGTGCCCTTCCCGGCGCGCGGTGGTGAGTTCGAGCAGGGCCAGCGGGTTGCCCTCCGCCTCCCGCTGGATGCGCTGCCGTTCGTGGTGGTGCAGGTCGGCCGCGTACAAGGTCAGCAGGTCGCCGGCGGCCGCTTGGTCGAGGCGGCGCAGCCGCAGCTCCGCGAAGCCGTCGGGCCGAAACCCGGGGGTGTGCGGATCCCGCACCCCGAAGAGGACGGCGATCCGCTCCACGTGCAGTCGCCGGGCCGCGAACACGAGCGCCTCCGCGGAGGCCAGGTCCAGCCACTGCGCGTCGTCCAGCACGCAGAACAGGGTGCGTTCCTCGGCGAGTTCGGCCAGCAGGGTCAGCACCGCGAGCCCGACCAGGAAACGGTCCCCGCCGCTCGGCGCGGCCTCACCCATCCCGAGCGCGGTCCGCAGGGCCGCCGCCTGGGCCCCGGGAAGGGCGTCGATCCGGCCGAGCACCGGCCGCAGCAGCAGGTGCAGACCGGAGTACGGCAACGCGCTCTCGAACTCCGTCCCCGTGCCGCTCAGCACCCGTGGCCCGTTGCCCGCCGCGGCCACGGCTGCGTCCAGCAGGGCGGTCTTGCCGATGCCGGCCTCGCCCCGGACGACCAGGACCCCGCTGCGCCCCGCCCCCGCCCCCGTCAGCAGCTCTTCCACGACGGCCAGTTCCTCGGCCCTCCCCACCAGCACGGAGGTTCCCCCTTCGATCCCGGTCAACCGACAGATGACCGCGACGCCCCTGCACTTCTACGTTTGCGCCGTCAGCCGTCCCCTGTAGCGGAACCGTACGTGGAGGCCCCAAGTGAAGATCGAAATCACTCTCGACATCCCTTGCGTCTGGTCCTGCTTCGCCTTCGACCGTCTGCGCCGGGCCGCCGCCCGTGTCCGGGCCGGGGGAGGCACGGTCGACTTCGTCCTCCACCCCTACCAACTGGCCCCCGGGGCGGGCACCGAGGGCGAACCCAAGGCGAACCTGTTGCGCCGGGCGTTCGGGGACGGGGCCGACGCCGCCGTCGCCCGCATCACCGCGCTCGCCGCCGCCGAGGGCCTGGAGTTCGACCACGAACGGGCCGTGTGGTCCAACACGTTCGAGGCGCACCGGCTGATCGCGGACGCCGCGGCGCAGGGCCGGGCCGAGGCCGTGGTCGAGCGGCTCTTCAGGGCCCACCACACCGACGGCCTGAACATCGCCGACCCCGGGGTGCTGCGCGGCATCGCCGCCGAGTTCTCCGTCGTCCGCCGTGACGGAGGCGCCGCCGAGCTGCGCGCCGCCCTCGAACGGGTTCGGCGCGAGGACCTGCCCGGTATCCCCCTCATCCGCCTCCCGGACGGCACCACCATCACGGGTACCCCATCGGACGCGACGCTGGACCACGCGCTCGGCCTCCCGGAACACGCGACGGCGGCCTGACCCGCACGCACCCAGGTGTGGGCGGGCCGGTCGTACCGCCGACCGGCGCCGACGGGACAGCCCTTAGGCTGCGGCCCATGGAGTCCTACACGATCGGCCAGGCAGCCCGGCTGCTCGGCGTGAGCAGTGACACGGCCCGCCGCTGGGCCGACGCGGGCCGCTTCCCCACGCGCCGCGAGGGCAACCGGCGCATCGTGGACGGGCCGGACCTGGCGGCGTTCTGCGTCGAGGTCGCGCAGGAGGGCGCCGAGGGCGAGGACGCCCGCCACACGTCGGCCCGCAACGCGTTCCCGGGGATCGTGACCGGCATCAAGCTGGGCACGGTCGGTGCCCAGGTGGAGATCCAGGCCGGACCCCACCGGGTGGTGTCGCTGCTCACCCGGGAGGCCGTGGAGGAACTGGGCCTCGCGGTCGGCATGCGGGCGACGGCCCGGGTGAAGTCGACGAGCGTCTTCGTCGACCGCACCTGACGGCCCTGCTTCCCGCCCGTCGGGTCCCCGTTCAGGCGTACGCCCCCGCGCGGGCCGCCGCCAGGGCCGCGCGGGCGGCGCGGCCGGCCGCGGTCGCGTCCAGGGGGGCGTCGGTGGTCAGGAACCGGTAGTACAGGGGGGCCGAGACGGCCCGGATCACCTCGGCGGGATCGGTCCCCGGCGGGAGTTCGCCCCGCTCGACGGCCTCCCGTACGCAGGGCGCCCACTCCGCGACGCGGACCTCGTAGAAGTGGTGCAGGGCCTCGGCCGTCCTCGGATCGCTCGTGGCCGCCGCGATGACGGCCTTGAACAGGGCGCCTTGGCGCGGGTCGGTCAGCGTGCGCCGGACGAGGTCCGCGTTGGCCGTGAGGTCGTCGATCAGGGAGCCCGTCTCGGTGCGCGGCAGCGACTGTTCGGCCATGTCCGTCAGCAGGTCCGCGACGAGCGCGGCGACGCTTCCCCAGCGCCGGTAGACGGTGGTCTTCCCGACCTCCGCGCGACGGGCGACCTCGGCCAGGTCCAGTGCGTGGAAGCCCTGTTCGGCCAGGGTGTCCCCGGCTGCCCGCAGAACGGCGGTGCGGACGCGGGCCGTTCTGCCCCCGGGGCGGACTGTCCCCGGTTCGGAGGCATCGCTCGAAGCCATAACGGGTCTCCGGTTCCATTAGTGACGGTGTGGTGTTACGTTGGGACCACCTTAAAGGGTCTGCGGTCCCGTTACCGCTTTCTGGAGGGAAACGTCATGGAGTACAGGCAGCTCGGCACGTCCGGCCTCAAGGTCCCCGCCCTCAGCTTCGGCGCCGGCACCTTCGGCGGCCGGGGGCCGCTCTTCGGGGCCTGGGGCACCACCGACGCCCAGGAGGCGCGCCGGTTGGTGGACATCTGCCTGGAAGCGGGCATCAACCTGTTCGACACCGCCGACGTGTACTCCGAGGGCGCCTCCGAGGAGGTCCTGGGGCGAGCGGTCCGGGGCCGCCGCGACCAGGTGATCCTGTCGACCAAGGCCGGTCTGCCGACGGGCGACGGCCCCATGGACGCCGGCACCTCCCGCTCCCGCCTGATCAAGGCGACCGAGGAGGCCCTGCGTCGCCTCGGCACCGACTACCTCGACCTCTTCCAACTGCACGCCTTCGACGCCGCCACCCCCGTCGAGGAGGTGCTCTCCGCCCTCGACCAGCTCGTCCGCGCCGGCAAGATCCGGTATGTGGGCGTGTCCAACTTCGCGGGCTGGCAGCTGATGAAGTCCCTGTCCGCCTCCGAACGCAACGGTTTCCCCCGCTACGTGGCGCACCAGGTCTACTACTCCCTCGTCGGCCGCGACTACGAGTGGGAACTCATGCCCCTGGGTCGTGATCAGGGCGTGGGCGCCCTCGTGTGGAGCCCGCTGGGCTGGGGCCGGCTGACCGGCAGGATCCGCCGGGGCCGTCCGCTGCCGCCCGGCAGCCGACTGCACGACACCGCCGACTACGGCCCGCCGGTCGACGACGAACAGCTCCACGACGTCGTCGACGCCCTCGACGACGTGGCCCGGGAGACCGGCCGGACCATTCCGCAGGTGGCCATCAACTGGCTGCTGCAACGCCCCACCGTCTCATCGGTGATCATCGGTGCGCGCAACGAGGAGCAGCTCCGGCAGAACATCGGCGCGGTCGGCTGGTCGCTGTCCCCCGAGCAGACGGCCCGTCTGGACGCCGCGAGCCACCGCCCGGCGCCGTACCCGTACTTCCCGTACGAGCGCCAGGAGGGCTTCGCCCGGCTCAACCCCCCGCTGCTCACGCCCCCGCCGGCCCCCGCCGCGTCCGTCGACGCCCCGGCCGCGGCGGCCCCGGCGGTGTGAGCCGGAGCCGCTCGGTGCCGGGCGGGGGCACCCGTTCCGCCGACCGCCCGATTCCGACCGCCCGATTCCGACGGCCCGATTCCGACGGCCCGCCCCCGCCGGGCCCCCCGGGTCAGCCGGCGAGGACCGCGCTCAGGTCGATCAGCGCGAGCCGCTCGGGGTCGGTGAGGATGTCCAGCGCGGTGATCCGGCCGTCCCGGATGGTGAACGCCATGACCGCCATCGGCTTGCCGTCCGCCATCGACACCACCCCGGGCGTGCCGTTGACCAGCGCCGGGTGGGCGGACTCGGCGAACCGGGCGAAGGTGATCGCCTGCGACGCCACGTCGGCCGCGCCCCGCCGCAGCAGGCCGGGCAGCACGGATCCGCCGTCGGAGCGGGCCACGACCTCCGGGTCGAGGAGGGAGACCAGGGCCTCGAAGTCCCCGCCGCGCGAGGCGGCGAGGAAGGCGTCCACGACCTTCCGGCGCCGGGTCGGGTCGCCGTCCGGGGCGGGCGCCACGCCCTGGACGCGGCGCCGGGCCCGGCTGGCGAGTTGGCGGGTCGTCGCGGGGGTCCGGCCGAGGATCGGCGCGATCTCCTCGAAGGTCACCGCGAACATGTCGTGCAGGACGAACGCGAGCCGCTCGGCCGGGGACAGGGTCTCCAGGACGACCATCAGCGCGATCCCCACCGAGTCGGCGAGGAGCACCTCCTGCTCGGGGTCGAGCCGGTGGGGGCCGCTGACGACGGGGTCGGGCAGCCGCACCGGTGTCTCCCCCACCTCCAGTGGCTCCTCGCGCCGGGTGGTGCGGGAACGCAGCAGGTCCAGGCAGATCCGCCCGGTCACGGTGGTCAGCCAGCCGCCGAGGTTGTCGACGGCGCCGACGTCGGACCGGCTCAGCCGCAGCCACGTCTCCTGTACGGCGTCCTCGGCGTCGCCGAGCGATCCCAGCATGCGGTAGCCCACCGCCCGCAGGTGGGCGCGGTGTTCCTCGAAGCGCAGCGCCAGGAGGTCACCCCGGTCACCCCGGTCGCCCCGCTCCGTCGTGCCGTCCCCGTCGTTCCTGTTGTTCCTGTCGTCCCGTTCGTCCTGGTTCATCGGTCACATCCCCGTGGTGATCCGTCGCTCGGTCGGCCGGTGGGCCCGTCGCCCCGTACGGGACGTCCGGGTGAAGGTAACCGGCGGGCCGCGCGACAGGTGGCGCGGATGTGCCGGACGACCGCCCGGAGCCGGGCGGTCGTCCGGTGTCGACGATCCGGAGGTACGCGAAGGCATGCGGAGGTACGCGAGGGCATGCGGAGGTACGCGAAGGTACGCGAGGGCATGCGGAGGTACGCGGAGGGAGCGGAGTCGCCCCTCCGGGGGGTGTCAGCCGGTGTCGTCGTCCGGTCGTCCCGCCGCCCGGCGGTACTCGGCGTTGATGCGCTGGGCCTCTTCCAGCTGGTCCTCCAGGATGACGATGCGGCAGGCCGCTTCGACCGGAGTGCCCTGGTCGACGAGTTCCCGGGCCCGGGCGGCGATCCGCAGCTGGTAGCGCGAGTAACGGCGGTGGCCGCCCTCTGAGCGCAGCGGTGTGATCAGCCGGGCCTCACCGATGGCGCGGAGGAACCCGGGCGTGGTGCCCAGCATCTCGGCCGCCCTCCCCATCGTGTAGGCGGGGTAGTCGTCGTCTTCCAGTCGGTCGCCGAGCGGGTTGTCCGCCGTCATCCGCACCTCCTCGGGGAACGTGTCGGGGCCCCGGCGCCGTACGGCACCGGGGCCCCGAAGGAAATTCAACACCATCCACAGGTTCCGTCGTCGCCCCACCCTCGGGGCAACGCCGGCGTCCCCACCTGCGGGCGGGTTCGGTGGGTCAGGCGGACACCGGCGTTCCGAGTGCCGCCGAGGCCCGCTGGAGCGGGGTGAGGGCGGGAGCGGGCGCCGGCGCGGGCTCGACGGGGAGGGTGCGGCAGGTGAAGCCGAGGGCGGTCATGGCCCGGACGACCTCGGCGGCGCTGAAGTCGCGGCGGTCCTGCCGGGTGACGACCTCGCCCACCTGCTTCACGGGGTACGTACGGCGCCCGATGATCACGGAGTCACCGGTGACCGGCTCGGGCTTGACGCCCTTCATCTTTTCCAGCACGCCGTTCTTGGTCAGGTCGAAGGGGAAGCGGGCGATGACGCAGCGCATGGGACCTCACAGGGAAGAGCAGGGGAGGAAGGGAGCGGCCCGACGGTCGGACCCCGGCCGGTGCCGGGCCCCGTACCGGGGGCCTCGGGGCCGCGGGCCCCTGGCCCCACCGTAGGGCCCGGAGCCCGGGGCCTCACACCGTGGACCTCACGGTGCGGCCGTGTGCCGTGGGCCGGGTCGCGGACCTTACGCGGCGGTGTCGAGCACGGACCGCGTGCGGGCCGGGCGACGCCGGGCCTGCGAGGGGCGGCCACGTCCGCCGCGGGAGGTGGCGCTGCGCGAGGTGCGCTCGGCCGGCGGCGCGGTGATGACGACCGGCACGCCCGAGGGGGTGCGGGCGCCCGTGATGCGCTGCAGTTCGGCCTCGCCGGAGCGGACCTGGGTGACCGTGGGGCTGATGCCGGCGTCGGACATCAGGCGGGTCATGGCGCGCCGCTGCTGCGGCGTGACGAGGGTGACGACGCTGCCGGACTCACCGGCGCGGGCGGTGCGGCCGCCGCGGTGCAGGTAGTCCTTGTGGTCGGTGGGCGGATCCACGTTGACGACCAGGTCGAGGTTGTCGACGTGGATGCCGCGCGCGGCGACGTTCGTGGCGACCAGCACGGTGACGTGCCCGGTCTTGAACTGGGCGAGGGTGCGGGTGCGCTGCGGCTGGGACTTCCCGCCGTGCAGCGCGGCGGCCCGTACGCCGCTGTTGAGCAGGTCCTGGGTCAGCCGGTCCACCGCGTGCTTGGTGTCCAGGAACATGATCACGCGGCCCTCGCGGGCGGCGATCTCGGTGGTCGTGGCCTGCTTGTCCGTGCCGTGGACGTGCAGGACGTGGTGCTCCATCGTGGTGACGGCGCCCGCGGACGGGTCGACGGAGTGCACGACCGGGTCGTGCAGGTAGCGGCGCACGAGCAGGTCGACGTTGCGGTCGAGGGTCGCGGAGAACAGCATCCGCTGGCCGCCGGGGCGGACCTGGTCGAGCAGAGCGGTGACCTGCGGCATGAAGCCCATGTCGGCCATCTGGTCGGCCTCGTCCAGGACGGTGATGTCCACCTGGTCGAGCCGGCAGTCACCGCGGTCGATGAGGTCCTTGAGGCGTCCCGGCGTCGCGACGACGACCTCGGCGCCGCCGCGCAGCGCGGAGGCCTGCCGGCCGATGGACATGCCGCCGACGACGGTGGCCAGCCGCAGCCGGACGGCGCGGGCGTACGGGGTGAGCGCGTCGGTGACCTGCTGCGCGAGCTCGCGGGTCGGTACGAGGACCAGCGCGAGCGGCTGGCGGGGCTCGGCGCGCCGACCGGCGGTGCGGGAGAGCAGCGCGAGGCCGAAGGCGAGGGTCTTGCCGGAACCGGTCCGTCCACGGCCGAGGGCGTCACGGCCCGCGAGGGTGTTCGGCAGGGTCGCGGCCTGGATCGGGAACGGAACGGTCACGCCCCCGGCCACGAGGGCCGCGAGGATCGGCCCCGGCATGCCGAGGTCGGCGAACGCCTCGACGGCGGGCAGCGCCGGGGTGATCGTCTCGGGCAGTGCGAACTCCCCCTGCGGGGCGGCGGGCCGACGGCCGTAACCGCCGCTCGGACGGCCGTAGCCGCCGGACCGTCCCTGTCCACCGCCGGAGCGGGAGGGGGCGGCCGAACGGGTGGAGGAGGACCAGGAGCCGCCGCCGGAGCGGCTGCGGGAGGATCGTTCGTTCGTACGTGTGCGGTTCATGGGGAACCTTCCTTGATGCGGCGCGTATCAAGGAATTCCCGCAGCGAAACGCACCGCGCGGAGAATAGCGAGAACGGGCCGGATGAAAAAACGGAACGGGGTGGGCCGAACGATGCGGCCGGTGGGCCGCGGAGGCTCTTACGGAATTCCATTCCGGAGCCGTGGGCCCTGCCCGCGTGTGGAAAAAAGGACGAGCCGGGGCCCGCACCCCAAGGTGCGGGACCCGGCTCGTCCTGCGCTTGCGTCAGGCGGAGACGATGTTCTCGGCCGTCGGGCCCTTCTGGCCCTGCGCGATGTCGAAGTTGACCTTCTGGCCTTCCTGGAGCTCACGGAAGCCCTGGGCGGCGATGTTCGAGTAGTGGGCGAACACGTCGGGGCCGCCACCGTCCTGCTCGATGAAGCCGAAGCCCTTTTCAGCGTTGAACCACTTCACGGTGCCAGATGCCATTTTGAATCTCCTTCGGGGGCAAATCCCGGAGTCCGCACTGTGCCGACTCCGCGTCGCCGCGATGATTGCCCCGTCCGGAAAATGCACCGGAAATACAGAAGTGCTTCCACCCGAAAGAATCCGGTGGAGGCACTTGGAGTTTTGGGAACCACAACTGCAACTGGTATCGACAGTAGCACGGTGGGGGTCGTTCCGTGGGATGAATAATTCGGGCCCACCGTATGTGTGAGAAATGTTTACCGGGCCTTGTGGTTAATTCTCACTTCGCGGTGACAGATATCGGATCCCCTTCGGGGGAGGGTTCGTGCGCCGTGCGGTGCGCCCCGGCGGCGGGGGTGTGGCGGGTGCGGGTGCCGAGGTCTGCCGCACCCCCGCGGCGCGGCGACTCCGAACGGAGGGTGTCCGGGTGCGTCACGTGTCGATCGATACGGATTAAGGCATATGTACTGATAAATCTCGTGCGTCCGCCCTGTCTGGTCCCCTGGTCGAGGAAGGCCCCTCCATGAAGCGTTTCCCGGTGATCGCCACGCTGTGCGTCAGCGTGGTGTTCGGTCTGAGCGCGTGCTCGGACGACAGCGACAATTCGCCCTCCGACGAGGCGAGCAAGGCCACGCAGGCCGCAGCCGACCTCTGCACCGACCTGGCCGCGCTGAAGGCCGACAACGCCAAGCTGAAGGCCCTGAGCCCCGCGAACGCGACGAAGGACCAGGTCAAGGACGCCTACGACGCCGTCCAGAAGGACTGGGAGGGCGTGAAGGAGAACACCTCCGCCCTCAAGGAGGCGGAGCGCAACGCGGTGCAGGCCGCCGCCGAAGACCTCAAGAAGGCGTACGAGGGCCTGCCGGGCGACACCACCGGCAAGGACGCCCTGACCCAGCTCCAGCCGAAGATCCAGACCCTCGACGAGGCCACGACGGCCGCCTCCACCGGCCTCAAGTGCTGACGAGGCCGTCCCACCGTCCCGCGTGAAGGCCCCGCCCGGCAGCCGGGCGGGGCCTTCGCACGGAGCCGCTCTACCCTCACGTCCCGCCGTCCGCCGCCGGCACCTCCGCCGGACGTCCCGCGGGCAGCAGCTCCGTGACGACGAAGGCGACCACGGCCGCCATGATCACCACCGGCATCATCGCGGAGCTGCCGAGCAGCAGGACGACGAGGATCACGCTGCTCACCGGCAGCCGCAGCATGGTGGCCGTGGCCGCCGCCATGCCCGCCGCCATCGCGGGGGCGATCCCCAGGCCCGGCAGGGGCGCGAGGAGCACACCGGCCGCGGCGCCGAGGAACAGTCCGGGGAAGACGGGGCCGCCCCGCAGGCTGCCCAGGCACAACGCGTAGGCGATGCCCTTGAACAGCAGGAGGGCGAGCAGCGCGCCGACCCCCCAGGCGTACGGATCCGCGGCCAGCGAGGCGAGGGCCGCCTGCCCGGACAACGCGGCCTCGGCCGGCGACCGGCCGGTGACCAGGGCGTAGAGCGCGGCGCAGGCCGCCGCGCCGAGGGCGCACAGCACGGTCCGTACCAAGGGGCGCCGCGTGACGTACCCGGCCACCGCCCGGGCCCCGACCGACACGGGGTGCAGGGCGACGGCGAAGACCGCTCCGATGGCCACCGCCCAGAACACGTCCGGCGCGTCCAGCCGGGGGAACGGCGCGTACAACTTCAGGGACAGGTCACCGGTGCCCAGCCCCGTCCAGCGCCCCAGGCCCGTGAACACCAGGGAGCCGATGCCGCTGGACAGCAGGGCGGGCAGCATCACGGCGAACAACTGGGGCCCGCCCACGCCCGCCACCTCGATCAGCAGGACCGCGGCGACGAGCGGGTTGCCGAAGATCGCGGCGATGGCCGCGGCGGAACCGGCCGCGCCCAGCAGCGCCAGGCCGCGCGGGGTCGCCGGCGCCCTCGACAGGTCCCGGAACAGCAGCGCCAGACCGCCGCCCAGGGCGATCAGCGGCGCCTCCGGACCCAGGACCGCCCCGAACGGCAGGCAGGCCGCGGCCGCGAGCAGGATCCCGGGCAGCGCCGCCGACGTGGCGACCCCCGTGTGGAGACCGGCCCCGGGGACGTCGCCGCCCGCGCCGGGCAGGTGCTTCGCGATCAGGCCGACGATGATCCCGGCGAAGAGCAGCAGCGGGAACGGCCACCACCAGGGCGGGTCCGTGAGGCCCACGGCCGACGGGAGGTCGGCCCACAGGACGTGCTCCAGCTCGTGCAGGGCCACCAGGAACCAGAACGCGGCCAGGGACACCGGGATGCCGATGAGGGCGCACAGGACGAGCGTCTTCAGGTAGCCGGGGCTGCGGAGGATGTGCCGCAGGACATCGGCCTCCAGTGGTTGTCCGCCCCCCGGCACGGCTTCGGAAGGAGTGCGCGGCTCCGCCATGGATCACTTCCTTTCCCGCTTCCTCGATGGTCCACCCGGGTGGGGTCCCGCGCCGCCGGAACCGTCGTCGGGGTCCGTCGCCCCGCCCCCCGCCCGGCGCCGCATCCCGATCTTGACCGCGCCGAACAGCACCTTCGCGATCACACCGACCACGACCAGGTCGGCGATCATCTGCACCGTGGTCAGCGCGCGCCCGGCCTGGGAGACGGGCACGATGTCCCCGAAGCCCACCGTCGCGAACACCGTGACCGTGAAGTACAGGGCGTCGGTGCGGTCCAGCGGCTCCGAGAACATCGACGGGTCGTTCTCGCACAGCAGGAAGTACGTCACGGAGAAGAGAAGCAGGAACAGCGGGACCGCGGTCGCCAGCGCCTCCACGGCCCGTAGCCCGGGGTGCTCCGCGTGGGTGATGGCGTAGACCTGCCAGATGACGAGCGCCCCGAACAGGCCGAGACCCACGAGGAGCATCAGCACGGTCGTCACCCCGGCCTCGCGGTCCAGCGGCGCCACGTAGAACAGCCAGGTCAGCAGCCCGGCCGAGGCCACCGAGCGGGACAGGGGCGCCACGAGCATGCGGCGCATCTGTCGGGTCGTCGGGACCTCTTGGTCCGGTGGCGCGGAAGCCTCGGGTTCCATGGCTTCAGGAGAAGGCGCCGGCGCGCTCCGCGCGACCCGAGGGCCCCGCTACGGAGCCGCGAGGGCGGCCCACACCAGCGGATGCGCCGCGACACCCGTACGGTCGACCCGGCGCAGGCGCTCCCGTACGACCGCGCGCCGCCCGTCGGGGCAGCGGTCCTCCAGCCGGGCCAGCAGGTCGCGGAGCCTGCGCAGGGCCATCGGGGAGCCCTCGGCGGCGAAGGAGAGCTCGTCGACCGCGGTGGCGACGTACTGCTCCCAGTCGGGGACCGGGATCGTCACCCGCAGCCGGCCCGACCTGTCGGGGAACCGTCCGATACCGAGGTCGCGGTCGGCCAGACGGGTCAGCAGGTCCTCCGTGCGGTCCATGCTCTCGACCGCCGTCGCCGGGTCGTTGACGGCCGGGGACAGCGCCCGCAGTGCGATGTCGGCGAGGAGCCGGAACGGCAGGTCGGGATCCTGGTCGAAGGTGCGCTCGGACCCGGTGGTCACGGCGGCCGTGAGCGCCGTCGGGGGCGGGCCGCCGCCGCCCGACACCTCGGCGAGCACCGTGCCGCGCCACACGGGCGAGCCGGGGGTGACACGGAACGCGATCGCGCAGTCGTGTTCCTCCGCGAGGGCGACCAGCGCGCGCACGTCGATCCGCCGGACCACGGCCGCCGGCCCCGACCAGCGGACCAGGGTGCCCCCGGCGCCGTCCCCCGGCGGGGGAAGCGCCTCCCGGCCCGGGTCGTACGGACGGTCGTACAGGTCGTCGAACAGGCGGTGGGCGCGGTCGCAGATGGCGGTCAGCGAATGGCCGAGCTGGATCGAGTCGAACGCCTTCGTCTGCAGTGACCGCATGAGACCGATCGCGATCAACGCGGCCAGCATGGCCAGGCCGGGGACGAGGGCCGAGACGCTGTGGCCGACGCCGATGGACAGCCCCGAGGCGACGCAGAAGACGAACACGCCGACGGTGAAGGCGAAGGCGCGCCAGACGATCGGCTCGTCCCGGAACAGCGCCAGGCGCGGGGTGAAGGCGCCGGCCGAGAACTGCACGACCAGGAACAGCATCGAGTAGATGATGCTGACCAGGCCGATCACGCCGAACCCGATCGTGAACAGCAGGTTCGCCGCGCGTCCGGCGTCGACCCGGGGCCCCGCCGACATCATCGGGGTCACCAGCCCCAGCAGCAGTCCGACGACCGCGCAGATCAGCTGCGACAGGTCCCGGCGGACCGCCCGCGTCGGCCGCTGGAACAGGGACCCGTGCCCACGCCGGTCAGGGGCCGGCACGGGCCGCACCCCCGTCCCCGGGCCCGCGCGGGTCGCCCCCGGCGGCCCGGCCGGCGGCGGCCAGCAGGGCGAGCACGGCGAGGACCGCGAGCAGGACCAGCACCAGCAGCAGCACCGTGAGCACCGTCGGGTGGTTCCACAGGGCGAACACGACGGCGATGACGGCCACCACCACCGCGGTCACCCAGCGCCGGTTCGCCTCGATCCAGGTACCGGCGCGCCCGCCGTGCACCCCGTGTGCGGCGCCCCACCGTGCGGTGGAGTCGGCGGTGCGTTCCGCCCGGCCGCGCACGCCGCGCGGCAACCGGCCGGGCCCCGTCAGGTACGCGCCGAGCGCGACGACGACCCCGAGCACGATGGCGGTCCGCAGGGCGACCCGCAGGAACCGCACGAGCGTGTCGAATACCGCCGCCGCGGCCGCCGGGGACTCCACCTGCGCGGGCAGGTGGTCGAGGTAGTGGTGGCGTACGACGACCAGCGCGATGCCGACCAGGAGGCAGGCGGCGGCGGCACAGAGGGCGGTGGTCACCAGGGCCCGGCGGCGGCGCCGGGCGAGCAGCACGCCGGCCGCCGCGAGGGCCACGGTCAGCAGGGGCAGCCAGTTGCCGACGACGTCGAGGAGGCGGACCGCGCCCCTGATCTTCTTCAGCTCGTCGGAGTGGAGGAGGACCATCTGCTTGTTGACGTCCGGGATCTTCGCGGCCGGGGAGAGCCCGGCGTCGACGAGTTCCTTCTTGACGGTCTCCACGGCGGTGCCCAGGTCGAGGGTGACGGTGCCGCCGTCGACCTCGATCGCGCCGCGGCCGTGGCCGGTGAGCGCGCGCACCACGGCCCCGTGGGCGAGACGGTTGGCATTCGTCCAGAGCGACTCGAACCGGTCGCTCTCGACGAAGCGGGTCGCGACCTTCGACACGGCCTCGTCGGCGGCGGAGTCGAGGGAGGGCCCGAGCGCCTTGACGGCTGTTCCCACCCTCGGGGGCAGCCCCTGTTCCTCCAGCCACTTCGCCAGGTCGGCGGTGATGCGGGCCCCGTCGACCCGTACGTCCGCCGCCTCGCCGATCCGGTGCACGGCCGCCGCCTCGATCGCCGGGTTCGAGGCGAGGGGCGCGACGGTGGACACGTAGCGGTCGGTGTCCAGCACGATGTCGTGCACCCAGACGGTGATCAGGGAAAGCGGGACGAGCAGGCAGGCGAGGGTGATCATCACGGCCGAGAACGCGCTCCGCACGACGCGCCGCGGTCGGCCGGGCTCGGGCGGCCCGGCGGGCTCGGGCCGTCGCGGCGGGTCCGGCGGTCGCGGCGGGTCCGGCGGCGCGGGCGGGTCGGACGGCAGGGTCATGGCACTCCCGGGAACGGCTGGGGCGGAATGCCGCCTCCTGCCATTGGGCACGTGCCACCCCGCGCCGCGCACCTCCGGTTGGGCCCATCGGGTGCACGCCCGCCCGCGCCGTCCGGTGCGGGCCGCGCGGGCCCGCCAGGACCCGTCGTCGAACTCCCGTCTGCCTCCGGGCGACGGTGGGACTTCGACGACAGGCCCTAGTCGGTGACGGTGGGCAGCGAGAGGCCGTAGACCTGGTTGAGGACGGTGGGCAGCAGGGCGTTGGCCGTCGTCCTGCCGTCGGGCGACAGGGTCAGGTTCGTCCAGATGACGAGCGTGACGTCGTTGGCCGGGTCGTGGCCGATGAAGGAGTTGAAGCCGGGCAGTTCGCCGCCGTGGTAGTACATCGCGGCCCCCGGGGCGAAGCGCTGGTAGGAGATTCCGTACCCGTACTTCTGCCCGTCCGGCGCGGCCGGGTCCTCGGCCCGCGGGCTGTCGAGCCACTGCTTCTGGACGGCGGGGTCGAGGACCTTGCCCGTGACCAGGGCCCGGATCCAGGTGCCCAGGTCGTCGGCGGTGGAGACGGCGCCGCCGGCCGCGGATGCGTACGAGGGGTTCTGGTGGGTGTAGTCGACCGGCTTGAGCCTCCCGGAGCGCGCCGCCGCCGTCAGCTCGGCGGGGTAGGGCTCGTCCACCAGCGCGTACGCCGATCCGCCGTACATGTAGCCGTGCGCGTACGGGCTGGGCAGGGTGGTGTCGTCGGCGGCGGGCAGCGAGGTGCCCGCCAGCCCGAGCGGCGCGTACAGCCGGTCGTGGAGCTGCCGGGCCAACGGTCCACCGCCCGCCTTCTCGGCGACGAGGCCCAGCAGGACGTAGTTGGTGTTGCTGTACTCGTAGGACGCGTCGGGTGCGAAGTTCGGGCCGTGCCGGAACGCGATGTCGAGCATCTCGCGCGGTGTCACGGCCCTGCCCGGGTCGGAGTCCATCCGCGCCGCGAGCTCGGGCGCGTCGGTGTGGTTGTGGAGCCCGCTGCGCATCCTCAGCAGGTCGGCGAGGGTGATGTGCTCGCCGTTCGGCACGCCGGGGACGTACGCGGACACCGGATCGTCGAGCTTCAGCTTCCCGTCCTGCGCCAGCAGCATGATCAGGGCGGCGGTCATGGTCTTGGTGTTGGAGGCGATCCGGAAGTGGTCGGCCGTCGTGGGACGGTCGGAGGCCCCGAGCTCGGTCGTGCCGACGGCCGTCCGGACGGTGCCCTGCGGGGTGCGGAGCAGCACGACCGCACCCGGCACCATCAACTTCTTCGCCGCCGCCTCCACCGCGGACCGCAGGGCGGCCGGATCGACGGGTTCCAGGGCCGGCGGGCGCGGGGTGGCGGCCTCCGTCGCGCTCGCCGTCGCCGCCGGGCCGGCGGCGGACGCGGCGCCCGCCCCGGCCGGCAGGGCGCAGCCCACGATCAGCAGGGCCGCACAGGGGGCGACCCCGGCCGTACGACGAAGTCGGCGGTATGGGGCGCCTGGGGACCGGGGGTTCCTCATGCCGGCATCACAGCCCTCGTGAACGGCGGTCCGGCGCCCCGACCGGGCCCTCTCCAGGGCTTTCTCGAAGCCACGACCGAAGGGGCCGAATCGCCCGAATATGGGGCAATCAACTATTCCACAACCGGTCGGGCCCCGGTCGGCCGGACGGAGCGGGCGCTCCGGCGGCATCCGGGTCGGCACCCGCGGCCGGGTCGGCACCCGTATCCGTATCCGTATCCGTGTCCGCATCGGCGGCGAGCTCGGTCCGCAGGCGCTCCAGCAGCGCTCCGGCGGCCGGGCCGGTCGGTCCGGCGGCCCGCCAGGCGAGGGCGACCCGGGCGCGCGGCTGCGGCTCGGCGAAGGCCAGGATCCGCAGGCCCAGGGCTTCCGCCAGGTCCGCCGGAACCCCCGGTACGACGGCCACCCCGAGGCCCCGGGCGGCCAACTGTCCCAGGAACCGCCAATCGGCCGCCTCGAACACCACGCGCGGCCGGAACCCCGCCCGCGCGCAGGCGCGTTCCAGCACGCCGCGGCTGCCGGTGCCGCGCGGCAGGCCGATCACCGGCCGGTCGCGCAGCGCCTCCAGCGGAACGCCCCGGCCGTCGCTGTCGGCTTGGGCGACGAGGGGGTCGTCGGGAGCGACGGCGGCGACCAACGGCTCGTCGATCAGGACCTGGAGACGGATCCCGGCCGGCGGGTCCTCGTCCGCGAGTCCGATCAGCGCGAGGTCCAGCAGACCTTCCCGCAGCGCGTCCAGCATCCGCTCCGACGAGTCCTCCGTCACCGCGACCTCGATGTGCGGGTGCCGTTCGTGGAACGAGGCCAGGACGGCGGCCAGGTCGAACTCGTGGACGGCGGCCCCGGAGAGCACCCCGATGGTGACCCGTCCGCGCAGCAGTCCACCGAACGCGTCCGCCACCTGGCGGGCACCCTCGACGGCGGCGAGCGCGGCCCGCGCGTACGGCAGCAGGGCCCGGCCCACCTCCGTCGGCGTCACCGACCGGCCCGAGCGGTCCAGCAGCGGCTGTCCGAGCTCCCGTTCCAGTTGCCGGATCTGCGCGCTGATCCCCGGCTGGGCCAGGTGCAGTCGGGCGGCGGCCCGCGTGAAGCCGGCCTCCTCCACCACCGTGACGAAGTACAGCAACTGCCGAAGCTCCATAACCGAGGATTCTAGGAACCAGCACAAGAGGCTCTTGGACTTCCGACCGCCCCCGCGGTCACCCTGGACGCATGGCGGACACCACGGAACTCGCAGCGGTCATCGCAGCCGAACGCCGGGAGCCGGCAGACCTGTTGGACGATCTACCGGCCGAGAGCTGGAACGCTCCGAGCCTGTGTGCGGGATGGCGGGTGCGTGAGGTCGCGGCCCACATGACGACGGGGTTCCGGTACTCCCTCGTGAAGACGGCGCGGGAACTCGTCAGGGCGGGCGGACGCCTCCACCGGATGACCGACGCGTGCGCACGCCGGGACGCCGCCGCGTACCCGCCCCGCCAACTCGCCGCGTTCCAGCGGGACAACGCGGACCATCCGTGGACCCCACCGGTCGGCGGCCCGCCGATGGCGCTGGCCCACGACGTCGTGCACGGCCTGGACATCACGGTCGCGCTCGGCCTCGACCGCCGGGTGCCCGAGGACCGCCTGCGCGTCCTGCTCGACCGCGTCGACGCCCGAACGCTCAAGTTCTTCCGCCCCGGCCTCGACGGCATCGAGCTGCGCGCCACGGACCTCGACTGGTCCTTCGGCGCCGGCGCCCCTCTCCACGGCACCGCTCAGGACCTCCTCCTCGTCGCCCACGGCCGCAAACTCCCCCCGGGCCGGCTCCCGGAATCCCCCTCGGGCACCCGCTTCACCCGCCCCTGAACCACTCGGAGCATGGCCGTCCCTCCTCGCGCCCCGGCCTTCGGACGCCAAGCAGGAGCGGCGCCGGCCGAGTTCGGGTGCGAGTTCGGGTTCGGGTCGGAGGAAGTCAGTGCTCACCTCAGGCCGGGGCCGAGGCCGGGGCCGAGGTGGACGGGTCGGACGGGTCGGACGATGCGGCGGCGCGGCGGTATTCGGCGTTGATGCGTTGCGCCTCTTCGAGCTGGTCCTCAAGGATGACGATCCGGCAGGCCGCCTCGATGGGGGTGCCCTGGTCGACGAGTTCGCGGGCGCGCGCCGCGATGCGCAGCTGGTAGCGGGAGTAGCGGCGGTGGCCGCCCTCCGAGCGGAGCGGGGTGATCAGCCGGGCCTCCCCGATGGCGCGGAGGAAGCCCTGGGTGGTGCCGAGCATGTCTGCGGCCCGGCCCATGGTGTAGGCGGGGTAATCGTCGTCGTCGAGACGGCCGAACGAGGCGTCTGCTGTCACTGAACCTCTTCCATGGAACGCGTGGAGGGGCCCTGGTGCCAATGGCACCAGGGCCCCGAAGGAACTACTACACCATCTGCCGGCCCTGGTCCTGCGCCGGCCTTCTGTGTCCGCCGACCCGACCGGGATGCTGTCGGGAACGCGGGGATCGCGGTTGCTTGACCGGAGACCACCTCACTGTCGATGTCCTGCGGTACCCGGGCTCGGACATCCGCCCGGGCGATCCAGATGGTGCTCGGCCCCTCCGTTCTTCCCTCGGTGATCAACTGTTTCCGTGCTGCACTGCGACTGCTCCGGCTCCGTGTGCCGGCGCCGAACCTCCCGATGCGCGCGTCCGCAGCCGACGCCTTCACCGGGACGCTGCTCACTGCGTCTCTGCCGGGTACTGCTCACGGCGGCCCCTGATCACTGCGGGCCCCCCGGTGCGGTCGTCAGCCCCGTCGCCGTCCTGCAACAACCCTGGCTTCGGAACTCCACCACCGCACCGTGATGCGTACTTCAACTTCCTTGCTGCTCCCGGCAGTTCGTCTCTGCCGGACCGTTCTGTTCCTCTGGGCTACGAGAGAAACCATAGTCACGCCACCACCCAATGTCTACTCCGGCCGGGACAGATTTTTGCGCCTGCTGGGGCGAGGTAGCTTTTTCTGCTCGGTTCAGAATGTGGAGTCCGGTCGTCGCCGCAGGTCAGCGGCACGGGGAGGCCCGTCCCCGTCGCGCCGGTCGGGCGTTCCGTGCGCGCCCACCCCTGACCCGTACGGCGGTACCGGGTGAATCCGGCCGGCACACGCCGACAGCACGACCGGCGCATAAAATGGGCTTCCATGTCGAAGCCTGACGAACTGCTCGTGGACGTGGCCACCCTGGTGGAGTCCGGGCAGAGCAATCAGATGTCCCTGACCGTGGTCACCGGTGGTGCCGTCATCACCGGTCGCCTGGCGCCCGAAGCCGTGTGGAGGCAGCGGGTGTCGGAGGTCCTGACGGACTCCGCCCACCTGGGCGGGTTCGCCGCCATCTTCACCGCCACGACACCCCGGGAGGGGCCACCCACCCATCTGCACTTCCACGTGGCCCGCATCCTCCAGGGCACCGTGGGGATCCCGGAGACGGGCGGGATGTACCGCGTCTCGATCGCGGACGTCACCGCCTGGACCATGGGCGACTTCAGCTACTCCAACCACTGACCCGCCCTGCACGCAGGGGTCCCTCGGCTCCACGGGAGGGCCCGACCGGCACGCGCCGGCCGGGCCCGGACCCGATCGGTGCCCGCTGAGGTACTTCCAGAACCTCAGCTGGGGCGGCGCGGCATGGCGGCCATCCCGGACGGCGTCCGCGAGGAGGACGTGACGGAGACCTCCGTCCGCACCCTCGGGACCGTGCGGCCGGCGCTCGTATCGGGCGTGATGTTCCAGTGCCTCGGCGGCCCCTCCGGCGTGCCACGGGCGCCGAGGTACTCGAAGGCATTCAGGCCCTGGCGAGGGTCGCGCGCCCACCCCGTCGCGGTGGGTATCGGCCCGGGACCCAATTCGACCCGGGGCGAGGCCACTTGTGTTGCGGGAAATGGCACGTGGCCCCGAGGCATCCGGGCAACACAAAAGCCCCAGGTCGCTGACCTGGGGCTTTGTCGTGGAGCGGATGACGGGAATCGAACCCGCGCTATAAGCTTGGGAATCTATGGTGTGAAGCTCAGTTGTATGGTCTCTGACCTGCGGGAACAGCCCGTGGAGTGGGCGGTTGTGAGAGTTCGCGTGTACCGGTGTTGACCGCTGTTCGCCGTCCTGTAGGGCACGGATGAGGCACGCGTTTAGAGGCCTGTCGGGCTGAAATGCTTCCCCGCTCGGTGAATAGCTTGTGAGAGACCTCGCATGCAGCCAGTGGTGGTGAGGACTCTGCTGTCACGCTCTCGGAAGCCGCGACCATGAACGCTGAGGTACCGGACATGTGGCGGGAACGGCACCCGTTCGTTGCTCCGCTGGTGGAGCTGTGGGCATGCTGTTCAACCTGTCGGAGCAAGTATGGGACACATGGTCGGTGCTCGGTGGGCAGATGGTGTTTGTGCCCAGCTTGGGGGATGGTCTTCCACCAGCGGTGAATGCCGATCTGGATGTCTTGGTCGACGTGCAGTGTGACCAGCAGGGCTTGGCCGTTTGACTGCGTCGCTGAAGCGACTCGGATTCTGTCGTGCCGGCATGCCGCCGCAGGCCGACCTGCTGCACCACTATCGGCGCGGCACGGGAGCAGCAGCGCTTGCTTGCAGATCTGCTGGCGCCGATGTCCTGCGTTCCTGTAGACCCCACCCGGGCGCTGCTCGGCGGCACCTAGAGATTCCAGGTGGCCGACAGACTGCACAGAGGACCGAGGCTCTGGCGTTTTTGCCTCGGTTGTCTGTCAGTCCGCTGCAACCCAGAAACCGGCTGGACAGGGGTGACCGTAGAAGCTCGCCTTCGCGCGAGCTCTGTGCGATCCGCAGCATGCCGCTTGGCGTCAACTACCCGACGATGGTGTGCCGGTAGATGGCTTGGCCACGTACGGGTTCCTGTATCTGCCCACGGTGTGGTGTGGAGCCTTCCGGCCTGCAAGCGGTTCGGGGGCCCTGGGCAGATATAGACGACAAACCAGCCTAGGTTGTTGGACCTGGAAGGGACTCGACGCGGCCAGTAGGGCGGCACCTGGATCGTCGAGCACGCTGCGCAGGGGGTCCTGCAACGAGGGCGGCGCGGCTGGTCGATGCAGGTGGGAGGTGGCCCGTCCTGGTGTCAGTATCTCGTCGGAGGGGGCTGCGGTTCGAGCTGGAGGGCATCGTCACATTGAGGGTCTTGGGCGACGACCATGCGAGCGGCGGCCACTCTTGGTCCAAGAGTCTTCACGGTCGGTGGTGGCGGCCAGTCGGGTGAGTGCCGCGCGGTTCGTGCACGCTTGAGGGTGACCGAAGGATGAACCGGTCGCTCTCCATGGCGTATTCAGAGAGTGCGAATCAGCTGAAACCCCGTCGTGAAGAAGGAGAGCGACCGTGAACACAACCCTGCCACTCCCGGGTCTGAGTAGCCCAATCGAGAATCGCCAGCGCGTAGAGAAGGCCGGAGTAGGGCATGCGTTGGAGACGCCCGTCACGGTCCGCCGGGCGGTGATGTCGTTGGAGGAAGTGTCCGAGCGGCTCGCTCGTACTGAGGTGATGGGATGCAACCCCAGGCCTCTGAGCCAGCGACACATGGTGCGCCTAGCAGAGGACATGTCTGCCGGACGATGGGGAATGGACAGTGCGGAGACAGTCAGTCTGTGCTCGCATGGCTGCTTCATCAACGGGAAGCATCGCGCAAATGCGGCGCTTCGGGCCCGAGTGCCGCTGGTGTGCTGGTTGGCGGAGAACGTTCCGCATGAAGAGTTCGTCCACATGGACGCTCACCGGCAGCGAAGCTTCGCAGACCTGGCCGTGATGTCTGGGGTCGAGAAGAACGCGACTGGGATCGCGTCCGCCATCCGTCTGATCGGTTTCTACGACCATCGTCGTGACATCCCGTGGTCGATGTGGAGGGGGAGTAACCATGTGCCCCGAGCCACGTTCGTGGAGTGGACGCACGACTACAAGGAGTGCTCCGGCTACTCGTCTTCGGCCAATCGTCTCCGTCAGGGTGCCGGGCTGACTTGGTCAGCCGGCATCGCCAGCTCGTACTTGCTCTATCGCCAAGTTGAGCAGCATGCAGCAGTGGATGCGTTCTTCAACGCCCTTATTACTGGGGCGATCTCGAAGGAGAGTGATGCTCGTCTCCTACTGCGCAACGCACTCTTGCGCGCCAAGGGGTCCGGCCGCGGCAACGAGCAGCTGGCCATGACCGTGACGGCGTGGAACATGTGGGCCACCGGTCGCGGCAAGTCTGTTCTTCTGCCACCCACCAAGCCTGTTCCGGACATTAACCAGTACGCCTTGCAGCGGGCTGTGTAGCACGGGGAGGGAGACGAATCATGGCGCCAACCCTCAAGGGCTTCTCGCCCCGGAGGCTGCGGGAACTGCGGGAAGGACAATCGTGCGGCCTGTCGTCCCGGCAGCTTGCGATCCGAGCAGGCTTCCCAGCCCCGTACGCAGATGTGAGGAAGTGGGAACAGGGCGTGTCCTCGCCGTCGCTCAAGCGTCTGCACATGTTGGCTGACTTCTTCGGGTGCAGTCCGAGGAACTTCTTTGATGTCCAACGAGGGGAGGAAGAACTCGTTCACCTACGGGCTTGGGCCGGGCTTTCAAGCGGGGAGGTAGCGGATGCAATCGGTGTCTCCTACACGGCCTACCGCAGGCTTGAGCTGGGCGAGCCTCTGGATCGTTCGATCGTCGGGTCGCGAGAATGGAAAAGGCTTGCTCGGGTGCTAGGGGTGGCCGAGGAAGAGGCGCGGGCTGCCTGGCGGTGTTCGTCACTGCTTAGGAACCGCAGCCGCATGTAACTCGCTGAGGTGGAGAGGGCCCCAGGTCGGCGACCAGGGGCCCTTATCGGGGATCCTGCGGGACTGCCCCTTGCGGCCGTCCCGCAGGTCTAGACAATGAAGAAGCCCCAGGTCGCTGACCTGGGGCTTTCGTATGGAGCGGATGACGGGAATCGAACCCGCGTCATAATCTTGGGAATCACCCGGCGCGAGGCGGCGACTGCGCTCCTGACCTGCGGGAACATCTGTGAAGGGCTCCGTCGGTGGGCGGGGGCGAACCGGCGGTGTCCGCTGTTGACCGCCCCTACTGACACGTTGTGGCACGGAGTGCTGTCGGCGGTCCAGCGCGGTCAGTGATGGCCGTGCCCGGCCATGGGCAGCCGGCGCGGGGTGGTGGCTCTGGCCTGGCGGATGGGCGGCCCCTCCAGTCCCGCAGTCACCGTCTTCCTGGACCTGCTGCGGGCGACGCTCACTCCCAACCCAACACGCGGCTAGGGCGGTTGTGGCACGCCATGGCATGCGGGCGTGGAGAGGTCTAAAGGCTGTCCCGTAACTACTGATCGGGGTGGCCACCTCTGATCGGTGTGGTCAGGTCTGGTTCTCCCAGGTCGGCGCGGTTGATCCGTCCCCGGCCTCGGACAATGCCTTCTGCGGCGAGTCGCTTCCGAAGCCGGCGGGGTGCGAGTGCCTCTTCGAAGCCCTCAACGAGGCCCCGGCCGGTATCGGCGAACTCGTAGCGGACCGCATACGTTCTTCCCACGTGCTGCCATTCGCAGCGGACCAGGGGACGCGCAAGGACCGCCTCAAACCAAGCAGCCGTCCGTTCTGCCAGCTCTGTCGGGTTTCCGGCAGCTGTGAAGGTGAACTCAGTCGCGTCCTCGGGCAGCGAGAAGTGCTGATTGTGAAGCTTGTCTGCGTGGATGTCAGATCCGTTGAAGTGGGCGCCCACCGTCAGGATCCCCTGGTTGCGTTGCGGATCGACGATGTCCAACCAGACGATCAGCTCGCGGCCGGAGGTGCTTGCCGGAGGTACCACGACTGTGTCGAGTGGGTCGACCCGCCAGGAGCTCGCACGTTCGGCGAGGACGTCTACGAACACGCGTTGCGCGACGCTCAGGTCGTCTTCGTCGTACTCGAACCAGGGAACTTATTCCATGACCGCACTCTATGGCCGGTCCAAGAGCTGTCCAGGAACCGCTGGTCGCGGATGAGATGATCTTGTTGTGGCTGGTGTGATCACGGCGTCGGAGTCGTCCTGGATAGTCCCGTTCACCGGGCCGAGCCCACGCTGTTTCGGGAAGCTGGTGACGGTGCTGCGGCGCGAGGGTGCGGATGCGGTCCGCAAGGGCCGGCCGTGGAGCCTTCCGCTGGAGGACCGGGCCCTGCTGGTCGCGGCGTGCTGGCGTACGAACTTGACGATGCGGCAGCTTGCACCGCTGTTCGGGGTGTCGAAGTCGGCGGCGGACCGGATCATCGACCACCTCGGGCCGATGCTCGCGCTCCAGCCCCGCAAGCGGTTCGCCAAGGACACCGTGCTGATCGTGGACGGCACCCTGGTGCCAACGCGCGACCACGAGATCGCCGCACAGTCGAAGAACTACAGGTACTCCACCAACCACCAGGTCGTCATCGACGCCGACACCCGCCTGGTCGTCGTGGTCGGCCGGCCACTCGCCGGGAACCGCAACGACTGCAAGGCCTGGGAGGAATCCGGCGCCAAAGCCGCCGTCGGCCGGACCATGACGATCGCCGACGGCGGCTACCGGGGCACCGGCCTCGTGATCCCGCACCGACGCGAGCGAGGCCAGGCCGAACTCCCGGCCTGGAAGGAAGAACACAACCGCTCCCACAAGCAAGTCCGAGCCCGCGTCGAGCACGTCTTCGCCCGCATGAAGACCTGGAAGATCCTCCGCGACTGCCGCCTCAAAGGCGACGGAGTCCACCACGCCATGCCCGGCATCGCACGCATGCACAATCTTGCCCTCGCCGGATAGGCGAGCAGCCCACACCACGGGGAACCACGTCCGAAGCGTCTCGGAGATCATTTACGGGACAGCCCTTAGACAAAAACGAAGGCCCAGGTCTGTGACCTGGGCCTTCATTAAAGAGCGGATGACGGGAATCGAACCCGCGCTATAAGCTTGGGAAGCTCATGTTCTACCATTAAACTACATCCGCAATATGGACCAGTTGCCTGGATCCGTACCGTTGCACACTGTACCTCATGATCGACCCGCGGTGAATTCCCCCGCGTGGGCGGCGTCGCGTCGCCGGTGACATCGGGGCGCAGGGATGCGGGAGTTGGGGCGTAGCCTAGGGCGCGGTGCGGCGGCGGGAGTGGCGGCTGGAGCGCGTCCCGAACATCCCCTAATGTGGCGATTCATCGCAGTACGGCTCGTTGGGGAAAGGGACTCGATGGATCACACCGTCGTCCGTTGTGCCGAAGGGCACGTTTTCAGTACCGCTTCGTTCCCGCTCCAGCACCTCGGTGCCGGGCGGATCGGGCCCGGGCGGCTGCTGAGGTGCCCGCGGTGCGCGCGGCTGAGGCATGCCGTGCCCGTGGGCGGCGCCAAGCGCTGACCGGGGAGTCCGGGTGGGCGCGCGGGCCGGCTCTCGATTGGGGGTGGCCCGGGCGCTCTGCGTATCCTCGGGACGTGCTTCTCTCCGACAAAGACATCCGGGCCGAGATCGACAGCGGACGGGTTCGCATTGACCCCTTCGACGAGTCGATGGTGCAGCCCTCCAGCATCGATGTGCGTCTCGACCGGTTCTTCCGGGTCTTCGAGAACCACCGTTACGCCCACATCGACCCCGCCGTCGAGCAGCCGGACCTGACCCGCATGGTCGAGCCGGAGGGGGACGAGGCGTTCATCCTCCACCCGGGCGAGTTCGTGCTCGCGTCGACGTACGAGGTCATTTCGCTGCCCGAGGACATCGCCTCCCGGTTGGAGGGCAAGTCCAGCCTCGGCCGGCTGGGTCTGGTGACGCATTCGACCGCCGGGTTCATCGACCCCGGGTTCTCGGGTCACGTCACCCTCGAACTGTCGAACCTCGCCACCCTGCCGATCAAGTTGTGGCCGGGCATGAAGATCGGGCAGCTCTGCCTGTTCCGTCTCAGCTCGCCGGCGGAGTTCCCGTACGGCAGCGAGCGGTACGGGTCCCGGTACCAGGGGCAGCGCGGGCCGACCGCCTCGCGGTCCTTCCAGAACTTCCACCGCACCCAGGTGAGGCACGAGGCATGACTGACGGAGTACGCGAGAACCTCGACTACGAGGGCTTCGGACGCGCCGTGCGCGAGCTCGCGCAGACCATCGCCGACGACGGCTACGAGCCCGACATCATCCTGAGCATCGCCCGTGGCGGGGTCTTCGTCGCGGGTGGGCTGGCGTACGCGCTCGACTGCAAGAACATCCACCTCGTGAACGTGGAGTTCTACACGGGCGTCGGCACCACGCTGGAGATGCCGGTCATGCTGGCTCCGGTGCCCGAGGCGATCGACTTCACGAACAAGAAGGTCCTGATCGCCGACGACGTCGCCGACACCGGCAAGACGCTCAAGCTGGTCCACGACTTCTGCCTCGGGCACGTCGCCGAGGTCCGGTCGGCCGTGATCTACGAGAAGTCCCACTCCCTCGTGAAGTGCGAGTACGTGTGGAAGAAGACCGACGAGTGGATCAACTTCCCCTGGTCGGTCGAACCGCCCGTGGTCAAGCGCGAGGGCCAGGTCCTCGACGCCTGAGACCCGACGCACCCACGAAGGGGCCCGCCGCGCGGTATGCGCGGCGGGCCCCTTCGTGCGTACGGCTCAGGGCGCGGTCAGAGCGTGCCCAGCTTGATGATCGACAGCAGGGCGACCAGCTGGATGGCGGAGGCGCCGAGCGCCTTCGGCCACGGCAGGTCGTGCGACTTGCTGATCAGCGACGTGAAGAGCGCGCCGGCCGCGAGCCAGGTGATCCACCCCAGCACCTGGACGAACATGTTGTCGCCGCCCAGGAACACCGCGACCAGCAGGCGCGGGGCGTCCGTGATCGTCATGACCAGCATCGACAGTCCGACCGTCGGCTGCCAGGCCCCGTCGCCGCCCAGCTGGCGCGCCAGCGTGTGGGTGACCGCGCCCAGGATGAGGCCGCAGATGACGAACGCCAGCCCCGTGGTGAGGACGATCGGGATCGCCTGGGTGAGGGTCGCCTTGATGGCGTCCTCGCGGGCCTTGTCGAAGCCGAAGACGGCCAGCATTCCGTAGAGGAACGTCACGACCACCGCCGGACCCCAGACCGAGTGGTCGCGCATCTGGTGGAAGGTCGGCCCCGGCCGCATCACGATGCCGCGCAGGAGCTCCTTCCAGTGCAACCGGGGCCCCACGGGCGCGGCCGCCGCCGAACCCGCCTGGTAGGTCGGGCCCTGGTTGTACGGGTCCTCGCCGAACACGAAGGCCTGGGTGTGTCCCGGGTTGTTCGCGTACGAGGGCTCGTGCGGCGCCGCGTACGGGGCCTGCGGCTGCTGCTGCTGGCCGTACGGGTCGAAGTACTCGGGCTCGCCGTGGTGCCCCCCGGCGGCTCCCTGCTGGGGCCACTGCTGTTGCGGGGGTGGACCGGCGGGAGGGTAGGGCTGCTGACCGTACGGTGCCTGCGGCGCTTGGCGCTGCTGCTGACCGTACGGCTGCTGCCGCGGGGGTTGCGGGGGTTGTTGCGGGGTGCGGTTGTTGTCCCGGCCGCGTCCGATCCTGAATCCAGCCACGTGATCGAAAGTACCTGCTCGGCGGGCCGTCGGTGGCCGGGCCGCCGGAACACGCGGCCTTTGCGGCTGAGCTGTGACATCCCCTAGGGGACACCCGGGTGGGGGTTTTACCCGTCTGCGCGCCAGTCTGCGGGGGTTCGTTACGTTCCCGACGGAATGCCTACGTATCGGGCCCGTAGCTTCGTCGGAGTCGTCGCCACGGAGTCACGAACGAGCAGGAAAGAGCCCGCACCATGCGCAGCACCCGCCGCAGCACCCTTCGTACCGCCGCCGTCCTCACGGGAGCCGCCGCCGTGCTGGCGCTTCCCGTCGGATCCGCCTTCGCGGACTCCCCGACGGCTCCGCAGCCCGAGGTGCTGCCCGGGATCGAGCAGCCGGCCGTGGACCCGTCGGTGGTTCCGACCGTCCCGCCGACGACGCCGACGGCCCCGCCCGTCGCGAAGCCGACCGCGCCGCCGGTGAAGGCGCGCGGCTACGTCACCACGGTGAGGCTGGCCGACGGTTCCGTCGCGAAGGTCTACCAGGTCGGTGACCACCGCTTCGAGGCCGACATATTCGCCGGTGACCGCAAGGTGGGCACCCTGGTCAGCGCCGACGGCCGGTCGACGAACGCCACGCACAACGGCCTCCACGTCACCCTGTACGGGAACGGGACGGTGACGTCGTGGGTCGAGGGCGGCAAGCCGGTCGCTAAGCCGGTCGAGAAGCCGAAGCCGAAGCCGAAGCCGGACGTCAGGAAGGAGACCCGGGTCCGCGTCACCCTGCCCGACGGGCGGATCGCGAAGCTCGTCGACGGGCACCGCGGCAAGCGCGTCGAGCTCTCCATGCCGAACGGGCTCCCGCCGGTGACGATCGACCTGAAGCGCCCGAACGCGCTGCAGGACGGCTGGATGTACAAGCTGGTCCAGGACGACGGCGGGCGATTCAAGTTCGTCGCCATCGACGGCAGGAGCGGCGGCGACAGCTGGGTCTACGACTTCACCACCGGCAAGCTGATCGAGACGTACAAGGCGGAGAAGGCGAAGCCGGCCCCCGCCCCGGCCCCGGTCCTGCCGGTGAAGCCCGCCGGAACGACGCAGTCCGAGCGGATCGTGCCCAAGGGCGCCGTGCGGGCGGGTGCGGAAGGGGTCGCCCACAAGGGCGACACCCCCGCGCTGGTGGCCGCCGGCGGCGGTATGGCCGCGATGGGCGCGGCCGGCCTGGGCTTCGCGATGCTGCGCCGCGGCCGCGGCTGACCCACCCGGTCCCGCCCGCCCCATCCCCCCGTCAACGAGAACAGGAACGGCCGGCCCCCGATGGGGACCGGCCGTTCCTGCGTACTGCGCCTGCGCTGCCGCGCGCAGTGGGGCGGGGCTACTTGCCGCCCTTGGCCCCGGCCTCGTCCTTGGCGTCGTCGCCCTTGGCGTCGTCCGCCTCGACTTCGGCCTCGGAGACCTTGGCGTCGTCCGTCTTGGCTTCGGCCTCGGCTTCCTTGGCCTCGTCGGCCTTGGCTTCCGGCGCAGCGTCCGCCTCGGCGGCGGGCTCGGCGGCGGGCTCGTCCTCGGCCTTCGCCTCGGCCGTGGCCTCCGCGTCGGCGGTCGGTACGTCGTCGGCCTTTGCCTCGGCTTCCGCCTCGGCCTCCGTCGCGGTCTTGACCTCCGCCTCGGTAGCGGTCGGGGCCGCGATCTCGGAGTCGGCCTTCGCCGCGTCCTCGGCCTTCGCCTCGGCGGCCGGAGCCGCCGAGGCGGGCGCGGGCGCGGTCGGGGAGTCGGCCTCGGCCTCGTCCTCGGCGGCGGGAACCGCCTCGGCCGACTCGGTCTCCGTCTCGGACTTCGCCTCCGTGACAACCGCAGCCGCAGCCGCCGCCGCAGCCTCGGCCTTCGCGTCCTCAGCGGCCTTCGCCTTCGCCGCTGCTGCGGCTTCCGCGGCGGCCTTCGCCTTCGCCGCAGCCTCCGCCTCGGCCTTCTCGGCGGCGGCAGCCTCCGCGGCAGCCGCAGCCGCCGCTTCCTCCGCCTCCTGCGCGGCCAGCGCCTCGGCGAGTTCCTCCGCCGTCGGCTCCGGGGCCTTCACCGATTCCAGCAGCAGCTGCGCCACGTCGACGACCTGCACGGACTCCTTGGCCTGGCCGTCGTTCTTCTTGCCGTTGACCGAGTCGGTCAGCATGACCAGGCAGAACGGGCAGGCGGTGGAGACGATGTCCGGGTTCAGGGACAGGGCCTCGTCGACGCGCTCGTTGTTGATGCGCTTGCCGATCCGCTCCTCCATCCACATCCGCGCGCCACCCGCGCCGCAGCAGAAGCCCCGCTCCTTGTGGCGGTGCATCTCCTGCTGCCGCAGGCCCGGCACCGACGACATGATCTCGCGCGGCGGCGTGTAGACCTTGTTGTGGCGGCCCAGGTAGCAGGGGTCGTGGTAGGTGACCAGTCCGTCGACCGGGGTCACCGGCAGCAGCCGGCCCTCGTCGATGAGGTGCTGGAGCAGTTGCGTGTGGTGGATGACCTCGTACTCGCCGCCGAGCTGCGGGTACTCGTTCGCGATGGTGTTGAAGCAGTGCGGGCAGGTCGAGACGATCCGCTTCGCCGACTTCGGCTTCTTCGTCGCCGGGTCGTCGTCGTCCTCGCCGAACGCCATGTTCAGCATCGCGACGTTCTCCTGGCCGAGCTGCTGGAACAGCGGCTCGTTGCCCAGGCGGCGGGGGGAGTCACCGGTGCACTTCTCGTCGCCGCCCATGATCGCGAACTTGACGCCCGCGATGTTCAGGAGCTCCGCGAAGGCCTTCGTGGTCTTCTTGGCCCGGTCCTCCAGCGCGCCCGCGCAGCCGACCCAGTACAGGTAGTCGAACTCGGAGAGGTCCTCCGCGTCCTTCCCGATGATCGGGACCTCGAAGTCGACCTCCTTCGTCCACTCGACGCGCTGCTTCTTGGCCAGGCCCCAGGGGTTGCCCTTCTTCTCCAGGTTCTTGAGCATCGTGCCCGCCTCGGACGGGAACGCGCTCTCGATCATCACCTGGTAGCGGCGCATGTCGACGATGTGGTCGATGTGCTCGATGTCGACGGGGCACTGCTCGACGCACGCGCCGCAGGTCGTGCAGGACCACAGCACGTCCGGGTCGATGACGCCGTTCTCCTCGGCGGTGCCGATCAGCGGGCGCTCGGCCTCCGCGAGGGCGGCGGCCGGGACGTCCTTCAGCTGCTCGGCGGTCGCCTTCTCGTTGCCCTCCATGTCCTTGCCGCCGCCGGCGAGGAGGTACGGGGCCTTGGCGTGCGCGTGGTCGCGCAGCGACATGATCAGGAGCTTCGGGGACAGCGGCTTGCCGGTGTTCCAGGCGGGGCACTGCGACTGGCAGCGACCGCACTCGGTGCAGGTGGAGAAGTCGAGGATGCCCTTCCAGGAGAACTGCTCGACCTGGGAGACGCCGAACGAGTCGTCCTCGCCCGGGTCCTCGAAGTCGATCTCCTTGCCGCCGCTGGTCATCGGCTGGAGCGCGCCCAGCGCGACGGCGCCGTCGGCGTTCCGCTTGAACCAGATGTTCGGGAAGCCGAGGAAGCGGTGCCAGGCGACACCCATGTTGGTGTTGAGCGAGACGACGATCATCCAGATCAGCGAGGTGCCGATCTTGATCATCGCGGTGAAGTAGATGGCGTTCTGGAGCGCGCCGAGCGAGAGCCCCTTGAAGGCCAGCACCAGCGGGTACGAGACGAAGTACGCCGGGTCGTACGAGTCCACGTGGTGGATGGCGCCCTCAAGGCCGCGCAGCGCGAGGATCGCGAGGCCGATCGTGAGAATGATGTACTCGACGAAGTACGCCTGCCAGGCCTTCGAGCCGGCGAAGCGCGACTTGCGACCGGCCCGCGAGGGCAGGCTGAGCAGCCGGATCGCGATCAGCACGAGGATGCCGACGACGGTCATGAGGCCGATGAACTCGATGTACATCTCGAACGGCAGGAAGCCGCCGATGATCGGCAGTGTCCAGTCGGCCTGGAAGAGCTGACCGTACGCCTGGGCGAGGGTCGGCGGCAGGGTCAGGAAGCCGATCGCGACGAACCAGTGCGCGAAGCCGACGATGCCCCAGCGGTTCATGCGGCTGTGGCCGAGGAACTCCCTGACCAGGGTGAGCGTTCGATCCTTCGGGCGGTCCGTGCGGCTGCCCGCCGGCACGGGCTGGCCGAGCTTCACGAAGCGGTAGATCTGCGCCACGGCTCGGGCGAGCAGCGCGACGCCGACCACGGTCAGAACCAGCGACACGATGATCGCGGCGAGTTGCATGGGAGGGCTCCTCGGGCGGGACTTACTAAGCGGTAACTTATTGAGTCAAGGCTTGAGGTTACCCATTCCCCGCGCCGCAATGTAGGTGGGCGTGCGGTGATCTGTGTCGCTCAGGCATGCCTCTGTCGGTAGGCCGCCCGAGGGGTCTGCGCGAGGATCGCGAGATCCATCCCCAGCCAATGGCTCTCCACATAGTGCCGGTCGAGCAGGGCCATCTCCTCCCAGGGGAGGTCGGACCGTGCGCTGACCTGCCACAATCCGGTCATACCCGGGCGTACCAGGAGCCGCTCCGGTCGATCCGTGTCGCATTGTGGACGGGGTCCGACCAGGGACATCTCGCCCCGCACCACGTTGAGCAGTTGCGGCAGTCCGTCCAGTGCGCACCGCCGGACCGCCGTGCCGACCCGCCCGGCGCCCTCCGTGCGCAGTCGCCAGGTGTGGAACGGTCGGCCGCCGAGGCCGACGGCCGGGGTGCGTACGAGGACGCCCGTGCGGCCGACCGCGTACAGCGGTGCGGCGACCAGCAGCAGCGGGACGGTCACCAGGCCCAGCAGTGCCAGCGCGCCGGCGAGGTCGAGCACCCGCTTGGCGGGCGGCCGTGCGGGCAGGGTCCACCGGGTCGGGAGCGTGAGCAGCAGGGGCATGCCAGCACGGTGCCGGACGGCCTCCGTGCGCCCGGCGCGCCGCGCGGCGACCGTCCCCCGCACGGCCCTGTGGGCTCCGGGTTGCGCGTAAGGAAGGCCTAAAGGTTGAGCCCCCTCGGCTCAGCTCTGTTGACGGACGGGCGAAGGTGGGGCATTCTTGAGCCTGTTCCACTCAAGTCAGCTGGAGGAATCAAAATGGCACGTGCGGTCGGCATCGACCTGGGCACCACTAACTCCGTCGTCAGCGTTCTCGAAGGCGGCGAGCCCACCGTCATCACCAACGCCGAGGGCGCCAGGACCACGCCGTCCGTCGTCGCCTTCGCCAAGAACGGCGAGGTCCTCGTCGGCGAGGTCGCCAAGCGCCAGGCGGTCACGAACGTGGACCGGACCATCCGCTCCGTCAAGCGCCACATGGGCACTGACTGGAAGATCAACCTGGATGGCAAGGACTTCAACCCGCAGCAGATGAGCGCCTTCATCCTGCAGAAGCTGAAGCGCGACGCCGAGGCCTACCTGGGTGAGAAGGTCACGGACGCGGTCATCACCGTCCCGGCCTACTTCAACGACTCCGAGCGTCAGGCGACGAAGGAGGCCGGTGAGATCGCGGGTCTGAACGTCCTGCGCATCGTCAACGAGCCGACCGCCGCCGCCCTGGCCTACGGTCTCGACAAGGACGACCAGACCATTCTCGTCTTCGACCTCGGTGGCGGCACCTTCGACGTGTCGCTCCTTGAGATCGGTGACGGCGTCGTCGAGGTGAAGGCCACCAACGGTGACAACCACCTCGGTGGTGACGACTGGGACCAGCGCGTCGTCGACTACCTGGTGAAGCAGTTCGCCAACGGTCACGGCGTCGACCTGTCCAAGGACAAGATGGCGCTCCAGCGTCTGCGCGAGGCCGCCGAGAAGGCGAAGATCGAGCTGTCCTCCTCCACGGAGACCTCGATCAACCTGCCCTACATCACGGCTTCCGCCGAGGGCCCGCTGCACCTGGACGAGAAGCTCACGCGCGCCCAGTTCCAGCAGCTCACCGCGGACCTCCTGGACCGCTGCAAGAACCCGTTCCACAACGTCATCAAGGACGCCGGCATCCAGCTGTCCGAGATCGACCACGTGGTCCTGGTCGGCGGTTCCACCCGCATGCCGGCCGTCGCCGAGCTCGTCAAGGAGCTCACCGGTGGTCAGGACGCGAACAAGGGCGTCAACCCGGACGAGGTCGTCGCCCTCGGCGCGACCCTCCAGGCCGGTGTCCTCAAGGGTGAGGTCAAGGACGTCCTGCTCCTCGACGTGACCCCGCTGTCCCTCGGTATCGAAACCAAGGGCGGCATCATGACCAAGCTCATCGAGCGCAACACCACGATCCCGACCAAGCGGTCCGAGATCTTCACGACGGCCGAGGACAACCAGCCGTCGGTGCAGATCCAGGTCTACCAGGGCGAGCGCGAGATCGCCGCGTACAACAAGAAGCTCGGCATGTTCGAGCTGACCGGCCTGCCGCCGGCGCCCCGTGGCATCCCGCAGATCGAGGTCTCCTTCGACATCGACGCGAACGGCATCATGCACGTCACGGCCAAGGACCTCGGCACGGGCAAGGAGCAGAAGATGACCGTCACCGGCGGCTCCTCGCTCGCCAAGGACGAGGTCGACCGCATGCGCCAGGAGGCCGAGCAGTACGCGGACGAGGACTCCCGTCGCAAGGAGGCGGCCGAGTCCCGCAACCAGGGCGAGCAGCTCGTCTACCAGACGGAGAAGTTCCTCGCGGACAACGCGGAGAAGGTCCCGGCCGACGTCAAGACCGAGGTCGAGACGGCCGTCACCGAGCTGAAGGACAAGCTCAAGGGTGATGACGCCGCCGAGATCCGCACCGCGACCGAGAAGCTCGCCGCGGTCAGCCAGAAGCTCGGCCAGGCCATCTACGCCGACGCCCAGGCCTCCCAGGCCGCCGGTGGCGCCGCCGCCGGTGACGCCGGTCAGGCCAAGGCCGACGACGACGTCGTCGACGCCGAGATCGTCGACGACGAGAAGCCGAAGGGTGGCGCTGCCTGATGCCGGAGGAGACCCCGGGATTCGACGAGAAGCCCGAAGTCCCCGCCGACGGCACGCCCGATGACGCCGCCGAGTCGAAGGCCGCGGCTTCCTCCGAGGAGGAGGCCGCGGCCCCGGCCGGGGACTCCGCTGCAGCGGACGTCGCTCTGCTGGCGCAGCTGGACCAGGCCCGTACGGCGCTCTCCGAGCGCACCGCGGACCTCCAGCGGCTCCAGGCCGAGTACCAGAACTACCGCCGTCGCGTGGAGCGGGACCGGATCGCCGTCAAGGAGATCGCGGTCGCGTCCCTCCTGACGGAACTCCTCCCGACCCTGGACGACATCGGCCGGGCGCGGGAGCATGGCGAACTGGTCGGCGGCTTCAAGTCGGTGTCCGAATCGCTGGAGAGCGCCGCCGCCAAGATGGGGCTCCAGCAGTTCGGCAAGGAGGGCGAGCCCTTCGACCCGACGATCCACGAAGCCCTGATGCACTCGTACGCGCCGGACGTCACCGAGGACACCTGCGTGGCGATCCTGCAGCCGGGCTACCGGATCGGCGAGCGCACGATCCGTCCCGCGCGGGTCGCGGTGGCCGAGCCCCAGCCGGGCGCGGCACCCGCGAAGACCGAGTCCGCAGACGGCGACACGCCGTCCGACAAGGACACGGATGCCCCCGACAAGGGCTGACGTCGAACATGTAGGGAACCGAGAGGAGGGCCACCGGGGATGAGCACGAAGGACTTCGTCGAGAAGGACTACTACAAGGTCCTCGGTGTCCCGAAGGACGCGACCGAGGCCGAGATCAAGAAGGCGTACCGGAAGCTCGCGCGCGAGTTCCACCCGGACGCCAACAAGGGCGACGCCTCGGCCGAGGAGCGCTTCAAGGAGGTCTCCGAGGCGAACGACATCCTCGGCGACCCCAAGAAGCGCAAGGAGTACGACGAGGCCCGCGCGCTGTTCGGGAACGGTGGCTTCCGCCCCGGTCCCGGCGGCGCCGGCGGCTCGTTCAACTTCGACCTCGGTGACCTCTTCGGAGGTCAGCAGCAGGGCGGTCCGGGCGGCTTCGGTGGCGGCCTGGGCGACGTCTTCGGTGGTCTGTTCAACCGCGGCGCCGGCCAGGGTCCGGGAACCCGGACCCAGCCGCGCCGCGGCCAGGACATCGAGTCCGAGGTCACGCTCTCCTTCACGGAGGCCGTGGACGGCGCGACCGTCCCGCTGCGGATGTCCTCGCAGTCGCCCTGCAAGGCCTGCTCGGGCACCGGCGACAAGAACGGCACCCCCCGGGTCTGCCCGACCTGCGTCGGCACCGGTCAGGTCTCGCGGGGCAGCGGCGGCGGTTTCTCGCTGACCGACCCCTGCGCGGACTGCAAGGGCCGCGGCCTCATCGCGGAGACCCCCTGCGACGTCTGCAAGGGCAGCGGGCGCGCCCGCAGCTCGCGGACCATGCAGGTCCGGATCCCGGCGGGCGTCTTCGACGGCCAGCGGATCCGGCTGCGCGGCAAGGGCGCGCCGGGCGAGCGCGGCGGTCCGGCGGGCGACCTCTACGTGGTGGTGCACGTCGACGGCCACCCGGTGTTCGGCCGCAAGGACGACAACCTGACGGTCACCGTCCCGGTGACCTTCGCGGAGGCCGCCCTCGGCGCCGAGATCAAGGTTCCGACCCTGAACGGCCCGGCGGTCACCCTGAAGCTCCCCCCGGGCACGCCCGGCGGTCGTACGATGCGGGCCCGCGGCAAGGGCGCGGTCCGCAAGGACGGCACCCGCGGCGACCTCCTCGTCACGGTGGAGGTCACGGTGCCGACGGAGCTGTCCGACAAGGCCCGCGAGGCCCTTGAGATGTTCCGCGACGCCACGGATCCGCAGGACCCGCGCGCCGCGTTGTTCGAGTCGGTGAAGGGAGCATGAGATGGACGGCCGCCGCAGGATCCATTACCAGCTGACCGACGACACCCCGGTCTACGTGATCTCGGTGGCCGCCCAGCTCTCGGGGCTGCATCCGCAGACCCTCCGTCAGTACGACCGCCTCGGCCTGGTCTCCCCGGACCGTACGGCCGGCCGCGGCCGGCGCTATTCGGCCCGGGACATCGAGCTCCTGCGCACCGTGCAGGCGCTGTCCCAGGACGAGGGCATCAACCTGGCGGGGATCAAGCGGATCATCGAACTGGAGAACCAGGTGGCCGCGCTCCAGCAGCGCGTCGCCGAACTGTCCACGGCCGTGGACGGTGCTGCAGCGGCCCTTCAGGCCCGAGAGGCCCAGGTGCACGCCTCGTACCGGCGCGACCTGGTGCCGTACCAACCGCCGCAACCGGGCAGTGCCCTGGTCGTCTGGCGGCCCGGCCCGAAGCGCCCGCAGGTCTGAACGGCCGGCGGCGTCGGCTCCCCTTCGCCCCGCACGCGCGCAAGGCCCCGCCCGGAAGGCTCCGGGCGGGGCCTTCCGTACGTCGGGGGCATATGCCGCCCCGTAGGCCCCTGGCGGGCCCCTCAGGGCTTCGGGAGCGGCGGCGGGCCCGCGGAGTCGCGCAGGATGCCCGACCGGGCGATGAGGAAGCCCAGCTGGGCCCGGCTGCCGCTGCCCAGGGCGGTCGCCAGCTTGGCGATGTGCGCACGGCAGGTCCGTACGTTCATCCCCAGGCGCCGGGCGATGGCCTCGTCCACATGTCCCTCGACGAGCAGTTGGGCGATGGAGCGCTGCACGCCCGAGATGCCGTCGGGCCGGTGGGTGTATGTAACTTCCTGGCTCAGTGGCACGGCGCGCCGCCACAACTGCTCGAATACCTTGATCAGGTAGTCGACCAGCCCGGGGTGGCGCAGCTCCAGGGCGACCCGGCGGTCGTCGCTGACGGGGATGAACGCCACGGTGCGGTCGAACACGATCAGCCGCTCGATGAGTTCTTCGAGGGTGCGGATCTCCACCTTGCCCGTGGAGATGCGGTCCACGTAGGCGAGCGTGCCCTGGCTGTGGCGCGCGGTGTGCTGGTAGAGGGTCCGGATGCTGACGCCCCGGTCGATGAGCGGGGCGTCGCGCTCCAGCGCCTCGGTGAGGGCGTAGGACGGCCGGGCGCCGCCGGGTTGGACCGTCAGCATCTCCGTGTGGCACTCGGCCGTCGCCAGGTCGAGGGCGGCGTTGATCTGGTCGAACCCCTCCAGCACGGTGATGGCGTGCGTGTTGGCGGGGTTCTGCGCACTGATGGTCAGGAACGGCTCGAATGCATCGGTGAGGTCGACCGCGCTGCGCCGACGGTCCTGGATCTCCCGTTCGAGGGGATGCAGGCGCTGGGCGAGGGCGACCGCCGGGGGAACCGCGCGAAGCTGGTTCGCGTCATCCGGGTCGGGACGCAGCAGAGCGAATTCGAGCAGGCAGGGGATGTTTTCCACCTCGCTACGAGGTACCCGGCCGGTGCTCAGTGCCGCTGCGTAAAGTCGTGCCCCCTCGTCGCACATGGATGTGACGGGGTGGGGATGTGTCGGGTTTGTGTCGTTTATGGGCAAATCTCCACCCCCCAGGGTCCTGAACATGCAAGAACATGATGCATCGTCCCTGTGGCCGTAACGTGCCTGAATGAGCCATGGTCTGACGTGCGGGGGAGAGGATTCCATCAAGTGAGGACGAAGCCGACCATGTACAAGAGAATGCTTCGCTCGGCGCTTGCCGTTGTTTTCTCCGCTGTTGCGGTATTTGGGGCAGTCAGCGCCGTCAATGGCGATGCGGGGAGCGCACTGGCCAGTGACAGCGGCTGGAATATCGTGCCGAAGGGCAAGTCGGACAGCGGTTGGAACAGCGCGCCGGTCGACAGCGGCTGGAACGCCGCCCCCGCCGGCGAGCCCGACAGCGGCTGGAACGACACACCCGCAGGTGAACCCGACAGCGGCTGGAACACCCGGCCCGCCGGAGAGCCGGACAGTGGCTGGAACTTCGTGCCCGAGAAGGCTCTCTGATGACCCCCGACGACCGCGACTTCCGGCGCGAGATGGCCTCGGCCTACCGGTCCGGGTGGCAGTTCATCGATCTCGCCACCGCCATTCCCCACAGCGGCGATTCGTTGATGGTCACCTTGTTCGGCCAGCCGATCGTCGTCGTGCGCGAGGAGGACGAGGACGTCCGTGCCTACCGCTGCCTGCGCCGCCCCCGGGGCGCACCGCAGCCCGTCCGTTGCGAGGTGCGCTACGGCATGGTCTTCGTCAATCTCGATCAGCGCGACCACCAGCTCTTCGAACCCGACATCACCGCCGCCACCCCCCGCAGTGCCTGACGCGATCCCCCCGTCGTTGCAGATCGCCCAGGCGCTTCCCCCACACAACGGCGCCATCGTGGACCTGACCACGATGGCGCCGTTGTGATGTCCGCGTCCAGTGGTTGAACCGGACAATCACCTCGTGTCCGCGGCGCGGGTGCGGCCCGCCGGCGCGGGCCGTGGACGGTGTCAGGCCCGGCCCATGGCCCGGTCGAGGGTGATCTCCATGACGACCCGGTCGGGGTTGGGTGAGGGGGTCCTCCCGTAGCGCTCCGCGTAGCGCGCCACGGCGTCGGCGACCGACGCCCCGTCGGTGCGGATCACCGCCCGGCCCTCCAGGGTGGCCCAGCGCCGCCCCTCCATCTGGCACACCGCCACCCTCGCGGCCCCGTCGGGCGACGCCAGGATGTTGCGCACCTTCTTGCTGTGCCTGTTGCTGATCACCCGGGCCAGCCCCGCCACGGGGTCGTAGGTCACGCCCACCGGCACCACGTGCGGGGTGCCGTCCGGGCGGGGGGTGGTCAGGGTGCAGACGTGCCGCTCCCGCCAGAAGGCGAGGTACTCGGGCGTCGGGTTGAGTACGTCATGGGACATGGGCCGAGAGTACGTCCGAAGCGTGCCGCGCTCAGCCTTGAGTGGAATAGACTCAACTTTGCAGACGCTGAATCTGTCAGAGTTACGCGCCCCGTCATCCCCGTCGGAGAGGAGAAGCCGAAAGTGGACGCCGAGCTGACCAACAAGAGCCGTGCCGCCCTGAACGCAGCCACCAGCAGGGCCGTGAAGGACGGCCACGCCGACCTGACCCCCGCCCACCTGCTGCTGGCGCTGCTCGCCGGCGAGGACAACGAGAACGTCACCGACCTGCTCGCCGCGACCGAGGCCGACCAGGCCGCCGTCCGCGCGGGAGCCGAACGCCTGCTCGCCGCCCTGCCCAGCGTCACGGGTTCCACCGTCGCGCCCCCGCAGCCCAGCCGCGACCTGCTCGCCGTACTCGCCGAGGCCGACGCCGAGGCCGGCCGGCTCGGGGACGAGTACCTCTCCACCGAACACCTCCTCATCGCCATCGCCGCCAAGGGCGGACCGGCCGGTGAGGTCCTTTCCGCCCAGGGCGCGACCGCGGGGAAGCTGCTGTCCGCCTTCGAGAACGCACGAGGAGGACGGCGGGTGACCAGCCCCGACCCCGAGGGCCAGTACAAGGCCCTGGAGAAGTTCGGCACGGACTTCACGGCAGCCGCACGCGAGGGCAAGCTCGACCCGGTCATCGGCCGCGACCACGAGATCCGTCGCGTCGTCCAGGTCCTGTCGCGCCGCACGAAGAACAACCCGGTGCTCATCGGCGAGCCCGGCGTCGGCAAGACCGCCGTCGTCGAGGGCCTCGCCCAGCGCATCGTCAAGGGCGACGTCCCCGAGTCCCTGAAGAACAAGCGCCTCGTCTCCCTCGACCTCGGCGCGATGGTCGCCGGTGCCAAGTACCGCGGCGAGTTCGAGGAGCGCCTCAAGACCGTGCTCGCCGAGATCAAGTCGAGCGACGGCCAGATCATCACCTTCATCGACGAACTGCACACCGTCGTCGGCGCGGGAGCCGGCGGCGACTCCGCCATGGACGCCGGCAACATGCTCAAGCCGATGCTCGCCCGCGGCGAGCTGCGCATGGTCGGCGCGACCACGCTCGACGAGTACCGCGAGCGCATCGAGAAGGACCCGGCGCTGGAGCGCCGCTTCCAGCAGGTACTGGTGGCCGAACCGAGCGTCGAGGACACCATCGCGATCCTGCGCGGGCTCAAGGGCCGCTACGAGGCCCACCACAAGGTCGTCATCAACGACAGCGCCCTCGTCGCCGCGGCCACCCTCTCCGACCGGTACATCACCTCCCGCTTCCTCCCCGACAAGGCCATCGACCTCGTCGACGAGGCCGCGTCCCGGCTCCGCATGGAGATCGACTCCTCGCCCGTCGAGATCGACGAGCTCCAGCGCTCCGTGGACCGGCTGCGCATGGAGGAACTGGCACTGAAGAACGAGTCCGACCCGGCCTCCCGCGAACGCCTGGACCGGCTGCGCAAGGACCTGGCCGACAAGGAGGAGGACCTGCGGGGCCTCACCGTCCGCTGGGAGAAGGAGAAGCGGTCCCTCAACCAGGTCGGCGAACTCAAGGAACGCCTGGACGACCTGCGCGGCCAGGCCGAGCGCGCCCAGCGCGACGGGGACTTCGACTCCGCCTCCCAGCTGCTCTACGGGGAGATCCCCGCGCTGGAGCGCGAGCTGGCCGAGGCCACCGAGGAGGAGGCCGCGTCCAAGGGCGGCGGAGCCGCCAAGGACAGCATGGTCAAGGACGAGGTCGGCCCCGACGACATCGCCGACGTCGTCGGCGCCTGGACCGGCATCCCCGCCGGCCGGCTGCTGGAGGGCGAGACCCAGAAGCTGCTCCGCATGGAGGACGAGCTGGGACGCCGCCTGATCGGCCAGCAGGAGGCCGTACGGGCCGTCTCCGACGCCGTGCGCCGCACCCGCGCCGGCATCGCCGACCCGGACCGCCCGACCGGCTCGTTCCTCTTCCTCGGCCCGACCGGCGTCGGCAAGACGGAGCTGGCCAAGGCCCTCGCGGACTTCCTCTTCGACGACGAGCGGGCCATGATCCGCATCGACATGTCGGAGTACGGCGAGAAGCACAGCGTCGCCCGCCTCGTCGGCGCCCCGCCCGGGTACGTCGGCTACGAGGAGGGCGGCCAGCTCACGGAGGCCGTCCGCCGCCGCCCGTACAGCGTGGTCCTGCTCGACGAGGTCGAGAAGGCGCACCCCGAGGTGTTCGACGTCCTGCTCCAGGTGCTGGACGACGGCCGGCTCACCGACGGCCAGGGCCGCACCGTCGACTTCCGCAACACCATCCTGATCCTGACCTCGAACCTGGGCAGCCAGTTCCTCACGGACCCGGCGACCTCGGCCGAGGACAAGAAGGCCCGCGTCCTGGACGTGGTCCGCGCCTCCTTCAAGCCGGAGTTCCTGAACCGGCTCGACGACCTGGTGGTCTTCTCCGCGCTCGGCAAGGACGAGCTGGCCCACATCGCCGAGCTCCAGATCGGCCGCCTCGCCCGGCGGCTCGCCGACCGTCGCCTCACCCTCGACATCACACCCGAGGCGCTGGCCTGGCTCGCGGACAAGGGCAACGACCCCGCGTACGGCGCCCGGCCGCTGCGCCGCCTGATCCAGACCGCGATCGGCGACCGGCTCGCCAAGGAGATCCTGTCCGGCGAGGTCCGGGAGGGGGACACCGTACGCGTCGACGTCGCCGGCGAAGACCTGCTGGTCGGAAGGGCCCTGTAAGGGGCACTGCCGCTTACCCCGGTCCTACTCCTGTCCGCCCGGAGCGGATCGCGCGTGCAGGGGTGGACACGGGGTGGGCGCGATGGTGGAGGATGGCTGTATCCGCACGAAGGGAAGTACACGGTGAGCATCGACCCGGCCTCGATTCCGAACTTCGGAGGGCAGCAGCCCGATCCGCAGGCCACAGGACCGGCGGGTCCCGTCGTCCCCGACCAGGACCTGGTCAAGCAGCTCCTGGAGCAGATGGAGCTCAAGTACGTCGTCGACGACGAGGGTGACCTCGCGGCGCCGTGGGAGGACTTCCGCACGTACTTCATGTTCCGCGGCGAGGACGAGCAGCAGGTCTTCTCCGTGCGGACCTTCTACGACCGCCCCCACGCGATCGAGGACAAGCCGCAGCTGCTGGAGTCCATCGACGACTGGAACCGCCGCACCCTGTGGCCGAAGGTCTACAGCCACACCCACGACGACGGCTCCGTCCGCCTGATCGGTGAGGCGCAGATGCTGATCGGCACCGGCGTCAACCTGGAGCACTTCGTGTCCTCCACGGTCAGCTGGGTCCGCGCCTCCATCGAGTTCGACAAGTGGCTCCTGGAGCAGCTCGGCCTGGAGAAGGAAGTCGACTCCGCCGAGGGCGACGACAAGAAGGACGACGGCGACAGCGACTAGTCGGCCGCGGCCTCCGCAGCGCAACCCGGCCACGCACCCGGTCCTCCCGACCGCGGTGCGTGGCCGGCCGCGTTCACGGCGGGTCCGGCCCGGGCGCCGGTCACTCGGGGCGCGGGCCCGGGTCCGCCCCGTCTCAGCGGGTCAGCCGGCCCAGGCGGGCCACGGCCTCCTGGAGGACGTCCGTGCGCTTGCAGAAGGCCCAGCGGACCTGGGTGGCGCCCGCGGAGACGTCGTCGTAGAAGACCTGGTTCGGGATGGCGACCACGCCGCAGCGGTCCGGCAGGGAGCGGCAGAAGGCCAGGCCGTCCTTCTCGCCCAGCGGTGAGACGTCCGTGGTGATGAAGTACGTGCCCTGCGGGCGGAAGACCTCGAAGCCGGCCGCCGTCAGGCCGTCCGCGAGGAGGTCGCGCTTGGCCGCCAGGTCCGCGCGGAAGGTGTCGTAGTAGGAGTCCGGCAGGGCCAGGGCCTCCGCGATCGCGTACTGGAACGGCCCCGACGCGACGTACGTCAGGAACTGCTTCGCCGACCGCACCGCCGAGACCAGCGCGGGCGGGGCGGTGAGCCAGCCGACCTTCCAGCCGGTGAAGGAGAACGTCTTGCCGGCGGAGGAGATCGTCACCGTGCGTTCGCGCATGCCGGGCAGCGAGGCCAGGGGGATGTGCGAGCCCTCGAAGACCAGGTGCTCGTAGACCTCGTCCGTGACGACGAGGAGGTCCCGTTCCACGGCGAGCTCCGCGATCACGGACAGCTCCTCGTGGGTGAGGACCGTGCCCGTCGGGTTGTGCGGGGTGTTCAGCAGGAGCAGCCGGGTGCGCGGGGTGATCGCGTCGCGCAGCGCGTCCAGGTCGGGGCGGAAGTCCGGCGCGCGCAGTGTGAGCGGGACGCGTACCGCCCCGGCCATCGCGATGCAGGCCGCGTACGAGTCGTAGAACGGTTCGAGCGCGATGACCTCGTCACCCGGCTCCAGGAGGGCCAGGAGGGACGCCGCGATGGCCTCCGTCGCGCCCGCCGTGACCAGCACCTCGGTGTCCGGGTCGTACGTCGTCCCGTAGAAGCGCCGCTGGTGCTCCACGACGGCCGTACGGAGCTCGGGGACGCCCGGACCGGGCGGGTACTGGTTGCCCCGGCCGTCACGAACGGCCCGTACGGCCGCCTCGGCGATCTCGGCGGGGCCGTCGGTGTCGGGGAACCCCTGGCCCAGGTTGATCGACCCGGTGCGGGCGGCCAGGGCCGACATCTCCGCGAAGATCGTGGTGCCGAAGGCCGCCAGGCGGCGGTTGAGGAAGGGGCGGCTGCTGCTGCTCGCGGATGCGGTCATGGGCGCCATCCTGCGGGGAAGCTCTGGAGTTGCTCAAGTGTGCTTTGGCGTGATCGGCCGGGGGCATCCCCCCGTCACGCGGGACGAGGGGATCCCGCACCCCGGGGGACCGGGTTTCCGAGAGGAGGCGAGGACCGTGGTCCTGGTCTTTGTCCTGGTGGCGGTGTTGGTGTTCGTGGTGGCGGCCGGTGCCGTCGTTCGGATCCTGGTCTCGAAGGCGAAGCGGGCGGCCTCGTACCGCCCGTACTCCGCGGGGTCGTCGTCGCGGTCGTCCTCGCGCGGCCGGTCCGGTACCGACGGGTCCGGCAGCTGGTGGGCCGCGTCGGGCGGCGCGGGCGTGAGCCACTCGTGCGGCGGGTCCTCGTCCGACCCGGGTTCCTCCGACGGGTCCTCGACGTCGTCCTGCGGGTCGTCCTCGTCCTCGTGTGGCGGATCGTCCTCGTCCTGCGGTGGCGGGGGCGGCTGCGGCTCCAGCTGACCCTTCGGGAAGGCCGGCCGACGAGTGTTGAACAGGGCGCCCGTGGGGGACAACTTCCTTCGGGCGCCCACTTGTTCGGCCGGGCGTTACGACGTACGGGCGGCATGCTGTTGAACACGTGAACTGAGTAGCCCCCGGGGGGATGTAAACCCCGTCAAGTTGGGTAAAACCGCTGTGAGTGCCGTGCCTTTCATGATTCCCTCGGTTGAGTAGACCAGTCCTCGGACCTCCCTGGACTTCCTGTGGACCCGTGCCGGTGTCCCCCCACCCGTTGACTACCGCTGGCGGGCTCCGGCCCATCTCCCTCGCGCGTTTGCGGAGCCGACTCATGCTCACGACCCTCCAGACCACCTATACCGACACGCGTGCCGCCGATCTCGCCTGGGCCCTGGGACGGGACCGGCTGCCCGCCCTGGCCGTACTGAACCTCCAGCTCGCGGACGCGAAAGTGGAGCTCCGCCTGCTCGGGGCCTCTCACCAGGTGCTCCTGGAGGAGGGGGAGGTGCTCTGTTCGGAGACCGTCGCCTGCATGCCCGGAAGCAGTACCCCGCTTCCGCTCGGCGTGGCCAAGCGCGTCGGTGACTGGGAGTACGAGTTCGCCGCGCGCGTCGAGAACCTCTCGCGGGGCTCGTTCGCGGGGCGCGCCCAGGAACTCCTCGCCCTCGTCGCCGATCACCCGAACGGACTGGCCGGCACCTTCCCCGGCAGCCCCCACGCGTTCACCGCCATGCTGGCCCAGCGCCACGAGGGCCAGGTCCGGTGGCGGACCTGGCACGCCTACCCCCAGGAAGGTCAGCTCGTCGCCACCCGCACCCGAGTGGGCGTGCGCATGGGCGCTCCCGTCTAGGACCTGTCGTCAGACTCCCGTCGTCGCCCGGGTCCGGGATCGGTGGTGGAGGGGGCGCCTCCGGGGCGTCGGCGGGGGCGGATTGCGGGGCGGTTACGCCAACTGGCCGGATTGGGGCGCTACTTACACCCATGTGGGTGACAGGGTGTCGCTGGGCGGTAACGTACGGTTCGCTTCATGATCGACCGATCCGCCCCCCGCGGGGTGCTCCCGGCGCCGGAGCCCCGGGGCGTGCAGAACGCCCCGGCCGCCCTGCCCGTACAGCCACGGACCGGCCGACTCCTCGTCCTGGCCACCGTCTTCGTCTGCGCCGCCTGCGGGCTCGTGTACGAACTGGAACTGCTCGCCCTCGGCTCCTACCTGATCGGCGACTCGGTCACCCAGGCGTCCGTGGTGCTGTCCGTCATGGTCTTCGCCATGGGAGTCGGCTCCCTCCTCGCGAAACGGCTGCGCGACCGGCCCGCCCTCGGCTTCGCCGCCATCGAGGCCGCGCTCGCACTGCTCGGCGGGTTCTCCGCGATGGCCCTGTACGCGAGCTTCGCCTGGTGGGGCGAATCCCGGACCGCGCTCGTCGGCTTCTCCTTCGCCATCGGCGTCCTCATCGGCGCGGAGATCCCGCTGCTGATGGTGCTGATCCAGCGGATCCGCCGGCAGGACGCCGGAGGGGCGGTCGCCGACCTGTTCGCCGCCGACTACGTGGGCGCCCTCGTCGGTGGACTCGCCTTCCCGTTCCTGCTGCTGCCGTTGCTCGGCCAGTTCAACGGCGTCATGCTCACCGGCACCGTCAACGCCGTCGCCGGGGGCGGGCTCGTCCTGTGGTTGTTCCGCCGCGACCTCAGCCCCCGCTGCCGCTGGCTGCTCATCGCCACCAACGCGGCCGTCCTCGCCGCGCTCGGCTCCGCGACCCTGCTCGCCGACGACTTCGAACGGGTCGCCCGTCGCGCCGTCTACGGCGGGGAGGTCCGGGTCGCCGTCCGGACCGACGTGCAGGAACTCGTGCTGACCGGCCCGGCCACCGGATCCCCGCGCTCCCTCGACCTGTACCTCGACGGACGGCTGCGGGTCAGCGGCTACGACGAGTACCGCTACCACGAGGCCCTGGTGCACCCCGCGATGACCGGCCCGCACAGCCGCGTCCTGGTCCTCGGTGGCGGCGACGGACTGGCCGCCCGCGAGGTGCTGCGCTACCGGGACGTCGCCTCCGTCACCGTCGTCGAGCTCGACCCCGGAGTCGTCCGGCTGGCCCGCACCGACCCCATGTTGTCCGCGCTCAACGGTCGGGCCTTCGAGGACCCCCGCCTCGGCGTCGTCACGCAGGACGCCTTCCGCTGGCTGCGGGGTCCCGCCGCCCGGGACCGGTTCGACGTCATCGTCTCCGACCTCCCCGACCCCGGCATCACCCCGAGCGCGAAGCTGTACTCGCAGGAGTTCTACGGGCTCGCCGCACGGGCCCTGAACCCCGGAGGGCGGATCGCCGTCCATGCCGGGGCCCTCACCGTCCGGGCCCGTACGTACTGGACCGTCGACACCACCCTGCGCGCCGCCGGACTGCTCACCACCCCCTACAGCACCGGAGGCCGCCTCTCCGGCTTCGCCGCCGGACCCGACCGCACGCCCGGCGGTACCGGGGCACCCCCGCAGGACTGGGGCTTCGTCCTCGCCTCCCGCGAGCGGACCCCCGAACTGCGGGTCGACGGGGACACGCCCGCCCTGCGCGCGGTGTCCACGCGGGCCCTGCAGGACGCGGCCCGGGACGTCGCCCGGACCCGGATCGATGGCCTGCCGCCTTCGACGTTGCCGTCCCCGCGCTACTCCTGAGCTGCGACGACTGTCGTGTCCGTGTGCACCGGCGGCTCTGCTCGGTAGGCTCGGCCGCATGGAGCATCAGGTGTTCGTTCCGGTCCCCGCGGAAGACCTCCGTGCCGTGCTGCGCGATCCGGCCCGCGTGGCGCGCTGTGTGCCCGGGCTCCAACAGGACGCCGACGCCGCCGCAGGGCCGACGGCCGGGCGGCTCAAGTTGCGGGTGGGCGGGCACACCGTGACCTACCGGGGCGCGCTGACCGTCTCCGAGGGCGGCCCGGACCGGTTCACCGCGGAGGGCGCGGGCACCGAGGTGCGGGGCCACGGCACCGTCACGCTCTCCCTCGGGGTGACGCTGGTCCCGGACGGGGGCGGGACCCGCCTGGAGTTCACCTGCGGGGCCACCGCCGACGGGCGGGCCGCCGCCTTCGCGCCGGAGGCCACCGCCGTCGCCGGGCGGCGCCTGCTGGACCGGGTGGGCGCGAACCTGGCGGCGGAGGCGGCCTCGGTGATCGAAGAAGGCGACGCAGAAGGCCGTGACGCCGACGGCAATGATGCGGACGGCCGTGACGCGGACGGCCGTGACGCGGACGGCCGTGACGCGGATCCGCACGATCCCGTCGCCGAGGCCGAGGAGGCCGCCGACGCCGAAGGCGCCGCCGTCGACGCGGGCGACGCCGGGCCCGTCGACGCGGTCAGTGCCTCCCTGTTCGACACCGAGGTGCCACCCCCTTCTCTCGATCCCTTCCTGGAGGGCGACTTCGCGGAGGCCACCGGCCCCGCCGCAGCCGCCCGACCGCCCGCCGAGGCCGCCCACGCCCGCCGCACGATGATCGGACGGAGCGCCGAGGAGGTGGACCACGCGCCCCCGCGCGGCCGCTACGCCCCGGTCCCGGCGCCCTCCACCGTCACCGCGGCCGGCGGACTGCGCTGGGTCGCCCCGGCCGCGGCCCTCGCCATCGCCTCGGCGGTCGTCGTCGGAAGGGCGTTGCGCCGCCGTCGCTGACTCGCCGTAGGGTCGCCGTATGAGCACGCAACTGAGCGCCGGCGGCGCCGACATCACCATCGATCAGGAGAACGGCTGCCGGATCAGCAGTCTGCGCGTCGACGGGACGGAGCTCCTGCGGCAGGGGCCGCACTTCGGCGCCTTCCCGATGGTCCCCTGGTGCGGACGCACCGCTGACGGCCGGTTCCGCGACGGTGCGACCGTCCACCAGCTGCCCCTCAACCACCCGCCGCACGCGATCCACGGCCTCGGCCGCGACACGTCCTGGCGTCCGGCCGGAGCGAGCGCCACCCGCGCCGCCTTCGCGTTCGACCTCGTCGACCCCTGGCCGTACGCCGGCCGGGTGACCCAGATCTTCGAGCTGTCCGAGGACTCCCTGACCCTCACCATGGGCGTGGAGACCTACGAGAACTCCTTCCCGGCGCAGGCCGGCTGGCACCCCTGGTTCAACCGGACCCTGACCGCGGACGGCGCCGAGGTGCAGGTCGCCTTCGACCCCGCCTGGCAGGAGGAGCGCGGCGCCGACCACCTCCCCACCGGCCGCCGCATCGAGCCCCTGCCGGGGCCCTGGGACGACTGCTTCGGCATGCCCCATGGCGTGGACGTCACCCTCACCTGGCCCGGGGAACTGGAGCTCAAGGTCGCCTCCCGGGCCGAATGGGTGGTCATCTACGACGAGCAGCCCGAGGCCGTCTGCGTCGAGCCCCAGTCCGGCCCGCCGAACGGGCTGAACACGCTTCCGCAGCTGGTCACGCCCGTGGACCCGCTGGAAATGTCCAGCACCTGGACGTGGCGGCGCCTGACGTAGGCCGTACGGAACGCGGTGCGCGGGCGGGCCGTGCGGGGCCGCCCGGGGCGCATCTAAGCTCGGGGGCATGACTGACGTCAACGAAGTAATGCCGCAAGGCACACGCGATGCGCTTCTGCAGCAGATCAAGGACAAGGCCGTCGTGCACGGCAAGGTGACCCTCTCCTCCGGCAAGGAGGCCGACTACTACATCGACCTCCGCCGGATCACCCTCGACGGCCAGGCGGCCCCGCTGGTCGGGCAGGTCATGCTCGACCTGACCGCCGAGCTGGACTTCGACTGCGTCGGCGGTCTGACCCTGGGCGCCGACCCGGTGGCGACGTCGATGCTGCACGCCTCCGCCGCGCGCGGCGGACGGCTGGACGCCTTCGTCGTCCGCAAGGCGCAGAAGGCCCACGGCATGCAGCGCCGCATCGAGGGCGCCGACGTCAAGGGCCGCCGCTGCCTGGTCGTCGAGGACACCTCGACCACCGGCGGGTCCCCGCTGACCGCCGTCGAGGCCGTCCGTGAGGCCGGCGGTGAGGTCGTCGCCGTCGCCACCATCGTGGACCGCGGCGCCGCGGACGCCATCGCCGAGGCGGGCCTGCCCTACCTCACCGGCTACCGCCTCGGGGACCTCGGCCTCGGCTGAGCGGTCCGCGGGCATCTCGCATCGTGGTCCGGACCGGCGGGGAACAACTGGTGACGAAGGTCCTTGGAAGTCCCCGTTCCGCTCCTGACCTGCTGGTTTGTGCAAGGGCGCGGTGTTTCACGTGAAACACCGCGCCCGGCTCGCCCTCCCCGGGGTGACCGGAGGGGTGGAGTGTCGCGCCGAGTCTGGAAAGATAGGCGCGACGATGACGTCGCCCCCAGGTCAGGGCCCGCAATAAGCACACTCCCCGCACATCCAAGGAGCGGTAGATGCCCATCGCAACCCCCGAGGTCTACAACGAGATGCTCGACCGGGCGAAGGCAGGCAAGTTCGCCTACCCGGCCATCAACGTCACCTCGACCCAGACCCTGCACGCTGCGCTGCGCGGCTTCGCGGAGGCCGAGAGCGACGGCATCATCCAGATCTCCACCGGTGGTGCGGAGTTCCTGGGTGGCCAGTACAACAAGGACATGGTCACCGGCGCCGTCGCCCTGGCCGAGTTCGCGCACGTCGTCGCGGCCAAGTACGACATCACGGTCGCGCTGCACACGGACCACTGCCCGAAGGACAAGCTGGACGGTTACGTACGTCCGCTCCTGGAGGTGTCCGCCGAGCGCGTGGCCCGCGGCCTGAACCCGCTCTTCCAGTCGCACATGTGGGACGGCTCCGCCGAGACCCTGGCCGACAACCTGGCCATCGGCCAGGAACTGCTCGCCAAGGCCGCCGCCGCGAAGATCATCCTTGAGGTCGAGATCACCCCGACCGGCGGCGAGGAGGACGGCGTCAGCCACGAGATCAACGACGAGCTGTACACCACCGTCGAGGACGCGCTGCGCACCGCCGAGGCCCTGGGCCTCGGCGAGAAGGGCCGCTACCTGCTGGCCGCGTCCTTCGGCAACGTGCACGGTGTCTACAAGCCGGGCAACGTCGTCCTGCGCCCCGAGCTCCTGAAGGACCTCCAGGCCGGTGTCGGCGAGAAGTACGGCAAGTCCTCGCCGTTCGACTTCGTCTTCCACGGCGGCTCGGGCTCCACTGCCGAGGAGATCGCCACCGCGCTGGAGAACGGCGTCGTGAAGATGAACCTCGACACCGACACCCAGTACGCGTTCACCCGCCCGGTCGCGGACCACATGTTCCGCAACTACGACGGCGTGCTGAAGGTCGACGGCGAGGTCGGCACCAAGTCCACCTACGACCCGCGCACCTGGGGCAAGCTGGCCGAGGCCGGCATGGCCAAGCGCGTCACGCTGGCCTGCGCCGACCTGCGTTCCACCGGCACCAAGCTGAAGTAGCAGCACCGCCGAAGACCTGAAGGGGTCCGCCGGTCCTTCTCGGACCGGCGGACCCCTTCGCGTGCCCGGAGGGGTTCTGCGGGTCTTTCGGGCCCTCCGGACCCTTCGGGTGCTCCGGATTCTTCCGGTGCTCCCTGGTCCTTCCGGTTCGAGGGGGAGGGCCCGGGGCTCCACGGCCGGCGGAAGGCCGGAGGTGACGGGCGGCGGTGGACGGCGACCCCGTGATGGTGTGGAATCTACCCAAGAAACGTACCCGCGGTTATGTAAATCCGTCGGGGTGGGAGAGGTGACGCGACATATGAGGACAGAGCGACCCCAGGTGAAGCAGGACCGGGCGGTGCGCACGCGTCAGGCGATCCTGGAGGCGGCGGCCCGGGTCTTCGACGAGCACGGCTACGAAGCGGCCAAGCTGTCGGACATCGTCAACATCGCCCGGGTCACCAAGGGCGCGCTCTACTTCCACTTCGACTCCAAGGAGGGCCTGGCGCAGGCCGTCATCGACGCGCAGAACCAGCAGCAGCCGACGGTCCTGCCCCAGGAGTACAAGGCCCAGGAGTTCCTGGACATGGGCATGGTGTTCGCGCACCGGCTGCGGCACGAGGTGCTGATGCGCGCGAGCGCCCGCCTCACCCTGGACCAGGCGGCGGGACGCAACCTCGACAAGGCGGGCCCCTACCACGCCTGGATCGACCTGCACGTCTCCGTGCTGGAGGAGGCGAAGCGGCGCGGCGAGCTGCTGCCGAACGTCGACCCGGTGGTTCCGTCGAGGATGATCGTCGGATCGTTCGCAGGGCTGAACACCATGGCCCACACCCTCGGCCTGGACCTGGACGAGCAGGTCTCCGAGCTCTACACGTACGTGATGCCCAGCGTCGTCGTGCCCGCCGTGGCCATCCGGCTGGACACCGCCCCCCGCCGGGGCGCGCGGGCGCTCCACGGGCCCCGGGGCGTGCACCCGTGCGACCAGGGCTGCCCCGGCGGCGTGCCGACCGCGACCGACGAGGGGGTTTCCGGCCGGGGTCCGTCCACCCGGTCTTCCGATCCGGGCGTACCCCTTCCCTAAAAAATCCTTCCGGGTATTATTTTTCTGCTCGCCTGCCCAGGGAGAACACGTGGACATTGAGGTACTCGGAGCGCCACGGGTCATCGAGAACGGTGTCCCCATCACGGCCCCCACGCCGGACTCCCGGCACGTGCTGGCGGTCCTCGCCGCCTGGCCCGACCAGGTCGTGCCCGTCGCCGTCCTCGCGGACGAGTTGGCGGTCCACACCCCTCCCGAGCACGCCCGCGCCCTCCTGCACACCGCCGTACGCCGCCTGCGCGAGCGGTTCGCGGAGGCGATGGGGGCAGGGTCGGTACGTACTCCCGAGTCCGTGCTCTCCACCCGGCCCGGCGGGTATCTTCTCGACACCGGCGGAGGCCGCTCCGACGTCCGGGAGTTCGCCCGCGAATCCGGCGCCGGCTACCGCGCCATGGAACGCGGCGACTTCGAACGCGCGGCCCAGCGCCTGCGCCGCGCCCTCGCCCTGTGGACCGGCCCCGCCCTGGACGGCATCGACGCCGGGACCTGGCTCGGCGCCCACCTCCAGGCCCTCGACGCCGACCGGCTCGCCGTACTCGGCCAGTGGGTCGAAGCGGAACTCGCCCTCGGTCGGCACCGCGAACTGCGCCTGGAACTGGCCGGCATGCGCGGGCGCGGCGGCCCCGCCGGCAGGGCCGCCGCCCGCCCCGACTGCCCCTACCTGGAGGCGCTGCGCATCGCCGAGGAACGCGTCGAGGCCATCCGCTCGGCGTGCCGGGCCCCCCGCCTCACCCTGGCCGGCGCCGTCCGGTGCTGACGGTCCGGCCGGCCCCGACGGGCAGGACCCGCCCCCTGCTTGACCCCTCGTCGCACGGAACCTAGGTTCGGGCGCGGGACAAAAGGGCTGGTCGGACGGGGGCGGCGGGATGAGCGGGGACGACGGCGGGACACCGGGGGCCATGGCCGTACTGGAACTGCTGGCGGCTGACGCCCCGCAGGGCCGGTACGACGCCCTGCTGGAGGACGCCCGCTGCGCCGGAGCCGGCGAGGCGCAGCTCGCCGACCTCGCGCGGGCGGTGGAACTGGCCCTCTCCGTGCGGGCGGACGCGCACCGCAGCAAGCAGCGCGAGGCCGCCCTGACCGCCCTCGTGGACACGGCGCACGACCTGACCTCCCCCTACGACATCGACGGGCTGCTGCGCCTGATCACCCGTCGGGCCCGGCGGCTCCTCGGCTTCGACATGGCCTGGCTGTCGCTGTCCCGCCCGGACGGATCGGCGTACGTGCGCACCTCCGAGGGGGAGACCACCGCACTGAACGTGGGGCTCGAACTGGGCACCGGGAAGGGGCTCGGCAGCATCGCCCAGGAGCGCCGCTCACCGGTGTGGACCGCCGACTACCTCGCCGACCCCGCCATCGTCCACGCGCCCGGCATCGACGCCGTCGTGGAGGCGGAGGGGTTGCGCGCCATCATCGCCGTCCCGCTGCGGCGGGGGAGCTCCACGCTGGGCGCGCTCTACGGATCCGACCGCGCCGTACGGCAGTTCACACCGGACGAGATCGGGATGCTGCTCTCCCTCGCCGACCTGGCGGCCGTCGCCATCGAGAAGGCCCGGCTGCTGGAACAGACCCGGGACGAGGTCACCGAGCTGGAGGCCTTCGGCTCGCGCACCAACACCGCCCTCACCCGGGTCCGCCACCTGTGGGAGTGTCACGCCCGGCTCGCCGGCCTGGTGCTCGACGGGGCCGGACTGGCCACCCTCGCCCGGGCCACCGCCGACGCGCTCGACGGCGTGCTCCAGGTACGGGACCCGGGCGGCCGGCCGCTGACCGCCACCGGTGAACTGCTCGATCTGGACGAGGAGTCGGTGACCAAGGGCGCACTCCAGGCGCAGATGGACCGCCGGCCCGTGCGACTGCCCGGGGAACTGTGGCTCGCCCCCGTCCTCGCGGGCGCGGAGGACCTCGGGGTGCTGCTGCTGAGCGCGTCCGCGCCGCTCGCCGAGGAGGACGTACGACTCCTCCAACTGGCGGCCCAGTCGGTGGCCTCGCTGATGCTGATCCAGCGGGGCACGGCCGCAGCCGAGGGGCCCGTCCACGACGAACTGCTCGCCGACCTGCTGGAACGGCCGCACTCCGTCGACCTGCACCTGCTGGAACGCACCCGCCGGCTCGGCATCGACCTCGACCGGCCCCACGTCGTCGTCGTGGCCCGCCCCGAGGGCGGGGAACTCGGCAAGGCCGTCGCCTGGGCGTCCTCGTACGCCTACCGGATGGGCGGGCTCAAGGGGGTGCGTCGCGGCTGCATCGTGCTCGTCCTGCCGGGCGGCGACGCCTCCGCGGCCGCGCACCGGGCCTCCGGCGAGCTGTCGCCGCTGCTCGGGCACGCCGTCTCCACGGGTGCGGCCGGTCCCACCGACGGCCCGGGGGAGGTGGCCCGGGTGTACGCGGAGGCCGTGCGCTGCCTGGACGCGCTGACCGCCCTCGACGGGGTCGGCGGCACGGCCTCCCTGCGCGAACTCGGCTTCCTCGGACTGCTGTTGTCCGCCGATCACGACGTGGAGTCCTTCATCGCGTCGACGATCGGTCCCGTCCTGGAGTACGACCGCGACCGCATGACGGGCCTCACCCGCACCCTGGACGCCTACTTCGCGTCCGGTGGCAGCCCCACGCACGCGGCCGAGGCCCTGCACGTACACCCCAACACCGTGTCCCGGCGCCTGGAACGCATCGCCGAACTCCTCGGTGCGGACTGGCAGAAGCCCGGCCGGGCCCTGGAGATCCAGATGGCCCTGCGGCTGCGCAAGGCCCGGACGGTCCTGCACGAGCGCCGCACGGCGGGCGCCCGGCCGGAGTAGCCGGAGGGCGACGCCGGCGCCCCGCCCGTCGGTGACGGGCGGGGCGCCGGGGCCGATCCGGCGCGGGGCCGGGGAGTCACGGCGTCGGGCCGTGCTCCGTCCCCGTCAACGCGCGGGCCGCGTGGGCGACCGACGCCAGCGTGACGTGCCGGTGCCAGCCGGGCAGGGCCCGCCCGGCGAAGTCGCGCAGGCCGACCTCCTGGCCACCGTGCTCGGCGGCGAAGCCCACCCGGCGGCCCTGCTTCGTCAGCCGCAGCAACGGGCCCACGGGGAGCCGTACGAGGTCGGTCACCCACACCTGCGCGGGAGCGCGCCGCGGATCCGTCCACTCGCCGACCAGCAGCAGGTGCCGACGTCGGGCCGGCGACGGGTCGGGCATCATCACCCGCACCGCGACGGCCAAGGTGCCGCGGTGCCGGCCCCCCGGGTGTCCCGGATCGGGATCGGTCCACTCCACCGGGGTGCACAGCCCCTTCACCGACTGCAGGATCTCGCGCGCGCTGCGCACCCCGGCGCCGTACCCCGGCAGGGTCGGATCGGTGACGAGCAGCGGGGTCGAGGCCGACGCCCTGGCGATGACCGGCAGTCCCGCCTCCGCGAAGCGGTTCATCGTGGAGCGGGTCCCGATCTGCCGGATGTCGAGCACCACCGGGCGGGGGCCGCTCCCGCTGTGCCGCACGGTCTCGATGACGGCCGCCGCCGCGCACTGCTCGTAGGCGGCCTGCGCGGCGTGCTCGTCCACGGCGCCCTGCGGTCCCTCAGCGTCGGGCAGGAACATCCGCCACCCGACCGGCGTCACCAGTCCGGCCGAGGCGAACCAGGTCCCGAAGGCCTGCTGTCCCCGGAACATCTGCCCCTGATGGGGGTCGAAGCGGTGCGCCGCGCCCACCGACCTGTCGCCGCCCTTCGGGATGGCCATCGGCTGGGCCACCCACGCGGTCAGCGGCGTCGTCGCCTCCAGGAAGCCCGAGAGGGAGGCGCGCAGGGGCTCCCAGTCCCAGGTGGAGCTGGAGATGAAGTGGTGCAGGCTCTGTTCCGCCGCCGGCCCGCCCACCTGCCCGGCGATGCCGCGCATCGACTTGCGGCCCCGCAGGGCGAGCAGCCCCCGTACGTACTGGCGCCCCTTCTCCCGTTGGTCCTTGCGGCGCAGTGAGGACAGGACGACGGAACAGAGGTCCTCGGCCGCCTCGTGGACGGGGTCCCGGCGTACGGGGATCAGGGTGCCGGTGCCGGTGCCGCGGCGGGTGGCGGTCCCGGTGCTGGTGCTGGTGCTGGTGTTGGTGGTTGCGGTGGTGCGCGGTGCCGTACCCGTCGTCGTGCTGCCCGTACGCGTCGTCGTGGTGCCCCTGCTCGTCCCCGACCCCGTCCCCGTTCTCTCGGTGTGCCCCGTCACCGTGGCCGGGCCGGTTCCCGGCGCCACGGCGGTACTACTCATGATCGTTTTCACGACATGCCCCCTAGCGTGCATCGAATGCACCCCCACCGTCCGTCGTGGACGCCGTGCGCGGGGAGGTGTGCCCGTCACCGCACTTGGGCGGAACGTGGTGGGGTCCCCACCACCCGCCGCCGTGCCCCGCGTGACTTGACGGACTGCGGGCCCGGACGAGGCCGCACCCCCGGGCATCCGGCACGGTCCTTCACGAGGGGCCATGGCGGCCGGCCCCACGCGCCGCGGTGCCGGGGCCTGCCCCCCGGCACCGCACCCGCGCCGAGCGACGGCGTGCGCGGCGCGACCACGGCGGAGGGGTGAGCGGCGGCGTGGTGCAGTTCGGCGTCTTCTCGATCGGCGATGTCACCGCCGACCCGGTCACCGGCCGCACGCCGACCGAACACGATCGGATCAAGGCGATCACGGCCATGGCGGTACGGGCAGAGGAGGCGGGCCTCGACGTCTTCGCCACCGGCGAGCACCACAACCCGCCCCACGTGCCCTCCTCGCCGCCGACCCTGCTCGCGTACGTCGCCGCCCGCACCGAGCGGCTGACCCTCTCCACCGCCACGACGCTCGTCACCACCAACGACCCCGTGCGCGTCGCGGAGGAGTTCGCGCTGCTCCAGCACCTGGCGGACGGCCGCGTGGACCTGACGCTGGGCCGCGGCAACGTCCCCAACGTCTACCCCTGGTTCGGTCAGGACCTCCGGCAGGGCGTCGCGCTCGCCCGGGAGAACTACGCCCTGCTGCACCGCCTGTGGCGGGAGGAGAACATCGACTGGCGGGGCCGTTCCCGCGCCCGCCTCGACGGCTTCACCTCCACGCCCCGCCCGCTGGGCGGCGTACCGCCCTTCGTGTGGCACGGGGCGGTGCGCTCGCCGGAGACCGCGGAGCGGGCCGCGTACTACGGGGACGGCCTGTTCGTGGAGAACCTGAGCGCCCCCGTCGGGCAGTACGCGCGGCTGGTGGAGCTGTACCGCGCCAGGTACGCGGAGCACGGGCACGGCACCGCCGAGCAGGCCGTCGTCGGGCTGGGCGGCCAGGTCTTCGTACGGGCGCGGTCGCAGGACGCCGTGCGCGAGTTCCGCCCGTACTTCGACGCCTCGCCCGTCCGCGGGCGCCGGGAGTCCCTGGAGGAGCGCACGCGGCGGACCCCGCTGGCCGTCGGGAGTCCGGCCGAGGTCATCGAGAAGATCCTCACCTTCCGGGAGGCCTACGGGGACTACCGGCGCCAGCTCTTCCTCGTCGACCACGCCGGGCTGCCGCGGGAGACGGTGCTGGAGCAGATCGACCTGCTCGGGGAACGGATCGTGCCGGTCCTGCGCCGCGCGATGTCCCCCGTCCCGCGGCGGGAGCCGGCGCCCGTTCCGCGGCGCGGGCCGGCGGCCCGGTCGCAGGGTGCCGGGGCGGTTCCGTCCGGGCCGGGCACGCCCGTCCCGTCGGGGCATCGGCCACACTGATCCCATGTCGATTCACCAGAACCTGCTCGGGGGCCCCGCCCCCACCCACCTGCCCGACGAGCCCGCGCCGCGCGAGGCCCTCGCCGCCGGCACCGACCCGGCCGAGGTGGCCGCCGCGTACCCCACGTCCTCCCTCGCCTGGGCCGCCCTCGCGGACCGGGCCTTCGCCGCCGGAAACACGGTCGAGTCGTACGCGTACGCCCGTACGGGCTACCACCGCGGGCTGGACTCCCTGCGCCGCGCGGGCTGGAAGGGGCACGGCCCGGTGCCGTGGGAGCACGAGCCGAACCGCGGGTTCCTGCGCGCACTGAACGCCCTGGCCCGCGCCGCCGGCGCGATCGGGGAGAAGGAGGAGTACGAGCGCTGCTCGACCTTCCTGCGGGATTCCTCGGAGACCGCCGCGGACACGCTCGCATAACTGCGCGTCGAGTGCCCTAGAGGGGTTCCGGATCCCCTGTTTATGATGCGAGGCAGGGGACCGGGGCTCCACTTACCTCACGGAAGGAGCGGACCGCTACCCGGAAGCACGTGTCGAGGAGACAGAAATGTCGCACGCCCTTGATGCCTCCGGAGCCGGTTCGGACACCCCGAACCTCGACTTCGCCGGCACGACCCCCTACGAGGACTACGTCCAGGCGGACGTCCTCACCCACCTCCAACAGCTCCGCTCGGACGACCCCGGCGAGATGGTCTTCCTGGTCACGACCCAGGTCATGGAGCTGTGGTTCACGGTCATCGTCCACGAGTGGGAGACCGCGGCCCGCGCGCTGCGCGAGGACGACATCCCCGTCGCGATGGACGCGCTGAAACGATCCCTCCGCGAGCTGGAGGCCCTGAACGCCTCTTGGCGCCCCCTCGCGCAGCTCACCCCCGGCCAGTTCAACTCGTACCGGTCCGCCCTCGGCGAGGGCTCCGGATTCCAGTCCGCGATGTACCGGCGGATGGAGTTCCTGCTCGGCGACAAGTCCGCGTCGATGCTGGTTCCGCACCGCGGCGCCCCGCGCGTCCACGCCGAGCTGGAGAAGGCACTCCAGGAGCCCGGCCTCTACGACGAGACCCTGCGCCTGCTCGCGCGCCGCGGCCTGCCCGTCCCGGAGCGGGTCCTGGAGCGGGACCTGGCGACGCGCTACGAACCGTCGCCCGAGGTCGAGGCCGTCTGGACCGCCCTGTACTCCGAGCCCGCCGGTGAGCACTCCGACCTGCACCGACTCGGCGAGGTGCTCACGGACGTGGCCGAGCTGGTCTGGCGCTGGCGCAACGACCACCTGGTGGCGACCCGCCGCGCGATGGGCGCGAAGACGGGCACGGGCGGCTCTGCCGGGGTGGCCTGGCTGGAGAAGCGCGCGACGAAGAACGTGTTCCCCGAGCTCTGGACGGCCCGCAGCCATGTCTGACACGCACCCGATATCCGACCCGGTGGCCGGACCGGCGTCCGGAGCCGCCGCCGCGCCCCACCCGGCCGAGGCCGGCCTGCGGGCCCGCGCCGCCGAACGCGACGCGGCCGACGTGCTCGGCAAGCTCCGAGACCGGTTCACCCTGCCGGACGGGGTCGTCTACCTCGACGGCAACTCCCTCGGCGCCCTCCCGAACGGCGTCCCCGATGCCGTGGGCGACGTCGTGCGCCGCCAGTGGGGCGAACTGCTCATCCGCTCCTGGGACGAGAGCGGCTGGTGGACGGCCCCCGAGCGGATCGGCGACCGCATCGCCCCGCTGATCGGCGCCGGACCGGGACAGGTCACCGTCGGCGACTCCACCAGCGTCAACCTCTTCAAGGCCCTCGTCGGCGCGGCCCGGCTGGCCGGGCCCGGCCGCACCCGGATGCTGGTCGACGCCGCGACCTTCCCGACGGACGGCTACATCGCCGCCTCCGCCGCCCGGATGACCGGCCTGGAAGTCGTCGCCGTCGACCCGTCCGACGCGGCCTCGGAGATGACCTCCGAGACCGCGGTGGTGCTGCTCAACCACGTCGACTACCGCACGGGCCGGCTCCACGACCTGCCCGCCCTCACCGCCGCCGCGCACGCGGCGGGCGCACTGGTCGTCTGGGACCTGTGCCACTCGGCGGGCGCCCTGCCGGTGGGGCTCGACGCGCACGCCGTCGATCTCGCGGTCGGCTGCACGTACAAGTACCTCAACGGAGGGCCCGGTTCCCCGGCCTACATCTACGTGGCCGAACGCCACCAGGAGTCCTTCGACTCCCCGCTGCCCGGCTGGAACGGGCACGCGGAGCCCTTCGCGATGACCCCGGCCTACGAGCCCGCCCCGGGCGCGACCCGCGCGCGCGTCGGCACCCCGGACATCCTGTCCATGCTCGCGTTGGAAGCGGCCCTCGACGTCTGGGAGGGCGTGGACGTCGACGACGTCCGCGCCAAGTCCCTCGCGCTGACGGACTTCTTCCTCGAATGCGTCGAGGCGTACGTTCCGCACGGTCGCGTCGAGCCGGTCACCCCGGTCGGCCACGCCGCTCGCGGCAGCCAGGTCTCACTGCGCGCCGAGAACGCCCGCGAGGTCATGACGGAGCTCATCGCGCGGGGCGTCGTGGGGGACTTCCGGGCACCCGACGTCCTGCGCTTCGGGTTCACGCCGCTCTACGTCGGATTCGCCGACGTGGAGCGTGCGGCGCGGACACTGGGTCACATTTTCGGGTGACGCGGTAGCGAAACGTCACAGCACTCGGGTGGGCGGGGCCACGGCCCCGCCCACCCGCGACGAACCGGGCTCCGGCCGTCCGGGGGCGGGTTCGCGCCTGATACGGTCCCGCTCTGCCGGAACACCGGAACATCAGTCCCCGCTGTCACACGCGTTACCGAGAGGTTGAGCCGATGACGGACCCCGCAGTCGAACGGGACGCCGCCGAGGCCGCCTCGGCCTTCTCCCACCCTCCGGTCCTCCCCGACGCGACCGCCTCGTACGGGGAACACCCCGACCAGGTCATCGACTTCTACGCCCCGCACGGCGACGTCGGCGGTCCCGGCTCCGCCCCCCTGGTCGTCGTCCTGCACGGCGGGGCCTGGCGCGCCCCCTACGACCGGCAGCACGTCACCCCACTCGCCGGCTTCCTCGCCCGCCAGGGCTTCGCCGTCGCCAACGTCGAGTACCGGCGCGGTAGTTCGCTGCCGCACCAGGGGGTGGACGGTCCCGTCGCGGGACGCTGGCCCGAGACCTTCGACGACGTCGCCGCCGCGATGGACGCCCTCCCCGGATTGGCCGCGGCCGCGCTCCCCCGGGCCGACCCGCGCCGCACGGTCGTGACCGGCCACTCCGCCGGCGGCCACCTCGCGCTGTGGGCCGCGGCCCGGCACGTACTGCCCGTCGGCTCCCCGTGGCGGCTGGACGGCCCGCCGGACCTGCGCGGGGTGGTGGCGTTGGCCCCGATCGCCGACTTCGCCGCGGCCGAGGAGCTGGAGGTGTGCGGCGGCGCGTCCGCGCAGCTGCTGGGCGGCGCCGCGCACTGGGCGGAGCGACTGCCCTTCGCGGACCCGGCGGCCCTGCTCCCGACGGGCATCGCCACCGCCGTCGTCCACGGGCGGGACGACATCGTGGTCCCGCACGCGGTCGCGGAGTCGTACGTCGCCGCGGCGGCGAAGGCGGGGGAGACCGTCGGGCTGACCCTGCTCGACGGGGTCGGCCACTTCCCCCTGATCGACCCGGCGGCGGACGCCTGCGCGGTGGTCTCCGAGGAGATCGCACAACTGGGCTGGTAGGCGGGGCGGAACGAGGCGTCCACCAGCGGAACGAGGTGTCCACCGGCGGAACGAGGCATCCACCAGGGCCGGTTCGCCCGCCGGCCGGCTGCTCCGTGGCCCCGTCGACGGGTCCGACCCCCGGGCCCGAACCGCACCCCGAGAACGCCCCGCAAGCGCCCGGAGGAAGGCTGTCCTCCACTCGCCCGCGATGTCAACATCGGTACATGCGGGGGGACTTGGCTGACACGGGTGAGAACAAGGACAGGCTGCTCGTCGAGCGGTTCATGGAGCCGGACGGGAATTCCGTACTCGACGATCCGTACGTGCGGACGCTCCAAGCGGTCCGATTCTGGGGCGGATTGGCGATGGCCCTGCTGGTGAAGGTGCCGATCGTGCTGGGCGAGGGGAAGTACCTGCTGCTCTGGCTGGGGGACGGGCTGCTCAAGGTGGCGCTGACCCCCGTGCTGTTGCTGCTCAGCGTGCCGCTGGTGGTGGCGGTGTTCATCGCCTGCGCCCGGCCCGGGCACCGGGGGCGGATGCGGGCGCGGCTGCGCGGACCGCTGATCGCGGTCGGTGCGTTCGTCGGGCACGCGGCGCTCGTGGGGGTGGCGGCCGCCCTCATCGTGCTGGTCCCGGCCCACTTCGGTGCCCGGGCGCCCCTGACCTACCTGTCCATCGTCGTGGGAATCGTCCTGGCGGGCCGGGGGATCGCCTTCGTCATCCACGCGGTACCCGCGGCGTCCCGGCACATGTTCCGCACCGTGGAGGTCCACCAGGCCCTGCCCGCGCTGTTGACGGTCGTGCTCGCCTGGGAGTTCGCGATCCAGAGCGTCTTCTACCCGTTCGGAGGCCGGCCCGACGACACCTGGACGCTGCCCGTCGGGGGCGCGATGGCGACCACGGCGGTGGCGGCCTTCGAAATCTTCCGGCTCCACACCCGGCACGGCGTCACCCTGCGCACGTACTCGGCGCCGACGGCGGGGGCCGCGTAGCCGGTCGGCCTGGGTCGACACCCACGGGCGGGCGGGAGACGATGGGAACCGGCGGACCCGTCCGGCCCCACGGCCGCCGTGCCGGTCCCGCGGGCCTTCGAAGGGGCCGCGCGCGGCAACGTACGCGCCTGCCACCTCACACCCCTCACTCCTTCTCGCTCCCTCTCCCGCACGGGAGGAACACCATGAACCGACGCATGCGTCTGACCCTGCTCACCCCCGTCGTGGTGGGTTCGCTCGCTCTCGGGTCCACCGCCTTCGCCCGGGCCCCGTCGGCCCCCGCGGCCGTTCCCGCCGCCACGTGCTCGCTGTCCGGCGTCCTACCGGACGGCACGGTGAACGTCTCGGGCGGCGGGTTCCTGCCGGGGCCCGCCTACCTGGAATCGTCCACGGGCATCGGCGCCGGCTTCAGCATGAGTCCGGACGGCACCTTCACGATCGCCAAGCAGAAGAAGGACGCCACGTACTCGGTGAAGCAGGGCTCCACCGTGACCCGGTGCAGTGGCGGGGGCACCACCACGAACCCGACCGGCACCACGCTGAAGGCCGGCATCGTCGCCGGCTGGGACGCCGTCAGGGCGAACTGCGCCGCGACGGCGCCGGCATCGGCGAACCAGCAGTTCAGCCAGGGCTGGAACAAGGGCGCAGCCGTGGCGCGGGAAGCCTTCTGCTGACCCGGACGGGCGGCCCCGGAACGCCCGAGCGGGGCGGTCGGCGAACGTGCCGACCGCCCCGCTCGGGCGTTGTCGCGAGGGGGTTTCCCTCCGTGGTGATTCCCCCTGCGGGGATTCCCTCCGCGGGGATTCCTACAGGAACGAGTTGATCTCGATCGTCTCGGTGCGGCCGGGGCCGACGCCGATCGCGGAGATCGGAGCGCCCGACATCTCCTCCAGGGCCTTGACGTACGCCTGCGCGTTCTTCGGGAGGTCCGCGAAGGTCTTGGCCTTGGTGATGTCCTCGGACCAGCCGGGGAGGGTTTCGTAGATCGGCTTCGCGTGGTGGAAGTCCGACTGCGAGTACGGGAGCTCCTCGACGCGCTTGCCGTCGATCTCGTACGCGACGCAGACGGGGATCTCCTCCCAGCCGGTCAGGACGTCCAGCTTGGTGAGGAAGAAGTCCGTCAGACCGTTCACGCGGGTCGCGTAGCGGGCGATCGGGGCGTCGAACCAGCCGCAGCGGCGGTCACGGCCGGTGGTGACACCACGCTCGCCACCGATGCGGCGCAGGGCCTCGCCGTCCTCGTCGAACAGCTCCGTCGGGAACGGACCGGCGCCGACGCGGGTGGTGTACGCCTTGAGGATGCCGATGACGCGGCTGATCTTCGTCGGGCCCACGCCGGTGCCGGTGCAGGCGCCGCCGGCGGTCGGGTTCGAGGAGGTCACGAAGGGGTACGTGCCGTGGTCGACGTCGAGCAGGGTGCCCTGGCCGCCCTCGAAGAGCACGACCTTGTCCTCGTCCAGCGCGTTGTTGAGGATCAGGGTGGTGTCGGCGACGTAGCCCTTGATCTGGTCCGCGTACTGGAGCATCTCCTCCACGATCGCGGAGGCCTCGATCGCGCGGCGGTTGTACAGCTTCGCGAGGAGCTGGTTCTTGCCCTCCAGCGCCGCTTCGACCTTCTGGGTGAGGATCGACTCGTCGTACAGGTCCTGCACGCGGATACCGACGCGGTTGATCTTGTCCGCGTAGGTCGGGCCGATGCCGCGGCCGGTCGTACCGATCTTGCGCTTGCCGAGGAAACGCTCGCCGACCTTGTCGAGGGTGACGTTGTACGGCGTGATCAGGTGCGCGTTGCCGCTGATGAGCAGCTTGGAGGTGTCGATGCCGCGCTCGTTCAGGCCGCGAAGCTCGGAGAGCAGGACGGCCGGGTCGACGACGACACCGTTGCCGATGACCGGGGTGCATCCGGGTGAGAGGATGCCGGAGGGGAGAAGGTGCAGTGCGTACTTCTGGTCACCGACGACGACCGTGTGGCCGGCGTTGTTACCACCCTGGTATCGCACTACATAGTCAACGGATCCACCGAGCAGGTCGGTGGCCTTTCCCTTGCCCTCGTCACCCCACTGAGCTCCGAGCAGCACAAGAGCGGGCACAGGCGTACACCTCTTCCGGATGGGGCATGTCCAAGGTCAGGGGGCGTACGACGATGTACACCGCAGGCTGAGCCGTCGGACCGGTGCCCCGGAATAGACGAAGGCCCTGGCGCAATAGCGCAAGGGCCTCTTGCACAAAGATGCTACCCGAGGAAGGACCGAGGTGTCGGCTCCAGAGCCCACCATGAGCCACGCGGGCGCGCCGGTAGGCGGCCTGCTCGTGCTCGTCGACCCGGTCGCCCGCCGTCTTGACGGCGAGTCCGTGCGAATCGCGAAGGATGTGTTGTCAGCGGGAGCGGCGGCGAAAATCTGCCTCCCGGATTCGCAGGAGGAATTTGCGCGGGCGCTCGCCCGCCGGGGTCATCGGCGGCCGGTGATCGTGGGCGACGACCGCGCGCTGGTCCGCACGGTGGGGCTGCTGCACCGGGAACGGGAACGGGGGATGGGCGAGGGCGCCCTCTCCCTGGTCCCCGTCGGCCCACCGGGCTCCCTGGCGCTGGCCGGGGCCCTCGGGGTGCCGCTTTCGGCGGTGCCGGCGGCGCGGGCCGCCCTGGACGGGGTGAGCCGCTCCCGGGACCTCCTCGTCGACGACAGCGACGGCGTGGTGCTGGGCGGGCTGCGGATCCCGCCACCCCCGCGCACCCTCACGGTGACGCGCTGGGGCGGTACGTACCGTTCCCTGTTGCGGACGCTGCTGCCGAGCCCGTCCGGGCCCGAGGCGCACCCGGTGCACCGGCTGCGGATCGAGGTCGACGGCGTGGTCCTGGCGGACCTGGACCACCCCGTCGAGGACGTCGCCGTGCGCACCCCGGAGCCCGGCGGGCCCGCTGAGGTGGTGGTCCGACTGTCGGGCGGCCTGCCGCTGACGGGCCGGGCCGAGACGGTCACGGTGTCCGGGGCGGACTTCCGCTACCGGGCCAACCAGGTCCTGACGGGGCCGGTCCGGCGGCGGACGTGGACGCTGCGCCGGTCGGCCTGGTCCCTGACCCTGCCGCGGGCCTAGCGGCGGGGGCGGGGGCGGGGCGGGCCTCGTCGGTCGGGCCGGCGGTCGGTCAGCGGTCGGACAGGTCCGTGGCGGCGGCCTCGATCAGGTCCGTCACCGCGCCCGGCTGGGAGGCCAGGGAGGCGTGCGAGGGGCCTCTCTCGGGGCGGGTGGGGGGCGTGTCCGGATGTGCTGTCCACGCCGGGCAGGGCCCCGGGGCTCCGACACCGCAGTGCGGGGCGCGCCGCGACGCCCGTCCTGCGCCGGCTGTCGTCCCGCGGCCGTGGCCCCGGTCGTCGTCCCGGCCGTCGCCGTCCGGTCTCACAGCGGTTGGAGTACGGACAGGACGTTGCCCGCCGGGTCCTTGAACCAGGCGATGGGCGGGCCCCCGTCGCCGCGGACGATGCCCTTGGCGTCGGTGTCGAAGCCCGGGTACCGCTCGAAGACGACTCCGGCCGCCGTGAGCTCGTCGACCGCCCGCTCGACGTCGGGTACGGGGAAGTTGAGGATCGTGAAGCCGGCCGGCTCGTGGTCGTCCTTCGGGTACACCAGCACGTCGGTGTCGCCCGCGAGGTGCAGGACGAGCATGCCGTTCTCCTCGCCGACGCGCAGGCCGAGCGTGCCTCCGTAGAACTCCTTGGCCCGGGGGATGTCGTCGACCGCGAATCCGCTGAACGCCTTGATGTCTTCGAACATGATCAGTCCTTCGACGTGCCGCAGCCCCCTGTCCCATCGTCCACCGGGAGGCGGCCGGAGTCGACCGGGACCGGTGCTGGGATGCTGGTGTTCATGACAGGTATGCGCGCCGCCGACGGTCCTCCCTCCCCACGGATCACCGCCCTCGCATGGGGCCGGATGGAGATCGACGGGCCGGCCACGGGTAAGGACTTCGTGCTGTACCCGGGCGGGGGGCACCCCTGGGACTGGGCCGAGCACGGCACCCGGCACGACCCTGGGATCCAACCCGGCGACGTACGCGAGCTGCTGGACCGGGGCGCCGACGTGGTCGTCCTCAGCCTCGGCGTGCACCGGCGGCTGAAGGTGGCGCCGGAAACGCTGGAGTTGCTCCGCGCGGCCGGTGTGGAGGTGCACCTGGCGGAGACCTCCGAGGCCGTCGACCTGTACAACGTCCTGGCCGCCACCCGTCGGGTCGGCGGGCTCTTCCACTCGACCTGCTGACACCCCGGGCTGCCCGCCTCAGTCGCCCCACCCGTAGGCCCTTTTCACCGTCTGCGCGAAACGCCTGACGGGTCGTCCGCTCCGTGGCACGTTGGACCGCGTCGCTGCACGAACGAACGACATCGGAGGGGACCCGCATGCCGAAGTACGCCAAGTCCGCGGCCGAAGCCGACCAGAACCTCAGGGACTACTGCGAGGAGATCGGGTTCGACCCCGAATGGGTGCCCGCGAGCAAGTGGAACCTGTCGGTCGGGATCGCGCAGAACCCCGAACACGGCTTCGAGCAGGCCCGCAAGACCATCGACAGCGACCGGGAGGACATCGTCCGGTCGGGCGCGAAGGACGCGCGCAAGGCCACGTTGGCCGGGGACGCGAGCGGGCTGCTGGCGGCGGTGAAGGCGCACTACAGCCTCAAGGACACACTGGTCCCGACCATCCTCAAGCAGTGCGCCGACGCGTACGTGGGCGGCGAACGCATCAACCTGGGCCTCGGCGGCTCCGCGATGGACGCCGACACCTACGGCGAACTGCGTGACGAGTGGCGGCAGGCCGCCGCGCTCGCCGGGGGCGGCATCTTCACGGAGTTCGTCAGCCACGCCCCGCAGGACAAGGCCGCCCTCGGCAAGGGGTCCGTCGGGGGGACCCTCGCCCGGCGCAAGGTGCAGGGGAATCTGCTGGTGAAGGTCAACGGGGTCCGGTTCAACATGCATGTCGACATCGCCGACTGACGGAGCGGCGACTGGCAGAACGCCGACTGACGCCGACTTACGGACCGGCGGCTGATGGAACGGCGACCGAAGATGGAGCGACTGACGGAACCGCGGCGGCCGGGTTGCCCGGCCGCCGGGCGCGTCGCTTAGAACTCCACGAGCAGCTCGCGCAGGCCACGGATGACGTAGCCGTCCTGCCACCGGGGCTCTCGTACCAGCCGCAGCGGCGGGAGGCCCGGCTCCAGCAGGGCCCCGAACGAGGCCGCCAGCTCCAGTCGGGCCAGGGGTGCCCCCAGGCAGTAGTGGATGCCCGCCCCGAAGGTCAGATGCGGGTTGTCGACCCGCTTCAAGTCCAGTTCATCCGGGTTTGTGAAACGTGCGGGGTCCCGGTTGGCAGAACCGAAGAGCAGGGCGACCTCGGCTCCACGGGGGATGAAAGTGCCTCCGACCTGGATGTCTTCGAGAACCCAGCGCTCGAACAGCTGGAGGGGCGTGTCATAGCGCATTAGTTCATCCACAGCTGTGGACAACTTTTTCGGATCCGCCGCTCCGCGATCCGCACGGAGCTCCGCGAGCTGTTCCGGATTGCGGAAAAGGGCCCACCAGCCGTTCACCGTCGTATTGACGGTCGCCTCGTGCCCGGCGTTCAGCAGGAGCACGCAGGTGGAGATCATCTCCTGTTCGCTGAGGCGTCCCTCGTCGTCGTGGGCGGCGATCAGCCCGGAGATCAAATCCGTCCCGGGGCGCGTGCGGCGTTCCGCGATCAGCTCTCGCAGGTACGCACTGAACTCCACACTCGCTGTCACGGCACGCCGCGCGGTCTCCTCGTCCGGCCGCAGCTCGAACATGCCGCAGATGTCCGCCGACCACGGGCGCAACAGGCCCCGGTCCGCCGCCGGGATGCCGAGCAACTCCGCGATGACCGCCACCGGCAGTGGTTCGGCGACCGCCGTCAGCAGGTCCCCACCCCCGTCCTTCCGCAGCCCGTCCACCAGTTCCCGCGCCAGCCGTTCCACCTCGGGGGCGAGCCGCTCAACGGTGCGTGGGGTGAACGCCTTTGCCACCAGGCGACGCACCCGTCCGTGCGCGGGATCCTCCAGGTCCAACATGCCGTTGTCGTTGAGCGTGTGGAACGGCTCGTGCTCCGGCGGCGGGGCCTCCCGGCCGAACTCCTCGTGCGAGAAACGGTGCAGGTACGTACGGCCCAGCCGACGGTCCCGCAGCAGCGCGTTCACATCGTCGTAGTGCGGCACCAACCACTGCCCGGTCGCCTCGGACCACAGGGCCCGCCCCTGCGCCCGCAACTCACGGTAGGCGGGGTACGGATCGGCTACGAACGCGGCGTCCCACGGATCAAAACCCATCCTCGCAGCGTAAGCCGTTTCCCCTGGGCGACAAGGGGCCGCCGCTCCACCCGCCGGGAGGAGCCGGCGGGACCGATCCGACGGAGGACGCCCGCAGCTCGTACACCAGTGCACGAGTTGTGCGTAGGAACCAGGTCGAGTCACGTTGACGGAAAGGGGCTCACCGACCGTGATGGTGACGCGCGGGCATCCCGAGCTTGCCGCTTCGTGATACCCCGGCAGGCGGACGTGACGGGCACTCAATCCGAGGTTGCGAAGTTCCCCCCCACCTGCGCGCACTGACGCACCTGCACGCACTGACCGGGCTCGGACGGCAGGTGGCGTCGGGCGCTACGCCGGCGTTACGAGTCGGGTCTCGTAGGCGAACACCGCCGCCTGAGTCCGGTCGCGGAGACCCAGTTTCACCAGGATCCGACTCACGTGCGTCTTGATCGTCGACTCCGCGACCATCAGCCGGTCCGCTATCTCGGAGTTGGACAGGCCTTGGGCGATGAGGACCAGCACCTCCGTTTCCCGTTCCGTCAGTTCGGTCACCCCCGCCGGATCGGCGAGGCGGGGAGACTCCGCCAGCTTGGAGAACTCCACGATCAACCGCTTCGTCACCGAGGGGGCCAACAGGGCCTCACCGGCAGCGACCACCCGCACCCCGTCCGCCAGCTGCCGGGCGGACGCGTCCTTCAGCAGGAACCCGGACGCACCCGCCCGCAGCGCCTGGTACACGTACTCGTCGAGGTCGAAGGTGGTCAGGACCAGGACCTTCGCGTCCGTGTCGGAAGCCACGATCTGCCGCGTCGCCTCCAAGCCGTTCATCACCGGCATCCGGATGTCCATCAACACCACGTCCGGCCGCAGCGCCGCGACCTGGGCGATGGCCTGCCGGCCGTCGACGGCCTCGCCCACGACCTCGATGCCGTCCATCGCGTTCAGCAGGACCGAGAAGCCCTCGCGGACCATCATCTGGTCGTCGACGATCAGCACTCTGATCGTCATTTCGACTCCTCCACCGGCTCCGGCCGGCTGCGCACCGGTATGAACACCGCGACCTCGTACCCGCCGTCGGCGCTCTCCCCGGCGGTCATCTCACCCTCCAGCATGGCCACCCGCTCCCGCATCCCGGTGATCCCGTGGCCCGCTCCGGGCGAAGGACGCACATCGCCGACCGGCGGGCCGTTCACGACCCGTACGCCCAGACCACCCAGCACGTAGGACACCTCCACCCCGGCCACCGCGCCCGGCGCGTGCCGCAGGCTGTTGCTCAGGGCCTCCTGAATGATCCGGTACGCCGACAGCTCCACCCCCTGCGGCAGCTCCCGCACGGCACCGGTGACGGTCTTCTCCACATGCAGACCGGCCTCCCGCACATTGGCCAGCAGTCCCTCCAACGAGGCCAGCGTCGGCTGCGGCGCGTCCGGCGCCTCGTAGTCCGCGGAACGGACCACACCCAACACCCGGCGCAGCTCCGTCAGCGCGGCCACCGCGTTCTCCCGGATGGTGACGAACGCCGCCTCCAGCTCCGGCGGCGGGTTCTTCACCCGGTACGGGGCCGCCTCCGCCTGGATCGCCACCACCGACATGTGATGGGCGACCACGTCGTGCAACTCCCGCGCGATCGTCGTCCGCTCCTCCAGGAGCGTCCGCCGGTCCCGCTCGACGGCCGTGACCTCCTGTTGCGCCGTGACCTCCTGCCGCGCCTCCCGACGGGTGTTGCGCACCGTGACGATCAGCAACGCGACCGCCGAGGCGAAGGCCATCGGGGCGACCTGGCCCGCGTCGGTCCTGCCGACCATGATCGGCAGGACCGCGCCGAACACCACCGTGATGGCCCACATCCAGCCGGCCACCCGCGGACGCGTCCGCGCCGCCACCACCGTCACCGTCGCGAGGTAGGCCACGAAGGTGCTCGGCGCCCACGGCCAGGTGAAGCTCTGGCTGTGCAGAATGGAGAGCACGGCGGTGGCCGCCAAGGCCGCCCAGAAGGCCCCCACGGGACGGACCAGGGTCATCAGCAGCGGCGTCGCCGCGATCAGTCCCATCACCAGGTGCTGGAAGGGCACACCGCCGAGGTTGTAGGCACTCGGCAGCAGGACCACGAAGAAGGCCATCGCGCATATCGCCGCGTGCGGCAGATAGGCCGCCCTGCCGGCCATCTTCGGGGACAGCCGCCGCGTCAGCGGCCCGTCCGTACGCATCGGCGGAAGCGGACGGTAGGCGAAGGCATCGGTGATCAGGTCATCACGCAGGCTCTGCACGATGCCTGTGGCCATCCGCAATTCTGGCGGCCGGGGGGTCGCCCCGGTGGTCGTCTCGGTCATACATGAACCGTAGGCGGGGGCCGGCGTCGCCCGCGTCGGCAGGGAAGGGGATTTCCGGGGGTCCCTCTCAGGTACTACAGGGGCCCCTCAGTAGCCCGACGGACGGACCAGACCCGTCTCGTAGGCGAACACCGCCGCCTGCGTGCGATCTCGCAACCCCAGCTTGACCAGGACCCGACTCACATGAGTCTTCACGGTCTGTTCCGCCACGATCAGGTGCTCCGCGATCTCCGCGTTGGACAGGCCCTGGGCGATCAGCGACAGCACCTCCGTCTCCCGCTCCGTCAACGCGTCGATCCGTGCCTTCGACGGCGCCCGCGGCGCCCCCAACCGGGAGAACTCGGTGATCAGACGCTTCGTGAGGTTCGGCGACAGCAGTGCCTCACCGCCGGCCACCACCCGCACCGCCTCGGCGAGCTGGTCCGCCGAGGCGTCCTTCAGGAGGAACCCGGAGGCGCCCGCCCGCAGCGCCTCGTATACGTATTCGTCGAGGTCGAAGGTGGTCAGCACGAGCACCCTCACCGCCGAACCGGGAGCGCGGGCGATGACCGAGGTCGCCTCGATCCCTCCCATGCCCGGCATGCGGATATCCATCAGCACCACGTCCGGAGCCAGCTCGGCGACCTTCGCCACCGCGTCCGCCCCGTCCACGGCCTGGCCGACCACCTCGATGTCCGGCTGCGCGTTGAGGAGCACGGTGAAGCCCTGCCGCACCATCATCTGGTCGTCGGCGATCATCACTCTGATCGGAGTGCTCATCTGTCCTTCTCGTTCGTCTCGGAGGAGGACCCGACCACCGGATCCAGGGGTAGCACGGCACTCACCTCGTAGCCGCCGTCGGGGCGTGGCCCCGCGGCCAGTTCGCCCCCCAGCATGCCCGCCCGTTCCCGCATCCCGAGCAGCCCGTGGCCCGCTCCCGGGGAGGGCGGCGCAGGCCGGGTCGGAGCGCTGTTCGCCACGCACAGGTGCAGATCGCGCGGCCCGTACGCGATGCCGACCTCGACCCGCGAACCGGGCGCGTGCCGCAAACAGTTGCTCAGCGCCTCCTGCACGATCCGGTACGCGGTCAGCTCGACGCCCGGCGTCAGCGGCCGGCGGACCCCCGCGGTCTCGGTGGTGACCTCCAACCCCGCGCTCCGCACGTTGTCGACGAGGCCTTCCAGTTCGGCGAGGGTCGGCTGCGGGTGATGGGGGTTGGCGGGATCCTCCGGCTGCTCTGAGCGGAGTACGCCCAACACCCGGCGCAGTTCGGTGAGGGCCTCCAGGGCGTTCTGCCGGATGCCCGCCAGGTTCTCCTTCAGTTCCTCGGACGGGTTCTCCACCAGGTGGGGGGCGACCTGCGCCTGGATGGAGATCACCGACATGTGGTGGGCGACCACGTCGTGCAACTCCCGTGCGATCCGGCTGCGCTCCTCCAGCAGGGTCCGCCGGGCCCGTTCCTCCTCGGCCACGTACTCCTGCACGACCAACTGTCGGCGGGCCGACCGCATCGCGCGCAGCGCGTACCCGAGGAGCCCGGCGACCCCGAAGAGGACGCCGCAGATGACGAACGTGCTCGCGCCCTGTACCGGCCCGAAGAACAACTCGGTGAGGCCGGTGAGGCCGGTGGAGAGGGCGACGACGGACACGGTGGTGCGGGGGGACACGCGGAGCGTCACCAGCAGGATGATCAGGGCGAAGGCCACGTACCCGCTCGGCAGCCAGGGCCAGGGCTCGTTCTGCCGTACGTGCGCGTGGGTCACACCGGCAGCCATTCCTGCGGTGAACAGGCCGAGCCACCAGGCGGGTATCGGGCGGAACAACGCGAGGGCGATGGAGGCACCGGTCAGCCCCGCCGCCACGACGGGGAAGACTCCGGCGAACCGGTAGTACTCAGTCAGTTCATGATGGGTGGTCAGGCCGAAGAAGAGCGCCATGAGCAGGACCACCGCGTGCGGCAGCCGGGCCGGCCACCGCGGTCGGTTCATCCTCGGCAGCGGATCGTGGCGCAGGGTGAAGAGCTCGCCGAATGGATCCCCGTGCTCGATGGGATCGGTCCGCGGGGACGTATCCATGGGCGCGGGCTGCTTGTTCACGTGGGTCAGCCTAGGCATGCGTGATCTCCTCGACGGCGGCCGGGCGAACCCGGACATCCTTCGGGCCCGGTACGTGGACGGTGGCCGGGGCCTGCCTCGGGGACGCGGACCGGACGGGGGACGGGGCCGGGCCGTCGCCCCGAACCGCCAGGGCGCGTGCCCGATGGCGTCGGGTGGGACGGCGTCGGGTGGGGCGGGGGTGTTCGTGGCCGCGGAACGCTGCCCAACAGACGGCCAGGGCGGCGGCGAACACCGGGAGCCAGAGCAACCTGGCGGCGATCCACGAAGCAGACGCGGGCGCGGTGTGCAGGCCGGGGACATCGGAGGAGAACAACAGCGCGACGGCCGTGACGGCCATCATCGCGGTCTGGTGCCAGAGGAAGACGGTCATCGCCGACAGGTTCACCCATGCCACCACCAACCAGACCCGGGGTCGCCGCAAAGCTCGTTCCAGCGGTGCTCCGAGCAGCAGGACCAGGCCGCACTGGGCCAGACCGAAGGCGACGGCGGCGGCCGTCGGCGGGTTCAGGTTCGACACCGACGCGCCGGGAACGCCCACCATCGACGCCGGGTACCCGCACCACAGCACCAGCGCCGCCGCGGCTCCCGCGCCACCGAGGAACAGGATCAGGGTCGACCGTCGCCCGGCGCACGCTCCCCGGGACCAGGAGGCGCCCAGGGTGTACGGAACGAGCCAGCCGGCGACGACATTGACCCAGCCGATCCACTCAGGGCCGTCGAAGGCGAACCGCCACACATCCACGGCCATCACCACGGCCGCCGGCCACACCGGCGGGAGCCGTGCGACCAGCGGTGTGGCCGCCGTGAGCATGGCGAACACCAACAGGAACCACAGCGGTGACCACACCAACCCGAGCAGTGTCATGACGGTGTCCCACTGGGCCCCTCCCCACAGCATCCCGCCCGTCGCGAGGCCCCACAGGCCGAGCACCGCGGCCACCGGACGGAACAGCCGGCCGAGCCGCTGCCCGACCCAGGTGCCGTACGGAATCCCGCGCGCTCGTGCCGAGGCGTGCCCCCGGGCCGCGACATGACCGCCGACCAGGAAGAACACGGCCAGGGTCTGGAACACCCAGGAGAGCGGAGTCAACCAGGGCTGGTGGGCCAGCGGGCTCATGGTCCTCAAGCCACCTTCGGCGGTCGTGGTCAGCGCGGTGACCAGCCAGTGCCCGAGGACCACCCCGAGGATCGCGAGAGCCCGCAGGGCGTCCACCGAACGGTCCCGGTGGGCGGGGGTGGCCCGGTCCACGCGCTCCGCGAGGGCGGACCAGCGGGCGGCGAGCCTAAGCATGCGGGACCTCCCCGGGGACGAGCGCGGCGGCCCGAGCCGAGTGGAGCGCGACCGTCGACGATCCGGCAACGGCGGCGCCGACCGGGGCCGGGGCGGTCGGCGCCCCGAGGACGATGCGGGCCAACGAGGCCAAGGAGGTGCTGCCCGACTTCAGGTAGTCGCTGTGGCCGGCGTTGCCCGCGTCGAAGGGACGGGCTCCGAAAGCACGCTTCACGGGGTCGGTACCGAAACCGACCGACCCGAGTCGGATGTGGGGGACGCCCCCTATCCAGTCCTCGGTGCCCCTGCCCGCCCACACCCGGGCCGCGGTGTGCAGTTCGGCGGCATTTTCGGCTCTCGTGCCGGGGCTGCCGTAGAGGGCTATGTCGGTCACCTTGGCGCCGGTCGTGGTGCGGGCGCAGACGACGGAGCCGTAGGAATGGCAGAGCAGCGAGATCCGGGCCCCTTCGACGGTGAGGTTCCGCAACCGGGAGAGGAAGGGCCCCAGTTCGGCGGCGGCGAGGTCGGCGCGGGCGGCCGTCAGGACGGTCGTGCTGACCGTGCCCGGTGTGTCGTACCCGAGCCAAGCCACCACGGCGGAGCGCGGATGATCCGCCTGGAGTCGTATCTGGAGCGCCACGGCTCCCTCACGAAAGTGTGCGTAGGTGTCCAGAGTGGTGTCGGAGCCGGGCACCAGGACCGCTATGCGATCGGCGGTGTCCAGATCGCCGAGCACCTCGACGGCCCGCCCCCGGCCCCGGCCGTCGAAGTCGAGGAACCTGGCAGGGCCCGCCTGCGCGGGCCCCGCGGGCGGAACCGGGGCCGCGGGTCCGGCCATGGCCCGCAGTTTCACGGACCGGGCGAGGCGGCTGGCGCCCTGTGCCCTGCGTGCCGCCTCCGTGAGGTTGTCGAGGTTGGCGGTGTAGCGCTCCTGCGCGGTCGCGGACTCGGCTAGCACCGCGGGCAAGGGCGCGGGAGTTTGTGGTGACGCCGCCGCGGACACGGGGAACACGACGGCTGCGGCAACGAGGCCGGCCAGCACGGTACGGCGGATGCGGTTCCCGGTGGTCATGGCGTGTCCCTCTTCCTTCTCCTGCGGTCCCGACCGGGCAAGCGCCCGCTCCGGTACCGAAGTTAGAAATCAGGAGCCCTCGTCGGCATCACGCTGCGGAGCCGCCTTCAGGCGTAGCTCTCAGGTATGACCGGCCCTACTCAAGAGCCATCTGGCGACCTCTTGGTCGGCGCCGTCGCGCCTTCGGATACGGTCCGGGGATGACCGACACCGACAAGCCGGCCGACTGGCGGAAGGACCGCATCGGCAGTGCGCACCGGGGGGAGAACCCCACCGTGCTGCGCCGCCTCGACTCCGGATTCGCAGCCATCGGCGACCGGCAGTTCCTTCCCGGGTACGCCGTGCTGCTGACCGACGACCCCGCGGTGACCCGGCTCTCCGACCTGCCGCCGGCGCGCCGCGCCGCGTACCTGACCGACCTGGAGCGGCTCGCGGAGGCCGTCGAGCGCGCCTGCGCGCGCCTCGACCCGGCGTTCCGCCGGCTGAACATCGAGATCCTCGGCAACACCGACCCGTACCTGCACGCCCACATCTGGCCCCGCTACGACTGGGAGGCGGACGACATCGTCCGGCTGCCGGTCTGGCTCTACGAGGACGAGGAGTTCTGGCGCGGCGACCGGTACGCGCTGGCCTCCCGCCACGACGCCGTACGGGCTGCCATCACGGAAGAGCTCGACCGGCTGGTCGGATAGCCCGTGGGGCGTGGGTAACCCCTACCCGCGAGCTAGGTGGCCGAGGTCGCCACCCGCACCCCGAAGCCGATCAGGACGACGCCCGTCACCCGGTCCATCGTCCGGCGGACGCGCGGGCGGGCGAAGAAGCGCCGGGCGCGGGACAAGAGATGGACGTAGGTGCTCAACCAGGCCACCGTCAACACCACGTGGACCAGCACCAGGAGCGCCATCCCCGCCGCCGCGGGCAGGCCGTCCGGGGTCAGCGAGGGCAGCAGACCGGTGTAGAACACGGCGATCTTCGGGTTGAGGGCGTTGGCGATCAGGCCGGTGCGCCAAGCGTCGGCCGCCGACGTCGGCGTCACCGGAGACCGCGTCCCGTCCCGCGCTCCGTCCCCGGCTCCGTCCAACGGTGCCCCGCCCGCACCGGGCCGGCGCAGGGACTGGATGCCGAGAAAGCACAGGTACGCCGCCCCCGCGAGCTTGACCACCAGGTACACCTCGGCGGAAGCGGCGAGCAGCGCGGCGAGTCCGGCCACCGTGAGGGCACCCCAGAGCAACAGCCCGGCTGCGATCCCACCCACCGTGCGCAGCCCGTCGGCCCGCCCGCGAGAGACGGCCCGCCTGGTCACGATGGCCATGTCGGGCCCCGGCCAGGACGCGCGGGCTCATCCGGCACAACAAGTCCTGCTTGCAGACTCGTTGCCCTCGACGCGCACCGCCCGGGACTACTCCCGGTGATACGTGAGAGGGGGAATGGATGCCTCCTCCAGTTCCCGCCGAAGGGTTCCGTCGGGGAGCAGGCGCAGCCGGCTCCGACTGCCGGAGGTGCACGGGGGAGGGCTGCCCGGGGTGACGGTGGAGGCGTCGAGCTCCACGGGGTCGGGTGCTTGACGCAGGGGAGCCCGCCAGGAGCAGACGTACCCCGGGTTCTCGACACGGAGGGCCATGACGGGATCCCCCACCGAGCCGGCGACGAGGGTCAGGTGCCAGGTCGAGGAACCGTGGGTGGCGCGCCAGGTACCGGTGTAGGCCGCAGGTAGGGTGCCGGGCGCCGCGCTGGGGTTGGCGGACGGCTCAGCGCCACGGCTTTGCGCCTGAGGGTCGGAACGGGGGCCCGGGCTGCCGACGGACGCGGTGGGGGCCGGGTCGGGGGAGGGGCGTTCCGGTTCCGCGCTCATGACGGCGTACACCGAGCCGCCGGCCGCGATGGCGACGATGACGGCGACCACCAGCAGGAACACCGTCGACGCGACATGCGGGCGGGACGAGTCCGGGGAGGCGGTCGCCGGCGCGGGGACGAGGTCGGGAGGCCGCCGCGTCGGGGCGGGTGCGACCGGCAGTGCGTACGGGGGCGCGGCCCGTGCAGCCGGGGCGGGCTCATCAGGTGTCCGAGGGGCGTGAGGGGTCGGCGGTGCGTGAGGGGTCGGTGGTGTCTGAGAGGTGGCCGATAACTGAGGGGTCGACGGTGTCCGGGCAGGCGCTGTCCTGGGCATCCCGGTGGTTCCGGCTATCTGCGGGGTCGGTGCTCGCGGTACCCACGCCTCCTCCGGTTCCGCCGGTTGCGGGGCCCGGTCCGGGCCCCCGTGCTCGCGGTCGAGGAGTTGGGCGGCATGCCGCCCGAGCTGCGCCACCAGCGGTGCGGGAAGCCACGGCTCCGGGGCCCGCCCGTCGGCGGCGACGGTGTTCCCCACCCCGATCCGCGCCGACACCTCCGCCGGATCCGGCCGTGCGGCGGGGTCCTTGTGCAGGCAGGCGGCCACGAGCGGGCGCAACTCCGCCGGTACGCGGTCCAGATCCGGTTCCGCTTCGATGACGCGCAGCAGCAGCCCGGCACCGCCGCCCGGCTGCTGCGCGTCCCCGAACGGCAGCCGGCCGGTGGCCGCGTACGCCAGGAGGGCGCCGAGGCAGAACACGTCACAAGCGGGGGTGATCGGTTCGCCGAGTACCTGTTCCGGAGTCATGAACCCGCGGGCGCCGACGAGTTGTCCGGTCCGGGTGGGACCCGCGTCGGGTTCGCCCGAGGGGCGTTGCGGGGGGCGGGCGATGCCGAAGTCGATGATGCGGGGGCCGTCGACGGTCAGCAGGACGTCGGACGGCTTCAGTTCGCGGTGGATGAGCCCCGCGCGGTGGATGTCCTGGAGGGCGCGGGCCAGGCCGGACGCCAGGACCCGCACGGTACGGACGGGGAGGGGGCCGAAGTCGTGGCTCACGGCCTGGCGCAGGCTGGGGCCGGCGATGTAACCGGTGGCGAACCAGGGGACGTCGGCCTCGGTGTCGGCGTCGAGCACGGGCGCCGTCCAGGCCCCGCCGACGAGCCGGGCGGCGGCGACCTCGTGACGGAACCTGCTGCGGAATTCCTCGTGGCGGGCCAGGGCGGGGTGGACGAGCTTCACGGCGACGGTACGGCCCCGGTCGGACCGGGCGAGGTACACCTGGCCCATGCCGCCGGCGCCGAGTCGGCACAGGAGGCGGTAGGGGCCGATGTGGTGCGGGTCGGCGGGGTGCAGCTGTTCCATCGCGGGGTGGTCCTTCCCCCTGACACTGGCCGGACGGGCCGAGCGTAATGCGGTGGGCTCCGCAGGGGGAGGGACGGTTCCGGCCGCCCGGCCGGTTGCGTCACCCGGACCGGTACAGCCCGTACGTGTCAGCCCGCGGGGCCCGGCACGCTCCGACGGGACCGGACGGGAGCCGACCGCCGGACCCGACCGGACCGCCGGACCCCGACCGGAGCGAACCTGCCCCGACTCAACCCGCCCCGATCCGCCCCGATCCGACCGGACCCCGTCGGATCCGACCCGACCCGACCCGACCCGCCCGGACCCGCCTCCACCCGTCCGGGCAGCAACGTCCCGCGTCGTCCTACGCGTCCGCCGGCGAGGTGATCGCCGCGAGGGCCGTGGAGAGGCGTTCCAGGGCGCGGGCCGTTTCCGCGAACGCCGTCTCGCCCAGTTCCTCGGCGAGACGGATGGCGAGGGCCGCGTGGCCCGGGTGGATGCGGGCGATGGCGGCGCGGCCCTCCTCCGTCGGTCGGAGCAGCTTCGCGCGCCGGTGGGCCGGGTTCGGGACGTACTCGGCGAGTCCCTTCGCCGCGAGCAGGTCCGCGATGCGCTGCACGCTCTGCCGGGTGATGCCCATGGACCGGGCGATGCCCGCGACGGGCAGGGGCTCCCGCATCACGGCTCCCAGGACCTGCCACCACGCGGCCGTGAGGCCGGCCGGCCGGGCCAGTTCCTCGGAGACGGCGAGGAACTGGCCGTTCAGCTGGAAGATCCCGAGCGCGGTGCGGCTCAGCAGGTCCTGCCGAGCCCGCAGCGCCAGCTCGGTCGCCCCGGAGCCCGCGGCCGGCGCCGGATCGTCCACCCGCGGCAGCGGCTCAGGCATCGCCGGCCTCCTCCGCCGCCATCAGGACCGGGTAGGCGCTCGCGTCGGAGTGGTGGAACAGCCGGTACCAGGCGTCCAGGACGTCCGGCTTGTACACGTCGAGGCGGGCGAAGACCTCGCGGGCGAAGGCCACCGGCTCCGTAGGACCGGCCGTGATCAGGTCGCCGTCGGTGACGGCGTCCGCCTCGACGTACTGTTCCGCGCCGCCGTAGCCCGGCTGCCCCGCGAGGTAGAAGGAGATGGCGCTGGTGTGGCGCCGGCCGTCCAGCACGCCTGCGCGGGCGAGTCCCGCGGTGGCTCCGCAGATCGCGGCGACGGGCACCCCGGCGGCCAGGAACTCCTGGGCCTTCGCCGCGAACGGGGCCAGCTCGTCACCGGTGTCCCAGAGGGAGGCGCCGGTGAGGATCAGCAGCGAGGAGTCCTCGGGGCGCAGTTCCGCGAGCGCCAGGTCGGGCTGGACGCGGAGACCGCCCATCGTGGTGATCGGCAGTCCGGCGGCGGGGCCGACCGTACGGATCTCGTGGCCGCGCTGGGTGAGGTGCGCGGTGGTGTGGCCGGTCTCCCAGTCCGCGTAGGTGTCGTAGACGGCGAGGTGGACGGGCTTGCGCGGGTTCTCGCTCATGGTGGTCGCCTCCAGCAGCGTCGATGGGCACGGAAGAGCAAGGAGCAAGGAGCAGGCCCGGGAGCGCCTGCGGTGAAGATGACAATAGACTGTCATTTAGTCAGCATGCTGTCAATGGTCTACCGGGAGGTGGAGCCGATGGCTCCCGGGCGGCAGACAGACTGCCGAGGACGGCCCCCCACCCCCATACAGTCCGCCGATGTCCCTTCCCACCTGCGCACTTCTAGCGTGAACGCATGACCCCTCATGTCACCGGCGCGACCGTGAAGGCCGCCGACCGCGCTCACGTCTTCCACTCGTGGTCCGCCCAAGCCCTGATCGACCCGCTCGCCGTCGCCGGTGCCGAGGGTTCGTACTTCTGGGACTACGACGGGAACCGCTTCCTCGACTTCTCCTCCCAGCTCGTCAACACCAACATCGGCCACCAGCACCCCAAGGTGGTCGCGGCGGTGCAGGAGCAGGCCGGCCGGCTCTGCACCCTCGCGCCCGGCTTCGCCGTGGACGTCCGCTCCGAGGCCGCACGCCTCATCGCCGAGCGCACCCCCGGGGACCTCGACAAGATCTTCTTCACCAACGGTGGCGCCGAGGCCGTGGAGAACGCCGTACGGATGGCCCGGCTGCACACCGGTCGTCAGAAGGTGCTCTCCACGTACCGCTCCTACCACGGCGCCACCGCCGCGGCGATCAACCTGACGGGCGACCCGCGCCGCTGGCCCTCGGACACCGCCTCGGCCGGAGTCGTCCACTTCTGGGGGCCGTTCCTCTACCGCTCGCCCTTCCACGCGACCACCGAGGCCGAGGAGTGCGAGCGCGCGCTCGCCCACCTCGCGGACACCCTCGCCTTCGAGGGCCCGCAGACCGTCGCCGCGATCATCCTGGAGTCGGTGCCCGGCACCGCCGGGATCATGACCCCGCCCGCCGGCTACCTGGCCGGCGTGCGCGAACTCTGCGACCGGCACGGCATCGTCTTCATCCTGGACGAGGTGATGTCGGGCTTCGGCCGGACCGGCAAGTGGTTCGCCGCCGACCACTGGGACGTCACCCCGGACCTGATCACCTTCGCGAAGGGGGTCAACAGCGGATATGTCCCGCTGGGCGGCGTCGCCATCTCCGCCGCCATCGCCGAGACGTTCGCCACACGCCCCTACCCGGGCGGCCTGACCTACTCCGGACACCCCCTGGCCTGCGCCGCGGCCGTCGCGACGATCAACACCATGGAGGAGGAGGGCATCGTCGAGCACGCCGCGCACCTCGGGGAGAACGTGATCGGCCCGGCGCTCGCCGAGATCGCCGAGCGGCACCCGTCGGTCGGCGAGGTCCGGGGCCTGGGGACCTTCTGGGCGCTGGAACTCGTACGGGACAAGGCGACGCGCGAACCGCTCGTCCCCTACAACGCGGCGGGCGCGGCCAACGCGCCGATGGCCGAATTCGCGGCGGCCTGCAAGGCGTCCGGGCTGTGGCCGTTCGTCAACATGAACCGGACGCACGTCGTCCCGCCGTGCACGATCACGGAGGCCGAGGCCAAGGAGGGACTGGCGCTCCTCGACGACGCGCTGGCGATCGCGGACCGGCACACGGTCGGATCCTGAGCGTCCGGATAACGGGCGGTATATCCGCATACCGGCCCCGTGCCGACCATCTCCCAACGGCACGCGGCCCCTTACCGACGCGTAAACCGTTCGGTTTCAGCCGCGCTGCCTGGCCTAAGGTGTCCGAAGATCTATGGAGGAGACGGACCCCTATGCCAGGCAGCGGAGGTGTTACCCGCAACACCCTCAGGCAACAGATCGCGGACGCGCTCCGTGACGAGGTGCTCGCGGGACGTCTTCCGCCGGGCACCGAATTCACGGTCAAGCAGATCGCCGAGCAGTACGAGGTGTCGGCGACGCCGGTGCGCGAGGCCCTCGTGGACCTCGCCGCGCAAGGGCTGTTGGAGTCCGCCACGCACCGGGGGTTCCGCGTCCGCGTCTACTCCGTCGACGACTTCGTCGGCATGATCGAAGCACGGACGCTGATCCTGGACGGCATCTTCCGCCGGCTGGTCGAGCGCGGCACCGCACCCGGCGCGTGCGAGATGTTGGTGTCGGTGCGCCGCCGGGCCGAGGAGGCGCGCAAGGCCGCGCGGAGCGGCTCCCTCGAAGTGCTGATCGGCTACGACCTGCGGTTCTGGCGGGAGCTGAGCGGGCTGGTCGGCAACACGTACATATCCGAGTTCCTGCACCGCATCAGGGTGCAGTGCTGGGTCTTCTCCGTGCCCTACCTCCAAAGGGCGCCGGAACTGCGGACGGCGCTCTGGGACGGGCACAACGAGCTGGTCGAGGCCGTGACGCTGGCCGACGCCGACGAGGTGCGGCGCATCGTGCGCGCCTACAACCAGCACGGGCTGGACTGGGCCGCGGGGCTCTGAGCCCCGGCGTCGCGGCGTAGTGGCGCCGTCCCCGCTCCCTCGCCCGCCCCGTCGATGGGCACCGCTCTCCCCCGGGTCCTTGCGCACCCCTTCGCGGAGCGTGTCCGGCGCACTACGCTGGCGGGATCAGTGGCAGTCGACACGACTGATCCGACCGATCGGAGCCCGCGTGGCCTGTGACCTGTGGCTGGTCCCCCTCGTCGATGTGCTGTGCCACAGCCCCGACAATCCCTTCGCGGAGGAAATCGCCTCGTACGACAAGGCGTTGGGCGAGGCGGGTCTGCCGTCCGTCCCCGTGTTCGCGTACATGCCGGGCCTGAGCGGGGACGTGGCCCCCGTGGCCGGTTTCGACTACGACGCGCTGCACTTCCTGCGGCGCGCCTACCTGCTGCAGATCTGCGGTCTGCCGGTGACGCCGGTGGACGAACTGGGCGGGGACTACGAGCAGCTGCTGGAGATGTTCGAGCCCACGGCGCAGCAGTCCCACCTGGTGTGGCACTACGACCACGCCGGGGCCTACGTGCCGGTGGACTTCGCGTCCCCGCTGGCCAACGAGGAGCTGTTGGCCGGGGGCGGACCGCTGGGCTCGGCGCAGGGGCTGCTGAGGGAGCTGGCCGTCGTGGCCCCGGCCATCGGGATCGACCCGGGGAACCCGCCCGCCGCCCCGGCGCCGCCGGGGCGGCCGACGTCGCTGGAGGAGTCGGCGGGGCCGATCCCGTACGACGAGAGCCCCTTCGCCCGGGAGCGGCACGTGTGGCTCGGGCTGCACGCGGCGGCGACGCGCAGCCTCGGACAGGGATCGATGATCATCTTCAGCTGACCCGGGCGACCGGGGCGACCCGGCATGACCCTCAGGCCTCGACAGGGCCCGTCAAGCCTCGACAGGGCCCGGCAGAATCCGGCAGGGCCCGGCCGCGGTGCGGTGCGGGGCGCACCGTCCCGCACCCTCCGTCCCCGCCCGCGCGCCGCCCCCGAAGATCACCGCGGCTGCTCCGGAGGACGCTGTCGCGGCATGTTCGGGCGGGTGCCCGGGGGCAGGGGGAAGCGGGCCGGGGGGATGCCGGGGTCGGGGCGCGCGGCGGAGCCGCCCAGGGACTGCATCACCAGCGGCGCCGGGCCCGCGCGGAACTCGACCATCCAGTCCGCCGTCTCCGAGCGCACGAGCTCCGTCACGTCCTCCGAGAAGCGCCGCAGCACCGTCAGGCAGCGCTCGGCGGCCTCGCTCGCGGTGCCCTCGGTCGGGCCCAGTACCTCGCGGACGTTCTCGGAGGCCCAGTCGAACTGGAGCGTCTGGAGGCGCCGCTGCACGGCCTGCGCGGTCGCCACGTCCCGCATCCATCCCGAGGTGAGCCCGAAGAACCGGTCGCAGGCCAGGCAGGCGGCGGCGAACAGCAGGCACAGGTACCCGTACGCGGACGCGCCCGGCGCCGAACCCGTCAGCTCCAGCAGGGGCATCGCCGCTCCCGTGACGGCACCCACGGCCGCGCCCACCCGCAGGGTGCGCGCCCCGCGGCGCTTCCACGCCCGGTCGGACAGATACCACTCGGCGGTGCGCAGCGCGTCCGCCTCGACCCGCCGGTAGAGCTCGTCGAGCCGCTCGGCGGGTTCGCCCCAGTCCCCGAGCGGGAACGGCCGGCCGGTCAGGTCGCCGTCGCCGTCCTCTGCGGGATCCCGGGGTGGCCCCTCGGGCTGCATCTCCGGCTGACTCACCCGGCACTCCCTCTGCCTGCGCTGACGTGTCGTGGTGCGCGTGTGCGCAATGGTGCGCATGCTCTTCCTACCTTCGAATGACACGCGATGGACGACGAATACCCGGTTTTCCGCCCGCACGGAGGGCCCCAGCAGGGACGCGCACGCCGTATGTCTCACTCGAAAGAGTTGGTCCTCCCGGCGTAGGGCGCGCCGCGCGGGGACCACGTAGGCTCGGATTGACCAAGCGTTCCGAAGGAGTGAGTGCCCTGTGATTCCCGGTGGTGGCCAGCCCGACATGCAGCAGCTGCTCCAGCAGGCCCAGAAGATGCAGCAGGATCTCGCCGCGGCTCAGGAGGAGCTGGCCGGTGCGGAGGTCGAGGGCCAGTCCGGCGGCGGGCTGGTGAAGGCGACCGTCACCGGTTCCGGTGAACTGCTCGCATTGGTGATCGATCCGAAGGCCGTCGATCCGGAGGACACCGAGACCCTTGCCGACCTGGTGGTCGCCGCCGTTCAGGCGGCCAACGAGAACGCCAGGGCGCTCCAGGAGCAGCGGATGGGTCCGCTGGCCCAGATGCTCGGCGGCGGCAGCGGCATTCCCGGCCTGCCGTTCTAGCGCCGGGGCGCCACAGGCGGCACACCGCACGACCGACGAGCCGCCCGACCGCCCCGACACCCCCGAACCGACATCGACGAACCCGAACCCGAACCCCATACAGAGCGAGAGAAGGCAGTCCGTTGTACGAAGGCGTGGTCCAGGACCTGATCGACGAACTGGGCAGGCTGCCCGGCGTCGGGCCCAAGAGCGCGCAGCGGATCGCCTTCCACGTCCTGCAGGCCGAGCCGACCGACATCCGCCGCCTCGCGCACGCGCTGCTGGAGGCCAAGGACAAGGTCCGCTTCTGCGCGGTCTGCGGGAACGTGGCGCAGGAGGAACGGTGCGGCATCTGCCGCGACCCGCGCCGCGACAACACGGTCATCTGCGTGGTCGAGGAATCGAAGGACGTCGTCGCGATCGAGCGGACGCGTGAGTTCCGGGGCAAGTACCACGTCCTCGGCGGCGCGATCAGCCCGATCGAGGGCGTCGGCCCGGACGACCTGCGGATCCGGGAACTGCTGACGCGCCTGGCGGACGGTACGGTCACCGAGCTGATCCTGGCGACCGACCCGAACCTGGAGGGCGAGGCGACCGCCACCTACCTCGCCCGCATGATCAAGCCCATGGGCCTCAAGGTCACCCGCCTGGCCAGCGGGCTCCCCGTAGGGGGAGATCTGGAGTACGCGGACGAGGTCACGCTCGGGCGGGCCTTTGAAGGAAGGCGACTTCTCGATGTCTGACGCAACGCTGCACGCCCTCGGCCAGGATCCGGACGACTTCGCCGCCTCGATCGCGGACCAGATCGAGTCGTTCATCGTCGCGGTCACCATGGTGGCCAAGGGCGAGGACCCGGACAGTGCCGTGCCCTTCCTCCTCCTGGAGGTGTCCCAGCTGCTGCTGGCGGGCGGCCGGCTGGGCGCGTACCAGGACGTCCTGCCCGAAGAGCGCTACGAGCCGGACCTGGGCCCGGAGCCGGACGTGGACGACCTGCGCGAGCGGTTCGCGATCATGCTGGAGCCGGTCGACGTCTACTCCGAGGTGTTCGACCCGTACGAGCCGCGCAAGGCGCCCGTCCCGCACCGGATCTCCGACGACCTGGCCGATGTGGTCGCCGACCTGCGGCACGGCCTCATCCACCACCAGGCCGGCCGGATCACCGAGGCGCTGTGGTGGTGGCAGTTCTCGTACTTCACCAACTGGGGGCCTACGGCCTCGGCCACGCTCCGCGCCCTCCAGTCGCTGATCGCGCACGTCCGACTCGACCAGCCGCTGGCGGCCCTGGACGGGCTGGACACGGACGAGGACATCACCGAGGACGATCTGGCGGAACAGGCCGGGCGGGTCATGGCGGAGGAACTGGGCGGCCTGGGCCGTACCTGAGGGGCCGCGCGGCGGCCCCGGCGGGACCCGCGGGCGCAACCGCTCCGCTGATCCTTTCGTCTCATGATGTGGCACGAGGCGGTCGTATCGCGGCCGCTCGTTAGACTGCATCCGGAAAATGAGACGAACCGAGCGAGGAGCGCACGTGGGCCTTGTCGTGCAGAAGTACGGAGGCTCCTCCGTAGCCGATGCCGAAGGCATCAAGCGCGTCGCCAAGCGGATCGTGGATGCCAAGAAGAACGGCCACCAGGTGGTCGTCGTGGTTTCCGCGATGGGCGACACTACGGACGAGCTGATCGATCTCGCCGAGCAGGTATCTCCGATGCCTGCCGGGCGTGAGTTCGACATGCTGCTGACCGCCGGAGAGCGGATCTCCATGGCCCTGTTGGCCATGGCGATCAAAAACCTGGGCCACGAGGCCCAGTCGTTCACCGGCAGCCAGGCGGGCGTGATCACCGACTCGGTGCACAACAAAGCGCGCATCATCGATGTGACGCCGGGCCGTATCCGCACCGCGTTGGACGAGGGCAACATCGCCATCGTCGCCGGCTTCCAGGGCGTGTCCGCGGACTCGAAGGACATCACCACCCTCGGCCGCGGCGGCTCGGACACCACGGCCGTGGCGCTGGCCGCGGCGCTGGACGCCGAGGTCTGCGAGATCTACACCGACGTCGACGGCGTCTTCACCGCGGACCCCCGCGTCGTGAAGAAGGCCAAGAAGCTCGACTGGATCTCCTCCGAGGACATGCTGGAGCTCGCGGCCTCCGGTTCCAAGGTGCTGCTGCACCGCTGCGTCGAGTACGCGCGCCGTTACAACATCCCGATCCACGTCCGCTCGTCCTTCTCCGGACTGCCGGGCACCTGGGTCAGCAACGAGAATCCGCAAGGGGACGCGCAGGTGGAGCACGCCATCATCTCCGGAGTCGCGCACGACGTCTCCGAAGCCAAGATCACCGTCGTCGGGGTCCCGGACAAGCCGGGTGAGGCCGCGGCGATCTTCCGCGCCATCGCGGACGCCGAGATCAACATCGACATGATCGTGCAGAACGTCTCGGCGGCCTCCACGGGCCTCACGGACATCTCCTTCACCCTCCCCAAGGCCGAGGGCCACAAGGCCATCGACGCCCTGGAGAAGGCGAAGGGCCAGATCGGCTTCGACTCCCTGCGCTACGACGACCAGATCGGCAAGATCTCGCTGGTCGGCGCGGGGATGAAGACGAACCCGGGCGTCACCGCCTCGTTCTTCCAGGCACTGTCCGACGCGGGCGTCAACATCGAGCTGATCTCGACCTCCGAGATCCGCATCTCCGTCGTGACCCGCCAGGACGACGTGAACGACGCCGTCCGCGCCGTGCACACGGCGTTCGGGCTCGACTCCGACAGCGACGAGGCCGTCGTCTACGGAGGCACCGGACGATGAACCTGCCCCGGTCCTCCGGCCCGGCGCTCGCCGTGGTCGGGGCGACCGGAGCGGTTGGTTCGGTCCTGCTCCGGATCCTGTCCCAACGGGCGGACATCTGGGGCGGGATACGTCTGATCGCCTCTTCGCGCTCGGCCGGCCGCGTGCTGACCGTGCGCGGCGAGGAGACCGAGGTGATCGCCCTCACCGAGGACGCCTTCGACGGCCTCGGCGTGGGCGATGTCGTGCTCTTCCTGACCCCGGACGAGGTCTCGGCGCGCTGGGCCCCCGTCGTGGCCGCGCGCGGCGCCGTCGTGGTGGACCGCTCCGCCGCCTTCCGGGACGACCCCGAGGTGCCCCTGGTGGTGCCCGAGGTGAACGGCCACGCCGTACGGATCCGTCCGCGCGGCATCGTCGCCGGCCCCGACTGCGTGACCGCCGCGATGATCGCCGCGCTGGGCGCGCTGCACGCCGAGTACGCGCTGACCGACCTGGCCGTCTCCTCCTACCAGGCCGCCGGCGCGGCGGGCCGGGCCGGCTCCGAGGCCCTGCGCCGCCAGATGTCGCTCGTGGCCGGAACCTCCCTGGGCGAGCAGCCCGGCGACGTCCGTCGGGCCGTCGGTGAGGACACCGGTCCGTTCGCCGCGCCGCTCGCGCTGAACGTCGTCCCCTGGTCGGGCGAGCTGTGCGAGGACGGCTGGTCCTCGCACGAGCTGGCCGTACGGGCGGAGACCCGCCGGATCCTCGAACTGGACGCGCTGCCCGTCGCCGTGACGTGCGTACAGGTCCCCGTCGTCACCGGCCATTCCCTCACCGTGCGCGCCCGGTTCGAGCGGGAGGTCGACGCGGTGCACGCCCGGGAGATCCTGGAGGCCGCGCCCGGGGTGGTCCTCGTCGACGACCCGGCCGCGGGCGAGTTCCCGACGCCGGCGGACGCCGCCGGGACGGATCCGGCCTGGGTGGGACGGGTGCGCCGCTCGCTCGACGACACCCACTCCCTTGAGTTCTTCGTGTGCGCCGACAACCTGCGCAAGGGCGCCGCCCTGAATGCCGCTCAGATCTCGGAACTCATCGCGGGTGAATTCGCGTAAATCGCTTTGTAGGATCGGTGGCGATCCCTTGATCAAGGTGATGGCCCGACTGCCGCCTGGACAAACGGGGCAACCGGGAAGAGCGGGTACGCATGAGGGCAACGAGAAAAACGCAAAGGACTCTGCCTCGCGCGTACAACCCTGACGGAGGGATACGTGTCCAAAGGGCGTGGCAGAGGCATTGCTCGACTTCGCCGTCGTACCCGCACGCACCGGAATCGTCCCGTCGCGGCGACGCGCCGGCACACCCGGCGGCTTCCCCGTGATCGTTCCCGTACCGCCGGCCGGTGCTCCGCCCGCCACGCCCTCCGCCCTGCCGACCCCGGGCGGCCGCGTGCCCTCGCCCCGCGATAGCGCGGGTACGGTCGGCACGCCCGCGGACACGACGGCGACGGGGGAGCCCGCCACCGGGACGTCGGCCGCCGAGCAGGCCGCCGCCGAGAAGCCCGTCGTCGCGGGGACCACGGTCGATCACCTCACCGAGACCTACCGGGCCCACTACCGGTCGCTCCTCGGCCTGGCCGCGCTCCTCCTCGACGACACCGCCTCCTGCGAGGACGTCGTCCAAGAGGCCTTCATCCGCGTCCACTCGGCGCGCAACAGGGTCCGGGACCGGGACAAGACCCTCGCCTACCTGCGCCAGACCGTCGTGAACCTCTCGCGCTCCGCCCTGCGCCGCCGCATCCTCGGCCTGAAGCTCCTCTCGAAGCCGATGCCGGACATGGCGAGCGCCGAGGAGGGCGCGTACGACCAACTGGAACGCGACGACCTGATCAAGTCGATGCGGGGACTCCAGCGCCGACAGCGCGAGGTGCTGGTGCTGCGCTACTTCGCGGACATGACGGAGGTCCAGGTCGCCGAGACGCTCGGCATATCGCTCGGCTCGGTCAAGGCGTACGGTTCGCGGGGCATTGCCGCGCTGAGGGTGGCGATGGAGGCTGCGCAGTCATGACGGACGACCACAAGAATCCGACCGGCCCGGTGGCGACCGCCGGGCACGACGGTGACGAACAGGCCCTACGGAGCCTGCTGGCCGGTGCCGTCCAGGGCCTGGAGCCCTCCGAGGGCGCGCTGGAGCGGCTGCGTCAGGCGGTGCCCGCCCGCAGGGCCCGCAAACGCCAGGCCGTCGTAGGGGCGGCAGCGGCCGTACTGCTGGCCGCCACCGGGGTTCCGGCGGCCCTGCACCTGGGGGGCGAGCAGGGAACCACCACGGACCACTCGACGATGGCCGGGCACGGTCAGGCACAGGGCGGGAGGACCGAGGACCCCGCGGAGCCCCGCCACAACGGGGCCGGGGCCGGCAACCAGCCGAAGCCGACCCGGTCCACCGGCCCGACACCGCAGGACGGCACGGGCGAACCGACGTCGCCGCAGGCCGATGGATCCGCGTCCGGCGGCGTCACGGCCGGCCCGTCCGGCACCGCCACGGCGGGCGCGGCGACCGGGGCCGGCCCGGGGAGCGAACAGACGCCCCCGCCGGCGGCCCCCGGAACGGTCCCCGCCTGCACCTCCGAGCAGTTGGGCGTGCGGGGCAGCGCCCGCGCTCCCGAGAGCGACGGCAAGGTGTACGGCAGCTTCAAGGTCACCAACGTGTCGGCACGCGGTTGTACCGTCACCGGCCCGGACCGGGTGACGGCCGCCTCGCTGGCGACGACGCCGCCCGCGCAGGGCCCCGCGGTGACGGTGACGGGCCACCGCGAGGGGGATCCCGCGAGCGGGCTGCTGCCGGCCCCGTCGGCGGAGACGCCCCAACTGGTGCTCGACCCGAACAGCGCCTACGAGGTGCGCTTCGCCTGGGTGCCGACCGCCGAGTCCTGTCCCGCGTCGACGCCGAACCCCTCGGGGAAGCCCGCGGAGCAGGGCGGCCCGGTCCAGGGGCCGGCCGGTTCGGCGGACCCGGCGGCCGCGAGCGGGACGGGCGCGAGCCCGGCCGCGGCGGCGGACGCCCTCAGCGGTTCCACGGCGCCCGACCCGGCGGGCGTGGAGGTGTCCCACACGCCCAGCACGCCGCTGGCGGGGGCTCCGGTCACACACACCACGATCCCGGCGGCCTGCGGCGGGACGGTCTACAGAACGGGCATCATCGCGCCTGCGGCGCCGTAGCGGAGGACGCGTCCGGGACGTCGGGTACGTCCGGGACGGGTTCACCGGTCGTGGCCCGCGCCGGGGCGGCGACCGGGGTGGCCGGCAGCAGGCCGGCTTCGGCGTCGCGCAGGGTCTCCACCTCGCGGCGGTACAACCGGAACCACATGAAGATGACGAAGGCGACGAAGACGAACCACTCGCCGGTGTAGCCGAGGTTCTGGAAGGCCTTCAGGTCGAGGCCGGTGTTGTTCGGGGCCTTCGCGGGGACCGGGGTCATGCCGTCGACGGGTGTCTGCACCGTCAGCCAGGCGTCGTACAGGGGGTCGTGCACCAGGTTGACCAGCGTGGCCGACCCGATCACCCCGAGCTGCCCCTCCGGCAGGCCGCCCTGCGAGTGGACGCCCTTGGTCCCCGAGTTCTCCGATGACTGCAGGGCGCCGCTGACCTCGACCCGTCCGGTCGGCGGGGCCGGGGCCTTCGCCGCGTCCGCCGGTCCCGGCAGCCAGCCCCGTACGACGGGGAGGGTCCGGCCCGAGTCGGTGCGCAGCAGGGTCAGGACGTAGAAGCCCTGTTCGCCGTCGAGCCGGCGCTCGGGGACGAGCAACTGGCGCCCGTACTCACCGGCGGTGGAGGCGAGCCGTCCGGAGGTCTCCGTGGTCACCGGCAGCAGCGAGTCCAGCGGCGCCGCCGCCCGGTCGGCGGGCCGCTCCGCGGTCGCCTCCCGGTGGCTGCCGACGCGATCCTCGAAACGGCCGAGCTGCCAGGACCCCATGAACAGGCAGAAGGGGATGGCGAGCGCGACGAAGACGTTGATCCCCCACCAGCGCGGGGTCAGGAGAAACCGGTGCACCCCACCACCGTACGGGGGGTGCGGGGCCGCCCCGCCTCCGGGGCTCGGCCCCGCACCCCGCCCCACCGCCCGCGGGCGGCCGGACGGGGCGGGTACGGGCGGGGCCCCGGACGGGCCCGGGATCAGACCTTCAGGTGCTTGAGGGCGAATTCGAGGTCCATCCGGACCTGCTTGATGCGCTCCTCGACGACCAGCGAGCCGTGTCCGGCGTCGTAGCGGTACACCTCGTGGACCGCGCCGCGGGCGGCGAGGCGGTCGACGTAGTTGTCGATCTGACGGATCGGGCAGCGCGGGTCGTTGACCCCGGCGGCGATGTGCACCGGAGCCGTGACGGCGTCGACGTACGTCAGCGGCGAGGAGGCCTCGAAGCGCTCGGGGACCTCCTCCGGGGTGCCGCCGAACAGCGTGCGGTCCAGGGCCTTCAGGGCCTCCATCTCGTCGTGGTACGCCGTGACGTAGTCCGCGACGGGGACGCCGGCCAGGCCCACGGCCCAGGCGTCGGGCTGGGTGCCGAGGCCGAGCAGGGTCAGATAGCCGCCCCAGGACCCCCCGGACAGGACGAGGCGGGCCGGGTCGGCGAGGCCGGAGGCCACGGCCCACTCCCGGACGGCCGCGACGTCCTCCAGCTCGATCAGGCCGACGCGGTGTTTGAGGGCGTCGGTCCACTCCCGGCCGTAGCCGGTGGAGCCGCGGTAGTTGACCCGGACCACCGCGAAGCCGTGGTCGAGCCAGGCGGCCGGAGTGGCGAGGAAGGAGTCGCTGTCGTGCCAGGTGGGCCCGCCGTGGATCTCGAAGATGGTCGGGAAGGGGCCCTCGCCGTGGCCCGTCGGGCGCTGCGCGAGGGCGTGGATGCGGCCGCCGGGGCCGTCCACCCACACGTCCTCCACCGGAACCGAGCCCGGCGGCCGGAAACCGGGCGGGTCGAGCACGACGACGCCGGCGGTGGAGCGGACGGAGGCCGGTTCGGCCGCCGAGGACCACTGGTACTCGACGGTGCCGTCCGGGCGGGCCGTCGCGCCCGACACCGAACCCGGAGGCGTGTCCACCCGTACGAGCTCCCGCGCGGCCAGGTCGTAGCGCCACAGCTCGCTGCGCGCCTCGAAGCTGTGCGCGATCAGCAGGGCGGACCCGTCCGGGTACCACTCGGCGCTGACGTCCCCGGGCAGCTCGATCGCCAGGTCCTCCTCGGCGCCGCTGCTGACGTCCCAGACCATCGGCTCCCAGCGGCCGCGCCGCTGGTGGCCGACCAGGAGGCGGGTGTCCCCGGCGACGGGTGCGAAGCCGAGCACCTCCAGGCCGAGCTCCTCCGTGCCGCCGCGGGAGTCGTCGAGCTCGGCGACGGTGGCCCCGTCGAGAGTGACGACGCGCAGCGCCGAGTGCATGGCGTCACCGTGTTCGGTGTGCTCGATGGCGAGGAGGGTGCCGTCACGGGAGAGGTCGCCGACACCGGCGGATTCGCGGTGCCGGTAGACGACGGTGGGGGCGCTGCCGTCCGGCCGGACGACGTGGATGGTCGATCCGTCCTCGTCAGTGGACCGGCCGACGACGGCCGTGCCGTCCCGGCCGATGGCGAGGCCGGCCGAGTAGGAGGGTTCCAGGCCGGGCGTGGCGGGTTCGTCGGCGCCGCCGGCGAACGGCTGGCGGACCCAGGTGCCGAACTCGTCGCCGTCAGTGTCGGAGAACCACCAGATCCACTCGCCGTCGGGGGAGAGGGTGCCGTCGGTGGTGCCGTTGGGGCGGTCGGTGGCCTGGCGCTGGGCGCCGGTGGCGCGGTCCCAGGCGTAGAGCTCGTAGGTGCCGGTCGCGTTGGACACGAAGAGCGAGCGGTCCGGGGCGTCCTCGGCCCATTCGGGCAGGCCTACGCGCGGAGCCCGGAAGCGCTTCTCCCAGTCGGGCATCTCTCGCGTCTCGGGGGTGTCGCCGGGGGTCACATCGCTGTCGCTGGTCATGCCCTCCATTCTTGCCGCACCGGCGCCGCTGACGCGTCGAGATGCCGACGGGGCCGAACGGGCGCATGGTGGTGGGCGTACGTCGATCGCTGACGAGAGGGTGTTGATCATGGCCAAGAAGGCGCGCGGCGGTCACCACGGCCACCAGGACTCCGAGCGTGCGATGGCGAAGAACACGGCGGCCGAGGCGCGTGCCAAGGCCGCGGTCAGAGACGTGCAGTCGGTCGCCGCGAAGACGCGGGGCATGCAGCAGAAGGCCCAGGCGAAGCGCGGCTGAACCAGCCGCGCCCCCCGGCCCCCGCACCGCACGTGGCCCGCTGTTTCACGTGAAACAGCGGGCCACGTGCGGTGCGCCACTCCCCGTGGGGCGACCTGCCGGGCGACCTGCCGGGCGAACGCGGCGTTTCACGTGAAACGAAGACCCGCGTCCGTACGCTGGCCGCATGCGGATGATCGTCCGGGGTGCCCGGCTGCTCGACACACCAGCGCACGCCCTCTCCGACGTGGAAGTCGGTGAGGACGGCCGGATCGCACGGGTGGTCCCGCACGACGACCAGAAGGAACCCCCGGCGACCGGGATCCTGATCGAGGCCCACGGTGACCTCCTCACCACCCCCTTCGTCGAGCCCCACATCCACCTGGACACGGCCCTCACGGCCGGGCAGCCCCGGCCCAACGCCTCCGGCACCCTCTGGGAGGGCATCGCCTGCTGGAGCGAACGCAAGCGGACCCTGACCCGTGAGGACGTCATCGACCGGGCGACCGAGGTGCTGCGCTGGCAGGCGGCCAACGGGGTGCTGCACGTGCGCACCCACTGCGACGTCACCGACCCCTCCCTCACCGCGCTCGACGCCCTGCTGGAGGTCCGTGACCGGGTGCGGGAGGTCATGACGCTCCAGATCGTCGCCTTCCCCCAGGAGGGCATCGACTCCTTCCCCGACGGCGCGGCGCTGCTGCGCGAGGCCGTGGCCCGCGGGGCGGACGTCGTCGGGGCCATCCCGCACTTCGAGGACACCCGCGAGGACGGGATCGCCTCACTGGGGAAGGCCTTCGCGCTGGCCGAGGAACACGGGCTGCGCGTCGACGCCCACTGCGACGAGATCGACGACGAACAGTCCCGCTTCGTGGAAACCCTGGCCACCCTGGCCATGCGCACGGGCCTGCGCGACCGTGCGACCGCCTCGCACACGACGGCCATGGGCTCCTACAACGGCGCCTACGCGTTCAAGCTCCAACGGCTGCTGTCCCGCTCGGGCATCAACCTCGTCTCCAACCCCTTCGCGAACCTCAACCTCCAGGGCCGGTTCGACGCCTATCCCAAGCGGCGCGGCCTCACCCAGGTCAAGGAGATGCTGGTGGCAGGCGTCAACGTGGCCTTCGGCCACGACGACGTGATGGACCCCTGGAACGCGCTGGGCACGGCCAACCCGCTCCAGACCGCCCTCGTCGGGGTCTACGCCGCCCAGCTCACCGGAGCGGACGAGATCCCCCTCGCCTTCTCGATGGTGACGGACCGTGCGGCCCGGGTGCTGGGCCTCGACGCCTCCGAGTACGGGATCCACGAGGGCGCCCCGGCGTCCTTCGTGCTGCTGCCCGCCCCCACCCCGCAGGAGGCGATCCGCCGACAGGTCCGACCCCGGTACGTGGTCGCCCGGGGCGCAGTCCTCGCGCGGACGCCCGCACAACCGACCCTGCTGAACTGGCCGGGCGAGACCCCCTCCGAAGTGGACTTCACCCGGGGAACCTAGGGTGCGGCCATGACACGGACCCGGTACGAACTCGACTCCCGCGCGGCCCGATCCGCCTTCGAGACCGCTTCGGAGTACGCCGACGCGGCCCTGCTCAACCACTCCGTCCGCTCCTACGCCTTCGCCGCCGAGTACGCGCGCCAACGGGGGATCGCGTACGACGAGGAACTCCTCTACGTCAGCGCCCTGCTGCACGACCTGGGCCTGACCGTGCCGTTCGACAGCCACACCCTGCCCTTCGAGGAGGCCGGCGGGCACGTGGCCCGGGTGTTCACGGCGGGACTGGGCTGGGCGCCCGCCCGCCGCGCCCGCGCGCAGGAGGTGATCGTCCTGCACATGCGGGACGACGTCGGCGCCGCCGAGGACGCGGAGAGCCACCTCCTCCAGGTGGGTACCAGCGCGGACGTCTCGGGGCTGCGCGTCACGGAGTTCGACCCGTCGTTCACGGCCGGACTGCTGTCCGCGTACCCGCGGCTGGGCTTCGGCGCGGCCTTCCTCGCGCTCGTCGAGGACCAGGCCGCACGGAAGCCGGCGTGCGCGGCCGCCGCCTACGTCGCGGGCGGCGCCGCGTCCCGTATCGCGGCGAACCCGCTGGACCACTGACCACCACGGCCCCGCCCCGCCACCCCGGGGCCGGGGCCGCGGCCGGGGCCGAACAAGGCCCCCTCGTACCCACCGGAACCGTCCGGACATGAAAACAGGTCAGGTGGCCTACTCATTGAGTAGGCCACCTGACCTGGTACTACAGTGTCGGGGTGGCGGGATTTGAACCCACGACCTCTTCGTCCCGAATGAGGTCGGGGCTGTTGCTCGACCTGCCATAATCGCCATAGCCGCAGTTCAGAGGCTTGGGCTACATCGGTCTCGAAGCCTGCTAGGAGGCCTGCCGAGCCAGGTTTTCTCCCGAGATTCTCCCAGCGCCCGTCGGCGCTCGAGTCGCGGGGTGACGACGGTGATCAGTCGAGGATGAATCGCCTGCGAACCCGGTCGTCCAACTACCGTGCATGGGCGGGCTCAGGCGGGCGGCAGTTCCTTAAAGGTGTGCGTGCGGTGCCACTCATAGTAGGGGTCGCGCTGCGGGGTCCACCAGGTGACGATGCGGCCCGCCAGCCGTTCTTGGATGTGCGTGACGATCTCTGGAATGTCTGCCGCGAGAGCGCTGACCTTGATATCGCCTCCTTCCGCGACGGTGACGTATCCGTGTTCGTACAGGGCGTCACAGCCGAGGGTGCAGGCGAGCATGGCGATGTTCGCCAGGTCGCGCTTCTCGTCGTCCGTGCACATCGCCCTCTTCTTGATGTGCGCCCCTATCAGGAACGTGCCGGGAAGCTCTCGACCGCACAGGGCACACTCTCCGGTCAGACCCGGGAGGAGACGCCGCTTGAGTGCTGCCTGCTCTCCGCGCTGAGCTCGGGTGGCTTTACGCTCAAGCTCGCCGTCGTAGGCCGCGACGGCCTCTTCGTCTTGTTCGACGTTGTCCTGCTGGACGGCAGCCGGCGCGGGGTCGAGGGTGAGGTAGGTCTGGAGGGCGTCGCTCTCCTCCTCACCCAAGACGGTGATGCCCATGATGTTGCGGTTCGGGTTCCAGCCGAGCAAACTGCGGATCTCGGCAACGGGGATGTCGAAGCCGCGGGTTCCGGATAGGGCGTACATGTACTCCCAGGTCTGGCCCTCGTCATTCGTCTCCCACAGCTCTTTCGCCAGCTCGCTGCTACGCCACATCAGGGCGATGGTGCCGCCGAGGTAGAGCTTCTTGTCGCCGGTGAAGAACACCCAGTCACCTGGGCTCATCTTCTTCACGTGCGCGACGTTGACGTTCTTCTTACCGGGGACGACACCCCACATCTGCGCCTGCCCTGAGGGGAACAGCTGCTTGAGCTGCTCGACGACCTCGGGCTCCAGGAGATGGGCATGGGCAGCGATGTCGACGGGACTGGCAATGGTGTCTTCGTAGTGCTTGTTGACGACCTTCTCGGACCGGCGTGCCGGCTGCATGACGATGCGCATCGTTGGTTCAACCCCCCAGTTGCGTGTACTTGTCCGCCCGGCCGCGTGCCCGATCGACTGGATACTTACGGCCGTTGACCTCAATCTTCTCAAGCAGAGCCTGTTCCAGGTCAATTTCGAGGACGTCGGCCATCCTCAGCAGGTAGGCGAAAACGTCGGCGACTTCTTCGCGTACTTGGGTCGCCTTCTTCGGATCGCTCATGACGGTGGCGGACTCCTCGGGGGTCAGCCATTGGAAGATCTCAAGCAGCTCACCGGTCTCCCCGGACAGGGCCATGACCAAGTTCTTGGCGGTATGGAACTGTTCCCACTCGCGCTCGGCGGCGAATTGTGCCAAGGCCTGCTGCAGCGATCGGATCGTCATGATCAAGAAGTACCAGACCCCACTGACCACGGAACACGAGCCCTTGGGGACCCTGTCTTCAGTGCCGCCTGGTATAGCTCTGGCCATGCATGTCTACGAGGGAACCGTCCAGGCGCTGGCTGTGGAGTTAGCCGACCCGTCGTTCATCCCGGCGTCCGAAGCCCGGTTCATCCACCTGTTCGGGACCGCCCCCACCGCGCAAGAGGTGCGGAGCTGGCGACGGAGCTGGCCCCGTCTCGTGGACGCTGTCCTCGCTGCCGGCCTGGGGGAGCTGCATGTCCTGCTGGAGTACCTGCTGCCCGCCACCGGGGAACGGGTCGATGCCCTGCTGCTTGGCCAGGCCCCGGACGGCAGACTCCGCACGGTCGTGATTGAACTGAAGCAGTGGACCACGGCGGAGACGAATGTGGCCCGGCCGGGCATGGTCAAGATCGGCGAACGGATCGTCCAGCACCCGGCCCGCCAAGTCGGCGGATACGTCACCTATCTCAAGGACTGGGTATCCCAGGACGCCAACCCCTTGGACGTCCGGGGCGTCGCGGTCCTGCATGACGCCCCGAGCACCCTGGTGGAAACGCTCCGTTCCCTCCCCGGTCAAGGCCCCTCCTCCAAATTTCCGATCCTGGGCCGCGAGGACCTCACCCCAACTCCCACGCCAAGCGTGCTCGCCGACCGACTCGGCTGCGCAGACCTCCGCCCAACGGACAGCGGACGGCTCGCCGCGTTTCTGCGGACGCGCCACCGCCCCTCCACCGGCCTGCTACGGCGGGCGGGAGGCGTGATCGAGGGCAACGGTGCCCTCACCCTGATCGGCGACCAAGACCTCGCTCGGCAGGAGATACTCCACACCGTCACCGAATCCCGTCGCCAGGCCCGCAAGAGCATCATCGTCGTGACCGGCGGGCCCGGAACAGGCAAGACGGCCATCGCCTGCCGACTCCTCGGCGACCTATGCGGGCAGCCCCACGCCAACCCCCGCCTCGCCACGCCCAGCGGCACCCTGACCCGGCAACTACAGCGCACCGTGGGTCCTGCCTCGCGCGGCCTCATCACCACCCTCGTGGACAAGGTCCCCACAGGCCTTCAGTCCGACAGCGTCGTGCTCCTCGACGAAGCACACCGGGCACGGACCTACCCCGACTACCGCCGCGACCCCTTCCCCACAGTCCTAGGTCAGATCATCGACCGCGTTGGCGTGATCGTCCTGTTCCTCGACGAGCAGCAGATCGTGCGACCGTCCGAGGGCGTCACCCTCCACGAGCTACGCCACTACGCTCACAGCCAAGGCCACACGTTCTGGCACACCAACCTCACCACCCAGTTCCGGTGCAACGGCTCACGCGCCTACCTCGACTGGGTCAACCAGCTCCTACAGCCCGCAGGGCCAGCGCCCATGTGGACCGGCAGCGACTACGACCTGGCCTCTGCCCAGAATCCGCATAACTTCGAGAGCTGGGTCACGGACCACATTGCCGCAGGCAGGAGTGCACGCATCACCGCCGGCTTCTGCTGGCCCTGGGAGTCACCCTCCACCCCGCCGCTCCGGCCAGAGGTCACCATCTCCTGGACAGGGCCGGGCGGCTCCTACACCTGGTCCCGCCCGTGGAACGCACGCGCCGACGAGACAAGCATGGACATCCCAGACGTTCCCGGGCGCCCCTACTGGGCCACCGACGTCGGCGGCCACCAGCAAGTCGGTTGCGTCTACACCGCCCAAGGCATGGAGTACGACTACAACGTCGTCATCATGGGCAACGACATCGTCCGCCGCGGCGATCGCTGGATCGCCCACCCCGACGCCAGCCGCGACAAGCCCCTGAAGGTCCTCCCCGCCCAGCGCTACCTCACCTACGGGCTGAACGCCTACCGCGTACTCGCAAGCCGCGGTTCCAAGGGCACCCGCCTCTACTCCACAGACCCCGAGACTCAGACCTACCTTCTGAGCCTGCTTCCAGCGGCGCCGGCTAGGTGAAGGACACGGCCGTCTCCGCTGGCCAGCGCTGGTCGGGAACGCTGAGACTCGGTGTCTGCACCGGCGATGCAGGCGGTCCCACTGGCGTCCGGTAGGCATAGGAGATCACCGTGAGGTCTTCCTCTGCCACGTCCCAGGGACTCGTGCAGTGCAGGACGCCGCCGCTTGTCGTCGGCGCCGCCCCCGTGCGATCAAGCTTGATCGAGTGGACGACCACCAGCGCGTTGTCCGGGTAATAGTCACGCTGCTTCTCGACCTCGGCACGGGTGAGGACCACGTCCGTGCCAGCAGAGGTGGTGCCCTTCACCTCGGCGCGGCACCGCTCCTCGCCCCGCGAGAGAAGCAAATCGAAAGACTCCCTGGCGCCCACGTCCTTGACCGACCAGCCCTGTGACTCGAAGTACTCCGTGGCCATGCGCACGCTGTGCAGCTCGATGGCCTTACGTTCGGCGGCCGTGAGCAGGAAGCCCTGACCGGAGCGCCGCTTCCGAGCACTTGCGGGTGTCCGCCGACCTGCGGTTGTGGCGGCGTTCTGCTCGGCTTCAAGTACCTCGGGGGCGGGGTCACCCGGGATGTGTGGAGCGAGACGTTCGTGTCTGTACAGAGCTCCCAGCAGCCCCGTCATGAACAGCAAGTCAGCGAGCAAGACATCCGACTCCGGGAGGTCGTCGCGGTCATAAGCGATGGCCACGACGTTCCCGGGTCCGTAGCCGCGACCCAGAGCCGTCCTGGCGTCCAGCTCGATGGTCGTGAGCAAGTCCTGCCGGGTCGACATCCTGTCCGCCAGGAGCGGAAGGGCCCAACCAGCACGAGCCCGCAGATCCTCGGGCCGTCGCGCCTTGAAGTCGCCGCCCGTCCAGATAGTGGTCCCTTGGTTCAGCGTCAGGTAGACGTGCCGGCCCGACGCGCTGAAAAGGTAGACCACGTACCAACCCGTGGTCGCACTCGGCGACTCCTCCCGCCCGAACACGCGGAACCAAGGGATCTCCGTCTTCAGGCCGGTCCCGTCCCGCCCCTCAATACCCAAGTTGTCCGGTGACGTGCCGAGCGCATCAGCCAGAGCGGACGCGTGGCCTCGAAGGACGTCAGGCAGTTCCTGGCGGACGATGACGCCACGAGCCCGCATGTGCTCATCGTTCTTCGACGTCCAACGCGGCTGTAGATCAAGAACCTTGCTCAGAAGATCTTTCACGTGCAGCACACTAGCCGCCCGCTCCGACAGTCGGAGTTTCGTATGCGGTGCGCCCACGCAGAGGTGCGCGGCGCTAGCCTGCTCTGGGCTCTACGGTGAGCCTGGACCCGCGCATTACGAGTTGTATGATCCCGTTCCGCCGCCGTCCGTAGACGTCTCGGGTGCGCGCAATCCGCCGGTCAGAGCCCACCCCCGTACATCAGCAACCATCCACGAACCGTCGCGGATCCAGCCAGCGATGAGCCCACAACTGAGACAGAAAATCTCAGCGAGAACGGAGCTCAGCAAGGCAAGGGACCTCATCTCCGGCCGCTCGGTCGGTCCGGACGCGCTTCTGCGCGGCTGACAAGAGCGACCTGGCACCCGGCACCCAGAGCGTGCCTGGGCTGGCGCCTGTTGGCGCTTCCTAGCGTGCGCTGCCACCGGCCACTCACGCCAGCCCGAACTTCCCGGGCCTGTCAGACGAACCCCTTACTACAGGAGGTGGGCCGCGGCTAGCATCGGTGAGCCAAGGGGAGGGGGACGAACGATGACGCGCCTACTTGAGCTGGATCCTGACTCAGGCTTCCTGCCGCCTGGGCGCTATGCGGCGTCACTGGACGACCTTTACACCCAAATGGTCGAGTCAACCGGCTCGGTGGTCCGTCAAGAAATATGGACCGAGTGGGAGCAGCACAGGGCAAGCATGGAGGCAATGGCAGGCGAGATTTCTCGCGTCTGGGTAGGCGGAAGCTTCGTGAGCAGCAAGCCAGATCCGAGTGACATCGACGTCGTCTACCTCCTGCGCGCCCAAGCGTACGACAGGCTTGGATCAGATGATCTTTTTGATCTCGATGAGCTGACTCTCCGGGCCTGGTGCGTGGAACGCGGCATGCGCGTGGACGCCCTCCTCGTCCGCCTTCCGGAGGAGCTGCCCGTATCGGAAATGTTGCCGATGTTGCTGACGAAGACGGATGCGTCGTCGTTCAGAGACATTGGACTCTACGATGAAGTCTGGCAGTGCACACGTCCGCTGACTCCCGGAACCAGGGGACGCGGGCAGCTGCGCCGAGGATACGTGGAGGTGCTGCTATGACGGCGCCCGTTCCTTTCCCTGACCCTGCCGACAAGGAGGCTGTGCGTCGGTGGAAGCGGGAGAACCGGCGGACCACTACAGGCCTGCCCACTCCGGCGACTCCCGAGGAGTTCGCCGCCGTCCAGCGCAACCGACTTCTACAATCGGTAGACGACGGCGACCGCCGGACAGATTTTCGGCGACGGCTCGATGTGGCCCTGACGGGCGCAGCAACAGCCCAGCATTCAGTTCGCTTGACGACTCTTGGCGCCTTCTTGACTCACCTGCAGGAGTCGGTTTCTGCCGTTGCTCAAGCACTGGCCGGACACGCCACTAGCTACGCCTCCATTCCCCGCGACATCCGAGAAGCGACTGCATTGAGTGCGGCCGCTATGTTCCCGTCGTCATTTGGTGTGGCTATCTACGGTCCAGCTAGTGACACAGTAGAGACTGACGTGAATTCCATCCCGCCGGCTGGCCCCTCTAGGAACATGCTCGATGAAGCGGTCGAAGCAGTCCTCGATTTGGTGGATCTGTCAGAGGGGGCAGGCGACTCCGACGAGCTATTGGCCGAGCACCTCGTACCTCTAGGTCAGCGCGCGATGAAGCACATCGGGGCGCTTTCTGGGGCTCTGACGGATGCTGGCGTCGGGCTGCAGGTCTCTTGGCAGACGGAGGCCGGGGAGGTTCGGCGCAGCAACTGGACACCTACTGGAGTCCAGCATGTCAAGACACTCTGCGAGCACAGTGAATTCGGCACCCCGGAAATAGTCGAAGTCACAGGATGGCTTGGCAGCGCTAACGCATTCAATAGCAAGGTGGAAATCCTAACCGACAGCGGTGAGGTAATTAAGGCGAGCGTCGGCGAAGATTTGACCCCTGAACTCAATCAGCACTTCCAGCAGCGCGTAAGAGCTTCCGTGGAAGTCACCAGAGTTCATCGGGCTGGGGGGCGTGAGCGAAAGATCTACTCGGTACGCACATTGCAGAATCTGTAAGGCACCCTGCGCCAGCTCGGGGCGCAGGGTGCCTTCCTTCGGCGCAATGCCAGCGCCGATTCATTCCTCAGCTACGAGGCGCCCTGTAAAGCCGTCGGAGCACAGGCGTCCGTACGCCGCAGCAACCGTGTACGGAACGTCTTGGTGGACCAGAAACCCCTGCTGCGGGTAGATGAGCAGCCTCTGCTGCGCGCCGACGAGCATTTCGAACACCATGCGAGGGTCCTGGATCGAATCGACATACTCGGCGAGTGTCATCGGAGCAGAGGCGCTGACGACCTCCACCTCGGGCCAGAGCTTGCGCGCTGTCGCGAAAGCCCGCCGCTCCTCGTACGGCTTGCTGACGAGAAGCACCGACTCGACGCCAACGCCCCGGTCGGCTAGCAGCGACCGGGAAAGACGGATGTTCTCGCCCGTATTCCGTGCCTGTGGCTCCACAAGGATGGCCGAGTCGGGGACGCCCAGTTCCAACGCCCGCTCTCGGTAGTGCTCCGCCTCGCCGCGGGGCATCCGCTCGCGGGTCGTCCGGCTGGTGGCGCCCGTGAAAACGATCAGCGGCGCCATCCCGCGCTGGTAGAGGTCGGCCGCGACCTCGGCGACCCCCAGGTCATGGCTGCCAAGCCCGATGGCTACAGAGCAGGGCCGCAGTTCATGGTGCATCTGCTGGAAGTCCCAGAGCCGTTCGGCGTCAGCCCAGTTCTGCGACGTGATCACGGTGTCGCCTCTCGCGCCGAGTCGGGGACCTGGAAGTCATAGGCCCAGGCGAATCGAGTGGCCGCATGCAGGCCGATGGCGAACTCGACCACGGTTCCGTCTGCCGTGTACGTCGTGCGGTGAAGTTCAACCACCCATTCACCGGGGGCCAACTGGAGCAGCGCCGCCTCGTCGGAGGTCGCGACGCGCGCGAACAGCTCCTCACGCATGTGGTCGATCTCGTACCCGGCGTCATAGAGGACGCGGAAGCCTCCACCTCGGCCGGCCGGACCTGGGCTCGGGTCAACAATCCGAGTTCCCTCAACGTGCTCAGGCCGGTAGTAGCTGGTCAGGGTGTGCGTCGGCTGGTCGCCTTCCTTCACGAGCCTGGCCCTCGCGTACACCTCAGCGCCCTCGGAAAGCCCGTGCGCCGCGGCCACCAGCGGAGGCGCCGGCACCCGACTGACGCTCTGCGTCTGCTCACCGCGCTTGTAGGCTCGGCCCGACGCGACCCGGTCGGCGATGAACGCGACTTCGTCGCCGTCCCGCCACTTCGCCTTGTCGTACCGGGCGATGCCGAGCCGCTTTAGCGGTGCCTGCTCCCGAACGACCGTTCCGTGCCCCCGCGAAGAGGTCACCAACCCCTCGGCTTCGAGAGCCTTGTACGCCGCGTGGACCGTGGACTTCGATCCCTCACCCGCATCCACTAGGTCCCGGATGTGCGGTAGCTGCTGGCCAGGGGCGTAGTCGCCCCGCCTGATCTGTTCGGCCAGCTTGTCAGCCAGCTCTCTCCACTTGGGTGCCACGCGAACTCCTCTCGATGGGATCAGTCAAGCACAGTCCCAGGACTGTTGACAGTCCTGGGACTGTAGGGCCATAGTCATCCACAGAAGTCCGCAGTCCTAGGACAGTGGACCGGGGAGGGCCTTTTTTGGGCTGCTCTCGGCGCCCGGAGAGCCCGCGAGACGGCTCGAAGGAAGCGATTGTCCGTTGAGAACTCAACAGTGGATCGAGGTATCCGCCCCCCTCTGAGAGGGCGGCGTGTGCGGGTTCTGCCCCCGTGCACGGAACAGCGCCACCCCGACCCCTCCGCCGCCCAATCGGGCTACGGCCGGTTGCCTCCTCTGCCCGTCTCGTACGGGCGGAGTCGAGGGGAGCCGGAGTTCTTCCGCTTCGTCCCAATGCAGTGCAGCCCCCGACGCTCGAACGCCGGGGGCTGCTGAGTCCCGTTCCTCTGTAGAAGGAGCAAGACCCATGAAGTCCATCGCTGCACTTCAGAACCTCGTTACCCCGTGGTCCGACGGCCTGGAGCCGACGGACGCGGAGCTGGATGCGATTGAGTGGGAGATGCCGCTGATCCTCGCGAGCGTTGACCTCCTCGACGCGGAGATCGCCGTTCTGGACCGGACGCCGTCCGAGCTGGACGGTCAGCGGATCCGCCGGGCCCGCCGGCGGATGCTCGCTGTTCGCCGGGACCTGACCAACCAGGCCGCCGCCGCTGCGGGCATGCAGGGCGGTGCCGCGTGACCACTCCGATCACCCTCTCGGCCCTGGGCGCTCCGCTGATGGCACTGCGCATCTTCGCCGACGAATACCGGCACCTGCCGGCGCCGTGCGTGGCTATCTCCACGGTCTACCCCGACCTGCTGGAGTTGTCCTTCTACGACGATGCCGACGGGTTCGAGACCTGGTGCCAGGCACTCGGGATCCGCCCCCGAGCAGTGCAGCACAGCGTTCACAGCGACGGCCGCACCAGCGTCATGAAGGCAGTGACCAACTACTCCGGTGGCCCGGTGAAGCTGATCTGCTTCACCACGATCCCCGCCCCCGAGGGCGAGCGTTCACGGGCGGAGGCCACCTCGTGAACCGTGTTCAGATCCGTTCGTCCGAGCGTGCTCTGTCGGTCGGGACGTGGCTGATCGTCGGCGGGGCGATGCTCTACTCCGTCCTGACCGTCACCCCGCTCATGGCCGCACACACGCCAGCCGAGTGGCGGTGGACGGCCCCGATCCTGCCGCTCGTCGTGGACGCGGCGGTGGTCATCGTGGTCCGTCTCGACTCCGTCCTGGCCCGTCTCGGCGGGAACGGCGGGGCCTGGCCGGTGGCGCTGCGGTGGATGACCGGCACCATGACCCTCGCCCTCAACGTGGGCGTATCCGCGCTGGCCGGGGACCTGGTCGGGGTCGCCGTGCACTCCGTGGCACCCCTCCTGCTGATCGTCACGGCGGAGGCGGGGCTTGCCTACCGGCGGGCCCTGACGGCTGCTGTCCTGGCCGTGGAGGGCCGCAAGCGCGCCGAGCAGGACACCCGGGATCGGGCGGCGGCGGAGCGGGAGGAGAACCGGCTCCGGGCCGCTCGTGAACAGCGCGAGCACGAGGCGGCCATCGCCCGTGAACAACGTGAACACGAGGAGCGTCTGGCCCGCGAGGAAGCCGCCCGGCAGGACCGCATCCGGCGCGAAGAAGCCGAGCGGGCAGAGGCTGCCGAGCGGGCGGAGCGGGAAGCGGCTGAACGCCGTGAACAGATCCGCGAACAGCAGCAGGCCGAGCGTGAACGCCTTGAACGCCAGGCCGCGCAGCAGCGCGAGCTGCAGGCGCAGGAACAGGCGGAGCGTGAGCGCCGTGAACGGGTCCGTGAACAGGAGCGGATGGAGCGTGAACGCGCCGCCCTCCTCGCCGCAGGCCCGCCGCCAGCCAAGCTGCCGGAGGAGCAGGCCCGCGCCACCGTGGCCGCCGCGTTCGCGGCCGGGGTGCCGGTCCGGGTCGCCGCGGAGCTGTCCGGCTGGTCCGTCGGCTGGGCCTCCGCCCGCTACCAGGAACACCGCGACGGCAACGCCTCCACCGCTCCGGCCCTCGGCCGATGAGCACCCTGCCCGTCTACCGGTGGCGGCTCGCCCCTGAGGGTCTGGCCACCCGCCGTCAGCTCCGCGCCGCCGGGCTCCGGCCCGGCGGCCAGGACGTCGTCGCCCAGTTGGAGCGGCCGCGCCGGCGGCGGGGCCCGCTGGTCGCCTACCTCTACCGGATCGACCTCGCCAGGCCGGTCCGGCCCATGACCCGGAACCGGTGGGCGGCCCTCGCCAAGGCGAACGCCGCCCGCCGCCGGTGCCCCGTCTGCCGCGACCACCTCCCCTACGTGATCCCGACCTCGCTCGGCATGTGCGTGGCCTGCCACGACTTCCCTGGACAGCGCGCCGCCTGAACCTCCCTACCGCCTCAAGGAGTTCTGCTGTGTCTCGCCGTACCCGCACACACACCGCGAAGGGCGCCGCGCCCACCGTTCACATCCCCCGCCAGCGCGGACGCCGCCAGGGGCCTCAGATCATCGTCGTCGTCTCCGACGAACCCGCCCTGACCCGGCGGGCGGCGGCCGCGTCCGGCCGCTGGGTGTGGAAGCACCGCCGCACTTGGGCACCGACCGGCCTCGCGATCCTGCTGCTGGCCGTCACGGGAATCGTCCACCTGATCACGCCGTGGGCCGCGCTCGTCGCGGCCCCGGCCGCCGCCGTCCTGTTGGCAGTTCTGGGGTGGAAGGCCAAGGGCCGCCCCGTGCGGACCCAGGCTGAGGGCGCCCGCCGGATCGCGCTGGCGGTCCTCGCGCTGGCTGCGCTGGCTTGGCTGTGCCTGGCTTTGTGGTTCGGGCCCGCCGAGCCGGTTCTGATGGGCCTGTGGTCGCTGATCACCCTCGATGCACAGGTCACGTGGCTGTTCGCCCGCCTGCGCTCCACCCTCACCGCTAAGGGGACCCGCTGATGTCGAACAACACCTGGATGCCCAACAACGGCACTCCCGGCCCGCGCCGTCCGCAGAACGGCACCGGCGGCCAGCAGCCCGGCCCGCAGCAGGGCGGATGGCAGCAGGGTCAGTGGCAGCAGCCGGGCCCGGCTGGCGCCCCCGGTGGCAAGTCGCGGTCGCGGACGTCCAACCGCACGCGGGAGTACCACTTCCACATCAACGACTCCGGCCCCCGCGCCGGGGCCGGCGGCCAGCAGAGCGGCTTCCAGCAGCAGGGCAACGGCCGGGGCCGGGGAGCCGGGGGCCGGATGCACTCGCCGCTGGGGGACCCGGAGTTCTTCTCCAACGTGGACATCCGCAACTACTGCGAGGGCGGCCGTGGGCTTTTCCTGCAGATGTCCTTCGAGCTGGCCAACGCCGCCGAGATGCTCAACGCCGTCCTGAAGGAGATCCCCGACCCCGAAGGCCGCCCCTTCGGCTCCCGGGCGCGGGCGCGCAGGGTGTCGCGGCGGATGAAGAAGGCCGCCGAGGACGCCCTCGGCACCGCGAAGAACCTCGCCGCCACCTACGCCGCGTTCCAGCGGGAGTTCGACCCCCAGCTCGCCCCGCACGCCCGCCCGCGCCAGGGCCGCCGCTTCGACTTCAACGGCTAACGACACCTGATCGCAGGGAGGTCAGAGCATGCCCCGAACCACATCACCCGACGAAACCCGGCAGCAGTACGACGCCCACGGCGAGGGCGGCGGGATCGGCGAGTACCTGCTCCATCGCGCCAAGCCCCACCTGCCGCCGTGGCTCGCCGGTGCCGGTACGGGCCTGGCCTCCCTGCCCGCCCACTACTTCTGGTCGGGCGAGCCCGGCGTCACCGCCGGCCTCACCCTCGCCTCCGTCGCCCTGACCGGCCTCACCTGGTGGGCGGGCAAGTCGACCACCCAACAGCGCCGCCTGCACTCCGCCGTCACCGTCGCCGCAGCGTCCACCTGGTTCACCGCGGCGGCGATCGCCGGACCCGGGGCGGGGCCGCTGGGGGAGTTGTACTTCATCGGCGCCCCCGCGCTCGCCCTGTCGTGGAACATCCGGCAGATCCTCCGCAAGAACGTCGAAGGTGCGGGCCAGTCGGCGGATGGTGGGTTCCTGGAGAAGGTCGGCCTGGCCAAGACCCAGGTACTCCGCACGGAGGTCGGCCCGAACAAAGCCTCCTTCGACCTCCAACTCCCCCGCGGCGAGCTCACCCCGGACGACGTGTCGAAGAACCTGACCCGCATTGCCGGGGCGCTGGATGTGCCGAAGACGGCGATCCGGATCCAGGAGAACCCCGACTCGGCATCCCGGGTCATGCTCACCGTGGTCCCGCTGGACCTGCTGAAGAACACCGTCCCCTGCCCCGGCCCCAGCGCCCCCGGGGAGTCGATCAGCTTCCCCGTCGTCGTCGGGATCTACGAGGATGGCGCCCCGGCGGTCATGTGGTTCCCCGGCGATCCGGACGAAGCACGCAACGCGATGATGCTGCTCCTCATGGGCATGACCGGCTCCGGGAAGTCCGAGGGCGGCCTGACCGCGCTCGCGGAGATCCTGACCCGCCGGGACGTGATCGTGTGGGCGTCGGACCCGGCGAAGAAGGAGCAGACCCTCGGCCCGCTCCTGCCCGCGATCGACTGGGCCGCCCTCGACATGCCCTCCACCAAAGCCATGATCAAAGCCCTCACCGCCGTCATCCCGGCCCGCACGGCGTGGCTGGCGAAGTACGGCTACAAGCAGTGGGTCCCGGCCTGCGCCGAGACCCAGGCCGACGGTTCCCCGGGCATGCCCTACCTGGTGGCCTGGTTCGAGGAAGCGGCGAAGACGATCCGTGAGATCGACGACGACGTGTTCACCGGCCTCGCCCAGGAAGCCCGCTCCGCCGGCATCTCCCTCGTCCTGTCGATGCAGCGGGCGTCGGGCAACCAGGTCTCCACCGACACCCGCGCCTCCCTCGGCTCCTCCTGGTGCCACGGCGTCCGCACCGAGCAGGACGCCCGCTTCGCCCTCGACGACGACGTCCTCGACGCGGGCGCCGCCCCCCACGTGTGGAAGGACAAGAAGCCCGGCTACTCCTACCTCGTCGCCAACGGCGTCCCCGACGACGCATGGGCCACCCCGATGCGGGACTACCTGTGCAGCGTCGACTACCTCAACTGGGTCGTCGTCACCTTCGCCGACATCCGGGCCGCGATCGATCCCGTCACTGCCGGCGCGGCCGCCCGCTCCGCCGACCGGGCGTTCACCGGCCGCACCCGCTACCCGATGCCCGGCACCACCGACCAGCCGGAGACCACCATGCCCAACGGCCACGGCCCGGACGAGGACGACGAGAACGACTACTACCCCGACGAGGACGACTACGACCAGCGGCCACCGAGCGGAACCGACGAGGAGGACGACTACGTGGAAGGGGAGTTCATCGACGCGGAGCGGGAACTCCCCGAAGTCGAGCAGGTCGTCCAACTCGCCGCCCGCCCGCCGGCCGATGAACCGCGCCCGAAGATCAGCACCGCAGAGGCCCGGGCCGCGATGGAGGAGGTCCTCGAAGAGTTCGAGGACGAGGGCCGGGACGTGGTCGGCCCGGCGGACTTCATGGCCTACTGCGACCGCTACGGACGCGGCCGTTCCTGGGTCTCCGGACAGGTCGCCCAGTTCGTCATGGCCGGGCGTCTCGCCGAGACCAGCGAGGTCGGTCGCTACCGGATCGTCCCGTACCAGGCGGCGGCCTGACGCGTCAGACGCGTCTGACAGCCCTGACAGGCGAACAGCCCCAATACCCAGGTCATACGTGTGCGCGAGGGGTGTCAGACGGGTGTCTGACGCGTCAGACACCCCCACCGGACACCCACCCTGACACCCCAGACACCCCGCCCCGGCAGGGCCCGAGCCACCACGGCCCGGGCCCTGCCGGACTTCCCCTGGAGTCCGCCATGACCTACGAACCCACCCACCCGACCCTCCCAGCGCCGCTCCGGTACGGCGACGCGATCGTCTACCCGCCGGCCGTTCCCGAGCCGCTGACGCTGCCCGCCGCGATACCGCCCGGCGTCCAGTACGTCACTCTCCCCGACGGCACCCGGACCCTCGCCTACACGACCGTGCCCGAGACCACGCCCGTCCAGCGGATCCCGGCGTGGGCCAAGACGACCGCGCTCCTCGCCCCGACCGTCGGCGGAGGCATCGCGGCCGCCTCCGCCGGCCTCGCCTACGCCGCCCCAGGACTGATCGCCCTGACCGAAGCACTCTGGGCCGCCGTCGCCCTCATCGCAGCCGGCGCAGTCGTCGCTGTGGCCCGACCGCGTCGCAGCGCCGGCCGACCCACGACCCACATCACGCAGCACGTCACCGCGACCGGCCTCTTCGGCCGTGCCCATGGAAGCGTGCACCACCGCTGAACGCCGAAGGCGGCCCCGTCTCGCCAAAGTCCGGGCCGCCCTCGTCTCCCAGCCTTCTCAAGAACTGGAGACATCCAGCATGACTCACCCCACCCACATTCCGCGAGAGGCCGCCCGACCGCCCCGGTTACTGGCCCTGTGCGCCGGCTACGGCGGCCTGGAGATGGCCCTGTCCGCCGGGCTCGGCGGCCCGGTCGTCGCCTTCGCCGAGAACGACCCCCACGCCTCCCGCGTGTTCTCCGCACACCACCCCGGCATCCCGAACCTCGGCGACATCACCTCCATCGACTGGCGACACGTCCGGGACCTGCACCGGCCGGACGTCATCGGCGCGGGCTGGCCGTGCCGCAACATCTCCAACGCGGGCCGAAGGGACGGGATCCATGGACAGTGGTCGAAGGTCTGGAAGGACGTCGCTGCGGCTGTGGGCGTCATTCGACCGCGTCTCGTGTTCCTGGAAAACGTGGCGGCGATCCGCTCGCGGGGGCTGGACACCGTCGCCGAAGACCTGGCCGCGCTCGGGTATGACGCGCGGTGGACATGTCTACGGGCTGGTGACCCCGCCGTCGGAGCCCCCCACAACCGAGACCGCTGGTTCGCCGTCGCCCATCCCGCTGATGCCGACCCCCACCACCTCGGACGGCACTGGCGGACCCGGCACCAGCCCCAACCGCAAGGGCGGACTCAACCTCCGGACCCTCGTCACAAGGCTCCCGGGCCCGCCCGAAGCCTGAGGCTCCTCCCCACCCCGAAGGCATCCGACGGACCGCACGGCGGCCCCAACCAGCGGGACACCGGCGGCCGCTACTACCTCCCCGGCCAAGCCGTCCGCCTCGACCAGCAGTGGCTGGCCACCGACGGCACCGACTACCGGCCCGCCATCCGGCGCTGGGAAACCGTCACCGGACGGGGAGCCCCCTGCCCGACCGAACCCGGTACCCGCGGAAACCGCCGTCTCGCCCCCGCCTTCGTCGAATGGCTTATGGGCCTCCCCTCCGGCTGGGTCACCGAAGTGGACGGCATCCCCCGCGCACAACAGCTCAAGATCCTCGGCAACGGCGTCGTCCCCCAGCAGGCCCACCACGCCTACACCCAACTCCTCTCCACCCACCTCACCTCCGCGCCCGGCGTCAGGAGCGCGGCATGAGCGAGACCCTGCTGAACGCCGCCCTCGCGGCCGCCGAACGCGACTGGCCGGTGTTCCCGCTCCGCCCCGGCTCGAAGAACCCCGCCCTGCACCGACAGGAGGGCTGCCCCCTCACCGGTGTCTGCGCCGCTGGCCACGTGAAATGGGAGCAGCGCGCCACCACCGACCAGGCCGTCATCGCCCGGTGCTGGAGCCACAAGCCGTACAACATCGGCCTGGCCACCGGCCCCGCCGGGCTGATCGTGATCGACCTCGACATGCCCAAGCCCAACAGCGGTCAGGACGCGCCTGGCGGCGCGGACAACCTGTTGGCGCTCTGCGAGCGCGCCGGGCAGCCCGTCCCGGTCACCCGCACCGTGCGGACTCCCTCCGGCGGAACGCACCTGTACTTCACCGCCCCGGACAGCTCCCGGCTCGGGAACACCGCGGGCAAACTTGCCCCGCTCATCGACACCCGCGCCCACGGCGGATACGTCGTCGCCCCCGGCAGCACCACAGCCGCCGGTGTCTACCAGGTCACCGACGACTCCCCGCCCGCCGAACTCCCCGCCTGGCTCCTGACCCTCCTCCAGCCCCCGGCACCACGCCCGCTCCGCATGCTGATGCCGGGATCGGTCCGCAGCGGCAGCGCGGCCCGCGCAGCGCTGGACGCCGAATGTGACGTCGTCCGCCGGGCGCCCGCGAAGCAGGCGAACAACACGCTCAACCGCAGCGCCTTCAAGGTGGGGCGCTTCGTCGCGTGGGGCGACCTCCCCCGAGAGGAGGTCGAGGAAGCCTTCCAAGCGGCGGGGGAGGATCGCGGACTCACCGTGGCCGAGTGCCGCGCCACGATCCGCAGCGCCCTCGACAGCTCCGCCCGCATGGTCCGCGCCCGGGAGATGGCATGACCACCCACCCCCATCCCTCCTTGGAAGGCCCCACCCACACCCGTACCGGGACCCGCCCCGCCGAACCAGCTCCCGCCCCCGACGGCGGTGGTGCGCCGAGGGTCGTCGCCGAAGGCGTCCCTTCATTAGTTCGCCCTGACCCGCCCGCCGACGACGGACGCCGGCCCGTGGCCTGGCTCCACATCGTCGCTCCCGGTCGCGGCGTCACCCCGTCCGTTCGGTCGTGGTGCCAGTGCGGGCGGGACCTCTTCGCCGCCGGACAGGCACGCGCGCTCGCCCTGATCGACGACCACGTCCAGCACCGCGACCTCTGTCCGCTGCTCGTATCCCAGGAAGGGAAGGCCGCCTGATGAGCGACCACAAGCCCCAGGCCGCACCCATCGACGGAGCCGTCCTGCTCGACGCGGTGGAGGCATTCCACCGGCGCTTCAACGTCTTCCCCAGGGAGGCCGCCTACGTCGCGGTCGCGCTGTGGGACGCGCACGCCCACCTGATCGACGCGTTCGACGGAACCGCCCGTATCGCGTTCCTGTCCCCGGAGCCGGGATCGGGGAAGTCCCGCGCGCTGGAGATCATCGAGACCCTGACCCCACGAGCCGCGACCACGGTCAACGCGTCCCCGAACGCGCTCTTCCGCCTGGTCGACGCCCCGGAAGGCCCCCCGACCCTCCTCTTCGACGAGATCGACACCGTCTTCGGACCCAAGGCCGGTGACAACGAGCAGGTGCGAGGTTTTTTGAACTCCGGCTACCGCCGCGGTGGGAACTCCCTGCGCTGCGTCGGGGACGGCACTAACCAGACCGCCGGATGGTTCTCCTCGTTCTGCGCGGTCGCCATGGCTGGCCTCGGCTCCCTGCCCGACACGATCCTGACCCGCTCCGTCATCATCCGCATGCGCAAGCGCGCCCCGAACGAGACCTGCGAGCCCTACCGCCGCCGCGTGCACGAGAAGCAGGGCCACGCCCTGCGTGACCGCCTCGCCAAGTGGGCCGACACCGTCCGCGACCAGGTATCCGAGGCCTGGCCCGAGATGCCCGACGGCGTCACCGACCGGCCCGCCGACGTCTGGGAGCCGCTCCTCGCCGTTGCGGACGCCGCCGGCGGCGACTGGCCCGAGCGGGCCCGCGCCGCCTGTGTGGAACTGATCGCCGCCGCACACGACAGTGAGGAGGCGTCCCTCGGTATCCGGCTGCTGACCGACCTGCGGGACAAGGTGTTCTGCGGAGCCGACCGCATGCCCACCGCCGTGATCCTCGAATGCCTCCTCGCTCTGGACGACTCCCCGTGGGCCGACCTCGACGACAAGCCGATCACCTCCCGGACTCTGGCCAAGATGCTCGGCCAGTACGTCACCCCGGCGAACAAGCCCATCAAGCCCCGAACCTTCCGGATGCCCTCCGGCACGCCCAAGGGCTACTTCGCCGACGACCTCTCCGACGCGTGGACCCGCTACTGCCCCTCGCCCCCGCTCAGGTCCGCAACATCCAAAACATCCGCAACATCGCAGTTCACAGAGGGTGGATCCGTTGCGGATACCCCCACCGGCATCCGCAACGCGACACCGGAAACCGCCACACTCCCGCTCCACATCGCCGGCTGACCAGCACCACCCCGTGGGCACCGCTGCACCGACTGTGGCGGCGCCCATCCGCAACAAATCCGCGACCCGCAACAAACCCAAGCCTCTGACCAGGCATGTTGCGGCGTTGCGGCTGTTGCGGATCCCTGGCCGAGGAAGGGCCGGGGGACGGCGTAGCGGTCATCGGTATCGCCCCATCGCATCGGCACCCGAGAGGACTGAAGTGACCACAAAGGCAGACACGCTGCCGCGTCTCTACTACCCGTCGGACATCGCCAAAGCGCTCGGCATGTCCGAGTGGTGGGTGAAGGAGCAAGCGCGGAAGCGGCGAATCCCGTTCACCAAGCCCGGCCGGGCCTACCGCTTCACGAGTGAGCAGTTCGCGGAGATCCTCCAGCTCTTCGAAGGGCGGCCAGCCAGCACGGCCGCAGTACAGCCGATCAGGAGCGGCTCCCCTGCCGTGCGGCCGGCCACCGCGCCCAGGCCCGTCCGACAGACGGCGGCGCCCCTTCGGCTCCGTGCCCGGCCCCCGCGCCGGAGTGTCCTCCTGGACCAGCAGCGGGACGCCGCCTGACAACAGCCCCGCCCGGCTCGTTCGGGCGGGGCTCTCACCTGTAGAGAGAGAACCTTGGGATTCGCAGAGAACCGCGGGGACTACTGGCGGGGGCGGTACAAGACCGCCCCCGGCAAGTACGGCACCGTCGCCGACAATAACGGCAAGACCATCCGCTTTCGGACCAAGCGTGCCGCCGAGAAGGCGGCGGCAGTTGAGGAGGAGAGGGTACTTACGGCGAGCCAGACGGCTGAGGCGCCAGAGGTCGAGCGCATCACCTTCGGTGCGTACGCGAGCAGGTGGTACGGAGCCCAGGACCTCGCCGCCTCCACCATGCAGAACTACCGCCGACACGTTGAGGAGCACCTGCTCCCCGAGTTCGAGGATGCCATCGTCGACGAGATCACCAAGGGGGAGATCGACGCATGGGAGCGGGGCGAGCGCGCCCGCGGTTACGCGGCCAGCAGCATCAAGACCTGGCGCGGCACCCTGCACTTGATCCTCGCCGACGCGGTCGACGAGGGACTTCGCGACGCGAACCCGGCCACCCGTCGCCGTGGCCGGGGCAAGCGCGCAGGCCGCTCCCGTAACCGCGGTCCCGAGAAGGTGGTGACGTCGGCCCTCGGAGTGCTGCTGATCGCCGAGCGGGCCGCTCTGCTCTCTGGCCGGGACGACGAGTTCGTCGCTGTCGTGCTCAAGGGGTACACCGGGATGCGCTGGGGCGAGATCGTCGGCCTGGAGACGAAGTTCATCCGGCCGGCCTCCCTGCGCGTCGAGTCGCAGCTCTACGAGCTGGACTCCGGCGAAATGCACCGATGTCCGCCCAAGGACGACTCCTATCGGACGCTCGATGCACCGGACTGGCTTTCAGGTCTGTTGGCCGGTCAGGTCGCGCGGGCGGGGGAGCAACCGTGCGCGTGCCACGGGCTGCGGTACCTGTTTAGTGGGCACTCCGCTGCCAACGGAGCGGCCCGTCGCCCCGGGGCCAAGCTGGCCGACGTGGCGCGCGCCGCCGGGGTCTCCACCGGCACGGTCTCGAACGTGCTGAACCGCCCCGGCGCGGTCGCCGAACCCACGCGGGCCGCGGTAGAGAAGGCCATGACCGATCTCGGGTTCATCCGGTTCTGGCCGTCGGGTGAGAACGCGGCGCACTGGCGGCGGAACGGCTTCGCCACGTGGCTGTTCCACCCCGCCGCGACCGGGTGGTACCCGAAGAAGTCGCCGCAAGAGGCCCGTCCGGTACCGCTGCGGGCGGAGCCCTGGCCGGGCATCCCAGCTCGTGGCCGGGGCGCCGCCGCCCGTGCGGAGGCGTCGTGGGTGCCGATCGCGCGCGGGCTCACGCCGCACGGGCTGCGGCACAGCCACAAGACCATGATGGACGAGCTGAGGACTCCGCCGAAACTGAAGGACGAGCGGATGGGGCACGAGGACGGTTCCGTGCAGGCGCGGTACTCCCACATCACTCCGGAGATGCGCCGCGAACTCCTGGCTGGCCTGACCGGCATGTGGGAAGAGTCGCTCGACGCGCGCAGGCGGATGGCTCCCAGGTCGCCTGTGGCCGTTCTCGACGCGCTGCTGAGGGCCCATCCGTAGGAGCGAGCCGGGAGCCGTTTCGGCGGAGGTTTCTCCCAGGATTCTCCCGAGAGGGTGGGGAGAAACAAGGAGAGCCGGTGCAGATTTCTCTGCACCGGCTCTCACCTGGTACTTCAGCGTCGGGGTGGCGGGATTTGAACCCACGACCTCTTCGTCCCGAACGAAGCGCGCTGCCAAGCTGCGCTACACCCCGATCGTCGCTTTGGCGTCTTGCTGCCGTGGCGACATCGATTACTTTAGCGGACCCTCGCCCGGAGACGAAATCCGGTTTTCACGGGGCGCCGCCGGGCGGCCGCGGCCCGGTCGTCAGGCCTTCGGGGTCAGTGTCAGGAGGGTCGCTTCCGGCGGGCAGGCGAAGCGGACCGGGGTGTAGCGGTTGGTGCCGCAGCCCGCCGAGACGTGGAGGTACGAGCGGTGACCGCCGGCCTCGTACGTCGACAGGCCCTTGACCCGCTTCGTGTCCAGGTCGCAGTTGGTGACCAGGGCTCCGTAGAAGGGGATGCACAGCTGCCCGCCGTGGGTGTGCCCGGCCAGGATCAGTGGGTACCGGTCGGCGGTGAACGATTCGAGGACCCGCAGGTACGGGGCGTGCACGACGGCCATCGAGAAGTCGGCGTCCGCCTCCGGACCGCCCGCGACCCGCTCGTAGCGGTCCCTCTTGATGTGCGGGTCGTCCAGACCGGTGAAGCCGAGCTCCAGCCCTTCGAGCTTCAGCCGGGCCCGGGTGTTGGTGAGGTCGAGCCAGCCCGCCGCGTCGAAGGCGTCCCGCATGCCCTCCCACGGGTTGTGGACGGCGCCGACGACCGGCTTGTTGCCGTTCAGTCCGTGCCGGCCCTGGGTCTTCTCGATCAGGTACCGCCCGGGATTGCGCAGCCGCGGCCCGTAGTAGTCGTTCGACCCGAAGACGTACACGCCCGGGAAGTCCATCAGCGGTCCCAGCGCGTCGAGCACCTCCGGCACGCCCTCCGTGTCGGAGAGGTTGTCGCCGGTGTTCACGACGAAGTCGGGGCGGAGCCCGGCCAGGGACTGCAACCAGGCCCGCTTCTTGCGCTGCCCGCCGACCATGTGGATGTCGGAGACCTGGAGCACGCGCAGCGGGCGCATCCCTTGCGGGAGCACGGGCACGGTGACCCGGCGCAGGCGGAAGGAACGGGCCTCGAATCCGGCGGCATAGGCCACTCCCGCGGCCCCCACCGCCGCGATCGAGGCAGTGACTTTCAGGGGGACTCCGTAACGCGCGCGCATGCCACCTATGGTCGCAGACGCGGAAAACCGGCGGGCGCCACCGCCCCCACACCTGGCAGACTCATGGGCATGACCACGCTCAAGGCCAAGCTCCAGGAAGACCTCACCAACGCCATCAGGGCACGCGACGAGCTCGCTTCGTCGACGCTGCGCCTGACCCTTTCCGCCATCACCAACCAGGAGGTCGCGGGCAAGGAAGCGCGCGTGCTCTCCGACGACGAAGTCCTCAAGGTGATCGCGAAGGAGGCGAAGAAGCGCCGCGAGGCCGCGGAGGCCTTCGCCCAGGGCGGCCGCGCCGAGCAGGCCGCGCGGGAGACCCTGGAGGGTGAGTTCCTCGACGCCTACCTGCCCAAGCAGCTGAGCGACGACGAGCTCGTCGCCATCGTGACGCAGGCGGTCGCGGAGGCCAGGGCGGCGGGCGCCGAGGGGCCGCGGGCCATGGGTGCCGTCATGAAGATCGTGAACCCGAAGGTGGCCGGTCTGGCGGAGGGCGGCCGGGTCGCCGCGGTCGTCAAGCAGCAGCTTTCCTGACCGCGCGGAGCGGGGAACGGGAAGAACCTGAAGAAGGGGAGGGCCCCGGCCGGATGATCCGGCCGGGGCCCTCCCCTTCTTCAGTGCAGGTCCTACTGTTCCTCCCGGCCGCCGATCAGGCCGGGCTCCCCGGTGATCCCGCCGAAGGGCGGCTTGGGGGAGTCGCCACCGGTGCCGCCGCCTCCCGTGGCGCCCGCGCCGCCCGTGGCCCCGGCGGCCGTCGCGCCGCCGGGCCGGCTGTCGCCGGGCTTGCCGTCACCGCCGGGCTTGTTCGGCTTCCCGGGCCTGTTCGGGGTCGGCGGGTTCGGGTTGCCGGCCCCGTTGCCGTTGCCCCGGCCGCCGTTGTTCCCGTTGCCGGAGCTCGGAAGCTGCGGCTCGGGGATGCTGACCGTGGCGAAGTCGGGGGCCTCGCGGCCGGACAGGGCGCCGGAGACCGCATCGCGCCAGATCGGGCCGGGCAGGCCACCACCGAAGACCTTCGGGTAGTACTGCCCGCCGATGGTGATGTCCTCCATCGAGATCTTCTTCGCGCCGCCCGAGCCGACCCACACCGCGCCGGACATGTTCGGGGTGTAGCCGACGAACCAGGCGTTGTAACGGGAGTCCGTCGTACCGGTCTTGCCCGCGTTGTCGCGGTTGCTCAGGCCGGCCTTCTCACCGGTACCGGAGTCGACCACGCCGCGCAGCAGGGTGTTGATCGTGTCGGCGGTGTCCTGGGACATCGCCCGCTCGCACTTGGTCTTCGGCACCGCGAGGGCCTTGCCGTGGGCGTCGGTGATCGACTCCAGGGCGATCGGGGTACAGTACGTGCCCCGGTTGGCGAAGGTCGCGTACGCGTTGGCCATCGTCAGCGGGGACAGTTCGGCGGAGCCGAGCGCGATGGAGGGGGCCTCCACCAGCTTCGAGCCGTCGGCCGGGACCACACCGAGCTTCTGCGTCATCTCGGCGACCGGGCAGAGCCCGATCTCGCCGATCATCTGCACGAAGTAGGTGTTGATGGACTTCTCCATCGCCGTCCGCAGCGCGTAGGGACCGACCTCGTCCTCGGTCTCGTTCTCGGCCGTCGCGAGCTTCTTCTTGCCCTCGGGCAGGTTGACCCACTGGCTGCCGTCGCACTTGGGGATCGGGCTCGGATAGTCGATCTTGTTCGGCGCGGAGTAGACCTTGGTCGGCGCCATGCCCTGCTCGATCGCGGCGGCCGCGATGAACGGCTTGAACGTGGAACCGACCTGGAAGCCGAAGTTGGAGCCGCCCATCCGCTTGTCGACGGAGTAGTTGATCTGCGTCTCGTTCTTCCCGAAGCCGTACGGCTTGGACTGCCCCATGGCCAGGACCCGGCCGGTGCCCGGCTGGATCATGGTGACGGCCGTGGCGATCGAGTCGTCCTCGTTGACGTGGTCCTTGATCGAGGCGTTCGCCGACTCCTGGGACTGCGGGTCCAGCGTCGTGCGGACGGTCAGGCCGCCCTGGTTCCAGATCTTGGCCCGGTCCTCGCGCGTCTTGCCGAACACCGGGTCCGACAGGAAGGTGTTGCGCACGTAGTCGCAGAAGAAGCCCGCGCCCTTGACCGCGGTGATGCAGCCGTTCTTCGGCCGTGTCACCTTCAGTTGGACCGGCTTCTTCTTCGCCTCCTCCGCCTCCGCCTGCGAGATGTCCTTCATGTCGGCCATCCGCTGGAGGACGGTGTTGCGGCGCTTCATCGCCTCCTGCGTGTCGTTGACGGGGTCGTACCGGCTCGGCGACTGCACCAGGCCGGCCAGCAGCGCCGACTCGTCCATGGTGAGGTCCTTGGCGGGCTTGCTGAAGTAGCGCTGCGCCGCCGACTCGATCCCGTAGGCCTGCTGGCCGAAGTAGGTGATGTTGAGGTAGTTCTCCAGGATCTTCTTCTTGCCGAGCTCCTCCTCGACCTGGATCGAGTACTTGAGCTCGCGGATCTTGCGGCCGAGGCTCTTCTCCTGTGCCTCGCGCACCTTCGTCTCGTCGTCGCCGGCCTCCTCGACGAAGACGTTCTTCACGTACTGCTGCGTCAGCGTCGACGCGCCCTGCGCGGCGCCGCCCTCCTGCGCGTTGCGGTTCACCGCGCGCAGGATGCCCTTGAGGTCGACCGCGCCGTGTTCGTAGAAGCGCGAGTCCTCGATGGCGACGATCGCCTTCTGCATGTACGGGGAGATGGCCGTCAGCGGGACGACCTGCCGGTCACGTGAATAGACGGTGGCGATCAGGCCACCTTCCGCGTCCAGAATCGTGGTGCGCTGACTCAACGGAGGCGTTTTGAGATTGGCCGGGATCTCGTCGAATCCCTCGACCGTGCCCTTGGCCGCGAGTCCCAGCGCGCCGGCGCCCGGGATCGCGATGCCGGCCAGTACGACTCCGGAGAGAACGGACACCCCGAGGAACTTGGCGGCCTGCTGTGGCCCCGTGAGCCCGCCGCCCGAGCGCTTCTTACCCATGGAGGGCAGCCTACGTTCTCATTCACCGGACACACGCGAATGCCTTGGCCTAAGCTGACCCCAACTGTCACAGCAGTGTGGTGCGACATCAACCCCTCGGCTTGTTTTTCACCCTTCCCGAATGGGGTGGACACATGTCCGAATCTCGCCCTTCGCTCTGTCGGCCGCTTACCGGCAGCCCCCGATTTCACCCGAATCGCCGGAATGGTCGGGCATGTCGTCCGATCACTCCGTCGGGTGATCTGCCGCTTACCCATAGTCCGTTCGGACCATTCAAGATTGGGCCCGTCGGGGGTGTTGCACTGTGCCCACCTTCCGTAACGTCCTCAACTGGCAGCGGTGAATATGCCGCTACCGCCGTGGGGGAGCCTCGATTCGGGAGAGGACGGCGCCGGGATGGGCTGGGTTACCGACTGGAGTGCGCAGGCAGCCTGCCGCACTACCGATCCGGATGAACTGTTCGTTCAAGGAGCGGCACAGAACAGGGCCAAGGCGGTGTGCACCGGATGTCCGGTGCGGACCGAATGCCTGGCCGACGCGCTCGACAATCGTGTCGAGTTCGGAGTATGGGGCGGAATGACCGAGCGGGAACGACGCGCGCTGCTGCGCCGGCGTCCCACCGTCACCTCGTGGCGACGGCTGCTCGAAACCGCCCGCACCGAGTACGAACGCAGTACGGGCATCCTCACCATGGATGTCGAAGCGGAGATCGACGTTTCGTACGAGACGTACGCGGCAGCCGGGTAGATCACCCGGGCACCACGTCGCACGCGAACCGTGCGAACGCCTATGCTCCGGCCGGCACCCCGGCCGAGAGGCACTCTCCGATGGCCCGTAGCCCGGCGAGGTCGTGTACGTCGCCGGGCAGGGCGGTCACTTCCGTCACCGCCACTTCGGGGTGCAGCGAGGTGAAGCGATCGCGTGTGCGCCGTTCACGCGCGATCACCTGCATCCGTTCCGCGTGCAGGCGCAGCAGTCCTGCGGTGACCTCGTCCACGTCGGGGGAGCCGTCGTCGGCGGCGTCACGAAGTCCAGCTTTCCCGGACTCCTGATCGACAATGCCGGTCTCTTCAAGATTCTCTGCGGCGGCCAGGGCCCGTTCCGCGGAGAGTTGGCCGGCGCCACTTCCGTGGACCCGGTTCAGCACCAGCCCGGCCAGCGGCATCCGTTCCGCCGCCAGCCGTTCGACGAAGTACGCCGCCTCGCGCAGGGCGTCCGGCTCGGGCGCCGCGACCACGAGGAAGGCCGTACCGGGGGCCTGGAGCAGCTTGAACGTCGCGTCCGCGCGGGTGCGGAACCCGCCGAACATCGTGTCCATCGCGGCCACGAAGGTCTGGACGTCCTTCAGCAGCGAAGCGCCCATCAGCTTGCTCAGCGTGCCCGTCATCATCGACATGCCGACATTGAGGAACTTCATCCCGGCCCGGCCGCCGACCTTGGCCGGGGCCATCAGCACCCGGATGAACTTCCCGTCCAGGAAGGACCCGAGGCGCTTCGGCGCGTCGAGGAAGTCCAGCGCCGACCGGCTCGGCGGCGTGTCGACGATGATCAGGTCCCAGTCGTCCTGGGCCCGGAGCTGGCCCAGCTTCTCCATCGCCATGTACTCCTGCGTGCCCGCGAAACCGGCCGACAGGGACTGGTAGAAGGGGTTCGCCAGGATCGCGCGCGCCCGCTCGCCGTCCGCGTGCGCCTCGACGATCTCGTCGAAGGTCCGCTTCATGTCCAGCATCATGGCGTGCAGTTCGCCCGTCCCGCCGCCCTCCTCCAGGGGGACCCGGCGCGGGGTGTTGTCCAGCGAATCGATGCCCATCGACTGGGCGAGCCTGCGGGCCGGGTCGATGGTCAGCACGACCGCCTTGCGGCCGCGTTCGGCCGCCCGGACGCCGAGCGCCGCGGCCGTGGTGGTCTTGCCGACGCCGCCCGAGCCGCAGCACACCACGATGCGGATCCTCGGATCGTCCAGCAGTGCGTCGACCGCCAGCCTCGGCGGTGTGTCCAGGCCCATGGTGTCCACACCCTCGCTCATTCGGCGTCCGCCTGCTTGCGCAGCTCCGCGGCCAGTTCGTACAGCCCGGCCAGCTCCATCCCCGAGCCGAGCAGGGGGAGTTCGTACGTCGGCAGGTCCAGCCCCGCCAGGGTGGCGCGCTGCTCCCGCTCCAGGCGCACCCGGCCCGCGTGCTCCGCGGCCTGCGCGAGCAGGGGGTCGACCAGCCGTTCGGCGAGCCCACCGCGTCGGGCGCCGCCCAGCCCCGCCCGGGACAGGGCCTGCGCGATCCCGGCGCGGTGCTCGCCGGCCGCGGCGCGCAGGGTGTCCTCGTCGACGTGGTGCGGGCGCACCATGTTGACGATGACGCGGCCCACCGGAAGGCCGGCCTCGCGCAGTTCCGCGATGCCGTCGGCGGTCTCCTGGACGGGCATCTCCTCCAGCAGCGTCACCAGGTGCACCTCGGTCTCGGGGGACTTGAGCACCTTCATGACGGCCTGGGCCTGGTTGTGGATCGGCCCGAACCGGGCGAGGCCCGCGACCTCGTCGTTGACGTTCAGGAAGCGGGTGATCCGCCCGGTCGGCGGGGCGTCCATGATCACGTGGTCGTAGACGAACCTGCCGGCCTTGTCCTTGCGGCGCACCGCCTCGCACGCCTTGCCGGTGAGCAGGACGTCCCGCAGACCGGGCGCGATGGTCGTCGCGAAGTCGATCGCGCCGAGCTTCTTGAGCGCGCGTCCCGCCGAACCGAGCTTGTAGAACATCTGGAGGTAGTCCAGCAGCGCCCGCTCGGCGTCGATGGCGAGCGCGTACACCTCACCCCCGCCCCCGCCGGGCGCGACGGCGATCTTCCGCTCCTCGTAGGGGAGCGCTTCCGCGCCGAAAAGCTGTGCGATGCCCTGCCTGCCCTCGACCTCCACCAGAAGTGTCCGCCTGCCCTCGCGTGCGAGGGCGAGCGCGAGTGCCGCGGCGACCGTGGTCTTGCCGGTGCCGCCCTTGCCGCTGACCACCTGGAGCCTGCTCACAGCGTCCGAGCCTAACGACTCGGTCCACGGGCCGCGCATGAGCCCCGCACGACAGGCACTACGCTCGCCCCCATGACCAAGAAGTTCGAATACGCGACGGTCCCCCTGCTGGTCCACGCCACCAAGCAGATCCTGGACACCTGGGGCGAGGACGGCTGGGAGCTCGTCCAGGTCGTGCCCGGCCCGAACAACCCCGAGCAGCTCGTGGCCTACCTCAAGCGGGAGAAGGCATGAGCGGCGTCGTCGACGCGAAGCTGGCCGAGCTCGGCCTGACGCTGCCGGAGGTCGTTCCTCCGCTGGCCACCTACCAGCCGGCCGTGCGCTCGGGTTCCTACGTGTTCACCGCGGGCCAGCTGCCGATGGTCAAGGGCAGCCTGCCGGTGACCGGCAAGGTCGGCGCCGAGGTGTCCGCGGAGCAGGCCAAGGAGCTCGCCGCCACCTGCGCGCTGAACGCCCTGGCCGCCGTCAAGTCGGTGGTCGGTGACCTCGACAAGATCGCCCGCGTCGTCAAGGTCGTCGGCTTCATCGCCTCCGCCCCGGACTTCACCGCCCAGCCGGGCGTGCTGAACGGTGCGAGCGAGCTGCTCGGCGCCGTCCTCGGCGAGAAGGGCGTCCACGCCCGCAGCGCGGTCGGCGTGGCGGTCCTGCCGCTCGACGCCCCCGTCGAGGTCGAGATCCAGGTCGAGCTGGTCCCCGGAGCCTGACACGGGCTCTTCGCCGCGCGGCCGTCGTCGGCCGCGCGGACTTCGGCCGCTGCCCAGGCAGCGGCCGTTCCGTTTCCTGGGCTCCGGGCCGCTCCGGTCCGGAGCACAGCACCGACCGCACGGCCTTCGGGGTTCGTCGTCGGGGCAGGTCACAGCGGGTGCCCCTCGAACATCGGGCCGGATGGTCGTAGCATCCGGCCATGCCGAACGGTCAGCACGGTCAGTCGCCGCCCAGTCAGCCCGCCGGGGGCCAGTGGTACCCCCCGGAGTGGCCCGACCGCATCCGCGCGCTCGCGGACGGTTCGCTCACCCCGGTCGCGCCCAGACGCGCCGCCACGGTGATGCTGCTGCGCGACACCCCCGCCGGACCCGTCGTGCACATGCTGCGCCGCCGCTCCTCCATGGCCTTCGCGGGCGGCGCGTACGCCTATCCGGGCGGCGGGGTCGACCCGCGCGACGAGGACCGCCGCATCGGCTGGGCCGGCCCGGACCAGGACGACTGGGCCGCACGCCTCGGCACCGACGCCGCCTCCGCGCAGGCCATCGTGTGCGGAGCCGTCCGGGAGACCTTCGAGGAGGCCGGTGTCCTGCTCGCGGGGCCCACCGCGGACACCGTCGTCGGCGACACCACCGGGGACGACTGGGAGGCCGACCGGCAGGCCCTCGTGGGCCGGGAGCTGTCCTTCGCCGAGTTCCTCGACCGGCGCGGCCTGCTGCTGCGCTCCGACCTGCTCGGTGCCTGGGCCCGCTGGATCACCCCGGAGTTCGAGCCGCGCCGTTACGACACGTGGTTCTTCGTCGCGGCCCTCCCGGAGGGGCAGCGCACCCGCAACGCCTCCACCGAGGCGGACCGGACCGTGTGGATCGCTCCGTCGGCCGCGGCCGACGGGTACGACAAGGGCGAGCTGCTGATGATGCCGCCGACCATCGCCACGCTGCGGTCGCTGGAGCCGTACGTGAGCGCCGCAGACGCGCTCGCGGGCGCCGCCGCGCAGGACCTGACCGCGATCGTGGCCAAGGCCACCCTGGAGGACGGTGAGCTGGTCCTCAGCTGGCCGGGCCACGACGAGTTCACCAAGCGCGTCCGCTCCGACCGTCCGGGAGGCCCCGCATGACCGATGCAGCGGCCCTGCCGGGCCAGCCCCGCGGAGTGGTCTCCTCGGGGCGCGCGACCGCCCGTGCCGTCAACGTCCTGGCCCCCAACGCCTCCGCGATGACCCTGGACGGCACCAACACCTGGCTCGTCAGCGAACCTGACTCCGACCTCGCCGTCGTCATCGACCCCGGCCCCCTCGACGAGACGCACCTGCGGGCCGTCATCGCCGCCGCCGAGCAGGCCGGCAAGCGGATCGCGCTGACCCTGCTCACCCACGGCCACCCGGACCACGCCGAGGGCGCCGGCCGCTTCGCCGAGCTCACCCGTACGAAGGTCCGTGCCCTCGACCCGGCCCTGCGCCTGGGGGACGAGGGGCTGGCCGCGGGGAACGTGATCCGCACCGGCGGCCTGGAAATGCGGGTCGTGGCCACCCCCGGACACACCTCCGACTCGCTCTGCTTCCACCTGCCGGCCGACCGGGCCGTCCTGACCGGCGACACCATCCTCGGCCGCGGCACCACCGTCGTCGCCCACCCCGACGGCCGCCTCGGCGACTACCTGGACTCCCTGCGCCGGCTGCGCTCCCTCACCGTCGACGACGGCGTGCACACGGTGCTGCCGGGCCACGGGCCGGTCCTGGAGGACGCGCAGGGCGCCGTCGAGTACTACCTGGCCCACCGCGCGCACCGGCTCGCACAGGTCGAGACGGCCGTGGAGGACGGCTTCGTCACGCCGGAGGCGGTCGTCGCCCGGGTCTACGCGGACGTGGACCGGTCCCTGTGGCCGGCCGCGGAGTGGTCCGTACGGGCGCAGCTGGAATACCTCCAGGACCACGGGCTGATTCCCGGCGGGCCGGAGTGAACACGCTCTTCGTGCTGCTCGCCGTGCCGGCCGCCGCCGGGTGGATCACCTCGACCATGGCGCTGCGGTCCCGGGCGCTGTAGGACAAGGTCGACGGGCTGGAGCGCCGGCTCGGCCTGCTCCTGGAGCACCTCGGCATCGACGAGCCGGAGCCGGCCGGGCTGGACGAGCTGCCCGCGCTGATGCGCGACGGCCGCACTGTTTCGGCCATCAAGGTCTACCGGGGCATCAAACGACGTCCCGACCCGAGGCGGCCCGCCCTACGCCCCGATCCCGTGCCGCACGTGCCCGACGCCCCGACCTCCTGCCGCGCACGCCCTACGCCCGCCATGCCTCAGGGGCGGGGCGACTTCGTGCCGAGCCGGGCCGTGTACTCGTCCGCGAGCCACGGGCCGAGGTCCTCCACGTACCGGCGTGCCACGGCCGGGTCCCCGACGGGCTCCAGGGCCACCTCGGCCGCCTCCCGCAGCTGTGCGGCGCGCTCGGGGTAGTAGTGGCCGAAAATCTCCGCGGACTCGCGCAGGTCGCTGCTCCAGCCACCCCACCGGGGCATCACCAGGGTGAACGCGGTACGCACCAGGTGCCGGGAGAAGAAACGATTCATCCTGCGGTATTCGGCGGGCGTGGCGGCGGCCTCGGCCCGCTTGCGCCATTGGGGGAGCAGGGTGGCCAGATCGCCGTTCAGCTCGCGGGCCAGCAGGGCGTCCGGACGGTACCGGGGCAGGTGCTCGGCCAGGTCCGCCCCGAGCAGTGGGGTGCACAGGCAGGCGAGGAACCATCCCAGGTCGTGGCGTTCCCGCTCGCTCAGCAGCCGGTCCTTGCCGAACAGCAGGATGCCGACGCCTTCGACCTCGCCGAACTCATCGTCGAGCCCGCGCCCCAGGACCTCGGCCGTGCCCCGGTCCTCGTCGGTCGGCTCCCGGTGCAGGGCGATCAACAGGTCGAGGTCCGAGCGCCCCGGTCGGGCCGTGCCGCGCGGCACGGACCCGTAGAGGTAGGCGCTGTGCAGCCTGCGCCCGTACGCCTCGGAGATCCGGCCTCGGGCGGTCGCGACGAGGTCGGTGAACTCCGGCTGCACCCGACCCAGCGAGCCCTCCCGCTCGAAGTACCCGTCCGCGTCCAGACCTCTGTGCTCCATGACCCCGCTCCGCCCTTCCCTCGGCCGGCGCCCGCCGAGCCCTTCCGGAACCGCTCGCGCGCCACTCCCCACGCCCGGACGCGTGAAGGGGCCCCGCCCGGCCGGGCAGGACCCCTTCACGACGACTGCCGCGGTGTGCGGCGCGCGGTGCGTCAGCGCGAACGCTTGGCGAGCCGCTCCACGTCCAGCAGGATCACGGCGCGGGCCTCCAGGCGGAGCCAGCCGCGGCCCGCGAAGTCGGCCAGGGCCTTGTTCACGGTCTCGCGGGAGGCGCCGACGAGCTGTGCGAGCTCTTCCTGCGTCAGGTCGTGGACGACGTGGATGCCCTCCTCGGACTGCACGCCGAAGCGGCGCGACAGGTCCAGGAGCGCCCGGGCCACGCGGCCGGGAACATCGGAGAAGACCAGGTCGGACATCTGGTCGTTGGTCTTGCGCAGGCGGCGTGCGACGGCGCGCAGCAGCGCGGTCGCGACCTCGGGCCGGGCGTTCAGCCAGGGCTGGAGGTCACCGTGGCCGAGGCCGAGGAGCTTGACCTCGGTCAGCGCGGTGGCGGTGGCGGTGCGCGGGCCCGGGTCGAAGAGCGACAGCTCGCCGATCAGCTCGCCGGGGCCGAGGACGGCCAGCATGTTCTCGCGGCCGTCGGGGGAGGTGCGGTGGAGCTTCACCTTGCCCTCGGTCACCACGTACAGCCGGTCACCGGGGTCGCCCTCGTGGAACAGGGCGTCACCGCGTGCGAGGGTCACCTCGCCCATGGAGGCGCGGAGCTCCGCGGCCTGCTCGTCATCGAGCGCCGCGAAGAGCGGGGCGCGCCGCAGAACGTCGTCCACGAGTCTCTCTCCTATGTCGACCAGCCTGGGGACCGCTCCCCATTTTGCCGGACGGCTCAAACAGTGCGATCAATCACAAGGATGCCGGACGGACGGGCGTGCTGTGCGGCGAGGGACCAAACGGAGTGGTGTTACCTGAGGTCCGGGCGGGTGTCGGCGGCCGCCCTTAGGCTGGCCGGGTGTCCAATAAGCCGGTGAGAGCACAGGCCAAGGGGTCCGCACGAGTGACGGGGACCCAAAATTCAGCCGTGGGCGAACAGGCCCCCGTGGCGCCGCCCAGGAAGGCTCCGACCGCCCCCCAGGGCAAAGCTTCGGCCAAGAAACCGAAGCCGGTGGCCGCCGCGAAGCCGGAATCCCATCTGGCGATGGTCCGCCGGGCCCGCCGCATCAACCGGGAACTGGCCGAGGTGTACCCGTACGCCCATCCGGAGCTCGACTTCCGGAACCCGTTCGAGCTCCTGGTCGCCACCGTGCTGTCCGCGCAGACCACCGACCTCCGGGTGAACCAGACGACACCGGCCCTCTTCGCCGCCTACCCCACGCCCGAGGACATGGCCGCCGCCGCCCCCGAGGACCTGGAGGAGATCATCCGGCCGACCGGGTTTTTCCGGGCGAAGTCGAAGTCCCTCCTCGGCCTCTCCCAGGCCCTGCGGGACAACTTCGGCGGCGAGGTGCCCGGCCGCCTCGAAGACCTCGTCACCCTTCCCGGAGTCGGTCGCAAGACGGCGAACGTCGTCCTCGGCAACGCCTTCGGGGTTCCCGGCATCACCGTCGACACCCACTTCGGACGGCTGGTGCGCCGCTTCCGGTGGACCGACCAGCAGGACCCGGAGAAGGTCGAGGCCGAGATCTGCGCGATCTTCCCCAAGAGCGAGTGGACGATGCTGTCGCACCGCGTCGTCTTCCACGGCCGCCGCATCTGCCACTCCCGCAGGCCCGCCTGCGGCGCCTGCCCCATCGCCCCGCTCTGCCCCTCGTACGGAGAGGGTGAAACGGACCCGGAGAAGGCCGAGAAGCTGCTGAAGTACGAGAAGGGCGGCCAACCCGGCCAGCGCCTGACCCCGCCCCCGGACTACCCGGGCCTCCCGGCCCCGCCGCTGGGGGCCCGTACGGAGGCCTGAGCGGCGGTGTGAGGGGTACGGAGCCGGCGGGAGCACCGTCGGCCCCCGTACCGCCGTACGGGGTGTCGCGGAACGAATCGGTACCCGGACCGCGTTCAGCGGTGTGGGAGAACACGGACAGGGGTGCCTATGACGCGCGGGACACGGGACGAGACCACGGCGGCCCCGGCCGCCCGCGAGGGCCTGACCCTCACGACGACCGGCCTGCCCGCCTGGCTCGACCCCGTGGTGGCGGCGGCCCGGACCGTGCGGCCTCGCCAGCTCAGCCGCTTCCTGCCGCCCGAGGACGGCGGGGGCCGCCAGTCCGCCGTGCTCATCCTCTTCGGGGAGGGCCCGCGCGGCCCGGAGCTGCTGCTCCAGGAACGCGCCGGCACGCTGCGCTCGCACGCCGGGCAGCTCTCCTTCCCGGGCGGCGCCCTGGACCCGGAGGACGGCGACCCCCACACCACGGGCCCGCTGCGCGCCGCGCTGCGCGAGGCCGTCGAGGAGACCGGCCTCGATCCGTCCGGGGTCCAGCTCTTCGGTGTGCTGCCCCGGCTCTACATCCCGGTCAGCGAGTTCGTGGTGAGCCCGGTACTGGGTTGGTGGCGGGAGCCCTCCCCGGTCGGCGCGGTGGACCCGGCGGAGACCGCCCGGGTCTTCACGGTTCCCGTGGCGGATCTCACGGACCCCGAGCACCGGGTCACCGTGGTCCATCCCGGCGGCTACCAAGGCCCCGCGTTCCAGGTGGAATCGGCCCTGGTCTGGGGCTTCACGGCCGGGGTGATCGACCGGATCCTGCACTTCGCGGGTTGGGAGCTGCCGTGGGACCGCTCACGTCACGTCCCGCTCGACTGGCGTGCATGAGACGGTGGCCCACGTGAACGTGCTGGACATCCTGTTGCTGCTCGCCGCCGTGTGGTTCGCGATCGTCGGCTACCGCCAGGGGTTCGTCGTCGGCATCCTGTCGGTGATCGGCTTCCTCGGCGGTGGCCTCATCGCCGTGTCCCTGCTGCCCCTGATCTGGGACCGGGTGACCGACAACGGCAGTCAGGTGACCACGACCGTCGTCGTCATCGCCGTCGTCGTGATCATCATCTGTGCCTCCATCGGCCAGGCCCTGACCACCCATCTCGGAAACCGACTCAGACGCCACATCACCTGGTCACCGGCCCGCGCCGTCGACGCGACCGGCGGCGCGCTGGTCAACGTCGTCGCGATGCTGCTGGTGGCCTGGCTGATCGGGTTGCTGCTCGCGGGCACCTCGCTGCCCACGCTGGGCAAGGAGGTCCGCAACTCCAAGATCCTCCTCGGCGTTTCGGAGGTGCTCCCCGCCCAGGCGAACACCTGGTTCTCGGACTTCAGCACCACCCTCGCCCGCAACGGCTTCCCACAGGTCTTCAGCCCGTTCTCGAACGAGCCGATCACCGAGGTCAAGGCGCCCGACCCGGACCTGGCCAGCAGTGGCGTGGCCGAGCAGGCGAAGCTCTCGATCGTGAAGGTCGTCGGAACCGCGCCCAGTTGCAGCAAGGTCCTGGAGGGCACCGGCTTCGTCTTCGCCCCCGGCAAGGTGATGACGAACGCGCACGTCGTCGGCGGCGTCGGCGAGCCGACCGTCCAGGTCGGCGGCGAGGGCAAGCTCTACGACGGCAAGGTCGTGCTCTACGACTGGGAGCGTGACATCGCCGTCCTGGACGTGCCCAAGCTGAAGGCGCCGGTACTGGAGTTCGCCGACAAGGACGCGGCGAGCGGCAGCGACGCCATCGTCGCCGGCTTCCCGGAGAACGGCGCCTACGACGTCCGCGCGGCCCGTGTCCGTGGTCGGATCAACGCCAACGGCCCGGACATCTACCACCGGGGCACCGTCCAGCGCGACGTCTACTCGCTCTACGCGACCGTGCGCCAGGGCAACTCCGGCGGCCCGCTGCTCACGCCCGACGGCAAGGTGTACGGGGTCGTCTTCGCGAAGTCGCTCGACGACCCGAACACCGGGTACGCGCTGACGGCGGACGAGATCCGCGACGACATCCGCATCGGCAGGACGGCCGAACGCCGGGCCGACAGCCAGGGCTGCGCCCTGTAGCAACCGTCGTCCGACCTGTGAGGACGCGTGAGGGGGCACCGCTGAGCGCGGTGCCCCTGCTGGTTTCGCGGTGTCCCGGCGCCGTTCCTACATGCGCGGGTGGCGCAGCCTGGCCGAGACCCAGCGGGCCCGGCGGCGCAGGATGCGTGGGATTCCGAGCCGGGGGTCGTGAAGGTCCCGGCCGGTCCTGTCGTGATCGCCCGGCGCTGCGGCCGAGCGGCGTTCTCGTGCGGTGTCACCGTAGTCGTGCGTCCAGCCCATACAACGAGCTGTGCCCGGGCCCCAAGGTCGGTAATCCCGTCCGGGGCGGCCAATTGGCCTATGCGGCGGGCAATTGAATGCTCGTAAGACAGGCATACGAATCGGCTGTCGGTCCGTCACCGGCGCCCGACGCTCCGTCAAGGGGCGCCGTCCCGAAGGCCGGTGCGCGGGCTCGTCGATCAGCGGTCGGGTTCGGGGTCGCCCAGCCAGTTCACGAGCTCGGTCGAGAAGGCCACGGGGTCCTCCTCGTGCGGGAAGTGCCCGAGTCCGTCGAACAGCCGCCAGCGGTAGGGGGCTTCGACGTACTCGCCGGACCCGGCCGCGCTGCGCGTGCGCATCACGGGGTCGAGCGAGCCGTGCAGGTGCAGGGTCGGTACCCGTACCGGCCTCTTCATCCGCCGGTTGAACTGCAGTCCGTCCGGACGGGCCATCGACCGCATCATCCACCGGTACGGCTCGATCGAGCAGTGGGCCGTCGAGGGGATGCACATCGCCCGCCGGTACACGGCGAGGGCCTCCTCGTCGGCGCCGTCCCCCTGGAAGCGCGGGCCGGACCAGTCGCGGATCAGCTGGCCGACGAGGGCGCCTTCGTCGGCGACGAGCTGCCGCTCGGGGATGAACGGGCGCTGGAAGCCCCAGATGTGCGAGCTCGCCCGGGTCTGCCCGAAGTCGGCCAGCATCGCCGAGCGCCAGCGGCGCGGGTGCGGCATCGAGGAGACCACCAGCCGGCGCACCAGCTTGGGCCGCATCACGGCCGCCGTCCAGGCGAGGTAGCCCCCCAGGTCGTGCCCGACGAGCGCGGCATCCGGTTCGCCGAGGGAGCGGACGACGCCGGTGATGTCGAGCGCGAGGTTCGCCGGGTCGTAGCCGCGCGGGGTGCGGTCGCTGCCGCCGACACCGCGCAGGTCCATGGCGACCGCGCGGTACCCGGCGTCGGCGAGGGCGCTCAGCTGGTGCCGCCACGTCCACCAGAACTGCGGGAACCCGTGCAGCAGGAGGACCAGCGGGCCGTCACCGACCTCCGCGACGTGGAACCTCGCACCGTTCGCCGCGACGTCCCGGTGCGTCACCGGCCGTCCGTCGGGCAGGTCGAGCCGGACCGCCGTGGCGGCGGTGGGCGGGGTACCGGCGTCGGGCGAGGGGGCTGTCATGAGGTCGAGCGTGCCACACCCACGACGTTGTCACTGACCGGGCGCGGGTGCGGCTTGACGGTACCGACGAGGGCGGCGGTCTGCTTGACGGAGTCGATGGTCTTCACCGGCGGCTTGATCTTCTTGAGCATCCTCATGGCCACCAGCCCGACCAGCGCCGCGAGCAGCACGAACGCGCCGAAGACGATCAGGAAGGACCAGGCGAGGCCCAGCCCGAGGTTGTGGATGCCGTACGCCGCGGCGAAACTCGCCACCGGGAGGGAGAAGAGCAGCAGCACTCCCGCGACGATCGCCGCGCCGCTGCCGATGCCCGCGCGCTTGACGTCCTGCTTGATCTCCACCTTCGCGAGGGCGATCTCGTCGTGCACCAGGGCGGACATCTCGGCGGTGGCCGAGGCGACCAGCTGGCCGAGCGTGCGCTCGGCTCCCGGGGTCCCCTGGTCCTCCACTGCGCTCATCTCTGTCTCCCTCTGTCGTCTGCTTCCGGCGGCTGTCCTCCGTCGTCAGACAGATCATGCCGGACGGTCGCCGCGCGTGCTGGACCCGCCCGCCGCTTCGGAGTCCGTCGGAGCGGCCTCGAAGGCCCTGCGGCGGTGCTCGGCGGCCTTCTCCTCGTAGATCTTCGCCATCCGCAGGTGGTAGTCCGGCTTGTCCTGTTCGTAGATGTCCGGGATGCCGTCGAGGTCCTCGTCGAGCTCCTCGGCCTCGGTCAGGGCCCGGTACTTGCGGTCGCGCATCTTCAGCAGGACGCTCGCCACGATCGCGGCGATGAGGGAGCCGATGAGGACCGCGGCCTTGACCTCGTCCATCAGTACGGCGTCCCCGGGGAAGGCGAGTTCGCCGATCAGCAGGGACACGGTGAACCCGATGCCGGCCAGCGAGGCCACGGCGAAGACGTCGGGCCAGGCCAGGTCCTCGTTCAGCTCGGCCTTGGTGAAGCGGGCGGCCAGCCAGGTGCCGCCGAAGATGCCGACCGTCTTGCCGACGACCAGACCGAGGACCACGCCCAGGGTCTCGGGGCGGGTGAAGACCTGGGCGATGGCGTCGTCGGAGAGCGAGACCCCGGCGGAGAACAGGGCGAAGAGGGGTACGGCCAGTCCGGCGGACAGCGGCCGGACCAGGTGTTCGATGTGCTCACCGGGGGAGTGCTCCTCGCCGTCCTTGCGGGTGCAGCGGAGCATCAGGCCCATGGCGACGCCCGCGATGGTGGCGTGGACGCCGCTGTTGTACATCAGGGCCCAGATCGCCAGGGCCAGCGGGACGTACACGTACCAACCGCGGACGCCCGTGCGGAGCAGGAACCAGAAGAGGACGAGGCCGACGAAGGCTCCGCCCAGGGCCAGGAAGTCGATCTCGCTGGTGAAGAACACGGCGATGATCAGGATGGCGAAGAGGTCGTCGACGACGGCGAGGGTCAGCAGGAAGGCGCGCAGGGCGGACGGCAGGGAGGTGCCGATGACCGCGAGGACGGCGAGCGCGAAGGCGATGTCGGTGGCGGTGGGGACGGCCCAGCCGTCCGTGGAGCCGCTGCCGAGCGTGTTGACGAGTACGTAGACCAGCGCGGGCACGGCCATGCCGCAGAGGGCGGCGATCACCGGGAGGGCCGCTGCCTTGGCGTCGCTGAGGTCGCCGGCGACGAGTTCGCGCTTGAGCTCGATACCGGCGACGAAGAAGAAGATCGCGAGCAGGCCGTCAGCGGCCCAGTGCTGGAGGGAGAGGTCCAGGCCGAGGGCGGAAGGCCCGATGTGGAAGGAGCGGACGCTGTTGTAGCTGTCCGAGATTCCGGGGATGTTCGCCCACATGAGGGCGGCGATCGCGGCCACCAGGAGCAGCACGCCACCGACGGTTTCGGTGCGCAGCGCGTTCGCGACGAAGCGTTGTTCGGGGAGCGAGAGCCTGCCGAGGAACTTGCGGGTGGGCGTGGGGGTGGCCACGGTGGGGAACCTCCGGGTGGTCGACGGCATGGCAAATGCTGTTGCCGACCAGACTTCCCGGCGCACCCTGAGACTTTCGGGCGTCAAATATTGACGCTTCTCTTACTTTACAGGGCGTGCGCGGTCGTATCAGGTGATCTTCACCTTAGACGGGAGGGGGGCGTCCGGCGCGCTGTGCGCCGAACGCCCCCGGGTGTCTCCGCCCGCTGTCCGTCAGTCCTCGTCGGAGGCGCCGGGCAGCTTGTTCTGGATCAGGTCCATCACCGAGGAGTCGGCCAGCGTGGTGACGTCACCGACCGCGCGGTTCTCCGCCACGTCGCGCAGCAGACGGCGCATGATCTTGCCCGAACGGGTCTTCGGGAGCTCCTGCACCGGCAGGATCCGCTTCGGCTTCGCGATGGGGCCGAGCGTGGCACCGACGTGGTTGCGCAGCTCGCCGACGAGGCTGTCCGTCTCCGAGGCGCTGCCGCGCAGGATGACGAAGGCGACGATGGCCTGACCGGTGGTCTCGTCGGCCGCACCGACCACGGCCGCCTCGGCGACGGAGGGGTGCGAGACGAGGGCCGATTCGACCTCGGTCGTCGAGATGTTGTGGCCGGACACCAGCATGACGTCGTCGACGCGGCCGAGGAGCCAGATGTCGCCGTCGTCGTCCTTCTTGGCGCCGTCGCCCGCGAAGTACTTGCCCTCGAAGCGCGACCAGTAGGTGTCGATGAAGCGCTGGTCGTCGCCCCAGATGGTGCGGAGCATCGACGGCCACGGCTCGGTGAGGACCAGGTAGCCGCCCCCGCCGTTGTCGACCTCGTGTGCCTCGTCGTCCACGACGGTGGCCGAGATGCCCGGCAGCGCGCGCTGGGCGGAGCCCGGCTTGGTCTCGGTGACGCCCGGCAGCGGGGAGATCATCATCGCGCCGGTCTCGGTCTGCCACCAGGTGTCCACGATCGGACAGCGGTCGCCGCCGATGTGCTTGCGGTACCAGATCCAGGCCTCGGGGTTGATCGGCTCGCCGACGGAGCCCAGCACGCGCAGGCTCGACAGGTCGAACTTCGCGGGGATGTCGTCGCCCCACTTCATGAACGTGCGGATCGCCGTGGGCGCGGTGTACAGGATGGTGACGCCGTACTTCTGGACGACCTCCCAGAAGCGACCCTGGTGGGGGGTGTCCGGGGTGCCCTCGTACATCACCTGGGTGGCGCCGTTGGCGAGCGGCCCGTAGACGATGTAGGAGTGGCCGGTCACCCAGCCGATGTCGGCGGTGCACCAATAGACGTCGGTGTCCGGCTTGAGGTCGAAGACCGCGTGGTGCGTGTACGCGGCCTGCGTCAGGTAGCCGCCCGAGGTGTGCAGGATGCCCTTCGGCTTGCCCGTCGTTCCCGAGGTGTACAGGATGAACAGCGGGTGCTCGGCGTCGAAGGCCTGCGGGGTGTGCTCGGTCGACTGGCGGGCGACCACGTCGTGCCACCAGACGTCCCGGCCCTCGGTGAAGGCGGTGTCCTGGCCGGTGCGGCGCACCACGAGCACGTGCTCCACCTGCGGACACTTGCCGACGGCCTCGTCGATGGCGGGCTTGAGCGCGCTCGGCTTGCCGCGGCGGTAGCCGCCGTCGGCGGTGATCACCAGCTTGGCGTCGGCGTCCTGGATGCGGGAGGCCACGGCGTCGGCGGAGAAGCCGCCGAAGACCACCGAGTGGGCGGCGCCGACGCGGGCGCACGCGAGCATCGCTACGACCGCCTCGGGGATCATCGGCAGGTAGACGGCGACCCGGTCGCCGGCCCGTACGCCGAGCTCGGTGAGGGCGTTGGCGGCCTGCGAGACCTCGTCCTTGAGCTGGGCGTAGGTGATCGAGCGGCTGTCGCCGGGCTCGCCCTCGAAGTGGATCGCGACGCGCTCGCCGTTGCCGGCCTCGACGTGCCGGTCCACGCAGTTGTACGCGACGTTGAGCTTGCCGTCCGCGAACCACTTCGCGAAGGGCGGGTTGCTCCAGTCGAGCGTCTCCGTCGGCTCCGTGTCCCAGGTCAGCCGCCGGGCCTGCTCGGCCCAGAAGCCCAGCCGGTCCGCGTCGGCCTGTGCGTACGCCGCCTCGGTCACGTTGGCGGCGGCGGCCAGAGCGGCGGGCGGTGCGAACCGACGCTCCTCTTTGAGCAGATTGGCCAGGCTGTCATTGCTCACGACATCTCCCTTTCCCAGGGTGTCCGTTGTGTCCCCGGGCATAGCTCATCAGTTCAGACGCCCAGGTGACAAGGGGTAGCCGAAAATTGGTTTAGACCTATACCACGGCTGCGCCCGTGCTGAGGACGACGCACGAATGGCCCCTTCCCGCCGCAGAGCGCGGGAAAAGGGCCATCCGCTTACACGGTTCCGGGAGAGTATCGGTTCAGGTGCGCGGCGTCTCAGACGCTCTGGCCGACGCTGTCGAAAACCCGACAGTCGAAGAAGTCCTCTCCCTCGGACAGCAGATACGCCTGCGCCTCGCCCACGTGGAAGTACATGCCGTGCAGTTCCAACGTGCCCTCGGCGAGCCGCCGGGCCACCGATTCGTGGGCCCGCAGGTGCTCCAGCTGCTGCACCACGTTGGTCAGACACAGCTGTTCCACGGCGTCGGCCGGGAGCCGCCCCGAGATCCGGGCCCAGGCGTGGTGTCGGCTGCCCATCCGCTCCAGGCTGGGCAGACCGTGGCGCAACCAGCGGCGCAACGGGGTCATCGGCGCCTCGGGGTGGGAGTTCAGCAGGGCCTGCATGGCCCCGCAGCCCGAATGCCCGCACACGGTGATGCTGTCGACCTTGAGCACGTCCACCGCGTACTCGATGGCGGCGGCGACGGAGTCGTCGGTGGCCTCGGCGCCGGGGAGCGGTACGAGGTTGCCCACGTTGCGGACGGTGAACAGGTCCCCGGGACCGCTCGCGGTGATCATGCTCGTCACCAGGCGGGAGTCGGCGCAGGTCAGGAACAGCTGAGACGGTTGCTGGCCCTCGCGCGCCAGCCGGGCCAGCTCGTCGCGGACGTGGGGGGCGGTGTCCCGCTGGAACGTGCTGATCCCGTTCGCCAGTTGGCCCGCGCCGCGGCGCCGGGCGGAGGCCGGCATCACGGCCGACCCGGTGGGCGTACGGGCCTCCGTGTCCCCGGAGTCCCGCTGCCCGTCGCCGCCGGTGGTGGTCGCGCTCACGGCCCGGTGGTCGCAGTGGTTCTGCCAGGGCGTCCAAGGGCGGCAGCACTGGTGCGTCCCGCGCGGTACTGCGGCGCCGCGGTCCCGACCGTCGGTCGTCCGACCGGTCTGCCCCGTCCCCGAGGCGGGGTGGTCCCCGGAGATCGCGGCGCCGGCGCGGCCGGTGAGTTTCAGCGAACCGCCGTGCGCCCGATGGGAGTCCTGCCAGTCGTGCAGGGTCTCGTAGGCGGCGTGGTCCATGAAGGAGCCGTCGACCTCGATCACCGCATGGCTCCTGTGCGGGATCTGGTTGAGCACGCGGCTCAACCGGGGCACCGCGAGGAAGGTCAACTGGCCGCGCGCCTGCACGTGGTGGACGCCGTCCAGCTCTTCCAGGGTGATCCGGGTACGGGCGAGCCTGTGCAGCGCCAGTGCGATGGCGACGGCGATGCCGACGGCCACCCCCTCCAGGACCCCGCCCAGCACCACGGCCACGATGGTCGTCGCGTAGACCAGCACCTCGCGGTGCCGGGTGACCGTGCGCAGGTGGGTGATGGACACCATCTGGATCCCGACGGCCATCACCAACGCGGCCAGCGCCGCGAGCGGGATCAGATCGAGGACCGGGACGAGCAGCCCCGCCGCGACCATCACCCACAGGCCGTGGAACATGGCCGATCTGCGGCTGACGGCACCGGCCTTGACGTTGGCCACGCTGCGGACGGCGACTCCCGTGATGGGCAGTCCCCCCAGCGCACCGGACACGATGTTCGCCGCGCCCTGACCGCGCAGCTCGCGGTCGAGGTCGGCGCGGGCCGGACGGTTCTCCGTGCTGCGCTCGGAGGCGATCAGCTTGTCGGTGGCCACGGAGGACAGCAGCGATTCCACACTGCCGACCAGGGTGATCGTCAGTACGGCGGCGATCAGACCCAGCACCGGCCCCTCGGGCAGTTCCGGCAGGGCGTGGCTGCGCCAGGAGGGCAGGTCGACCCGGGGCAGGGTGAGCCCCGCGAGGACGGCGAACGCCGTCGCCGTGGCGACCGCGGCCAGGGCCGCCGGCACCTTCCGCAGGGCCGCGCCGGCCCGCCCGGGAATCCGGGACCAGCCGAGCAGCACGCACACGGTCAGCGCGCTCACACCGAGTGCCGCCGGATGGAGGTCGGCCAACTGGGCCGGCAGTCCCCGGACGTTGGCCACTGCCGAGCTCTGCGGCGTGCCGCCGAGCACGATGTGGAGCTGGGCCAGGGCGATGGTCACGCCGATGCCCGCGAGCATGCCGTGCACGATCGCCGGACTCACCATGAGCGCCGAGCGGGCGGTCCGCAGCGCGGCGAGCCCGAGCTGGCAGCATCCGGCCAGGACGGTGATGGCGCAGGTGGTCCGCCATCCGTAGCGCTGGATCAACTCGGCGGTCACCACGGTGAGTCCGGCCGCGGGGCCGCTCACCTGGAGGGGGGCACCGCCGAACCGTCCGGCCACGATCCCGCCGACCGCTGCGGCCACCAGTCCCGCTTGCAGGGGTGCTCCGGTGGCGAGCGCGATGCCGAGGGAGAGCGGCAGGGCGATCAGGAAGACGGCGATGGAGGCCGACAGGTCCGCGGAGAGCCTTCCTGGCGACCCCGGGGCGTCCTTGCTGCCGCGGGTGCCCTTCTCGCCTCCGGCGCCCTCGGCTGCCTCGGTGTCGGGTGGGGGCGCCGGGGGCGTGTCCGTGGTGGGGGCGTGCGTCGCGCCGGCGGTGTGCGTGGTGGTGGGGTGCTGTGCCGCGGCGGCCTGGGCGGCCGGGCCCGGCACGGCTGGGGTGGGGGCTGTCATGGGTTCCCGTTTCCTCTGGGGGAGGGGTGAAGCGGCGGGAGTCTCAACACTCAGTAAATGGATGGTAATGGAGAGTAAAGGGAAGGTGGTGATAATACGGGCAAATGGTCTATGAATTAGCACTCAGGCATGAATAAGCATTTTGTCCGGCTTGTCATACCTTCCTCGAACCGGCCCCCGTGGGACGTTGCGGCGCGGAAGTCCTGCGTCGGGAACTGCGAGGGAGAGGTGTGCGGATGATCGCCGCCACGAAGAAGATCGCCGGAGGTCTGGTCGCCACGGCCTTGGTGCTCGGCGCCGCCGGGTGCAGTACGTCCGGGGCCGTGAAGCCCGCCGGTGGCCCGAACGCCAAGAAGGGCGCCGCCGCCCCGGAGGCCCCCGGCAGCGTCATGCGGCCGATCGGGGACGGCTCCACCGCCTACACCGGCCCCCAGCCCAACGTGGTCAAGCCGCAGAAGCTGAAGGCGGGCGAGAAGCCGCCGCAGTTCGTGGTGTTCTCGTGGGACGGGGCCGGCGAGGACAGTCAGAAGCTCTTCTCGCACTTCCGTGAGGTCGGGAAGAAGTACAACGCCCGGATGACCTACTTCCTCAGCGGGGTGTACCTGCTGCCCGAGGAGAAACGTTCCCTCTATACCGCCCCGCAGCACGACTCCGGCCGCTCCGACATCGGTTTCGGCGACCTGCAGGGCATCAAGGACACCGCCACCCAGGTCCGCGCCGCCTGGCTGGAGGGCAACGAGATCGGCACCCACTTCAACGGCCACTTCTGCGGACCCGAGGGGGGCGTCGGCACCTGGTCCGTGGAGGAGTGGAAGAGCGAGATCAACCAGGCCAAGTCCTTCGTCAAGAACTGGAAGACGAACGCGGGCCTCAGGGACATGGAAGCCCTGCCGTTCGACTACGACAAGGAGCTCATCGGAGCCCGCACCCCCTGCCTCGAAGGCCAGAAGAACTTCATGCTGGCCGCGAAGGACATGGGCTTCCGCTACGACTCCAGCGGCATCAGCAAGCAGATCTGGCCCAAGAAGACGGACGGGCTCTGGGACATCCCGCTCCAACTGGTCCCGATGCCGGGCCGCGCCTTCGACACGCTGAGCATGGACTACAACTACATGGTCAACCAGTCGGGGACGACGTCCCAGGGCGACCCCTCGCAACACCAGTACTGGGGTGACCAGATGCGCGACGGCCTGCGCCAGGCCTTCGACCGGGTCTACCAGGGCAACCGCGCGCCGCTGATCATCGGCAACCACTTCGAGTCGTGGAACGGCGGCACCTACATGCGCGCGATCGAGGAGTCGATCAAGAGCATGTGCACCAAGCCCGAGGTCCGCTGCGTTCCGTTCCGCGAGCTCGCCGACTGGCTGGACGCCCAGGACCCCAAGGCCCTGGAGTGGATGCGCACCCTCGACGTGGGCGAGACGCCCAAGGAGGGCTGGAACAAGTTCCTCACCGCGGGGCCGCCGGCTCAACCGGCCGCCCCGTCGGGTGCCGCCGGGGTCAAGCCGGCTGAGGAGCGGGCTGCGGAGTCGGACGAGGGCTGACCAGCACCTCGTCGCGGATACCGACGGCCTCGTTCAGGACGAAGCCGGGGTCGACCTGCTCCGCCAGGTCGACCCCGGTCTTGGCGTTGCCCCAGCTCTCCGCGTTCCGCAGGTGGAAGTGCACCATCTGCTCGGTGTACTTGGCCCAGTCCCGACCGGCGTAGGAGTCCTCCGCCGCGTCCTGGAGGGCCTGGAGGGCGAGCCGGTTGGTCGCCTCCAGCAGTTCGAAGGCGGCCGGGCGGCCCTTCTCCATCGCCCGGACCCAATCGGAGTGCCCGAAGGTGACCAGCAGGTCCTCGCCCACCTCGTCCTGGAGGAACTCGATGTCCTCCGGCCCCTGCACCTTGTTGCCGACCACCTTGAGCGTGACCCCGAAGTCCCGGGCGTACTCCTTGTACTGGCGGTAGACGGAGACTCCCTTGCGGGTCGGCTCGGCGACGAGGAAGGTCACGTCGAAGCGGGTGAACATGCCCGAGGCGAAGGAGTCCGAACCGGCCGTCATGTCGACGACGACGTACTCGTCGGGCCCGTCGACCAGGTGGTTGAGGCAGAGCTCGACCGCGCCGACCTTCGAGTGGTAGCAGGCCACCCCGAGATCGGCCTCGGTGAACGGCCCGGTGGCCATCAACCTGACGGGATCCCCGTCGAGCAGCAGCGTGTGGGCGCAGGCCTCGTAGACGGGGTTGTCCTCGGTGATCCGCAGCAGCCGGGATCCGGTGCCGGGCGGGGTGGTCTTGATCATGCTGTCGGCGGACGCGATGCGCGGATTGGATCCGCGCAGGTACTCCTTGATCAGGGGCAGGTGCGCACCCAGGGCGGGCAGCGCGGCGGCCTCCTCCTCGCCGAGCCCGAGGGCCGCGCCGAGGTGCTGGTTGATGTCGGCGTCCACCGCGACGACGGGGGCTTCATTGGCGGCGAGGTGGCGGATGAAGAGGGAGGACAGCGTGGTCTTCCCGCTGCCGCCCTTTCCCACGAAAGCGATCTTCATGTTCACCAAGGGTAGTGGGTCGATCGCGTTCGGTGGTCGAGGTGAGTGAAGAAGACCACTCCAAGGAGGGGTCGGTGCTACGGGTGAGCAGTGCGTAGGCTCCCTACTTATGAGTAGTGCTTCTGACCCGCTGGCGCCCCTGGGCTCGCTCCCGGGTGTCGCCGAGTCCGTGGATTCCGTACGCAAGGCAGTGGACCGGGTCTACGGACACCGGGTGATGCGGCGCCGCAGCGCGGAGATCACCTCGGAGGCCGCGCTGCGCGGCGCCCGGGGCAGCGCGGCGCTGTCCGGTGCCGACTGGGCGTTGGAGGAGGTCCGTCGGCGGACCGACTTCGGCGCGGAGGTGGAGGCGCGGACGGTGGGTGCCGCCCTGCGTCTGACGGCGGAGGCCGGTCAACTGCTCAGCATTTGGCGCCAATCGCCGCTCCGGGTCCTGGCCCGACTCCATCTCGTCGCCTCCGGGTCGACGGAGGCGGGGGATGTCGTGGGTCGGCCCCGACTGGCCGGTGAGACGGTGGACGAGCCCGTGGTGGACCTCCCGCTGCCCGGAGCGGAGGAGGTGGCCGGCCGGCTCGACGGCCTGTCCCACCTGATCATCGCGGGCGGCTCAGCCCCCGCCCTGATCACGGGGGCGGTCGTGCACGGAGAGCTGCTGGCCCTGCGCCCGTTCGGTTCCCACAACGGCCTGGTCGCGCGTGCCGCCGAGCGCATCGTGCTGATCAACAGCGGTCTCGACCCGAAGGCGATCTGCCCGGCGGAGGCCGGACACGCGGAACAGGGGCGCGAGGCGTATCTGGCGGCCTTCGAGGGGTACGTATCCGGCACCCCGGAGGGGATGGCGGCCTGGATCGCGCACTGCGGGCGCGCGATCGAGCTCGGTGTCCGCGAGTCGACGGCCGTCTGCGAGGCGCTCCAGCGCGGCGCGGCCTGAGCCGTACCCGGACGCGGTCCGACCTGAACCGTGTGCACCCGACCTGACTCCGGCCGACCAGACCCTGGGGGACCTGGCCCCGGGAATCAGCCCGTCCCGGCCGACCTGAGTCGGTCCCGGCCGCTTCGGGCCGGTTCGGGCCGAGTGGGTGTTGTCGAGGCGTTGGCCCGGAGGGGGCGGGGGCGGGGCGTCGGCAGGCGGGGGTTGGGTGGATCGCCCCCGAACATGGGTTGCGGCGACACCGTCTTGCTTTGGTGTCGCCGCTGGCACTCGCGCCCAGTTACCAAGCGTCCTCGATGATTGCCCATCAGGTCGGGGACTTTGCCCGTTACCTGGTGCGGCTGGCCCGTAATCGACGGGTCGACGTCGCGTGGGTGCTCGGCGTTCGTGCTTCGGTCCGTGGGCCTTACTGCGTTTTAAAGATGATCCTCTCGGATGTTCTTTGGTCTCGCGGGCCGTGATTCCTTTGTACTCCGCTTCCGGTCGGAGCGAAACCCCTGGCCACAGTTCTTTACTTTTCGGGGTGATGCGGGGCGATCCGGACACCCTGCGCTCGTGGGCCGGGAGGGCCCGGGAGGGGGCTCCGGCCGACGTCCGGGGTGGGGCGGCTGTCTTCCGGTCGGGCGGTCAGGCCGATGCGGTGCTCGTCGCCGCGCGGCGGCGGCTCGCGTACCAGACCAGCCCGGCGGTGGCCGCGGCTGCGCCGACAGCCGCCGCGGCGACCAGGGCGGGTCGAGCCGGCATCGACAGTCCGGGCAGCCGCTGCTTGAGGCGGACCGGCTTGTTGAACACCAGCACGGGCCACTCCCGCGCGACGGCCTCCCGGCGCAACGCCCGGTCGGGGTTGACCGTGTGCGGGTTTCCGACCGCCTCCAGCATCGGCACGTCGGTGATCGAGTCGCTGTAGGCGTAGCACCGCGAGAGGTCGTACCCCTCGGATTCGGCGAGCTCCCGCACCGCCTCGGCCTTGGTCGGGCCGTAGGCGTAGTACTCGATCTCACCGGTGAAGCAGCCGTCCTCGCCGACCACCATCCGGGTCGCCACGACCCGGTCCGCCCCGAGCATCTCGCCGATGGGCTCGACGACTTCGGCTCCCGAGGTCGACACGATCACCACGTCACGGCCGGCGGTGTGGTGGGCCTCGATCAGCGACGCCGCCTCGTCGTAGATGATCGGGTCGATCAGGTCGTGCAGGGCTTCGGCGACGATCTCCCGCACTTGCTGGACGTTCCACCCCTTGCAGAGGGCGGACAGGTACTCCCGCATCCGCTCCATCTGGTCGTGGTCGGCGCCACCGGCCAGGAAGATGAACTGCGTGTACGCGGTGCGCAGCACGGCCCGCCTGTTGATCAGGCCGCCCTGGTAGAAGGACTTGCTGAACGTCAGGGCGCTGGACTTCGCAATGACCGTCTTGTCCAGGTCGAAGAAGGCAGCGGTCCGAGGCGAGGAGTGCGGCAAGGGCTGATTTTCCACGACCCGAGCATATGCGCCCACCATTCGGCGTAAGGTGCGGCGCGTGGGTTTGCTTGAGAAGGCTCTCGGGTACACCATGGAAGTCACGGATCGTTCGCGACCGTGCTAACCCGGTCTGGCTCCTCCCCCCCCGAGTCGGACCGTGGGGACGACCCCCGCTCTCCCCCCCGGCGGGGGTCGTCGCATGTCCGGACGCGGTTTGTGTCCCGTGCTCACGACCTTCAGTGGCCATCTCTTCGGTCCTTCCTCTGCGGTCGACCTTCTGGGCGAAGGCCTTCACCCCCTCGAACTCGTCACTCTCCGTAGTTGTTCCGCCGCGCTCCGGAACTCACCTGATGGTGTGGCGAAGTTATTCACAACCCCCTTCTTGTCCACAGTTTTCACGCAAGATCCACTTCAATTTCCGGAACCTTGCACCGTGATTCCAGCCGCGAAGTCCGCGGTTCATGGATTTGCAGTGAGAAGGGGGCGGAGATCGTGGCTGGATCGAAGTCGTGTGAAGCGTCGGAACCCTTGGTGGCCGGGAGGGACGGGCGGTCCGATCGGGACGGCGGCGCAGGCCCGGGTGCCGGCCGGCCGTTGATCATCACCGAGGATCCGTTGCTGCTCGACGACCTGCTGCGGCTGTGCGCCGCGGCGGGCGCCGAGCCCCACGTGCACCACGCGGTGCCGGAGCGGGGAGGGGCGGATCGGGGCGGCGGAGCCGGGGAGGACGCCGGCCGTGACCCGGCCGGACCGGTCGGGGGGAGCGGTTGGGAGAGTGCACCGCTCGTACTCGTCGGGGACGACGCCGCCCACCGGGTCATCGGGGCACCGCGCAGGGACGGGGTGTTCCTCGTCGGCCGTGAACTCGACGACCCCCGGGTCTGGCAACGGGCCGTGGAGATCGGAGTGCAGGAGGTGCTGCGGCTGCCCGATGCCGAGGGCCTGCTCGTCGACCGCATCGCCGACGTGGTGGAAGGGGCCGGCCGGCCCGCCCTCGCCGTCGGGGTGATCGGCGGCAGCGGCGGCGCGGGAGCTTCCACACTCGCCTGCGCCCTCGCCCTGCGGGCCGCCCGTGCCGGGGAGCGCACCATCCTCATCGACGGGGACCCGCTCGGCGGCGGCATGGACGTACTGCTCGGCGGGGAGAGTGCCGAAGGGCTGCGCTGGCCCGACTTCGCGGCCTCCCGGGGCCGGGTCGGCGCCGGGGCGCTGGAGGAGTCCCTGCCGGAGCTGCACGCGTTGCGCGTGCTGAGCTGGGACCGCGGGGACCGGGTGGTGGTGCCGCCCGCCGCGATGCGGTCCGTCGTGGCCGCCGCCCGACGCCGGGGCGGGGTCGTGGTCGTCGACCTGCCCCGACGGGTCGACGCGGCGGTGGCCGAGGCGCTGGCCCAGCTCGACCTGGTGCTGATGGTGGTGCCCGGCGAACTGCGGTCGGTGGCCGCGGCGGGGCGGGTGGCCGCCGGGGTCCGCATGGTGGCCCGGGACGTTCGCGTGGTCGTACGGGGCCGCGGTGCCCACGGGCTCGACGCCGAAGCGGTGGCCCGGCTGTTGGGCGTTCCCCTGGCCGGAGAGGTGCCCGTCGAGGTGGGTCTGCCCGGGCGGGTGGCGGAAGGGGAACCCCCGGGGTCGCGGGGCACCCTGGCCCGCTTCTGCGACGGCTTTTGGCAGCGTGCGCTCGGTACCGCCCAGGAGGTGCCGGCATGAGCAGCACGGTCCTGCTGGACGCGGTGCGTCAGCACCTCGCCGAGAGCGGCGGCGAGCCGACCCCGGCCCGGGTCGCAGCAGCACTGCGGGCCCAGGGGCGCCTGCTCGGGGACGCGGAAGTGCTGGGCGTCGCAGCGGAGTTGCGGTCCGAGCTCGTCGGCGCGGGGCCATTGGAACGGTTGCTGGCCGACCCCGATGTCACCGACGTGCTCGTCGCGGCTCCGGACCGGGTGTGGGTGGACCGGGGCGGCGGACTCGAACTGACCGGGGTGACCTTCGCCGACGCGGAGGCCGTGCGCCGGCTGGCCCAGCGGCTGGCCGCCGTCGCCGGGCGGCGCCTCGACGACGCCCGACCCTGGGTGGACGCCCGACTGCCCGACGGGACCAGGCTGCACGCGGTGCTGCCCCCGGTGGCCGTCGGATCGGCGTGCCTGTCCCTACGGGTGGTGCGGCCGAAGGCCTTCACGCTGGACGAGTTGGTCGCCGCGGGGACCCTCCCGCCCGGCGGCCAGCGACTGCTGCGGGCCATGGTCGAGGCCCGGCTGTCCTTCCTCGTCTCCGGCGGGACGGGAACGGGCAAGACCACCCTGCTCAGCGCCCTCCTGGGTCTCGTCGGACCGGGCGAGCGGATCGTCCTGGCCGAGGACTCCGCCGAACTGCGCCCCGACCATCCCCACGTGGTGCGGCTGGAGACCCGTCCCGCCAACCAGGAGGGGGCGGGACTGGTGACGCTGGCGGACCTGGTCCGGCAGGCCTTGCGGATGAGGCCCGACCGGCTGGTGGTGGGCGAGGTGCGCGGCGCCGAGGTCGCCGACCTGCTGGCCGCGCTGAACACCGGGCATGAAGGCGGGTGCGGCACCGTGCACGCCAATGCCGCCGCGCACGTCCCGGCCAGGTTGGAGGCGCTCGGTACGGCCGCCGGGTTGGACCGTACCGCGCTGCACAGCCAGTTGGCGGCGGCACTGACCCTGGTGGTCCACCTGACCCGGGACCGCAGCGGGCGCCGCCGGGTCGCCGAGGTGCACGTGCTGGAACGGGACCCGGCCGGACTGGTGGTGACCGTACCCGCCCTGCGCTGGGGGATCCGGGGTTTCGTGCGGGAGCAGGGCTGGGCGCGGCTGGGGCCGCTGCTCGGGGGTGCGCGGTGAGCGCCGTGCCGGTCGGCTCCGTGCCGCTGTTCGCCGGGCTGCTGTGTGCCGGGGCGGCCGCCTGGATGTTGACCGGGGGTGATCAAGGGCAACGGCGGGCCCGGCTGGTCCTTGCCGGAGGACGCGCCGTCCTGACCGGTGGCCCCCTGCGAGTCGAGCGGTTGGCGGCCTGGGCGCGAGTGCGGGCCGGGCGGTGGCGGGAGTGGGCCGTCCCGGCGGTCGCTCCACTGATCGCCCTGTGGGGCGGATCCCTGATCCCGCTGCTGCTGGGGGCGGTGTCCGTGCCGCTGCTGAAACGGTGGCTTAGGGCGGCGGAGCGGGAGCGTGCCCGCACTGCCAGGGCCGCCGGTGTGATGGCGCTGTGCGGGGCCGTCGTGGGGGAACTGCGGGCCGGGGCGCAGCCCGGGCAGGCCCTCACCGTGGCGATGCGCCGCACGGTCGAGGGTCCCGGCGGCCCGGGGCCTGCGGAAGCGGGCGTGCTGGCCGCCGCGGCCTTCGGCGGGGACGTGCCCGGAGCGCTGCGCCGGGCCGCGCTGGAGCCGGGCGCGGAGGGGCTGGCCGGGATGGCCGCCTGTTGGCACGTATCGGTGGACGGCGGCGCCGGACTGGCCGCCGGACTCGACCGGCTGGAAGGGGCGTTGCGGGCCGAGCGGGACCGGGAGGAGTCATTGCGGGCCCAGCTGGCGGGGGCCAGGTCCACGACGGTGGTGCTCGCGTTGCTGCCGCTGGTGGGGCTGCTGATCGGGACCGGTCTCGGGGCCGACCCGCTGCGCGTGCTGCTGCACTCCCCGATGGGATGGGGCTGCCTGGTCGTGGGCGGGGTGCTGGAGGCGGCGGGGCTCCTTTGGTGCCGGCGGATCGTACGGGTGGGGGAGCGGTGATGGGCGGGCCCGATGTCCACAGGCTGGGGACGGCGTGTTGCCTGGCGGTCCTGGTGTGGTGGGCGACCTCGGCGCTGTGGGCCGGGCTACGGAGCCGGACTGCGCGGCGCCGGATCGTGGGCCTCTTCCGTCGGGAGCAGGAGCAGGCCCGACGCCGGCCGTGGTGGAAACCCGGGACCAGCCGGGCGGTCACCGCGTGGGCCGGGCCGGGTGGCGTCCTGGCGGCGGGCTGGTGGGTGGTGGGCGGCCCGGCGGGACTGCTGGTCGGGTGCGCGGCGGCCTTCGCGGCGAGGTGCCTGCTGCTCAGGGCCGCACGACAGCCGACCGGGGCTGATTCCCGGGAGGCGGAGAGGCAACTGCCTTTCGCCGCCGATCTGCTGGCCGCCTGCCTGGCGGCGGGGGCCGGGCCGGTCGAAGCCGCCGAGGTGGTGGGGGAGTCGGTGGGCGGCCCGGTGGGCGACCGGTTGGCGATGGCGGGGGCCGAGCTACGGCTCGGAGGTGAACCGGGCGCCGCGTGGGGGAGGTTGGCCGGCATACCGGGTGCCCGCGACCTGGCGGAGTGCCTGGAGCGGGCCGCGCGGACCGGGGCGCCCGCTGCCGAACCGGTCTCCCGCCTGGCCGCCGGCCTGCGGGCCGAACGGATGCGACAGGCAAGCGCGGGGGCACAGCGTGCGGCGGTACTCGTCACGGCGCCGGTGGGGCTCTGCTTCCTCCCCGCGTTCCTTGCGATCGGAGTGGCTCCGGTGGTGATCGGAATGGCCTCGGGGCTGCTCTCCGGGAGCTGAAAAGCAGGAATCGAAACCTGAAATCAGATCAAGAACGTAATCCCACAGGAGGTTTGTCATGAGGATCATCTGGTTCCGACTGCGGAAGGCCTTGGGCGGTCGTGGTGGCGACACCGGAATGTCGACTTCGGAATACGCCATGGGCACGATCGCGGCGTGTGCGTTCGCGGCTGTTCTGTACAAGGTGGTGACGAGCGACGTGGTCTCGACGGCGCTCCAGTCGACCATCGGAAAGGCGCTCGATGCGCCGTTCTGAGCGAAAGCCGCCGGGAAAGGCGGAACCCGGGACGGACCGCGGATACGTGACGGCCGAGGCGGCCATGGTGATCCCCGCCCTGGTCCTGTTCGCGGCGCTGCTGGTGTGGGCGCTGATGGCGGCCGCGGCGCAGATCCGGTGCGTGGACGCGGCCAGGGCGGGGGCTCGGGCGGCGGCCCGGTCCGAGCCGATGGAGGTGGCGGTGGCCGCCGCCCGCGCGGCCGCCCCGCCGGGAGCGGAGGTGGAGGTGGAGCGTGCGGGCGACCTGTGGCGGGTCAGGGTCGCCGCGCCCGCGCCGGGCCCCGACCGGCTGCCGGTGCGGATCGGGGCGCGGGCGGTGGCCCTGGCCGAGGACAGCGTGGGGCCGCCGCCGTGAGCCGCGACCGGGGTTCCGCGACGGTGTGGGCCACGGTGGCCGTCACGGTGCTGGGTGCCGTGTTCGGTGGCGTGCTGCTGCTCGGCCAGGCGGTCGCGGCCCGCCACCGTGCGGGTGCGGCGGCCGACCTCGCCGCCCTCGCGGCGGCTGCGAGCTGGTCCCACGGCCCCGCCACGGCCTGTGCCGCGGCGGCCAGGGTGGCCGGGGCGCAGGGCGCGAGCGTGACCGCGTGCCGGGTCGACGGGGAGGTCACCGAGATCACGGCTCGCGTCGAATCGGGCCCCTTCGCCCCGACCCAGCTCTCCAGAGCGGGCCCGCCGGTGCCTCCGGCGGGCCGGGGGTGAGGACCGTGGGGCTGCGACCGTGGGGCTGCGACCGTGGGGCTGCGCGGTTGCTTCTCGGGACAGGGGTGCGAGCCCCGGGGGTCGTGACGTGGCTCCGGCGGGTGCGGAACGGCTCCGGGCATTCCCGGGATCCCGACCGTGTGCCGAGCCGTGCGGGTGCCCGGCGTCCGCCGGTTCCGGATCGCCCGCGTACGGGGGCGATCCGGTCTCCGGGCCCTCGGGCCTCACCGGCCCTCGGATCGCTCAGGACTGCGGCTTCTCCGGGTGCTCGGGATCTCTCCGGGCCCGAATTCCTTCTGCGCCGCAGGTCTCCGGGCTCTCCGGGCCCTGCTGTGCCTCGTAGGGCGAGGGTGGGGGAGTTTTGTGGAGGGTTCCCGGGGCGGGGCAGGTCTCTGGGGGAGAAGTGGGGGCGATTTTCGGCCATCTCGGTGAGGGGGTCGGGTTGTCCCGCGTCAGGGATTCGAAGGGTGACTTGGGGTGGTTCGCGAAGTTTTTCGTGCCCGCTTTCGGGGCGCGGCTCCATGGGCCCTGAGGGTGGTTTGTGGGGGTTCGGGATGCGCCTCGGCTCTTGTGGGGCCGTCGGCGCCCGCAGTGGCGGTGGCCCCGCCCTGGGGCCCGGCAGGCCGGGCCCCAGGGGGTCCGGGCAGATGCCGACCCGGGCCGGACGGGGTCTCGGCGGTCCGGGTCGGTGTCGACCCGGGCGAGCGGGAGCGGTGGTGGTGCGGGCGGGTCTCCGCGGGGGGCGGCCGGGACGGCGGTGGCGTCGGCCCGACCTCGTGGGGGCACGGGCGACGTTCTCAGGCGGGCGGGGGCGGGGCGAGGAGGTGGGTGAGGAGGCGGATGGCGCCGCGTTTGTGGAGGGGGTCGTTGCCGTTGCCGCACTTCGGGGACTGGATGCAGGAGGGGCAGCCCGCCTCGCACTCGCAGGCGGCGATGGCGTCCCTGGTGGCCGTCAACCAGGCCCGCGCCGTGTGGAAGGCCCGCTCGGCGAATCCGGCGCCGCCCGGGTGGCCGTCGTACACGAACACCGTGGGCAGCAGGGTGTCGGGATGCAGCGGTACGGATACGCCGCCGATGTCCCAGCGGTCGCAGGTCGCGAACAGCGGGAGCAGGCCGATGGAGGCGTGTTCGGCCGCGTGCAGGGCGCCGCCGAGGATCTCCGGGTTGATCCGGGCCTCGTCCAGTTGGTCCTCGGTGACGGTCCACCACACGGCCCTGGTGCGCAGGGTGCGCGGCGGCAGGTCCAGCTTCGCCTCGCCCAGCACCTCGCCGGTGATCAGCTTGCGGCGCAGGTAGGAGACCACCTGGTTGGTGACCTCGACGGATCCGAAGCAGAGCCGGGCCGCGCCCCACGGGATCTCGGTCTCGGTCTCCAGGATCGAGATGGACGTGGTGTCGCGGGCCGTGGTCGAGAACGGCGGGCTGGCTTCCTCTACGAGAGCCACCGAATCCTCCAGGTCCAGGCGTTTGACCAGGTAGGAGCGACCCTGGTGGAGGTGGACGGCCCCGTCGTGGACGGCGGTGTGCGAGGCGGACTCGTCGACCGTGCCCAGCAGCCGTCCGGTGGCGGCCTCCACGATCTGCACGGGCCGGCCGCCGCCGCCCCTGATGTCGGTCAGGTCCGAGGCCCGCTCGCGGCGGGTCCAGTGCCAGGCCGTCGCCCGGCGGCGCAGCAGCTTCGCCGCCTCCAGCTGGGGCAGGAGGCCGTGCGCGGCCGGGCCGAAGAGGTCCAGGTCGGCCTCGGTCAACGGCAGCTCGGCGGCCGCCGCGCACAGGTGCGGGGCCAGGACGTACGGGTTGTCGGGGTCCAGGACGGTGGCCTCGACGGGCTGTCGGAAGAGCGCATCGGGGTGGTGGACCAGGTAGGTGTCCAGCGGGTCGTCGCGGGCGATCAGCACGGCCAGGGCGCCCTGCCCGGACCGGCCGGCGCGGCCCGCCTGCTGCCACAGGGAGGCCCGGGTGCCCGGGTAGCCGGTGATCAGGACGGCGTCGAGGCCGGACACGTCCACGCCCAGCTCCAGCGCTGTGGTCGCGGCCAGGCCCAGCAGTTCGCCGGAGTGCAGGGCCCGCTCCAGGGCGCGGCGCTCCTCGGGCAGGTAGCCGCCCCGGTACGCCGCGACACGCCGGGGCAGGGAGCGGTCCACCTCCGCGAGTCTCTCCTGGGCGATCACGGCGATCAGTTCGGCGCCGCGCCGGGAGCGGACGAAGGCCACCGTGCGGACCCCCTGGACGACGAGGTCGGTCAGCAGGTCGGCGGTCTCGGCGGTCGCGGTGCGGCGTACGGGGGCGCCCTTCTCGCCCTTCAGGTCGGTCAGCGGCGGCTCCCACAGGGCGAAGACGACCTCGCCGCGCGGTGAGGCGTCGTCGGAGACCTCGGTGACGGGTACGCCGGTCAGTCGGGAGGCGCCCGCCGCCGGGTCGCTCGCGGTGGCGGAGGCCAGCAGGAAGACCGGCTCGGAGCCGTAGCGGGCGCACAGCCGCCGCAGCCGGCGCAGGACCTGGGCGACGTGGGATCCGAAGACACCGCGGTAGGTGTGGCACTCGTCGATGACGACGTAGCGCAGGGCCTTCAGGAACGACGACCAGCGCGGGTGGGCGGGCAGGATCCCACGGTGCAGCATGTCCGGGTTGGTCAGTACGTAATTGGCGTACTGACGCACCCACTCCCGTTCCTCGAACGGGGTGTCGCCGTCGTACACGGCGGGTCGGACGGCGTTTCCCAGCGGTGCGGCCAGCTCCCGCACGGCGCGCCGCTGGTCGGCGGCCAGAGCCTTGGTGGGGGCCAGGTAGAGGGCGGTCGCACCCCGGCCGTTCGGGGCCTCGGCGCCGTCCGCGAGGGCGGAGAGCACCGGGGCGAGGTAGGCCAGCGACTTGCCGGAGGCGGTTCCGGTGGCGACGACCACCGACTCGCCGTCGAGCGCGAGCTCGACGGCGGTCGCCTGGTGTTCCCACGGATGGTCGATGCCGGCGGCCGAAATCGCGGCTACGACATCCGTTCGGATGCGATCGGGCCAGACCGCATGACGACCCGCCCGAGGGGGCAAGTGCTCCGTATGAGTGATGCGCGCAGCTCGGGAAGACCCCCGTGACAACCGGTCCAGGACCGTGTCGGGAGCGGGTCGTGCGTCCTCGGGCGCCGTGGGCCGACCGGGGCGGTGAGTGTTGGCCATTGGCACCGAGTGTGTCACTGGCGTGCGGGACAATGGTCCCAAGGCGTCGTGCGCGCCTGCCGGTAAGTGATTGAATGCCATCGCGGCAGCCGATCCCTCTCCCAGCCTTCGGGTGGGGGAGGCCCCTGGGGGGCGCCGCTCGATAGCAAGGTGCTGGAGGATCCGTGGACCTGTCCCTGTCGACTCGCACTGTCGGCGACCGCACGGTCGTAGAGGTCGGTGGCGAGATTGATGTGTATACCGCGCCCAAGCTGCGCGAGCAGTTGGTGGAGTTGGTGAACGACGGCAGCTACCACTTGGTTGTCGACATGGAGCGAGTGGACTTCCTCGACTCCACCGGCCTCGGTGTGCTCGTGGGAGGCCTCAAGCGCGTCCGTGCGCACGAGGGCTCGCTGCGTCTGGTCTGCAACCAGGAGCGCATCCTGAAGATCTTCCGCATCACCGGTCTGACCAAGGTGTTCCCGATCCACACCACGGTGGAAGACGCCGTCGCAGCCACCGACTGACGTGCTCCTGGCGCCTGCCGCCGGAAACGGCGCAGGCGCCGACGAGGAGCGGGGGTACCGGGCCATGGGCGGTCCGGTCCCCTGTCAGGTCACGCCCGTAGTCCGAGGGGGACGTACATGGCCACCGTTGAACTGCGCTTCAGCGCCCAGCCCGAACACGTCCGGACGGCCCGCCTGGTGGCGGCCGCGGTGGCGCGCCGGGCAGGGGTGGAGGAAGCCGTGCTCGACGAGGTCCGCCTCGCCGTGGGCGAGGCGTGTTCGCGTGCCGTCGGACTGCATCGGAGCAACGGACTGACCGCGCCCGTCCGGGTGGTGCTGACCGAGGAGGAGAAGTCGTTCTCCATCGAAGTCGGCGACGAGGTGCCCGGTCCGGCCGGTGGTCCCATCGACGCCGTGCCCGGCATCGCGGCCGTCCTGGACCCGGACATCGACGGTGAGGACGAGATGGGCCTCGCCGTGATCAGTGGGCTCGTCGACGACGTCTCCGTGTCCGCGGACGAGTCCGGCGGAACGATTCGGATGAGCTGGCCCGTCTCCGGGTCCGCCCGGATTCCGTAGCGTCAGGCCGCTGTCCCCGCTTCTCCCGCTGTTTCCGCCGCCGCCGTGGTCGCTGACGCCGCCGTCGCCCCGCTCGGTCGGGCCGGGCGGCCCTCATGCGCGCCCCCGTGAGGCCGGCGGATCGAGCCGGACCCGGATCCGTTCGGTGGCGGTCGTAGTGGCCGCCGCGTGTGCCGCGCCCCCTTCCGCGTACGCCGGGCGCCCGCCCGGGGGATCGCCGCACGCGTGCGGATCGTATCGTCCGATCTTTATCAAGGCCCTGTTGAGCAGGGCCTTTTGTATTTCTCCGAAAAACCCTCTAGATCGTTGATCAGTCGTCAATGCCTTTGCCCCATTACTTCTTTCGAGGGTAATGGAGTGACGCGATCCATTGATGAGGAGCAAGTGCGGGCCAATTCCGTTTCACGCACCCTGTTTTGATCAGGTCGCGCTCCCTACAATCCGTCCACATCTTGAGCTCATCACGTCAAGGAGGACGAATGACGGGGCTCTTCACCCCTATCGCGCCGGATCGCGCACATGATCTGGCAGCCGCAGTACTCACCGATGACAATCGGCTCATCGTCATCGTCATCGCCGTCGTCGCGTTGGCCGCGCTCGTCGTCGCGCAGATCCTGACCCGCCAGGTCCTCGCCGCGGACGAGGGCACCGACAGCATGAAGAAGATCGCCGCAGCCGTTCAGGAAGGCGCCAACGCCTACCTCGGACGCCAGTTGCGCACCCTCGGCGTCTTCGCCGTGGTCGTCTTCTTCCTGCTCTTCCTGCTGCCCGCCGACGACTGGTCGCAGCGCGGGGGCCGCTCCGGGTTCTTCCTCGTCGGCGCGCTCTTCTCGGCCGCCACCGGCTACATCGGCATGCGCCTCGCGGTGCGCGCCAACGTCCGCGTCGCTGCCGCCGCCCGGGAGGCCACTCCCGCCGAGGGCGAGTCCGCCAAGGACCTCACCGACGTGTCCCACAAGGCCATGAAGATCGCTTTCCGCACCGGTGGCGTGGTGGGCATGTTCACCGTCGGCCTCGGCCTGCTCGGCGCCTCCTGCGTCGTGCTGGTCTACGCGGCCGACGCGCCGAAGGTCCTGGAGGGGTTCGGCCTGGGCGCCGCGCTGATCGCCATGTTCATGCGTGTCGGGGGTGGCATCTTCACCAAGGCCGCCGACGTCGGCGCCGACCTGGTCGGCAAGGTCGAGCAGGGCATTCCGGAGGACGATCCGCGCAATGCCGCGACCATCGCCGACAACGTGGGCGACAACGTCGGCGACTGCGCGGGGATGGCGGCCGACCTGTTCGAGTCGTACGCCGTCACCCTGGTGGCTGCGCTGATCCTGGGCAAGGCGGCCTTCGGTGACCTCGGGCTCGCCTTCCCGTTGATCGTGCCCGCCATCGGTGTCGTCACCGCCATGATCGGCATCTTCGCGGTCGCGCCGCGCCGCTCCGACCGCAGCGGCATGACCGCCATCAACCGCGGCTTCTTCATCTCCGCCGTGATCTCCCTGGTGCTCGTCGGGATCGCCGTCTACGCGTACCTGCCGGCCACGTACAAGGAGCTCGTCGGGGTCGAGGACGCCGCCATCGCGAACCACTCCGGTGACCCGCGGGTCCTGGCGATCGTCGCCGTCGCCATCGGCATCGTCCTCGCCGCCCTGATCCAGCAGCTGACCGGCTACTTCACCGAGACCACCCGGCGTCCCGTCCGGGACATCGGCAAGTCCTCCCTGACCGGCGCGGCCACCGTCGTCCTCGCGGGCATCTCCGTCGGCCTGGAATCCGCCGTGTACACGGCGCTGCTGATCGGCCTCGGCGTGTACGGGGCCTTCCTGCTCGGCGGGACGTCGATCATGCTGGCGCTCTTCGCGGTGGCGCTCGCCGGCACCGGGCTGTTGACCACCGTCGGCGTCATCGTCGCGATGGACACCTTCGGTCCGGTCTCGGACAACGCGCAGGGCATCGCGGAGATGTCCGGCGACGTCGAGGGAGCGGGCGCTCAGGTCCTCACCGACCTGGACGCCGTCGGCAACACCACCAAGGCCATCACCAAGGGCATCGCCATCGCCACCGCCGTCCTCGCGGCGGCCGCGCTGTTCGGCTCGTACAACGACGCGATCGCCGGCGCGGTGAAGGAGGTCGGGGCGAAGGCCGGGGAGCTGAACCTCAGCCTCGACATCGCCCAGCCGAACAACCTCGTCGGCCTGATCCTGGGCGCGGCCGTCGTGTTCCTGTTCTCGGGCCTGGCCATCAACGCCGTGTCCCGCTCGGCCGGCGCCGTCGTCTACGAGGTGCGCCGTCAGTTCCGCGAGCACCCCGGGATCATGGACTACACGGAGAAGCCCGAGTACGGCCGCGTCGTGGACATCTGCACCAAGGACGCCCTGCGCGAGCTCGCCACGCCCGGGTTGCTCGCCGTGCTCACCCCGATCGCGGTGGGTTTCTCCCTGGGCGTCGGCGCGCTCGGGTCCTTCCTCGCGGGCGCCATCGGCACCGGCACGCTGATGGCCGTGTTCCTCGCCAACTCCGGTGGCGCGTGGGACAACGCGAAGAAGCTCGTCGAGGACGGCCACCACGGCGGCAAGGGCAGTGAGGCCCACGCCGCCGTCGTCATCGGTGACACGGTCGGCGACCCGTTCAAGGACACCGCCGGACCGGCCATCAACCCGCTGCTCAAGGTGATGAACCTGGTGGCGTTGCTGATCGCCCCCGCCGTGGTCCAGTTTAGCTACGGCGACGACACCAGTCCGACCGTACGGGCCGTCGTCGCGATCCTCGCCATCGGTGTGATCATCGGCGCGGTGTACATCTCCAAGCGGCGGGGCATCGCCGTCGGGGACGAGGGCGAGGACGAGGACTCGCAGGCCGATCGGGTGGCCCAGCCGCCCGGGCGGGCGGTGGTCTCCTGACGGTCGGACCACCGACCCCCGCTCCGGAGTCCGGGCATCCGGAGTTTTGACCTCCGCGGGCGACCGGCTCGAAGATGCGCCCGAACGGCGGACGGGCGGCGCGTAGGGACGCGTCGTCCGTCCGCCTTTGTGCGTCCCCGGAGGGTCGGCGTGTATCTTCCGGGCCGAGAGCCTTCGAAGGGACCAATCCGGTGAACAAGAAGTTTGCGGCCGCGGTGTCCGGCGGTGCGGTACTGATGCTCGTCCTGTCCGGCTGCGGCGGCGACGGGAAAGACGACAGCAAGCAGAAGGCCGACGCCTGGGCGAAGAAGGTCTGTGACAAGTGGGAGCCCGAGCTCACCAAGATCAAGACCACCAATGACGAGTTGAAGCGGGTGGCGACGCAGAGCAACAAGCCCGAGGAGGTCCAGCAGACCGACTCGGCGGCCTTCCAGTCGCTGTCCGACGCCTACAAGTCCATGGGCGGCGCGCTGACCGCGGCGGGCGAGGCGCCGGTCAAGGACGGCAAGTCGGCCCAGGACTCCGTGGTGAAGAGCTACGACCAGATCTCCAAGAGCTACATCGATCTGAAGACGAAGATCGACGCGCTCGACGCGAAGGACCAGAGCAAGTTCGCGGAGGGTCTCCAGCAGGTGGCCGGCGGCCTGACCGAGGTCGCGGCCAACGAGACGGCGAGCAAGCAGAAGCTGGAGTCCACCGGACTCAAGGTGATCTACGGTCAGAAGGGCTGCCAGGTCACCACGCCGGCGACGGGCTGAGCGCGGCGCGGGCCGATCGGCCGACGCGGATCGGTCGACGCGGATCGGTCGCGCGGGGCGCGCCGATCGCCGCCCCGGGCGGCCGAGTTCCTCCGTGGAGCCGGCCGCCCTGCCGTGCGTCGGGGGTCGTTCGGTTTACCGGCCCCAGCGGCCACAATGGACGCGTGAGTACCACCAGCCTTCCCTCGCCCGACAGTGCCGCCGAACTCCGCGCCGCCCTGCTCGCCGCCGGTTTCACCGCCGACGGGCTGCTCGACCTGCTCGGAGCCCCCGCCTACGCGGCGTTGGCCCGCAGCGAGACGGTCCCCGCCCTGCGGGCCACGCGCAGCGCCGGCGACGCCCCGCTCGCGAGCCTGGTCCGGCTCTTCCTCCTCCAGGAGTCCGTGCCGCACGTGCACGCCGCAGCCGCGCTGCCCGTCGAGGCCGCCCTCGCCGACGGCTGGTTGCGGCGCGAGGATGCCGACGGCGAGGACACCGTGCACGCCACCGTCGACGTACGCCCGTACGGCGGACCGGACGGCGAGGACTGGTTCATCGTCTCGGACCTCGGCTGCGCCGTCGGCGGGGCCGGCGGGATCGGCCGCCGGGAGGAGGGCGTGGTCCTCGGCGTGGGCGGTGCGTCCACCACCCTGGCCGGAATCACCGTGCGGATCCCCGTCGGCTCCGCCCTCGACCTCGGCACCGGATCCGGCATCCAGGCGCTGCACGCCGCCCAGCACGCGACCCGCGTCACCGCCACCGACGTCAACCCGCGCGCGCTGGAGTTCACCCGATTGACGCTGGCTCTCTCCGGGGCACCGGAAGCGGAACTGCTCGCCGGCTCCCTCTTCGAGCCCGTCGGGGACGCCACGTACGACCTCATCGTGTCGAACCCGCCGTTCGTGATCTCCCCCGGAGCCCGGCTGACCTACCGCGACGGCGGCATGAGCGGCGACGACCTGTGCCGGACGCTGGTCCGGGAGGCGGGCGCACACCTGAATCCGGGCGGGTACGCCCAGTTCCTCGGCAACTGGCAGCACGTGGAGGGCGAGGACTGGCACGACCGGCTCCGTTCGTGGGTGCCGCGCGGCTGCGATGCCTGGATCGTGCAGCGTGACGTGCAGGACGTGACGCAGTACGCGGAGCTCTGGCTCCGCGACGCGGGCGATCACCGCACCGACCCGGCCGAGTACGACCGCCGGTACGAGGAATGGCTGGACGCGTTCGAGGCCAGTGGGACCAAGGCGGTCGGCTTCGGCTGGATCACCCTGCGCCGCACCGACGCGGCGGAGCCGTCGATCGTCGTCGAGGAGTGGCCGCACTCGGTGGAGCAGCCGCTCGGCGAGGCCGTCCTGGCCCACTTCGCCCGGCAGGACTACCTGCGCGAACACGACGACGCCGCGCTGCTGGCCGGGTACTTCCGGTTGACCGCCGAGGTGGTGCAGGAGCAGGTCGGCGCGCCCGGGGCGGAGGACCCGGAGCACGTCGTGCTGCGGCAGAACCGCGGCATGCGTCGGGCGACCAAGGTCGACACGGTCGGGGCGGGCTTCGCCGGGGTGTGTGACGGCTCACTCAGCGCGGGGCGGATCCTCGACGCGATCGCCCAGTTGATGGAGGAGGATCCCGTCGTCCTGCGGGACCGGACCCCGGAGGCCATCCGGTTGCTGGTGGAGCAGGGCTTCCTGGAGCCCCTGCCGGGCGGCGGCACCCCGTAGGACTCCCGTCCGTCCGGCGCGCCCCGGGGAAGCACTCCCCGTACCCGTGATGTAACCCGGGGTTCGCCCGCCGTATCCCCAGGGCCGGCAGGCTCCGGGGCAGCGGGATCCGGGGGGATCCCCGAGCGGCCCAGGGGTAAAGGGGAACGGCATGGAACGCGGTCCGGCGATCTTCGCGGCAGCCGTGTTCCTGCTGTTCGGAGCCGCTCTGCTGGTCTGGACGGGGGCGCGCGCCCTGCACCGCGCGCCGGTGGCCGAAGGCGTGCGCCCCGTCCTGGCCGTACCACTGGCCCTCCTGGCCGGCGCGGGTTCGTTGGCCCTCGGGATCTGGTGCCTCCAGCGCTTCTGAGGCGGGCCCGGCGATGATCTCCGTCGGGGGTGAAACCCGACGTCGAGACGGGTGCGGAGGCGGGGCCAGACGGCCCTCCGGCCACTCCGGCCGGTGACCGGAAGGGGTCCGGCGCGGCATCCGGGCGGCAGGAATGGCACTTGTCGGGTTACCGTTCGAGTGGCCGTTGCGGGCTTGTGCCGTTTGACACGGGGGCGGGTTGTACCGTCACACTCCGCAGCGTCGCCGTACTGCGACCGAGTGCCGACCGGAGAGAAGAGCCAAGTTGTCCCCGACTAGCGAGACCGCAAAGGGCGGCCGCCGACTCGTCATCGTCGAGTCCCCTGCCAAGGCGAAGACGATCAAGGGCTACCTCGGCCCGGGATACGTCGTCGAGGCGAGCGTCGGGCACATCCGCGACCTCCCCAGCGGCGCGGCCGAGGTTCCCGACAAGTACACCGGCGAGGTGCGACGGCTCGGTGTGGACGTCGAACACGACTTCCAGCCGATCTACGTCGTCAACGCGGACAAGAAGGCCCAGGTCCGCAAGCTCAAGGACCTGCTGGCCGAGTCCGACGAACTCTTCCTCGCCACCGATGAGGACCGCGAGGGCGAAGCCATCGCGTGGCACCTGCAAGAGGTCCTCAAGCCCAAGGTCCCCGTCCACCGCATGGTCTTCCACGAGATCACCAAGGACGCGATCCGCGACGCCGTCGCCAACCCGCGCGAGCTCAACCAGCGCATGGTCGACGCCCAGGAGACCCGCCGCATCCTCGACCGCCTCTACGGCTACGAGGTCTCGCCGGTCCTGTGGAAGAAGGTCATGCCGAAGCTGTCGGCGGGCCGCGTCCAGTCCGTCGCCACCCGCATGGTCGTGGAGAAGGAGCGCGAGCGCATCGCCTTCCGCTCCGCCGAGTACTGGGACCTGACCGGTACCTTCGCCACCGGCCGCGCCGGTGACGCGTCCGACCCCTCCACGCTGGTCGCCCGACTGAACACGGTCGACGGCAAGCGCGTCGCCCAGGGCCGCGACTTCGGTTCGACCGGCCGGCTCAAGAGCGAGGTCCTGCACCTCGACGAGGCGAACGCCCGGGCGCTCGCCGCCGCGCTGGAGCAGACGTCCTTCGCGGTGCGGTCGGTCGACTCCAAGCCCTACCGCCGTTCCCCGTACGCCCCCTTCCGCACGACGACGCTCCAGCAGGAGGCCTCGCGCAAGCTGGGCTTCGGTGCGAAGGCGACCATGCAGGTGGCCCAGAAGCTGTACGAGAACGGCTTCATCACCTACATGCGTACGGACTCCACGACGCTCTCCGACACCGCCGTGAACGCGGCCCGGGCGCAGGTCACCCAGCTGTACGGGGCCGACTACCTGCCCGAGAAGCCGCGCGTCTACGCCGGCAAGGTCAAGAACGCGCAGGAGGCGCACGAGGCGATCCGACCTTCGGGTGATCGTTTCCGCACCCCGGCCGAGACCGGTCTGACCGGCGACCAGTTCCGCCTGTACGAGCTCATCTGGAAGCGGACCGTCGCCTCCCAGATGAAGGACGCGACCGGCAACTCGGTGACCGTGAAGATCGGCGGCACCGCGTCGGACGGCCGGGACGCCGAATTCAGCGCCTCCGGCAAGACGATCACCTTCCACGGCTTCATGAAGGCCTACGTCGAAGGCGCCGACGACCCGAACGCCGAGCTCGACGACCGTGAGAAGCGGCTGCCGCAGGTCGCCGAGGGCGACGCCCTGTCCGCCGAGGAGATCACCGCCGACGGCCACTCGACCAAGCCGCCGGCCCGGTACACCGAGGCCTCGCTGGTCAAGGAGCTCGAAGAGCGGGAGATCGGCCGTCCGTCGACGTACGCGTCGATCATCGGCACGATCCTCGACCGCGGCTACGTCTTCAAGAAGGGCACGGCCCTCGTGCCGTCCTTCCTGTCGTTCGCCGTGGTGAACCTCCTGGAGACGCACTTCGGGCGGCTCGTCGACTACGACTTCACCGCGAAGATGGAGGACGACCTCGACCGCATCGCGCGGGGCGAGGCCCAGTCCGTGCCGTGGCTCAAGCGCTTCTACTTCGGTTCCGAGGACGCCTCCGAGGTCGTCCCCGCCAACGGCGACCACCTCGGCGGCCTGAAGGAGCTGGTCACGGACCTGGGCGCGATCGACGCCCGGGAGATCTCCTCCTTCCCCGTCGGCGACGACATCGTGCTGCGCGTCGGCCGCTACGGGCCGTACGTGGAGCGCGGCGAGAAGGACGCCGAGGGCCACCAGCGGGCCGACGTACCGGACGACATGGCTCCGGACGAGCTGACGGTCGAGTACGCGGAGGAACTGTTCGCGAAGCCGAGCGGTGAATTCGCACTCGGCGCCGACCCGGTGAGCGGGAACCAGATCGTCGCGAAGGACGGTCGCTACGGGCCGTACGTCACCGAGATCCTTCCCGAGGGCACCCCGAAGACGGGCAAGAACGCGGTGAAGCCGCGGACGGCCTCCCTCTTCCAGTCGATGTCCCTGGACACCGTCACCCTCGACGAGGCGCTCAAGCTGATGTCGCTGCCGCGCGTGGTCGGCGTGGACGCCGAGGGCGTCGAGATCACCGCCCAGAACGGCCGCTACGGCCCGTACCTGAAGAAGGGCACGGACTCGCGGTCCCTGGAGACCGAGGACCAGCTCTTCGCGATCACCCTCGACGAGGCCCTCGCCATCTACGCCCAGCCCAAGCAGCGCGGGCGGGCGGCGGCCAAGCCCCCGCTCAAGGAGCTCGGCACCGACCCGGTCAGCGAGAAGCCCGTCGTCGTCAAGGACGGCCGTTTCGGCCCGTACGTGACGGACGGCGAGACCAACGCGACGCTGCGCCGGGACGACGACGTCGAGACGATCACGCCCGAGCGGGGCTACGAGCTGCTCGCGGAGAAGCGCGCCAAGGGCCCGGCGAAGAAGACCGCGAAGAAGGCCCCCGCGAAGAAGGCGACGGCCAAGAAGGCCCCGGCGAAGAAGGCGACGGCCACCAAGACCGCCGCGAAGAAGACGACGGCGGCCAAGAAGACGACCACCGCCACGAAGACGGTCGCGGCGAAGAAGACGACGGCCAAGAAGACGGCGGCCGCCCCGGCGTCGGAGGCGTAGCGGCCGACCGGCCGACCCGGCCGTCCGTACCTTCCGAGGGCCCCGCGCGATCCGCGCGGGGCCCTCGGGCGTCCGCTGCCCGGCCGCCCGCGACGAGTGGGTGCGGGGTCACACGGAGCCCCGTCCACAGCCCAACGCAACCGCCAGGGACAGCGGATAGGCTGGGCGGATGACGCGAGCCGAGCAGCCAACGGTCGTGACCGACTCCGAGACCCCCACCTACGACGAAGCCCTGGCCGCGGACTCCCGCGAGCGAGCGGTGCGCGCCCTGCTGCGCACCCCCAGACTTCGCCGACTGTGGAGCGCGCAACTGGTGAGCGGCATCGGCGATGCCCTCGCCCTGCTCGTCCTGGTGCTGCTGACGCTCCAGGCCGCCGTCGAGGCGGCCCCGGGAGGCCTCTTCGGTGACGGCTACCGGGGGGCGGCGTTCGCCGTCGCCGCGGTCTTCGGCGTGCGGATCCTCGCCACCGTGCTGTTCGGAGCGGTACTGCTCGGCCCGCTGGCCAAGCTCACCGCCCCCGGGGGCAAGCTGGACCGGCGCTGGACGATGGTCGGAGCCGACGGCCTGCGCATCGGCCTGTTCGTCGTCGCCCCGCTCTGGCTCGACTGGATCCCCGGGCACGCGACGACCGCGCTGCTCGCCACCGTCTTCGTCTCCGGCGCCGCCGAGCGGGTGTGGACGCTGGCCAAGGAGAGCGCCGCGCCGGCGCTGCTGCCGGAGCCGCCGCCCGAGGGGGCGACGGTGCGTCCGCTCCCGGACCACCTCGACGCCCTGCGGCGCCTGACGCTGCGTACGGCCTTCGCGGCGATGCCCGTCGCGGCCGGCGCGCTCCTCGCCGCCACCCTCGTCGGGCGGGCCCTGGGCCTGGGCGTGGAATGGTTCGCCGCGAACCAGGCGGCGCTCGGCTCGTACGTGGCGGCCGGTCTGTTCGCCGCGTCCGTCTCGCTGCTGCTGCCGCTGGTGCTGCCCGCGACGAAGACCCCGCGGCCGCGTTCCCCGCTGGAGGGCCTGCGGGCCCCCAAGGCGGGCGACCAGCGCGAGAAGGGGCGTACGGGCAACCTCCGACTGTTCGTGCTGACCTGCGCCGCCGTCGCCGGTGCGGTGGCCTGCGCCGCCTCAGTCGCCGTACTGCAGGCCTTCGACCTGGGCGGCGGCCCCGCCGCCTACGCCCTGCTGGTCCTCGCCCTCGTCGGCGGCACCGCCCTCGGCATCCGCGCGACCCAGGCCGGCAAGGTGCTGCCCACCCTGTCGCGGCGCCGCCTGCTGGCCCTGGCCACGGCGGTGACCGGCCTCGCCCTGCTGCTGGCTGGGCTCGTCCCCGACACCGCCACCGTGCTGTTCCTCGCCCTGCTCGCCGGCACCGCCGCGGGCGTCGCCGCCAACACCGGGCACACCCTGATCGACCAGGAGACCGAGGAGTTCCGCCGGACCCGCGTCACCGAGCACCTCCAGGCCGCCGTCCGGGTCGCGGTGGCGTTGGGCGCGGTCGCCGCCCCGCTGCTCGCCGCCGCGATCGGGCCGCACCGGCTGGTCGGCGGCGACGACGTGTTCTCGCACGGTGGCGCCGCCTTCACCCTGATGCTCGTCGGCGCGCTGCTGCTGCCCGTCGCCGTGGTGGTCCTCGCCAAGGCCGACGACCGCGGCGGAGTACCGCTGCGCCGCGACCTGCGTGAGGCGCTGCGCGGCGGGGACCCGGTCCAGGCCCCCTCCGCCACGGGGTTCTTCATCGCCCTCGAAGGCGGTGACGGGGCCGGCAAGTCCACCCAGGCGGAGGCCCTCGCGGACTGGATACGGGGCAAGGGCCACGAGGTCGTCGTGACCCGCGAGCCGGGAGCCACGCCGGTGGGCAAGCGGCTCCGCTCGATCCTGCTCGACGTGTCCTCGGCCGGTCTGTCCAACCGGGCCGAGGCCCTGATGTACGCCGCCGACCGTGCGGAGCACGTGGACACGGTCGTCCGGCCCGCGCTGGAGCGCGGCGCCGTGGTCATCTCCGACCGCTACATCGACTCCTCCGTGGCCTACCAGGGAGCCGGCCGCGACCTCGCCCCGACCGAGATCGCGCGGATCTCCCGCTGGGCCACCGGCGGACTCGTCCCGAACCTGACCGTCCTGCTCGACGTGTCCCCGGAGACCGCCCGGGAGCGGTTCACCGAGGCGCCCGACCGGCTGGAATCCGAGCCGGCGGCCTTCCACCAGCGGGTGCGCGCCGGATTCCTGACGCTCGCCGCCGCCGACCCCGGTCGCTACCTCGTCGTCGACGCGGGCCAGGACCCGGGCTCGGTGACCACCGTCGTACGGCACCGCCTGGACCGGATGCTGCCGCTGTCCGAGGCGGAGGTGGCGGCGCAGATCGAGGCCCGCCGGCTCGCCGAGGAGGAGGCCCGGCTCAAGGCCGAGGCGGAGGCCGCCCGCAAGGCCGAGGAGGCCCGGCTGAAGGCCGAGGAAGAGGCCCGGCTGGCCCGCGAGGCCGAGGAGGCCCGGATCAGGGCCGAGGCGGAGGCCGCCCGCAAGGCGGAGGAGGAGAGGCTGCGCGCCGAGGAGGAGGCCCGGGCCCGGGCCGAGGCCGAACGGCTGCGTGCCGAGGCCGAGGCGAAGGCCCGCGCCGCCGAGCAGGAACGGCTCCGGCTCCAGGAGGCGGAGGAGGCCCGGCTGCGGGCCGAGACCGAGGCGCGGAGGCTGGAGAAGCAGCGGCGCGCCGAGGAGGCCCTGCTGAGGGCGGAGGAGGCGCGCCGGGAGGCGGAGGCCTCGGCTGCTGCCGCCGCGGCGGCGTCGGCGGCGGCAGCGTCGGCGGCATCCGCGTCGACGTCGGCCGCTTCGGCGCCGGTCGCGCCGGTTCAGGCGCCCGCCCCCAAGGTCGGCATGCGCAAGGAGCCGCTGCCGGACGACGCCGTCACCGTCGAGACGCCGGTGGTCAGGCGGGTCGTCCAGCCGGACGACGTGACCCAGACGGTTCCGGTGCCGAAGGTCGATCCGACGCGAGGTGCGGCGGGTGCGGCCGGTGCCACGGACGAGACGGCGGTGTTGCCCGCCGTACGTCCCGACGGGGCCGCCGGCCCGGGTGGCGCGGGTGCTTCCGGTTCTTCGGGCGCCTCCGGCGCCGAGGGCCGTCGGGCGACGCCGCCCGCGCCGCCCACGGGCTCGGGCGGTCGGAGCGGTTCGGCCTCGCGGCCGACGGCCCGCCGGTCGGAGGAGAACCCGACGGACCGGGTTCCGCCCGGCATCTTCCGTGACGCCGGGAACGACGTGACCCGCGAGCTCCCCGTCGTCGGGGACGACGGGAGGCCGCGCCGCGAGCCCTCCGACTGGGCCGAGGAAACCCCGATGGACGACCTGCCGACCCTGGCGGACGAACTGCTGGGATCGCACCGGGACGACGACGGCGAGGACGAGGGCCGCCGCCCGCGCCGCAGGCGCTGACCGCAGCGGCCGGAATTGTTGGTGGCGCGCGCCACAATGGGAACGTCACGCGCGGCCACCGGTGGCCGACAGCGGCCGCGGCGGCTGCCCGGTCATCGGCGGCCGTCCGGTCACCGATTGCCGTGCGGTCACCGATGGCCGTCCGGTCATCGGCGGCCCGCCGGCGGGGCCGAACGGTCGGCGGGTTCGTGCGGCCGGCGATCCGGCATGGGGATCGGTACGGCAAGGGCCGACGGAGTCGCACGGCCCCGAATCGACGGAGTGGGAAGGACGGTGGGCGCGGAATGCCCGTTTGGGACGACCTCGTGGGGCAGGACCGCGTACAGGCGCAGCTGGCAGCCGCCGCCCGGGACGCCGACGCCCTGGTCACCGCCGGCTCGGACGGCACCTCCGCACCCGCCGCGTCCAAGATGACCCACGCCTGGCTGTTCACCGGCCCGCCCGGGTCCGGACGGGCCACGGCGGCCCGTGCCTTCGCTGCCGCGCTCCAATGCGTCAGCCCCGACCGCGCCCTCGGCGGTGAACCCGGCTGCGGGTTCTGCGACGGCTGCCACACCACCCTGATCGGCACGCACGCCGACGTGGAGATCGTCCGTACCGATCTGCTGTCCATCGGCGTCAAGGAGACCCGCAGCCTCGTCCGCCGGGCCCAGCTCTCGCCGGCCGTCGGCCGCTGGCAGGTCATCGTCCTCGAAGACGCCGACCGGCTCACCGAGGGCGCCGGGAACGTGCTCCTCAAAGCCGTGGAGGAGCCCGCTCCGCGGACGGTGTGGCTGCTGTGCGCACCCTCCCTGGAGGACGTGCTGCCCACCATCCGGTCCCGCTGCCGGCACCTGACCCTGCGCACCCCCTCCGTGGAGGCGGTCGCCGATCTCCTGGTGCGGCGCGACGGGGTCGAGCCCGCGGCGGCCTCGGCGGCGGCCCGCGCGACCCAGGGACACATCGGGCGGGCCCGCCGGCTCGCGACCGACGAGGCCGCCCGGAGCCGGCGCACCGCCGTCCTGCGGCTCCCGCTGCGCGTGGACGACGTGGGCGGTTGCCTCAAGGCCGCGCAGGAACTCGTCGACGCGGCGGCGGAGGACGCCAAGCAGGTCGCGGAGGAGGTCGACGGCAAGGAGACCGAGGAGCTGAGGGCGGCGCTCGGCGCGGGCGCCGGAGCGGGCAGCCGGATGCCGCGGGGCACCGCGGGCGTGATGAAGGAGCTGGAGGACCGCCAGAAGCGTCGCCGTACCCGTACCCAGCGCGACAGCCTCGACCTGGCACTGACCGACCTCACCGGCTTCTACCGGGACGTGCTGGCGCTCCAGCTCGGCTCCGGCCTCGCCATCGCGAACGAGGAGATACGGCCGGACCTCGACCGGATCGCCCGCGCCTCGGGTCCCGAGCGGACCCTGCGGCGCATCGAGGCGATCATCGCCTGCCGGACCGCCCTCGACCGGAACGTGGCTCCGCTGCTCGCGGTCGAGGCCATGACGATGGCGTTGCGCGCGGGCTGACGCGGCGAGGCCGTCCGACGGGGGAGGCCGTCCCGGTCGCGGCCGAGGCGGGTGGGCCGGCGACGGCGGGCGGTCGCGCTCGTCGCGCGGACGCCTCGGCGGTTCACCCGTACGAGCGGTCCGCGACGCCCGCGCAGGACGGAACGTCCCGGGCGGGCGCAGGGCCGACCCCGGTCGGCCGTCCGCTGCCCGGATCGGCGTCACCCGACGGCGGGCGGGCCCGAGCCGTAGGCTCCTGGCATGGACACCAGTCGCCTGCTGCGTACCACCGGGACCGTGATCGCAGCCGCCGGGCTGCTGCTCTCCGGGTGCACCTCCGGTGGTTCGGGGGTGGCGGCCTCCGGGGGGCCGTCCGCCGTCCCCGCCGGGCTGCGTCCGTACTACGAGCAGAAGCTGAGCTGGCGCGAGTGCGGTGTCCCCGGCTTCCAGTGCTCCACGATGAAGGCGCCGCTGGACTACGGGAACCCGGGCGCCGGGCAGGACATCGACCTCGCGGTCGCCCGCCGCACCGCCACCGGCCCCGGCAAGAAACTGGGTTCCCTCCTGGTCAACCCGGGTGGTCCGGGAGGCTCCGGCATCGGCTACCTCCAGGCGTACGCGGGCATCGGCTACCCGGCGGCCGTGCGCGCCCAGTACGACATGGTCTCCTTCGACCCGCGCGGTGTGGACCGCAGCAGCCCCGTCGAGTGCCTGTCCGGGCCGCAGATGGACAAGTTCACCCAGGTGGACCAGACACCGGACGACAAGGCGGAGCGGGCCCGGCTGGTGGCCGCGTTCAAGGAGTTCGCGGCGGGCTGCCAGACCCGATCGCAGCGGATCCTGCCGCACGTCTCCACCGTCGATGCCGCCCGGGACATGGACATGCTCCGGGGGGTGCTGGGCGACGAGAAGCTCAACTACGTCGGGGCCTCGTACGGCACCTTCCTCGGCGCGACGTACGCGGACCTGTTCCCCGACCGCGTAGGCCGGCTCGTGCTGGACGGCGCGATGGATCCCTCCCGGCCCGCGCTCGACCTGAACCGGGACCAGACGGCCGGCTTCGAGACGGCCTTCCGGTCCTTCGCCAAGGACTGCGCCAAGCAACCCGACTGCCCCCTGGGCCAAGGGGACCCGGACTCCGTGGCGCTGCGCCTGAAGGAGTTCTTCCGCAAGCTCGACGCCCAGCCCGTCCCGTCCGGCGACGACTCCCGCCCGCTGGGCGAGTCGCTCGCCACGACGGGCGTGATCGCGGCCCTGTACGACGAGAGCGGTTGGCCGCAGCTGCGCGAAGCCCTCACCAACGCCATGGACGGCGACGGCGCCGGGCTGCTGGCGCTCGCCGACAGCTATTACGAGCGCGGGGCGGACGGCAAGTACGCGAACCTGATGTTCGCGAACGCCGCCGTGAACTGCCTCGACCAGCCGGCCGCCTTCACCGGCCCGGACGCCGTCGACGCGGCGCTGCCGTCCTTCGAGAAGGCCTCCCCGGTGTTCGGCGCGGGGCTGGCATGGGCCTCGCTGAACTGCGGGTACTGGCCGGTGAAGGCGACGGGCCAGGCGAAGGAGCTGCCCGCCAAGGGCGCGGCGCCGATCGTGGTGGTCGGCACGACGCGGGACCCCGCGACCCCGTACAAATGGGCCCAGGCCCTGGCCGGGCAGCTCGACTCGGGCACCCTCCTGACGTACGACGGAGACGGCCACACGGCGTACGGACGCGGCAGCGAGTGCATCGACACCGCCGTCAACCAGTACCTCCTCCAGGGCGTCCCCCCGAAGGACGGCAAGCGCTGCTGACCCCGCCGGCCCCCGCTCCGCCGACCCGGTTCGGGGCACCCGGTTTAACCCTGTAGACTTGGCGCCGCTGCTGATGAGAGCCTCCCACCAGGGAAATTCTTGTCTTCCCAGCGGTGCCGCCTTAGCTCAGTTGGCCAGAGCAACGCACTCGTAATGCGTAGGTCTCGGGTTCGAATCCCGAAGGCGGCTCGGATCAGCCCCAGGACTCACTCGCCGTGACCTGGGGCTTTTTCATGCCCTCCGCCGGTGCGGGGGTGGTGTCGGCGGCGATACGCGCGGTGTGGTGCGGGCCTGTGGGCCCCGTGGGTGAGGGCTCCCCACGGCCATCGACGCGATGATCGCGTCCCGGTTCGCGAGGGGTGGGGCGGGCTGCGCGTCGGGGTGGGTGGACGGGTGGCTTCGAGGGGGCAACTCCGCTTTCGGGCCCGGAGTTCTGTCGCCGCGGGCGGGTCACCGCGAACAGGGAGGCGCCGGCGCGTGCTCGCGGGCGGCGCTTGTGGGCCGGGGTGAGGTTCGCAGTCCGGTGGGGGTCGAGCGGTTGTCGTGCGCGGGACCAGGGTGGGGGGTGCGGGGCGTCGGGTGGTGGGGTGAGCTGCGGGGACGGGGTTTTCGGGCGACGGCGGCGTGGTGGGTGGTGGGGGTCGGGGCGGCGGGCCGGCGGGGGGCTCCAGGGGCGGGATAACCGGGGGATACGGGGCGCATATCCGGCGGCAGCACAGTGGACTCGATCTCGTTCCTTCCCCTGGTGGCGCCCTTGCCGGGCTTGAGCGCGTCTCAAGTCGTCGGTGGCGGCGGCCGATCCGAGTTTCTCCCTAACAGAGGTGACAAGCCGTGAGCATTGACCCCAAGACGATCGTGCACGGGATCCTGGCCGATGACCTGGAGGTGGACCCCGCGGAGATCGCCGACGACGTCCTGCTGCGCACCCTTGAGCTGGACTCGTTGGCCATCGCCGAACTGATCGTGCGCATCAAGGAGGAGACGGGCGCGGACCTCGGTGGCGACGAGACCCGCCTGGTGGACTGCACGGTCGGGGACGTCGTGGCCCTGGCCCACTCCGTGCTGGAAGCGGCGTGACGGGAGGCTTCGCCGCCATCACCGGGACCGGCCTGGTGACTCCCGCGGGCACGGACGTCGACGCGACCTGGGCCGCGCTGAGCGCGGCCCGGTCGCCCGAGTCCGGTGATCCGGGGCCGCTGGAGGGGACGGGGGTGTGGCACAGCCTGCGGGTGCCCCCGCTCGGGGAGCAGCTCACGGGCCGGGGAACCGCGCGGACCGATCCGTTCATACGGTTCGCGCTGGTGGCGGTGGATCAGGCGCTCGGTGAGGCGGGGCTCGATCCGGGAGTGTGGGACGGCAGCCGGGTCGGGGTCGTGGTGGGTTGCGGGTTGGGCGGGGTGACCACCCTGGAGGAGGGCCACCAGCGGCTGTCGCGGAACGGGCCCGAGATGGTCTCGCCGTACATGCACCCGCGGTCGTTGATCAACATGGCGGCCGGCACCCTCGCGATGCGGTTGGGGATCACCGGGCCCAGCCATACGGTGGTCGCGGCCTGCGCGTCGGGTGCGGCCGCGATCGGGCTGGCGAAGACGCTGCTGGACGCCGGGACCTGCGACACGGTCATCGCCTGTGGCACGGACGCGGGGGTCACCCCGCTCGTGGTGTCGGGTTTCGCCCGGATGGGAGCCCTTTCGCGGCACAAGGGGCCCGACGCCTCACGGCCGTTCGCCGCCGACCGCGACGGTTTCGTCATCTCCGAGGGGGCGGGTGCCGTCGTCCTGGAACGTCCGGCGACGGCCCTGGCCCGGCACGCCAGGGTCCTCGGCCGGTTGCTCGGCTACGGCAGCACCTCCGACGCGTACCACCCGGTCTCCCCGCATCCCGAGGGGGTGGGTGCCGAGGCCGCCGTCCGGCAGGCGTTGGACCAGGCCGGTCTGGTGCCGAAGGACGTCGGGACGTTCAACGCGCACGGCACGTCCACACCGCAGAACGACCGGTCGGAGGCCCAGCTCATCGCCCGGGTGTTCCCGCACGGTCCGTCGGTGACGGCGAACAAGGGGCTGCTCGGGCACACGCTCGGCGCCTCCGGCGCCATCGAGGCCGTCCTGACGTTGCGCAGCCTGCGCACGGGGACGGTGCCACCGATCGCGCACACGGTCCGGGCCGACCCGGACCTGCCCGACATCGACCTCGTCCTGGGGGGCGTGCGCCGGCACGGCGCGTCCGTCGCCGTGAGCACGTCCTTCGGTTTCGGCGGCAGCAACTCGGCTCTGGTGCTCGATGTCTGAGCCGTCCGCACGCCCGCGCGCCACGTCCCAGGGGAAGGAATCATGACGCAACGCGAAAAGGAACTGGCCCACGTCCTCTCGGGGCCCGAGTTCGCCACGACCCGGCCCGTCGATCAGAGCGTCCTCGACTACAGCCTGCTGACGCTGCGCCGGGCGAGGATCCTCAACCGGGCCGGTTTCAGCTCGAACGCGCAGTGGCTGGGGCGCGGTGACAGCGACCGCTTCCCCGACTTCCTGCGCACCATGGGGTGGATCGGCGCGTACGACCTGTCCCTGCTCAACGTGCTCGTCTCCCACCAGATCGCCGGGGACGCGCTGCTCAGCCACGCGGGGCCGATCCAGGTGCGCAGTTACGGCCCGGAGATCGACGGCATGGGCAAGGTGTACTGCTTCGCGGCCTCCGAACTGCACGCCGGGTCGGATCTGAAGCGGGTGGCGACCACCGCGACGTACCGCCCGCAGGACCGGCAGTTGGTCCTCGACACACCGGATCCGGGCGCCGGCAAGGTCTGGATCGGCAACAGCCTGCACTCGGGCGACGTCGCGATGGTGTTGGCCCGGCTCGTCGTCGCGGGGCGGGACGAGGGGCACCACTGGTTGCGGGTGCCCCTGCGGGCCGGCGGGAAGGTGTTGCCGGGCATCAGCATCGGGCGGGCCGAACCGAAGGGCGGGGTGGCGGCCAACCAGACCGGTCTCCTGACCTTCACGGACCACCGACTGCCGCTGTCGGCGCTGATGAACCGGTGGGCGTCGATCGACGCGGACGGCACCTACCGGTCGCCGTTGCCCCGGCACCGGCGCTTCGAGGAGTGCCTGGCGACCTTCACGCACGAGCGGCTGTTCCCGTCGGTGGGCGCCGCGCACGCGCAGCGTCTCGCCTGCGCGGTCACCACCCGGTTCGCGTCCGTGAAACGGGCCTTCGGATCGCCGTTGCTCGGTCACGCCCACTACCGGACGCGGTTGACGACCGCGGTGGGCCGGGCGTTGGCGTCCCGGTACGCGCTGGAGGCGCTGGCGGACATCGCGGTCGACCGGGCGGCGGACGGGCCGCCGGCCGGCGATCAGGTGCTGCACGCGCTGATCTCCTGCGGCAAGTCCGGTTCGACCGGCGACGCCCGGCACACGCTCGCCGAGACGCGCGAGCTGTGCGGGGGGTTGGGCTACCACGACGCGAACCAGATCGCCCCGCTGCTGCACGACTACGAGGTGGCCGTCACCTTCGGCGGGGACAACACCGTCCTCGGCTACCAGGCCACCCGTTACGCGCTGCGGCAGCGCGCCGGCTTCGACGCGGCGCTCGACGCGGCCGTGCTGCCGGCCGACGGCCTGGATGCCGTACGACGGCTGCGCGCGATCTGCGACGCCCTGCTGGACCGGGTCGACGCGCACGGTCCGGGCGAGGCCACCACGCACTGGACGCGTGCCGTGCACCAACTGCTGGCGCTGGGCCGGTGGGCCGCGACGGCCACCACCGTCCTGGAGCGGCGGCTGCTGGGGCAGTACGCGGCGGGCTGCGTGCTGGAGCACGCCCTGACAGGTCTCGCGGCCGGGATCCTGGACCGGGACGACGTCCTGCGCCTGGAGGCCGAGCGGCAGGAGGCGGCCGGTGCGCCGTTCGAGGCGGACGAGCTGCTGGAGGTGCTCGCGGTCCCCGACGAGCTGATCACCGCTCCGATCGCCCGCCCCGACTTCGCGGAACGTCACGTGGCCGCGGCGCACGGCGGTCGGACGCCCGTCGTCGTGGGCGTGCCGGAGTACCGAGAGGAGTTCGTCCATGACCGGTCCGCGTGACGGTGGCGGCGTGGTCATCACGGGCATCGGCAGTTGTCTGCCGGAGGCCGTGGTCAGCAACGAGGAGGTGTCGCGGAACCTGGACACCGACCATGCGTGGATCCACAGCCGGACCGGCATCGCCTCGCGGCGCCGGGTGGCGTCCGGGATCGAGACGGGCGACCTCGCCGTCACCGCGGGCGCCGCGGCGCTGAAGTCGGCCGGGCGGGACGGCTGCGACCTCGTGCTCCTGGCGACGACGACGCCGGACCGCCGCTGCCCCGCCACCGCGCCGCGGGTGGCGGCCGAACTGGGCCTGCGGGTGCCCGCGTTCGACCTCGCCGCCGTCTGCTCGGGATTCGTCTACGGGCTCTCCGTGGCCACGTCGATGATCGGCGCGGGGAGTTGCGACAGCGTCCTGCTGATCGGTGCGGACGTCTACTCCTCGATCGTCGACCCCGACGACCGGGTGACGGCGCCCCTCTTCGGTGACGGGGCCGGTGCGGTCCTGCTGGAGCGGGGCCGGCCGGACGGGCCGGGCGCGGTGCTCCGAACGGAGCTGGGCAGCGACGGCAGTGGGGACGGGCTGATCACGATCCCCAAGGACGGTGCCTATCTGACGATGGACGGCCCGGAGGTCTACAAACGGGCGGTGACCACCATGGCGGAATCCGCCCGGTCGGTCGCCGGCCGGGTCGGATGGGACCTCGCGGATATCGATGCGTTTATCGGGCACCAGGCGAACATTCGCATCCTGAAGGCCGTCGCCAAACGTCTGGGGCTGCCTCCGGAACGCGTGATCTCGAATATCGAGAACGTCGGTAACACGGCTGCGGCCTCCATTCCGCTGGCGTTGGCGGACGCTGCTGCCGCCGGTCGGATCAAGGAGGGCGACAAGCTGCTGCTGACCGCCTTCGGAGGTGGTCTGACCTGGGGTTCCTCGGCCGTCGTCTGGACGGGCGCCGAACCCGTCCACGACGTACGGGGCTGATGTCGGGAACCCGTTCGAAACGGGTGACGGCAGTGCGGGCGATCGGACGGCGGCCATGCTGCCCCGATACGTGCCCGATAACGAATTTCCATAGCGTTTCCGGAGAACGGTACACCCCTGTGGATGGAGGCTTTGAATATGGCGGTGGCAGCCGGCTATGTGGCAAATCCCTACGATGTGACGCTCGACCTGAAAGACGCGGAAAGGGTCGAGGAGATCGCCTGGAAACTCGTCACCCACGCGTCGGGCCGGCCCGACGACCCCGACTGGGTGGCGGCCGCCAGGAACTCCTGGCACGAACTGCCCGTCGCGCTGCGCCGGACGCTGGCCGACTTCCGACGCGACTCGGGCCCCGACGGCGGACTGGTGCTGCGCGGGCTCCCGGTCGGCGCCCTGGACCTGCCGGTGACCCCGGACGTCAAGGGGTCCGTCCAACGGGAGCCGTCGATCGGGGCCGCCGTCCTGCTGATGGTGGCCTGCGGGCTCGGCGACCCGGGGGCGTTCCGGCCGGAGAAGGGCGGGGCCCTCGTCCAGGACGTCGTACCCGTCCCCGGCATGGAGGAGTTCCAGGGCAACGCCGGCTCGACGCTGCTGACGTTCCACAACGAGAACGTCTTCCACGAGCACCGGCCCGACTTCGTGATGCTGCTGTGCCTGCGCGCCGACCCCGAGGGCCGGGCGGGCCTGCGCACGGCGAGCATCCGCCAGGTGCTGCCGCTGCTGTCCGCGGCGACCGTCGAGGCCCTGTGGGCGGCGGAGTTCGTCACCGAGCCGCCCCCGTCCTTCGGGATGAACGACTTCCGGGCCGAGCCGGCGCCGGTCCTCAGCGGCGACCCGCTGGACCCCGACATCCGTGTCGACCTGTCGGCGACGACCGCGGTCACCGCACGGGCCGCCGACGCCCTGCGCGCCCTGCAGGAGCAGTTCGACCGCCACGCGGCGACCCACCGGCTGCACCCCGGTGAGCTGGCCATCGTCGACAACCGGGTCACCGTGCACGGCCGTACCGAATTCACACCGAGATACGACGGCACCGACCGCTGGCTCCAGCGCACCTTCGTGATGACCGACCTGCGTCGGTCACGAGGGTTGCGACCGGCCGACGGATACGTGCTGGGAGACCTTCCGTAGCCGTAGCCCCCGCCGGGGCGGGCCCACCGACCGCCGGCAGCGAGCGATGAGTTGGAGTGCGATGACGAGCATGCAGACCCGGGTGAGGCCGTCCGCTCCGGACACCTCGACGCAGCCGCCCCGGAAGGTTCCGCCCCAGGCGCCACCACCCGTGAAGAAAGAGGTCGGGCTCCGGTCCTTGTTGCCCTACCTCCAGGGGCGCTGGCGCACCCTGGCGGCCGTCGCCGTGCTGTCCCTGGCGACGACCCTGCTCACCCTCAGCCAGCCGGTCATGACCCGTGAGGTGCTGGCCAACATAGAGGCGGAACGACCGGTCGGATCGCTGGTCGCGCTGCTGGTCGCGGCGCTGCTGGTGGTGGCCGTGCTCAGCGGGTTCCGCGACTACCTGCTCCAGCGCGCCGCCGAGGGCCTGGTGCTGACCGCCCGCCGCCGGCTGGTGGCCCGTCTGCTGCGGATGCCGATCATCGAGTACGACCGGCGCCGTACGGGCGACCTGCTGTCCCGGGTCGGCTCCGACACCACCCTGCTGCGGGCCGTCGTCACGTCGGGGCTGTTCGACACCGTCACCAACGTCCTGATGGTCGTGGGCTCCGCGGGCATGATGTTCGTCATCGACCCCACCCTGTTCGCGGCGACGGCCCTCGGCATCGGATTGGGCGTCGCCGGGGTCCTGGGACTCGCCCGCCGGGTCCGCGGGGCCTCCCGCGACGCACAGGACCGCATCGGCGGGATGACCGCCGCCGTGGAGCGGGCGATCTCGGCGGTGCGCACCATCCGCGCCAGCGGCGCCGAGGAGCGTGAGGAGCGGGCCGTGGACGGCTACGCCAAGGACGCCTTCGACGCGGGCATGCGCATCGCGAAGCTCCAGGCGATGATCAACCCGATCACCTCCACGACGATCCAACTGGCCTTCCTGGTCGTCCTGGGCCTGGGCGGTGCCCGGGTGGCCAGTGGCGCGATCCAGGTCGGTGACCTGGTCGCCTTCGTCCTGTTCCTCTTCATGCTCTGGTTCCCGCTCGGCCGGGCCCTGAACGGCTACGCCCGGCTCCAGACCGGACTCGGCGCGCTCCAGCGCATCGAGGAAGTGCTGGAACTCCCGCAGGAGAGCGACGTCGCCGGCCCCGAGGACCTCGCCCCGGTCCGTCCCGCCGCCCCGCCGACCGCGGGCGCGACCCTGTCGGTCCGGGAGCGCGTCGCCCCGGACGCGCCGGCCGCCGCCGCGCCCGCGATCGAGTTCGACCGGGTCTCCTTCGGCTACGGCAACGGCGAGACCGTGCTCCGCGACGTGTCGCTGACCGTCGCCCGCGGCACCCGCACCGCCCTGGTCGGCCCCTCGGGGGCGGGCAAGTCCACCCTGCTGTCCCTGGTGGAACGGTTCTACGACGTCACCTCGGGCGCGGTGCGCGTCGGCGGCACCGACGTACGCGAGCTGCCGCGCACGCGGCTGCGCCACTCCCTCGGCTACGTCGAGCAGTCGGCGCCCGTCCTCGCGGGAACGGTGCGGGACAACCTGTCCCTGGCGGCGCCGGGGGCGACGGACGAGGACATGCGCCGGGTGCTGCGCTCGGTCAACCTGGAACAGGTGATCATGCGGGCCCCCCTCGGCCTGGACACCGAGGTCGGCGAGGGCGGCGTCCTGCTCTCCGGCGGTGAACGCCAGCGGCTGGCCCTGGCGCGGACCTTCCTGGCCGCCCCGCCGATCATGCTGCTCGACGAGGCGACCAGCAACCTCGACGCCCGCAACGAGGCGCTCATGCGGAACGCGATCAACGAGGTCATCGCCGACCGCAGCCTGCTCGTGGTGGCGCACCGGCTGTCGACCGTCGTGGACAGCGACCAGATCGTGGTCCTCGAACACGGCGAGGTCGTCGCCACCGGAAGCCACGAGGAACTCACCGAAAGCAGCCCCCTCTACCGGGAGCTGGCGAGCCATCAGCTGCTGATCAAGTAGCCGGTCGGGGTGGTGCCCGTGACGAAGGGCGGTCCCCGCGCCCCTGACGGAAGTCAGGGGTGGGCGACTGCCCTTCGGCAGTGGTGCGGGGCCCGTTTCGTACCGTACGTTCAGCCGGGGCCGGCCGGCTGAAGGCCATCGGGAACGTGGAGCAAGGGACTCATGAGCGGACGACGCGGGGGCGCTGCCGAGCAACCGCCCCGCCCGGCCGGGTCGGTACCCGTCCTCGCCCTCCCGGCGGTCCGGGGCACCGGCCTCTCCGCGGCGCAGGTGGCCCTCAGGGTCGACGAGGAGCGCGGCGCGGCAACCTCCTTACCGGCCCCGCGCGTTCTGCGCGCGGTGCTGCGCGCCCACCTGCGCACCCGCGCCGGCGCGCTGTCCGGCCTGCTGTGCCTGGCCGTCGTGGCCACCGGGCCCGTCCAGGACACGGTGTTCGTCGCCGTCACGCTCGCCGCGACCGCCCTCGGAGTGCTCCAGGGCGTTCGGGCCCGGCGGATCACGGAGCGGCTGACGGCCGTCGCGGAGAACCGCCCGTCGGGCCGGCGCGACGGGGAGCTCGTCCCGCTCGGCGTCCGGGACCTCCTCGTCGACGACGTCGTCGAACTGGGCCCCGGGGACCGGATCCTGGTGGGTGGGTCGATCGTCGGTGCAGAGGATCTGGAGATCGACGAGCACCCCGTGCCGGGCGAGGCGGATCCGGTCCTGAAGCAGCCCGGCGACCCGGTCCGGGCGGGCGCCCTCGTCATGGCCGGCACCGGGGCGTACGCGGTGACCGCCGCGGGCGTCCGCGCCGCCCGGTCGGGCGCCGCGGTCCGCCCGGACCCGGTCGGGCCGGACCAGGAGGGGCCGCTGGGCCGGAGCCTGACGAGGCAGCTCGCGCACGCCGGGTACCTGGTCGTCCCGGCGGCGCTCGTCGGGATCATCGGCCAGTGGGTGGTCGGCAGGAACGATCCGGGGGACGCCGTCCGCCACATGGTCAGCGCGCTGTTGCCGATGCTTCCGGGAGGGCTCGTGCTGTTCACCACGATGGCGCACTCCGCCGCAGTCGTCCGGCTGGGGCGCCGCGGCTGCCTGGTGCGCAAGGCGTCCGGGATCGAGGGCATCGGCCGGGCGGACACCGTCGTCGTCGGCGCCGACACCCCCGCGGTGCGGGCCGAGCGGGAGGTGGTGGCCGTGCACGTCCTGGACGAGGAGGCGCCCGTCGCCGCCGTGCTGGGCCTCCTGAGCCGTACGGAGAGCCGCCCCGATCCGACGCTGCGGGCCGTCGCCGAACGCTTCCCCGCACCGGACCCCGAGACCGGACCCACCGTCCGGGGCCGGACCTGCGGACCGTTTCCCCACCCCGGATGGAGCGGCGTCGACGTCACCGGTGACGACGGCCCCCGGACCTGGCTCCTCGGCGCCCCCGCCCCGCTGCTGCCCGGCTGGCACTCACTGCGCGTCGTCGCCGACGCCTACGCGGCCAAGGGCCTGGACGTCCTGGTCCTGGCCCGGTCCGAGGCGGGCCTCGCCGTCCTCCTCACCGACCCGGACGCGGTGCCCGGCAGCGCGGAACCCGTCGCGCTGGTGGCGCTCGGGCCGCGGGCCGACCCGGGGGCCGCCGAGGCGGCGCGCCGACTGGGCGGGCAGGGCGTCGACGTACGCGGCCTGCCCGAGGGGGCCGGTCCGGGGCACGGGCCGGACCTCGTCGCCGGACTCCGCGAGCGCGGCCGGCGCGTCGCCGTGGTCGGGCACGGCGTCGGGGACCTCCCGGCACTGCGGGACGCCGACACCGCCGTGTCCTCGGGGTCGGGGACGGCCGCGGCCCGGGGCGCGGCGCACCTCGTGCTGCTCGGACCGGCCCTTCAGGGGTTGCCGTCCGTCGTCGCCGAGGGCAGGCGGCTCATCGGCGGCGTCGAACGGATCGCGGTCCTCTTCCTGACGAAGGCGGTGTACGGGGCGTTGCTGACGCTCGCCGTCGTCGCCGGCGGGGTCCCGTACCCGTTCCTGCCGCGACAGCACGCCCTGGTCGCCTCCCTCGTGGTGGTCCTGCCGGCGCTGTTCCTGGTGTTCGTCCGGGGCCGGGGGACGGACCGGTTGGCGACGCCCTTCGCCGGCCGGGGCCTACGCCTGGCGGTTCCGGCGGGCGCCCTGACCGCGGCCGCGACCTGCGGCGCGTACGGGGTGGCGTTCCGGGTCCGCGGCGGGGACGCGGGCGCCGCGTCCGCCGCCGGGCTGCTCGGCCTCTTCCTCGTCGGTCTGTGGGTCCTCGCCCTGCTCGTGCGGCCCTTCGGGGCGCGCGGGTTGCTGCTGGCCGGCGGGGCCGGTCTGGTGTTCCTGGCCGTGCTGCTGGTGCCGCCGCTGCGGGAGTTCTTCCTGATCGCCCCCGCCGGCGGCGCGGCGACCTGGAGCGCCGTGGGTCTCGCGGTGGTCGCCGGACTCGGCCTGGAGACCGTGTGGGCCGTGCTGCGCCGCCGCGCCCCGGACCCGCGGGGGCCCGCGGACGCGCAGGGGCCTCCCGGCCCGCGGACCGGGAGGCCCCTGCGCGTACGGTCCCGCCGACCCCGTCAGGGGGCGCAGGCCCCGACGCGTTCGCGGATCAGGTCCCAGTCGGTGTCCAGCCGGGCGGCGCGGGCCCGGGACGCCTCGTCGGTGAAGCGGGAGTGGGCCCGCCGCTCGCGGTAGAGCAGCAGGGTCAGGTTGACCAGGAACCCGGCGACGTCCGCCGGGGGGACGCCGGGCCCGGCGGCCACCGCGTCGATCCGCTCGCGGGCCCCCGGCACCTCGCCCAGCAGCAGCCACAGCTGTGCCAGGTCCGCGCCGGGCAGGAACACGGCGGCGCTCGCCCAGTCGATCAGGGCGTGCCCGCCGGCGGCGCGCACCACGTTCGCGAGGACGAGGTCGCCGTGCCCGATCTCCCGCGGCGGTCCGGCCGACTCCAGGAGCCGGAGCACGGCCGTCCCGTGCGCCGCGTCGAGGTCGCCCCGGGCGATGACGCCGTCCAGCATGGGCCGGTAGTCGACGTGCCAGGAGGCGGGCACGTCGGGGCGCCAGCCGCGCAGCCGCCGCACGGCGTCGAGGACGCCCGTCAGATCCGCCTCCGGCACCGGGGCGGCGGGGAACCGCTCCGGTGCCACCACCCCGCCGGGCAGCCGTTCCAGGACCAGTACCGCGTGCTCCCGGTCGGAGGCGAAGCGCCGGGGCACCGGCACGGGCGGCGGCGACCCGTCGAACAGGTCGTACGCCTCGATCTCGCGCAGGCTCTGCCGGCGCCATTCGGGCGTGCGCACCTTCGCGACCACCTCGGTGCCCGCCAGGTCGCCGGAGACCACCAGGGAGGTCCGGCTGCGGTAGACGACCGAGGCCGGTCGGAGCGCGGGGCACACCTCCAGGATCCGGTCCAGGAGGTCCCGTTCGCCCTCGGCGAGGCCGGGGAGGTCGACCACGGGATTTGCCTTCAGCACGGTGTGCTCCTCACGTCCGTAGGAAGCCGATGAGGCTCTTGTTGACGGCTTCCGGCTGCTCCAGATAGCCGTAGTGCCCGCAGTCGGGCAGGACCTCGAACTCGGCGCCGGGGATCGCCTCGGCGACCTCCCGGCCGAGCCGGGGCGGTGAGATGAGGTCGTCCTCGAAGGCGATGACCCGGGTCGGGACCCGGATGTCGCGGTAGGCCGAACGCCGGTCCGAGCCCACGGTGATGCCGAGGTGGGCCCGGCTGCCGGGCCCGGAGGCCCGGGTCAGCTCCAGCAGGTCGAGCCAGTCCCGGGCCCGCTGGTCGTCGTCGAGGGTGGTGGGCGACAGCATCTGCATCGCCTCGATGACCGCCTCGTAGGAGGCGGGCAGGCGCACGTCCGAGTCGTACAGCTCGATCTCGGCGCGGGACAGCGCGCTGCGGACCGCGTCCGCGCGGCCCCGGGTGGCCATCAGGACGAGCCGGTCGACGAGTTCGGGCCGGGCCAGGGCGAGTTCCTGGGCGACGTAGGCGCCCATCGAGGTGCCGACGACCTGGCAGGGGCCCAGCCGCAGTTCCTCGATCAGCGCGGCCGTGTCGGCGATCAGGTCGGCCAGGCCGAAACCGCCGGCGCACTCGTCGCTCGGGGCGATGCCCCGGTTGTCGAAGGTGATGACGCGCAGTCCCGCGGCGACCAGGGCCGGCACCTGGTGCAGGTGCCAGGCCCGGCCCTTGCTGCCCGAGCCCATGATGAGCAGGACGGCGGGCGCGGTGCGGCCGGGGCCGGTCGGTGCGGCGGGGTTGTCGGCCCGGTTGGCGGCCCGGTTGTCGTAGTAATTGAGCCGGATGCCGTTGACGTCGATGAGGGGCATGGCGTCAGGCGGTTTCGTTCGGACGGGACATGGCGGTGTCTCCTTCGGTGGGCAGCAGTCGTTCGGTCAGGGCCCGGGCGATGCGGGCGAGCGCGTCGTCGGACTGGACGAGCCCGAGGTGGTCCGAGTCGACGCCGACGCGGTCGATGCGGCCCGTCGCGTGGGGGCGCCACGACTCGGCGTCGCGCCGGGCGAGCTTCTCCGCGGACACCCGCTCCGCGGACACCACCAGCACGTCGCCGTCGACGCGGCCCGGGACGTGGCCGCGCATCAGGCCCGCGTTGTTCATGAAGACGTCGAGCACCGAGCGGAGTTCGTCCGCTTCGAGGCGGCCCATCGGGTCGCCGGTGGCGTGCAGGAACTCCCGGTAGCGGGCCGCGGGGAACGCCCCGCCGGCCAGTTCCGCGGGCGTCACGTCGAAGCCGGCGTCGCGCAGGTTGTGGGCGAACACCTCGGCCAGTTCCGGTTCCGCGCCGGCCGTGCGGCGCCGCGGGTAGGAGTCCAGCAGGGTCAGCAGTTCCACCTCCTCGCCGCGCCGACGCAGTTCGTCGGCCATCGCGAAGGCGACGTTCCCGCCGAGCGACCAGCCGAGCAGCCGGTACGGGCCTTCGGGCTGCACCCCGCGGATCAGGTCGGCGTACTCGGTGGCCATCTCCTCCAGGGTGGCGGGCAGCGTGCCGTCACCGTCGAGGCCCGCGGCCTGGATCCCGTACAGCGGGATCCCGGCGGGCAGGTGGCGGACGAGACCCGAGTAGCACCAGCTCATCCCGGAACCGGGGTGGACGCAGAACAGCGGACGTTCCGAGCCCGAGGCCCGCAACGGCAGCAGGCGCTCCATCGGCTCGCGGGCACCACCGGCGGCGAGCCGGGCCGCGAGGTCCGCGACGGACGGCGCGGCGAACAGGTCCCGCACCGTCATCACCGCGCCCAGCTCGGCCCTGACCCGTTCCACGAGCCGGACCGCCAGCAGGGAGTGGCCGCCGAGGTCGAAGAACCCGTCGTCGGGGCCGACGAGTTCCAGCTCCAGCACCTCGGCGAACAGCCGGCACAGGATGTCCTCGCGCGGTGTGCGCGGGGCCCGGCCGCCGGGCGTGCGGTACGCGGGCACGGGCAGCGCACGCCGGTCGAGCTTGCCGTTCGACGTCAGGGGCAGCGCGGGCAGGACGGTGACCGCCCCGGGCACCATGTACTCGGGCAGCAGCTCCCGCAGCCGGCGGCGCAGCTCCGCCGGGTCCGGGACGAAGCCGCTCTCCGGGACCGCGTAGCCGACGAGCCGCCGCTCGCCCGGGGTGTCCTCGCGGACCAGCACCGCGGCCTGGGCGATGCCGGGAAGACGGGTCATGGCCACTTCGATCTCGGCGGGCTCGATGCGCATGCCGCGCAGCTTGACCTGGGTGTCGGTGCGGCCCAGGTACTCCAGTTGGCCGTCCCGGTTCCGCCGGACCAGGTCGCCGGTGCGGTACATGCGGCTGCCGGGCGGGCCGTACGGGTTCGCGACGAACCGTTCGCCGGTCAGGGCGGCCCGGCCCAGGTAGCCGCGGGCGAGGCCGGGGCCGCTCACGTACAGCTCGGCGGGCACGCCGGGCGCCACGGGCTGGAGGGCCTCGTCGAGGGCGTGGACCGAGGTGTCGGCCACCGGGCCGCCGATCGGCGGGGTGACCGCGCCGGTCAGGGGGCCGCTCATCGTCGCGCAGACCGTCGCCTCGGACGGGCCGTACGAGTTGAGCATGAGTCGCCCCGCGGACCAGCGCGCGACCAGCTCGGGCGGGCAGCTCTCGGCGGCCACGACCAGGGTCATCCCGGCGGGCAGCGCCCCTTCGGGGATCAGCTGGAGGACCGCCGGCGGGATCGCGGCGTGCGTGACGGACGCGCGGACCGCCAGCTCCGCGAGTTCCCGGCCGGGGACGGTCTCCGGGGGTGCGACGACCAGCGTCGATCCGGTGAGCAGGCCCATGGAAAGTTCCCAGACCGCGCCGTCGAAGGCGGGGGACAGGTGGTGCAGGACCCGGCTGCCGGGGACGACCCCGGCGTACGAGGTGAAGATGTCGACGAGGCCGGGCAGGCCCGCGTGGGTGACGGTGACCCCCTTGGGGCGGCCGGTCGTCCCCGAGGTGTAGATGACGTAGGCCGGGTTGAACGGGGAGAGCGGGGCCGTCCGGTCGGCGTCGGTCGGGTCGTCGGCGTCCTGACCGGCGAGCCGGGCGGCCGTCGCGGGCTCGTCCAGCACCAGCCGGGGCACGTCGGCGGCGGGCAGCGTGCCGCCGGTCGCAGAGGTGGTCACGAGGACGACGGGGGACGCGTCCCGGAGCGTGCCGGTGATCCGCTCCGCGGGGTGTCCGGGGTCGAGGGGCAGGAAGGCGGCGCCGGCCTTCGCGGTGGCCAGGACGGCCACGGCCAGTTCGGTGGAGCGCGGCAGCGCCAGGGCGACGAGGCGTTCGGGACCGGCTCCGTACGAGATCAGCAGCCGGGCCAGCCGGTTGGCGCGCGCGTTGAGCTCGGCGTAGGTCAGCGACTCCTCGCGCAGGACGAGGGCCTCGGCGTCGGGGCGCCGGCGGACGTGCTCCTCGAAGAGCGCGGCGAAGCCGGTCGGGACGAGGTTCTTCGCGGGCCCCCGCGCCTGCGACAGGACCCGTCCGCGCTCCTCGGGTCCCAGGACGTCGATGTGGCTCAACCGCAGGCCGGGGTCGGCGACGGCTTCGACGAGTACCCGGACGAACCGGTCGGCCAGGGCCCGGGCCGTCGCGCGGTCGAAGAGGTCGGTGCTGTAGTCGAGGACGCCGGTGATGCCGGCGGGGGCGTTGTCGCCGTCGCGCCGCTCCGACACCGAGAAGCCCAGGTCGACCTTGGCGGCGGTGGCCGTGCCACCGGCGCGGGAGATCGTCAGCCCGCCGGGCAGGGCCGGGCCGGCCTGCGCCGCGGGTCCGCGCGGACCGGTGTTCTGCAGGGAGAGGACCACCTGGAAGAGGGGGTGGTGGGAGAGGGTGCGGGTGGGGTTGAGGGCTTCTACGAGGCGTTCGAAGGGGAGGTCTTGGTGGGCGTAGGCGGTGAGGTCGGTTTCGCGGATGCGGTGGAGGAGTTGGTTGAAGGTGGGGTTTCCGCTGGTGTCGGTGCGCAGGACGAGGGTGTTGACGAAGAAGCCGATGAGGTGGTCGGTGGCGTCGTCGGTGCGGCCGGCGATGGGGGTTCCGATGGGGATGTCGGTGCCGGCGCCGAGTCGGGTGAGGAGGGTGGTGAGGGCGGTTTGGAGGACCATGTAGGTGGTGGTGTGGGTGGTGCGGGCGAGTTCGGTGAGTTGTTGGTGTGTGGTGGTGGGGATGGTGAAGGTGATGCGGTCGCCGTGGTGGGTGGTGGTGGGGGGTCGGGGTCGGTCGGTGGGGAGGTCGAGTTGTTCGGGGAGTCCGTGGAGGGTGTTTTTCCAGTGGGTGAGTTGTTGGGTGGCGGTGCTGTTGGGGTCGGTGTCGTTGCCGAGGAGTTGGCGTTGCCAGAGGGCGTGGTCGGCGTATTGGACGGGGAGGGGGGTCCAGTTGGGGGCTGATCCGTTGGTGGTGCGGGTGGTGTAGGCGGTGGTGAGGTCGTGGGCGAGGGGGGTGCGGGACCAGGCGTCGCTGGCGATGTGGTGGATGAGCAGGAGGAGTACGTGCTCCTCGTCGGAGATCCGGAAGAGCGAGGCACGGACCGGGATCTCCGACGTCAGGTCGAACGCGTGCCGGGCCGCCGCCGCGCAGTCCCGCTCGTGGTCCGCCTCGGTCGTGTCGCCCCGGACGAGGGTGATGCGCGAGCGCTCCGGACCGAGCACCACCTGATGCGCGCCCCGCTCGTCCTCCGCGTACACGGTGCGCAGGATCTCGTGCCGGCCGATGAGGTCGTTGACGGCCTCTTCGAGGGCGTCGGTGTCGAGCGGACCGGTCAGCCGGAGCGTCGTCGGGATGTTGTAGGTCGGGCTGGGGCCTTCGAGTTGGTGGAGGAACCACAGGCGCTGCTGGGCGTAGGACAGCGGAACGCGCTCCGGACGCGGCCGGGCGGTCAGCGGCTCGCGGGCGTCGGCCGCCCGGTCCAGGGCGGTGGCGAGGCCGGCGATCGTGGGGGTCTCGAAGAGCTGCCGGATGGAGAGTTCCGCGCCCAGGGTGGTGCGGATGCGGCTGACCAGACGCGTCGCGAGGAGCGAGTGGCCGCCGAGGTCGAAGAAGCTGTCGTCGATCGTCAGGTGCGGCACGGACAGGATCTCCGCGTACAGGGAGACGAGGATCTCCTCGCGCGGCCCGCGCGGCGCCCGCCCTGCGGACCGCGCCGTCCAGGTGGGTTCGGGCAGGGCCCTGCGGTCGAGCTTGCCGTTCGGGGACAGCGGGAACGCGTCGAGGACGACGATCGCCGACGGGAGCATCCAGTCGGGAAGCCGCTCCGCGAGCCCGGCCTGCGCGACGCCCTCGTTCCACAGCGTGCGGTCGGGCACCACGTACGCCACCAGGCGCTGGTCGCCGGGCCGGTCCTCGCGGAGCAGGACGGTCGCCTGGAGCACGCCCGGCTGGGCCGCGACGGCCGACTCGATCTCGCCCAGCTCGATGCGGAACCCGCGCAGCTTCACCTGGTCGTCCGCACGGCCGACGAAGACGAGCTTCCCGTCGTCGTTCCAGCGGGCCACGTCACCCGTGCGGTACATGCGGCTGCCGGGATCGCCGAAGGGGTTGGCGGTGAACCGCTCGGACGTCAGCCCGCCCCGGCCCAGGTACCCGCGCGCCAGCTGCGCCCCCGCCAGGTACACCTCGCCGTCGGCGCCCGGCCCCACCGGGCGCAGCCCGGCGTCCAGCAGGTACAGCCGGACCCCGTGGTGCGGGGTGCCGATCGGCACCGGCCCGGACGGCACCTCGGTCCCGGGCCGGATCCAGTGCTCCAGGCAGTGCCCGGTGGCCTCGGTCGGGCCGTAGACGTTCACCAGGGTCACCTCGGGCCTCGACTCGCGCCACGGTGAGAGGTGTTCGCCGAGGAGCTGCTCCCCGCCGAGGGTGAGGAGCCCGGACGGGGACACCGACTCCGGCATGGTCGCGAGCAGCGCCAGGTGCGACGGCGTGCCCTTCATGAACGTGGCCCGCAGGAAGTCCGGTTCGGCGACGGCGGTCTCGGCCAGGCTCTCCAGGTCCGACAGCCGGACGCAGCCGCCGCTGATCAGCGGGGCGTGCAGCGAGCCGACGCTCTGGTCGAAGGACGCCGAGGCCTGCATCACGGACAGGCCCGACACGTCGGGTGCCTGGGTCTCCCGGCAGTGCCTGACGAACGCCGACAGGGCCCGGTGTTCGACGAGCACGCCCTTGGGTCGGCCGGTGGAGCCCGAGGTGTAGATGACGTAGGCCGGGTGGTGCGGGGCCAGGGGCGCGGCCCGGTCCGGGTCGCGGAGGTCGGCGGCGGAGTGTTCCCGCAGCGTCCCGGGCAGCATCGGATCGTCCATGACGAACGTCAGGGGGGCGCCGCTCTCCCGGCCCAGCCGTACGTCCACCTCGGCGGTGGTCAGCACGAGCACCGGATCGGAGTCCTCGATCATGTGCCGGATCCGGTCGGCCGGGTAGCCGGGGTCGACGGGCACGTAGGCGCCGCCGGCCTTGAGGACGGCGAGCATGCCGACGACGAGGTCCGCGCAGCGCGGCGCGGCGATCGCGACGAGGCGGTCCGGGCCCACACCGAGCTGGACCAGGCGCCGCGCCAGCCGGTTGGCGCGCGCGTTGAGGTCCCTGTAGGAGAGGGTGTCGTCGGGCGCGATCAGGGCCGGGGCGTGCGGGGTCCGCGCCACCTGCTCCTCGAACAGGTCGGTGAACAGTTCGGGGGCCGGCTCGTAGTCGGAGCCGCTCCACTCCTCCAGGACCGTGCGCCGCACGGCCGGGTCCAGCAGTCGGACGGCGCCCACCGGGACCTGCGGCTCCTCGACCATGGCCCGCAGGGCGCGGCGGAACACGGCGATCACCTCGTCGACCCGCTCGGCGGTGAACAGGTCCGGCAGGTAACCCAGCGAGAACCGGAGCATGTTGTCCCGGGGCAGGGCCAGCAGGCCCAGCGGGTAGTGCATCTGGTCACGGGAGTGGATCTTCAGGACGGTGGGGAGGTCCGCGGCGGCGTCCGTACCCGGCGGCCGACCCCGGCTGGAGTTCAACGGGTAGTTCTCGAAGACCATCGCCGTGTCGAACAGCTCCCCGGAGCCGGCCCAGCGCTGGATGTCCGCGAGCCCCACCCACTGGTGGTCGATGAGCCGGGCCTGTTCGCGCTGCACCCGGCGCAGCAGGTCCGCGAGCGGCTCGGCCGGCCGCAGCCGCACCCGCAGCGGCAGCGTGTTCATGAACAGGCCGACCATCGTGTCGATCCCGGGGAGTTCCGGCGGCCGACCGCTGACGGTCACACCGAACACCACGTCGCCGCGGCCCGTCATGTGGGCCAGGGCCAGGCCCCAGGCGCTCTGGATCGTGGTGTTCACGGTCACCCCGGTGGACCGGGCGAAGCGGGTCAGCGCGGCGGTGAACGCCTCGTCCTCCACGAAGTGGATCCGCTCCGGGGCCGAGGTGAGCGCCCCCCGGTCCGGCGCCACGATGCTCGGGCCGGTGAACCCCTCGAAGGCCTCCGTCCAGGCGGTCTCGGCCGCCCCCCGGTCACGGGCGTCGAGCCAGGTGAGGTAGTCGCGGTACGGGCGGACCCGCGGCAGCGCGGTGACGTCACCGTGCACCGTGTACAGCGTGAGGAGTTCGCGCAGCAGCACCGGCATCGACCAGCCGTCGAGCAGGATGTGGTGGTTCGTCATCACCAGGCGGTGACGGCCCCCACCCAGCCCGATCAGCGTGAACCGGATCAACGGCGGCTTGCCCAGGTCGAACCGGGTCCAGCGGTCCTCGTCGGCGAGTCCTTCCGCCGCAGCCTCCCGCCGGTCCTCCGGCAGCCCGCTCAGGTCCTCCTCCCGCCACGGCACGACCACGTCGCGGGGGATCAACTGCACCGGACGCTTGAGGCCCTCGTGCCGGAAGGCGGCGCGCAGGTTCGAGTGCCGCCGCAGCATCGCCGTGGTGGCGCCGCGCAGCCGGTGCGCGTCGACGCGGCCTTCGAGCTCGATGAAGACCTGGACGTTGTAGGCGTCCAACTCATCGGCGTCGAAGAGGTTGTGGAACAGCATTCCCTCCTGGAGCGGAGAGAGCGGAAGAATGTCTTCCAGACCTGACTTGGCCATCAGAGGGAACCCCATTCGCTTTCGAGCCGTGAGATGTCGTCCGCGCTGAGCGAGGTGAGGGACACGTCCGACGGCGTCAGGCCACTGGCCTCCGGCCGACGGGCGTGCTCCACCAGTGCCTTCAGCGCCCTGAACCAGCCTTCGCCGAGGCCGCGGACCGCGTCCTCGGTCAGTACGCCCGCCGCGTACGTCCACACGCTGTGCAGTCGCGGCCCGTGCGCGGTGTCATGGGCGCCGGCGACCAGTTCGACGGGGTGCCCGAGCACGGTGTCCGGGTGCTGCCCGGCCACGCCCCGACCCACCACGCTCCACGCGGGCGCCGCTCCGCCCTCCCCGGTCCCGCGGGCGCCGGTGAACCGGCCCAGGTAGTTGAACCCGTACTCGGGGGCGGGCAACCGCGAGAACCGTTCCCTGGTCCGCGGGTTCACGTACCGGAGCAGGCCGTGGCCCACCCCGTCACCGGGGACCTCGCGCAGCTGCTCCTTGACCTGCTTCAGGGCGCGGCCCGCCGCCGGACCGCCGTCCCACACCTGCGCCCAGTCCCCGCCGACGCGGGGGCTCAGTCGCACCGGGTGCATCGAGGTGAACCAGCCGGCCGTGCGGGTGAGGTCGGCGCCGGCCGCCAGGTGCTCGTGCCGGCCGTGGCTTTCGAGGTCGACCACGACCGGTGCGCCCGGGTCCTCGCCCCGGGTCCGCCGCCAGTCGGCGACGGCCAGGGCGAACGCGGTCAGCAGGACGTCGTTGATCTCGGCGTGGTAGACGCCCGGCACCCAGGTCAGGAGGGCCTCGGTGGTGTCCGCGTCGAGGTCCAGGGTGACCTGGCCCGCCGCGGCGTGCGTGTCACGGACCGGATCGAGGGCCAGGGCCGCCGTGTGGTCCAGGGTCCGGAGCCAGTGCTCGGCCTCCGCCTCCGTCGAGGGCCGCTCCGCGAGGCCGCGCAGCGTCTCGGCCCACTGCCGCCAACCGGTGCCGCCCTCGGCGAGCGGCCGGCCTTCGTACGCGGCGGCCAGATCGGGTACGAGGAACCGCCAGCTCACCGCGTCGACGACGAGGTGGTGCGCGACCAGGACGAGCAGGCCCTCCGCCCCGGGACCCCGGTCGAGCCGGCAGGCCTCCAGCATCCGGCCGTGCTCGGGGTCGAGCCGGTCGCGGGCGGCGGCCGCCAGATCGGTGACCGTCGTGCGCAGCGCGTCCCCGTCGAGCCCGGGCGCGTGGTGGCGGGTCAACACGGCCTCCACCTGCGGAACACCCGGCTCCGGGATGGACATCGTCCAGTCCGGGGCCACCCGCAGGCGCAGGGCGTCGTGATGGTCGAGGAGGGTCCGCAGGGCGCCCCGCAGCCGGTCCTCGTCGAGGCCGGCGGGCACCGACACCACCACCGACTGGTTGAACGGGGCCACCGGACCGCCGAGCTCCTTCAACCAGCCCATGATCGGCGTCATCGGGACCGGCCCGGTCGGCCCGAACACCTCGGCCGCCGCCCCTTCCGTCCCCGTGCCGGCCGCCCGGTCCAGGGATTCGGCGAGCAGGGCGACGCTCTGGTGCTCGAAGACGTCCCGGACGGAGATCGTCAGGCCCTGCCCGCGGGCGCGGCTGACGAGCTGGATGGACAGGATGCTGTCGCCGCCCAGGTCGAAGAAACCGTCGTCGACTCCGACGGACTCCAGTCCGAGGGCCTCGGCGAACAGCCGGCACAGCAGCTCCTCGACGGCGTTGCCCGCGGCCCGGCCCGTGGAACGCCGCCCGTAGTCGGGCGCGGGCAGCGCCTTGCGGTCCAGCTTCCCGTTGCCCGTCAGCGGCAGCACGTCCAGCGTCACGAACGCCGCCGGCACCATGTAGTCGGGCAGCGCGTCCCGTACGAAGGCCCGCAGCTCCTCCGCGTCCGCGACCCCGCCGGCGCCCTCGGCGGCCACCAGGTAGGCCACCAGACGCCGATCACCCGGCCGGTCCTCACGGACCACCGCCACCGCCTCCGACACCCCGGGATGCCGGGCCAGGGTGGACTCGACCTCGCCGAGCTCCACCCGGAACCCGCGGATCTTCACCTGGTCGTCGACCCGGCTGATGAACTCCAGGTCACCCCGCCGGTTCCAGCGGACGATGTCACCCGTGCGGTACATCCGCTCACCGGGCCCCTCGAAGGGGTTCGCCACGAACCGGGAGGCACTGAGCCCCGGCCGGGCCAGGTAGCCGCGCGCCAGTTGCACACCGGAGACGTACAGCTCACCGGGCACACCCACCGGCACGGGCTGGAGGAACCGGTCCAGGACCAGCATCCGGGTGTTGGGGAACGGCCGGCCGATGGTGAGGACCCCGTCCTGAAGGTCCTCCGGGGAACCCACCCGCCAGGTCGTGCACCCGACGATGGTCTCCGTCGGCCCGTACTCGTTGAGCACGGTCATGCCGGGGTGCGCCTCCAACGCGGTGCGCACCGCCCGGCCCGTCAGCGATTCCCCGCCCAGCACCAGGTCACCCCTCGGCGCGTACACCCCGGGCAGTTCGGTGATCAGCGGCAGGTGGCTCGGCGTCGCCTTCAGGAAGGTGATCTGCGGCAGCCCCTCGGGCACCTCGCCCGCCAGGTGCCGCTCGTGCAGCTCCTCCAGGTCGGCGAGGTGGACGCAGCCGCCGCTCAGCAGCGGCGCGAACAGCCCGGTCACCGTCAGGTCGAACGACAGCGGCGAATGCAGCAGCGCGTGCCCGGCCACCCCCGGATACAACTCGGTCGACACCGCCAGGTAGTTCACCGCCGGCTGGTGCTCCACGACCACACCCTTGGGGCGGCCCGTCGACCCCGACGTGTAGATCACGTACGCCGCGTGCCACGGCGACAGGGGCGCCGTACGGTCCGCGTCGTCCAGGTCGTGGTCGGGCAGCCCCGCCGCCTCGGCACGCACCTGCGGACCGTCCGACGCCAACCGGGGCAACCCGTCCGGGAACAACCCCTCGGGCAGCCGACCCGCCGTGAGCACGCACACCGGCCGGGCGTCGTCCACCATCACGGCGACCCGCTCCGGCGGCGCCGAAGGATCGACGGGAAGGTACGCCGCGCCGCTCTTCAGCACCGCGAGGACCGCCACCCCCATGTCCACCGACGGCGGCAGGCACAACGCCACGATCCGCTCCGGGCCCGCCCCCGCCGCGACGAGCAGCCGGGCCAGCCGGTTGGCGCGCGCGTTCAGCTCCTCGTACGTGAGGGTCGTCCCGTCCGCCGACAGCGCCGGGCGCAGCGGGGTCCGCGCCACCTGCTCCTCGAACAGCTGCGGCAGGGTCGCCTCCCGCTGGGGACGGGCGGTGTCGTTCCACTCCTCCAGCACCTGCCGGCGCTCCACCGGATCCAGCAGACCGATCCCGCCGATCGGCAGGTCCGGATCCGCCGTCACCGAACCGAGCACGCCCAACAGCCGCGAAATGATCGACTCGACGGTCTCCCGGTCGAACAGCTCCGTCCGGTACTCCAGCGAACCCCGCATCCCCGCCGGCGCGCCCGACGCGTCGTGGCTCTCCCCGAGCGTCAGCGACAGGTCGAACTTCGCGACGCCCGTCCGCGCGGCCAGCCGCGTCGCGTCCCGCAGGACGTCACCACCCGCCACCGCGCCACGACCGCGGTCCTCCTCGCGCACCGGCTCAGCCGTGTTGTTGAAGGTGATCATCACCTGGTAGAGCGGGTGGTGGGACAGGCTGCGCGTCGGGTTGATCGCCTCCACCAGCCGCTCGAACGGCACGTCCTGGTGCGCGTACGCCGCCAGATCGGCGGTACGCACCCGGCTCAGCAGCTCCCGGAAGGTGGGGTTCCCACTCGTGTCCGTCCGCAGGACCAGCGTGTTGACGAAGAACCCGATGAGGTCCTCGGTCGCCGCGTCCGTACGACCGGCCACCGCCGTGCCGATGGGCACGTCCTCACCCGCGCCCAGGCGGGTCAGCAGCGTCGCGAACGCCGCCTGGGCGACCATGAAGGGGCTCGCGTGCGCCGCCCGCGCCAACTCCACCAGCCGGGCGTGCAACGCCGCCGGAACGGTGAACGGGATCCGGTCCCCCGCATAGCCGGCCGTCGCGGGACGCGGCCGGTCCGTGGGCAGCTCCAACTGCTCGGGCAACCCGGCCAGGGCCTCCTTCCAGTACGCCAACTGAAGACCGGCGGTGCTGGTCGGATCCGCCTCGTCACCGAGGAGCTCGTGCTGCCACAACGCGTAATCGGCGTACTGCACGGGCAGCGGCTCCCACACCGGAGCCCCGCCCGCGCCGCGCGCCGCGTACGCCGAGGTGAGGTCACGGGCCAGCGGAGCCATCGACCAGCCGTCACCGGCGATGTGGTGGATCAGCAACAGCAGCACGTGCTCCGTGTCGGACAGCCGGAACAACCGGACCAGGAACGGGATCTCGTCCGTCAGGTCGAAGACGTGACCCGTCGCCTCCGCCAGCCGCTCCTCCAGCTCCCCCGCCGTCACGTCCGTGACCCGCAACGGCCGGCGGACCCGGTCGGCGGGCAGCACGATCTGGTGCGAACCCCGCTCGTCGTCCGCGAAGACGGTCCGCAGGCTCTCGTGCCGCTCCACCACGTCGTCGACCGCCCGCTCCAGGGCCTCCCGGTCCAGGACACCGGTCAGCCGCAGGGCGGTCGGCAGGTTGTACGTCGCCGACGGACCCTCGAACTGCCGCAGGAACCACAGCCGCTGCTGCGAAGGCGACAACGGAACGCGCTCCGGCCTCGGCCGCGCCACCAACGGGGCCCGCGCACCGGACGCCGCATCCAGCGCACCCGACAGCCCGGCCACCGTCGGCGTCTCGAAGAACTGCCGTACGGACAGCTCCGCGCCCAAAGCCGTCCTGATCCGGCTGACCAGCCGGCTCGCGAGCAGCGAGTGCCCGCCCAGGTCGAAGAAACTGTCGTCGACACCGACCCGCGTCCGACCCAACACCTCGCAGAACAGCGAGCAGAGGATCTCCTCGCGCGGATCCCGCGGACCCCGCCCGACCGACCCGTCGGCCTGGTCCGGCGCGGGCAGCGCCGCCCGGTCCAACTTCCCGTTCGGCGTCAACGGCAACCGGTCGAGGAACACCAGGGCCGTCGGCACCATGAACTCCGGCAACCTGCGCCGCAGCAGGTCCCGCAACGCGGCCGGCGCCGGCGCCGGCCCGTCCGCGACGACGTACCCGACCAGCCGCTGGTCACCCGGCCGGTCCTCACGGACCAGGACCGCCGCCTCCGCGACCCCCGGGTGCCGCACCAGCTCCGACTCGACCTCACCCAACTCGATGCGGAACCCGCGCAGCTTCACCTGCTGGTCGACACGGCTCAGGTAGCGCAACGCACCGTCCCGCTCCCGTCGCACCAGGTCCCCGGTGCGGTACATCCGCGCACCGGGCGGCCCGTACGGGTCCGCCGCGAACCGTTCCGACGTCAACCCGGGACGCCGGTGGTACCCCTCCGCCAGCTGCGCCCCCGCCAGGTACAGCTCGCCCGGCACCCCCACGGGCACCAGGCGCAGCGCCGCATCCAGCACGTACGCCGACGTGTTCGCCAACGGCCGCCCGATGACCGGACCCGCGGGCCCCGGCCGCGACACCTCGGCGGCCGTCGCCCAGATCGTCGCCTCCGTCGGCCCGTACAGGTTGGTCACCGAACGCGCCCGCCCGCCCAACGTCCGGGCCAGCTCGACCGGCAACGCCTCACCGCCCACCAGCACGTGGACCCCGGCCAGCTCGCCGCGCTCCGCGGCCACCAACCCCTGCCACAGACTGGGCGTCGCCTGCAACATCGTGATCCGGGACTCCACGACCGTCCGCAGCAGCGCGGCCGGGTCCTTCGCCGTCTCCTCGTCCGCGAGGACGACCGTCGCACCGTGCAGCAGGGGCAGGAACAGTTCGAGACCGGCGATGTCGAAGCCGACCGTCGTGACCGCCAGCAGCCGGTCCCCGACACCCGGCGCGAAGCGCCGCCCCACCGAGTCGAGGAACGCGCCCAGCGCGGCCCGGGGCACCACGACACCCTTGGGCCGGCCGGTGGACCCGGACGTGTAGATCGCGTAGGCGGGGTGCGCGCCGCGGACCCGCGTCCGCAGCTCCGTGTCCGCGAGATCGGTGGCCGGGTACGCCGCCAGTTCGTCCGCGGTGACCGGCTCGGTGACGGTGAGCGTCGGAGCCGCGTCGTCGAGCATGTACGCGATGCGGTCCGCGGGGTAGCCGGGGTCGAGCGGCAGATACGCGGCACCCGACTTGAGGACCGCCAGCAGCGTCACGACCAGGTCGACGGAACGCGGCAACGCCACCGCCACGAACCGGCCCGGCGCCGCGCCCCGCTCGACGAGTTGTCGGGCGAGCCGGTTGGCCCGCGCGTTGAGATCCGAGTACGTCAGAGCCGTGCCGGCGACGACGAGCGCCGGCACGTCCGGGGTCAGCGCGGCCTGCCGCTCGACCAGCCGGGACACGGAGGCGTCGGGCACCGGCCCGGCCGTCCCGCTCCACTCGCGGAGCGACTGCCGCTCGGCCGGGCTGAGGATCTCCAACTGCCCGATCGGCCGGTTGGGGTGCGCCACACCCGTACCGATCACCTGCACCAGCCGGTCCGCGATGCCCTGCACGGTCTCCCGGTCGAACAGGTCGGTGCTGTACGTGACGCTGCCCGACATGCCCTCACAGGCCCCGTCCGCACCGAACCGCTCGGCCAGCGCGAACGACAGGTCGAAGCGCGCCGAAGCCCCCTCCGATCCCTCCACCCGGGCAGTGAGCCCGGCGAACCGCGGGACCTCCGAACGTGCCTGCGCGCCCTCGGTGTTGTGCAACGTCAGCATCGTCTGGAAGAGGGGGTGGTGGGAGAGGGTGCGGGTGGGGTTGAGGGCTTCTACGAGGCGTTCGAAGGGGAGGTCTTGGTGGGCGTAGGCGGTGAGGTCGGTTTCGCGGATGCGGTGGAGGAGTTGGTTGAAGGTGGGGTTTCCGCTGGTGTCGGTGCGGAGGACGAGGGTGTTGACGAAGAAGCCGATGAGGTGGTCGGTGGCGTCGTCGGTGCGGCCGGCGATGGGGGTTCCGATGGGGATGTCGGTGCCTGCGCCGAGTCGGGTGAGGAGGGTGGTGAGGGCGGTTTGGAGGACCATGTAGGTGGTGGTGTTGGTGGTGCGGGCGAGTTCGGTGAGTTGTTGGTGTGTGGTGGTGGGGATGGTGAAGGTGATGCGGTCGCCGTGGTGGGTGGTGGTGGGGGGTCGGGGTCGGTCGGTGGGGAGGTCGAGTTGTTCGGGGAGTCCGTGGAGGGTGTTTTTCCAGTGGGTGAGTTGTTGGGTGGCGGTGGTGGTGGGGTCGTTGTCGTTGCCGAGGAGTTGGCGTTGCCAGAGGGCGTGGTCGGCGTATTGGACGGGGAGGGGGGTCCAGTTGGGGGCTGAGCCGTTGGTGGTGCGGGTGGTGTAGGCGGTGGTGAGGTCGTGGGCGAGGGGGGTGCGGGACCAGGCGTCGCTGGCGATGTGGTGGATGAGGAGGAGGAGTACGTGCTCCTCGTCGGAGATCCGGAAGAGCGAGGCGCGGATGGGGATCTCCGACGTCAGATCGAAGCCACGACCGGTCGCCTCGGCGATCAGGGACGGGACCTCCTCCGGCCCCGCATCGCGGACCACGAACGGCACGACGGCCTCACCGACCGGCAACACGATCTGGTGCGGCCCGTGCTCCTCGTCCTCGGCGAAAACGGTGCGCAGGCTCTCGTGCCGGGCGACGACATCGTTGAGCGCCCTTCCCAGAGCATCGACGTCCAAGCGACCGGTGAGCCGGAGCGTGGTGGGGATGTTGTACGCCGAACTTTCACCTTCGAGTTGGTGGAGGAACCAGAGGCGTTGCTGGGCGTAGGAGAGGGGGATGTGGTCGGGTCGGGGTTGTGGGGTGAGGGGAGTGCGGGCGTCGGCTGCTTGGTCGAGGGTGGTGGCGAGGCCGGCGATGGTGGGGGTCTCGAAGAGCTGCCGGATGGGAAGTTCCGCGCCGAGGGTGGTGCGGATGCGGCTGACG
>NZ_JBVIVP010000006.1:0-452990 GCF_055595445.1 Streptomyces sp. NPDC040432 | reverse complement strand
CCTCCCCCCCCCTCCTCCCCCCCACCCCCCCCCCCCCCCCCCCCCCCCCCCCCCCCCCCCCCCCCCCCCCCCCCCCCCCCCCCCCCGGGGCCGTTCCACGCTTCCGCGCGGGGTCCTCGCCGGGCTCAGGTCTTGAGCAGACGGTTGAAGAACGAGCGGTAGTGCTGGAGGGCCAACCGCAGGTCCTCCGTCGCCACCTGCTCGCCCCGGTCCCACCGGCCTTCCAGGCCCTGCTTGTGGGCCGCGAAGGAACCGGCCAGCGTCTGCATGACCTCCGCGACGAGGGTGTCCGCCGACCTGACGGCCTCCTGCGGGTCGTCGACGAAGCGGCTCTGGATGTCGCTCCACGACTTGCGGAACCCCTCCGCCTCTCCGGTGGGGAGCAGCGGGTCGGTGTCCTCGGCCGGGCCGACTTCGCCGGTGGCGGTAGGCACGCCGTTCCGGTCCGTGGCCGCTGTTCGGTCCGCGGTTCCGTCCACGTCCGCGGTCGCGTCGACGTCCGCGTCCGCCGTGAGGGGGTCCGCGCCCCTGTCGGGCCGGCCCGGGACGGGCCGGTCGTACTCGTCGGCGCGGGTTCCCGCGTCGCGGGCTCCACCCTCACCGAAGCCGGTGGTCGCCTCGCCCGGGTAGACCGGTGCCTGGCCGCGTTCCGCGCCGCCCGGATGGGCGAGGTCCTCGGTGGTCAGGCCGGGCTCGCCGCCCCGCCCCTGGCCTGCGTTCTCGTCCTGGATGCGCATGTCACCTGCTCCTCTGGTCGGTGAGCAGTTCCTCGAACAGGGCTCGGTAGTGAACCATCGCCCCTCGGAGCTCCTCGGTCGTCGCCTGTCCGTTCCCGCTGCGCTCCTTGACGCCGTGCGCCGCCCGGTAGTGCTCCAGCGTGCGGCCGTGTTCGACCGACAGGTCGCGCACGGCGCCGCTGTACCCCTCGGTGGGGTAGCCGCGCTCCTTCATCAGTCGCGACACCAGCTCGTCGGCCTCGGTCAGCGAGCCTTCGGGGCGGTCCACGAAGTGCTCCTGGACGCCGCTCCATTCCTGTGCGTACTGCTGCCGCCGTTCGGCGGGCAGTTCCTTGATGTCGAGCTTGTCGTGCCGTTCCTCGCGGGCGCGGAGGTCTCGTTCGGCGGCCATCCGGCCGCCCTGCTCCTCCACCGCGCGCTCGTACTCCGGTCCGAACCGACTTTGCAGGTGGCGTCGTCGGGCCTGCATCGAAACCAGTGCGGCGATTGCCGCCACCACGATCACAGCGACGACGATGATGACGATCAGCATGCTTGTTGACATTTCCGGCCTCCGTCCCGGGGCCTACCCTTTGTTGACGCGCGGCTGCCCGGCCTGTCGCCGGACAAACCCGCCGCCCGCCGCGAGTGCGGGTGGTCAGAGTTCCGCGCGGGACACCGATTGGGCGGCGCGCACCGCGACGTTGGCGGCGTCCTCGACGAGCGGCGCGGCCTGCCGGCCGTCACCGGTCAGCGTCCATCCGCACAGGGCCGCCCAGCCCAGGGCCGCGGCGGCCGCCACGGAGCGTTCCCGCCTGCCGGCCAGGAACGTGCCGAACAGCAGGGCGTCCCCGGCGTCGACCGTGACCCGGCACAGGACCGCCGTACGCAGGGCGGCTCCTTCGGGGAGCGCGACCATGGCGGCGCCGATCACCGCGTCCCGGACGCCGAGCGCCCGGATCAGCAGGGCCGAGGAGCCCTTGTCCGACAGGCCGCAGGGGCCGGCCAGCACGCGGGGGCTGATGGCGACCGCCGCTCCGTACCCGAGGGTGGCCAGGCCCATCGCCCGTGCCGCTGCGGTGCGCATACCGATCACTCCGTTTCGTTGGGCCGGGCCACTTGACGGGCTCCGGGTCAAGGGGCGCCTACCCGCGCGGCCGTCGGCCACTCGCGGTGCCGCGCCCGGTAGCCCCGCCGCAGCGCTCAGGTGACCGGCTCCGGAGCCGGTCCCGGGCCGGGCAGCGGACCGGGCTGGGGGAAGGGGTCAGGACCCGGCGCGGGCGCGGGGTGCGGGTCCGGGCCGGGCGCCGGCGGGGCCGGAGGCACCGGGTCGGGGCCTCCTGGTCCGGGCACGGGCCCGGGCAGCGGACCCGGTTGGGGACCGGGGCCGGGTCCCGGGGCGGGGGTGGGAGAGGGCGGAACGGGGTCGTTGGGAGGGGTGCCCATGGCTTCTCCGTCGCTGTGCGGGTGCGGGTGGGGGTTGAACGTGCGGAACCGGTCCGTCGGGTGTCGCGCGGTCGTGCGCGGTGCCGTCGGGAGCCGGTCCCGTGCCGTCAGGAGCCGTGGTTGCGGAACTCCTTGACGAATGCCGTGCAGAAGGCCTCCAGGTCGTCCGGTTTCCTGCTGGTGACCAGCGTCGCGGGCGCCGCGTGACAGACCTGCACCTGTTCGTCGATCCAGGTGCCGCCGGCGTTGCGGATGTCGGTGGCGAGGCTGGGCCAGGAGGTCAGGGTGCGGCCGCGCAGTACGTCCGCCTCCACGAGCGTCCACGGGGCGTGGCAGATCGCCGCCACGGGCTTGCCCGCCGTGAAGAAGTCGCGGACGAAGCCGACGGCCTTCTCGTCCGTGCGCAGGGCATCCGGGTTGGCGACGCCTCCGGGCAGTACCAGGGCGTCGTAGCCGTCCGAACTGCCGCCGGCGAGCACGTGGTCCACGGGGTACGTGCCCGCCCTGTCGAGATGGCGGAACGCCTGCACCCGGCCCGGTCCCGTCGAGACCAATTGCGGATTCCAGTCGGCCTTCTCGGCCGCCTTCCAGGGTTCGGTGAGTTCGATCTCCTCCACGCCTTCCAGCGCGGTCAGGAACGCGATGCGCACCGGGTCCACCTCCTCGTCTCGTCCTTCTCGTCCCGGTCGGGGTTCCGGCACCGCCGGCCGTCCGCCCCGCGCCTGCCCTGCGGGACGCGCCTCAACCGGACGGGTGGGGGTGACGCCCTCGGCATCATCAGGGCGTTGCTGTTCGGACGGCCGCGTGGCCTGCTGTCCACCGCACCGGTCCCCGGGCCCCGGTCCGCGGCGGTCACCAGGCGCAGGTGCGCGGTCCCCCGTCCTGCGGGGGACCGTGGTGCGGCGGGTCAGTCCAGCGGGAGGGCCGCGATGCGGTCGGTGGCCTGGGGGTAGAGCCGGTTTCCGCGCTGAACGATCATGTTGGGTCCGTCCGGCATGTTCACGGCGCCCCCGGACACCGTCCACGCGGTCCGGCGTGCCGCGACGTCGACCGCGACGACGGCCATCCCGCCGCCCCCGACCGCCGCGTAGACCTCGCCGCTGAACGGCGCCGGTGGGGCCAGCATGGAGACGTACGCGCCCGGGTCGTGCGACCACACCTTCTTCCCGGTCGACGCGTCGACGGCATGGAACGCGCCGTCCGCGACGTACACCGTGCCGTTCGCCCAGACCGGCGCGCTCAGCAGTTTCGTCCCCTCGGGCTCCAGCTTCCAGGCGACGGCTCCCGTCGTCAGGTCCACCGCCGTGATCCGCTCCTCGAAGTCGAAGGCGTGGCGGTCCGAGACGACCGGACGGTTGAAGCCGCCCGACTCGGTCGGCGTGAGCGCCTGTTGGTCGGTCCGTACCCGGGTCGCCCACAACAGGTGGCCGTCGCGTAGGTCGGCGGCCAGGATGCGCCCGGGATCCGAGGCGATCAGGCGGCCCCCGGAGACGATCGCGGACATCATGAGGGAGTCGTCGGCGTCCAGGACGGCGCCCTCGATGCGTTGGCGCCAGCGCACCTTCCGTACCCCCAGGTCGTACGCGATCAGCCAGGGCTGGTCCTCCTGCTCGCCGGCACGGTAGTACGCCTTGAGGTAGAGGCATTCGGCGTCGGCGGCCAGCAGCCCGGTGGTGAAGGCGAGTTCGCCCAGGACGGCGGGGCCGGCCGCGTCGGCGGTGAGCCGGCCGGTCAGCGGATCCACGTATCCCGCGCTCGCGTTGCCGTCCTCGTCGAAGACGAGGCCCACGAGCCGGTTGCCGGCCACGACCACACGGGTCCTGGCGGTCTGGGCCTCCCACAGGATCCGGCCGTCGACGGTCGAGATGCCCCGCATGACGTCGGTCAGGTGGATCAGGACCTCGTCGATCGCCTCGGCCGGGGTGGCGGAGGACGGGGAGGGGACCGACCACAGCGGGGCCGGCGGGGTGCCGGGCGGGCGGGTGCTGCGGCCCGGGCCGGGAGTGGCCTTCGGACCGCCGGAACCACTGCCCGAGCCCCTGCTCCCGCCCGTGCCCGGGAGGGCGCCGGTGAGCCGGAGCGCCGCGCCGCCGCCCACCACGGTGAGGACGGCCGCCGCGGTACCCGCGATCACGGTGCGGCGGGAGACTGCGCGTCGCGGGGCGGGGGCGCGCAGCGGGGCGGCGGTGACCGTGGCGACGTCATCGATCCGTCGTGACAGGTCGGTCAGGATCGGTTGCGGCAGCAGGTCGGCGAACGCTCCGGCGTCGAACGGCCCCCACCGATCGCACAGGCCGTCCGGGCGCGGGCGTCGCGCGGGGTCCGGAGAGAAACAGGCGGCGAGTGTTTCGCGCAGCCCGTCGGGAAGGCCGGTCAGGTCGGGGGCGGCGCCGTCGCGCAGGAGTTGCAGGGTGCTCTGCCGGCCGCGGGCGTCGTAGGGACCGTGGCCGGTGGCGGCGAACACCAGGACGGCGGCCAGGGCGAACACGTCGCCCTCCGGGCCGGGCGGCCCACCTCGGGCCTGCTCGGGTGACATGTAGGCCGGTGTGCCGGCCACTGCCCCCGCCTCCGTGAGCCGGGGGCTGCCGGGGGCCTGGGCGAGGCCGAAGTCGATGAGCCGGGGGCCCTGCGCGGTGATGAGTACGTTGGAGGGTTTGAGGTCGCGGTGGACGAGTCCGGCGCGGTGCAGGGCACCGAGGGCGGCGGCGAGGGCGGTGCCCAGTCCGCGGACGGCCCCCTCGGGCAACGGTCCCCCGGCCGCCACCGCCTCGGCCAACGAGGGACCTATGAGGTAGGCCGTGGCCAGCCACGGCATCGCCGTGTCCGGGTCCGCGCCGAGGAACGCCGCGGTGTGCTCCGCGCCCAGGGACCGCGCGGCCTCGGCCTCCAGGGTCAGGCGCTCCCGGTGGCCGGGCCGGTCGCGCAGGTCGGCCCGTACGGTCTTGACGGCGGCCAGCCGGCCACCGGCGGTGCGGGCCAGGAAGACGGTTCCCATGCCGCCGCCGCCCAGCCTGCCGAGGAGCGTGTACGCGCCGAGCCGTTCGGGGTCGTCGGGCAGGAGGGGCAGGAGCGTGGACATGGCGGGAGGGGTCCTTCGCGACGGGGTTGCGGGGCGGGCGGAGGCTTCGGTGGCGGGGATGGGCGGGGCAAGGTCAGTCGGCCGGGAGGGCGACCACCGCCGAGGGTCGGGCGACGAGCAGTACGCCGGGTGCCGGGACGAGTTGGAACGGTTGGCGGGCCTCCACCCCGGCGAGACCCGCCTGCCACAGGCGTTTGCCCGAGGGGAGGGACGTCGCGGTGATCTGGTTCAGGGTCGACAGGTAGAGGGTGCGTCCGGACGTGCTCGTCACCAGGCCGCCGACCATGAACCACTCCAGTTTCTCGTCGAGTTCCTGCGTCCACACCGTCCGTCCGGTGTCCGGTGCCACGGCGACGAGGGGGCCCCGGCCGTCGTCCGCCAGGTACAGCGTGCCGCCGGCGAGGAGCGGCCGGCAGTTCGTACCGACGACCACGGCCTGCGATTCCCACAGCCGGTTGCCGGATTCCAGGTCATGGGCCTGCGCGTGGCCTCGTGCGAGCAGGAACAGCCGACCGCCGGCCGCGGGGTCCACCGTGGAGGAGGGGCCGGCGTCGACGTCGCGGAAGGAGCGGTTCCAGAGCATGCGTCCGTCGGTCCGGTCGTATCCCGCGATCTCCAGCGTCCGGACGGACGTGATGTTCTCGAACAGTTCCCGGGGCTGCACCATCACCTCCACGATGACGGTCCGCGGGCCGACGTGGGCGGCCAATCCGTAGTCGAAGCCCGCCGGTAGCGGCGTGCGCCACATTTCCTTGCGCAGGTCCAGGTCGAAGGCCGCCAGCAGGTGACCGCCCGACGGGTTGCCGTCCGCCACCACCAGCCACGCGGTGGTGCCTTCGACGGCCAGCACACCGGAGAGGTTCTCGAAGCGTTGCAGCCATTGGGCCCGGCCCTCGCTCAGCGAGCAGAGCGACATTCCCTCCCGCGTGATCGCCAGGAAGCGGTCTCCGGGTACTTGGGCGAGCGAGTTGCTGCCGCTCAATTCGGGCATCCGCCACACCTCCTTGCCCGTGCGCAGGTCGTGCCCGTACAGGTCGTCGCCGCGCAGCATCAGGAAGCGGTCGGCGCCGGTGACGGGGAGGAGCCGCGTACGGGCCGTGTTGTCGTCGAAGCGCCACAGCGCGGGCGGCGGCATCCCGGGCACCCGGGGGCTCGTGCCCGTCGCGGCGCCGGCCCCGGACGACGGCCCGGGCCGGCCGCCCTCCCCGGTGAGGGCGGACCAGGCGAGCGTGCCGGAGGCGCCGAGGGCCGCGCCGGCGATCAGGTGGGTCAGGAGTCGGCGGCGGGTGGGGGGCGGGAGCGGCGACGCGATGGGGGCGTGCCGGCTCTCGGCACCCTGCGGGTGCGGGTCGGTGCGCCGGTGCTGGTCCGGATCGTCCTCCGGGAGGCGGACCGGTTCGGCGTGCGGGCCGCCGACGGGTCCCGGTGGGCCGCCCCGTGGTGAGGCGTCGTCCGTGGAGGCCGTACCGGCCGCCCGGCGCCCGTCGTCCGGGTCCGGGGTGTCCGTGTACGGGGTGTCCGTCGGCGGGGCGTCGGCGTCCCGGGTCTCCGTGTCCAGGTCGGCGATCTCCTGCGCGCGCACGGCCAGGGCCGCCACGACCCGACCCGGCAACGGGGCCAGGGGCGACGGACCGTCCTGCCCCGCGGGCCGCCGCTGCCCGTCCGTCGAACGCCCGGCCGTCTCCAGTCCGTGGAGCGCCATCGCCCGGTGCAACTCGGCGGCCGTGGGCCGGTCGGTCGGGGCGGGGTCCAGTGCCGCTGCCACGGCCGGGCCCAGTTCGCCGGGCAGCGCGGGCAGTTCGGGCCGGTCGTGGACGGCCCGGTAGGCCAGGACGGGCGGCGGGCCGTCCCCGAAGGGCAGTGTCCCGGTGGCCGTGTGGATCAGCAGGACGGCGAGGGCGTACACGTCGGCGGCCGCTGAGGACGGCCGGCCGGCCGCCACCTCCGGGGCCATGAACGCGGCGGGAACCGTCGACACGCGGCTCCGCGGCTCGGCCGGCGCGGGCCCGGTGGCCCGGCGAGGCGCCCGACCGTCCCGGTCCCGTACACCGCGCGGCTCGGGCTGCGGAGCCGGCTCGGGCCCGGGTCCCCATTCGGACCCGGGCCCCGGTTCGGGCTCCGGTCCCGGTGGGTCGCCGGACCCGGTGAGCGTGCGGCAGGCGTGCAGGGCCATCAGCAGGGGGCGGCCCGTGGTGAGCCACACCCCCTCGGGCGCGACGGCGCCGTAGCCGATGTTCCTGGCGTGCAGGGCGGCCAGGGTCGCGGCGACCTCCGCGGCGATCCCCACCGACCGTTCCAGGGACAGGACCCCGGCCCCCGTACCGGGCCGTCCCGCCACGTCGGCCAGGGAGACGGCCGGGGTGTACGCGAGGGCCGCCCAGGAAGGGACGGTCCCCGTCCGCATGTCCAGCACGGCCGGCACTCCCGGCACGGGGGCACGGTGCAGCGTCCCGACGGCCGCGTACGCGGCCGGGGGCAGGAGGCAGACCACGGCGTGCCCGTGGTCCCCGTCGCGGCCCACGTACATGCCGTGCTCCGGCGGGGCCGACCTGGGGCCGGGCCAGCGGGCCAGCAGCCGGTACGGCCCGGTGTCCCTCGGGTCCTCGGGCAGCAACCCCACCTCCGGATGTCCGCGTCCCATCGCGTTTCCCCTCCCCTCGTGGCCCCGGGCCGGGACCGGTCACATGCCCGGCAGGGCGCGGACGGCGCTGCCGCGTTGCCAGACGACGCCGCCCCGTACGACCGCTCCCCGCCAGGGCGTCTCGGCGCGGACGCCCGCCGCGGGGGGCGGTGCGAAGGCGTACTGCTCCGCCGCCCGCCCGGCGTCCACCACGAGGATGCCGAGCCCGGGTTTGCGCAGCGGCACGAAGACGGCGGCTCCGGACACCAACGGCGCCTGGTCCTGGGCCAGTTCGTCGGCTGCCTGGACGGTCCAGGCGGGCGCCCCGGTGTTCACGTCGATGCTGCGGAGCTGGCGGCCGTCCGCAACGTACACGGTGTCGCCGACGAGGGCGGGCGGGCCGAAGCCGGCCGGGTCGTCGGCGGGAAGCGTCCACCGCTGTTCGCCGTCGGACCGGCCCAAGCAGTTCAGGGCCAGGTGGCCACCGCCGCCCACGACGACGACACGCGCGGAGATGGCCGTCCAGCGGCCGTCGCCGCCCGCGGGACGTCGCCACGCGAGGCGGCCGTCGGAGACCGACAGGGCCGCCATCCCGCCGGTCACGGACGCCAGGAGCAGCAGTCCCCGCCCGGTGGCCGCGACGACCGCAGGACCGGGTACCGGGGCGGGCACCCGCCAGCGTGCCCCCCGGTCCGCGGGCGCCAGCGCGGCGACCCGCCCGGCGTCGTCGAGGACATACGCCCGGTCCTCGTCGGCGGCGAGCAGCGCGCCCACCCCGCCGGGCACGCGGTGACGGACCGCGCCGGTGGCGGCGTCGAGGAAGAGGAGGGTGCCGTCCGGGGCCAGCGCGACCGGGCGGCGACCGCCGACGAGGGCCCGGGCGATCGGACCGCGGCCGCGGCGTTCACCGGACACCGGATCGTGCAGGGCCACCCCGCCGTCGCCGTCCGCGAACCACACGGCCCCGTCGGCGCCGACCGGCCCGAAGGCCGGTTCGGTCGCGGCGCCGTCGTACGTCCACAGCGGTTGCGGAACCGTGCCGGGCGGTCCGCTCCAGCGGGGTGCGGGCGGCCCTGCCGCGCCGCCGTCCTCCCCGCGGCGCAGCAGGGCCGTGGCGCCGCCGGCGGCGAGCAGCAGCACGGTCGCGCCGGCGCCGGCGAGGAGCCGGCGTCGGGCCGGCAGTCGGGGTCCGGCACCCAGTGCGGCGGCGGCCCGTCGGATCTCGGCGGCGTCGGCACGCACGGCGGGCGGGAGCCAGCGGGTGGCGCTGCGCAGCGCCATGTCCTGCGGGTCGAGTTCGCCGGTCACCTCCGCGGCGGTGGGCCGGTCGGCCGGGCGCTTCTCCAGGCAGCCCCGGACCATCGGGAGCAGGGCGGACGGCACTCCGGCGAGGTCGGGGGCCTCGTAGGCGATGCGGAAGTCCGCGCGGACCGGGTCGCCGTCGAAGAAGGCGTGCCGGCCGGTCAGCGCGAACACGAGCAGCGCGCCGAGGCAGAAGATGTCGCTCGGCGGTCCGAGGGGTCCCTTCACGACCTGTTCGGGGGACATGTAGCCGGGAGTTCCGGGACGCTGCCCGGTCGCGGTCAAGGTCGCGTCGCCGGTCACCCGGGCGATCCCGAAGTCGACCACGCGGGGCCGGTCGGCACCGAGTATGACGTTGGACGGCTTGAGGTCGCGGTGCACGACACCGGCGCCACCCAGGGCGGTCAGCGCCCTGGCGAGGGCGGCGGCCAGGACGCACACGGCGGGCTCCACCAGCGGGCCGTGCCGCAGCACGGCATCGGCGAGTGTGGCCCCGGGCACGAACTCGGCTGCCAGCCAAGGAATTTGACCGGACGCCGAGGAGCCGAGCACCGCCGCGACGAAGGGGCTGCGCACCGCCGCCGCGGCCGTGGCCTCGCGACCGAACCGTGCGCGCAGGTCGGCGTCCCGGAAGAGTTCGGGCCGGATGGTCTTGAGGGCGACGGGACGGCCGCGGCGCCGGGCCAGGTAGACCGTCCCCATGCCGCCGGACCCGAGCACACCCAGGATCCGGTGACCGCCGAGCTGCGCGGGCGCGCCTCCCGGCAGGGGGGCGATCACTGGTCTCATGCGCTTGATCGTAGGGGCGCCACCCCCAAAGGGCCCCGCAATCAGAAAAGTTGAGGGGTCGACCCCGCGCGGACCTCCGTGCCGCGTCCGGCGGGTCCGTCCAGGGTCCACGGCGAGACGGGTCGACACGGGTCGACACCCCTACGATGAGCCGGATGACCGACAATCCGCCTTCGGGCCCGGAACTCCACGACGTTCGCCGCGTTCGGCTGGCCGAGGGCGCGGCGCCCGCCCTGTCCCCCGCCCTCGAAGCGGCGCGGGACCGCGAGTGGGAGAGGGCCGTGCAGGCCAATCCGGCACTGTTCGACGGACCGGTGGTGGGATGTTCGGAACTCCGGCGGGTCGATCCCGACACCCTGTTCCTGCGCTGGGCCGCGGTGATGTACCGGCATCGGGTGTTGCGCCGGGTTCCCGGTGCGCGGCACTTGCCGTCGTTGTTCGTGAACGTGGTTCAACCCACCGACGAGGGAAGGGTTTTCGTGGCGCGGATGTCGGCCTCGACGGCCACCCCCGGGCGGTGGCAGTTGCCCGGCGGGGCCGTCGAGCCGCCGGAGGCCGGTGAGGTGCTGGACGAGGCCGCGCTGGGGGGTCAGGCGGCACGTGAGCTGGTCGAGGAGATCGGGGTCGAGGCGGAGCCGGCGGAACTGCGGCTGTGGGCGGTCACCCGCGGTGCGCACGGCAGCGTCGGGCTGACCCACCTCGCGCCACCCCGGCCGGAGGCGGAGTTGCGTGAGCGGTTCACCGCGCTGGTGGCGGCGGAGCGGGCGGAGGGCCGCGATCCGGAGCTCGACGGGATCGCGTTCGTGCGTTCCCCGGACGAGTTGGCGGGCCTGGCGGGACCACACGTGGACTACCTGGAGGGGGTCGTGCGGCGCTACACCGGGGCCCCGCCCCGGCCCGGGATCTGACAGGGGGACGTGGAGGGAGGTCACCGCGGGCCTAGGACCTGCCGTCGAACTCCCGTCTGCCTCGCGGTGTCCGGCACGCACTCCCGCCGCACCGGGCGAAAGCCCGAGTACGTCCAGTACGCGGGCTTCCGCCCGGCACGCCGGGAGCACGCACCGGACACCGCGAGGCCGCCCTCCGGGCGACGACGGGACTTCGACGACAGGCCCTAGCGGCGTTCGGACCTGCCGCACCGGGCGCGGGCCGGGCGGCAACGGCCGGGTCCGCGCCCTCCCGCCACCCTCACCCGCGTCCGCCGGGCACACCGCCCGGAGGGGGAGGCGGGTCCCGTCGCCACCGCCGCCCCACGCGGGCCGGGGCGGTCGGACTGCGTCCCCGACCCGTGACGCATACCCTCGGATGAAGGTCTGTCCGAGCCCTGGAGGTGGGTCATGTCCGAGGGGAACGAAGCGGTCGGGGCCGATCACGCGCTGAAGGCCCGCCACCGGGCCATGTGGGCCTGGGGCGACTATCCGTCCGTGGCTTCGCACGTCATCCCGGAGGTGGGTGCCGAGCTCGTCGGGGCGTGCGGGGTGCGGCAGGGTGACCGGGTCCTGGACGTCGCGGCCGGCGCGGGAAACGCCGCCATTCCCGCCGCCCTGGTGGGGGCGGACGTCGTGGCGAGCGACCTCACCCCCGAGCTGCTCGAAATCGGCCGGAACCTGGCCGGGGTACGCGGAGTCGATCTGGAGTGGCGCGAGGCGGACGCGGAGCACCTGCCCTTCGCCGACGCGGAGTTCGATGTCGTGATGTCCTCGTTCGGGGTCATGTTCGCCCCGCACCACCAGGTGGCCGCCGACGAGTTGGTGCGCGTCTGCCGCCCCGGGGGGACGGTGGGTCTGGCGAACTGGACGCCGCAGGGCTTCGTCGGCCGCATGTTCGCGACGATGAAACCGTACGCTCCGCCCCCACCGCCGGGAGCGCAGCCTCCGCCCCTCTGGGGCGAGGAGGAGCACGTGTACGAGCTCCTCGGCGACCGTGTCACCGACGTCGACGCCCGACGTCGGACCGTACGGATCGACGCCTTCCCGCAGCCGGGAGCCTTCCGCACGTTCTTCAAGGCCTGCTACGGGCCGACGATCGCGGTCTACCGTGCCCTCGGGGACGACGTGGACCGGGTGGCGGCGTTGGACCGCGCACTGGACGCGCTGGCCGAGGAGAACACCCGGGACGGGGTCATGGAGTGGGAGTACCTGCTCCTCACGGCCCACCGGACGGGTGAGCCCGCCTGACCGGACCACCGGACGGGCCCGACCGACCGGCCCGCTCCCGTTCGGGCCGGCGGTCGGCCCTGCCGGCCGCCGTGACCCGCCGGTGCCCCGCCCCGCCCGGCGCGCCCCCGTCATTGCGCCGACGTCGCCGCGGGGATGTCGACACGGGCGGCCCTGCGGGCCGGCCAGAGGGAAGCGAGGAGCGCGCCGGCGAGGGCGATGAGCACACCGAGGGCGAGGCGCCCCCACGGAATCACCAACGTGTAGCCGACGACGCTCTCCTGGAGGGTGCGCCCGAGGGCCCAGCCCAGGAAGACGCCCAGGGCGGTACCGAGGCCGGCGCCGAGTCCGCCGAGGAGCAGGGCCTCCAGTCGGATCATGCGGGTCACTCCGGAGCGATCCATTCCGAGGGCCCGCAGGGTCCCGATCTCCTTGCGGCGTTCCAGGACGGACATGGCGAGGGTGTTGGCGATGCCGAGCGCGGCGATCACCAGGGCCATGCCCAGCAGGGCGTAGAAGACGTTGAGCTGCTCCCCGATGGATCCGCTCTCCTGCTCCCGGATGCCGGACTCGTCCAGGACGGCGAGGGCCGGGTTGTCGCCGAGGGCGCGGGTGACGTTCCCGAGGGCGGTCGGGCCGGGACCCCCGTCCGTGGCCAGCAGGATCGCGGCGGTGCTCGGGTTGGGGTCGTAGCGGGCGACGAGGGCGTCGGGAGCGGTGATGCTGGGCAGCAGGTTGCTCTGCTCGTCGGCCCGGTAGACGGCGCCGATGGTGACGTCGCCCTGCCCGCCGTCCTCACGCCGCAGGGGAAGGGTCTGGCCGACGTGCCAGCCCGCCTTCTCGGCCTTGAAGTCGGCCACGGCGATCCGCCCCTGGGCGAGGGAGTCGAGGGAGCCCTCGATCACGTCGTAGCGGAGCAGCCGGCCGATGGTGGCGGGATCGACGCCGGTCAGTACGGACGGGACGCCCGCCAGTTGGTACGCGGTGGATTGGTTGAGCGGGCTGAACGCGGCACCGGGCAGCTTCTTCAGGGGTTCCGCGGTCCTCGGGGTCATCCGCATGCCGCCTTCGGCGGGCTTGATCAGGTAGTCGGCGGTGAAGTCGTGCGTGGTCGCCCGGTCGAGGTACTGGGCGGCGGAGGCCCCGAGGACGGAGAGCCCCGCGGCAAGGGTCAGCGCGATGGCGAGCGCCGCGGCGGTGGCGCCGGTACGGCGCGGGTCGCGGACGGTGTTGCGGGCGGCGAGGTCTCCGTGCACCGGGGACAGGCGGGTCAGCAGCGGCCGGAGCAGGGCGACGAACGGCCTGGACAGCAGCGGGATGAAGCCGATCGCCCCGCTCAGCGTGAGGGCCGCCCCCAGGCCGATGACCGTGCGGGCGTCCTCGCCCGCGCCGATCGCCCCGTACAGCGAGGCGGCGGCGCCGGTCAGGAGCAGGGCGCCGCTGATGCCGGTGCGCAGCGAACCGGTGCGGGCGGGCGCCGCGGGCTCGGCCGCGGCGAGCGCGGCGACGGGCGGGATGGCCATGGCCCGGCGGATCGGAAGCCATGCGGCGATCGTGGGGAGCGCGGTTCCGACGAGCAGCGACGTGATCACGGTGGCCGGGGTGAGCACCAGGGGGCCGGACGGCGTGTCGGAGGACGCGAACAGCGTCCGGAGCAGGGCTGCGACCCCGGTGCCGGCGGCGAGGCCGGCCGCGGAGGCGAGGGCACCGACGAGGACGGACTCGGCCAGCAGGATGCGTCGTACCTGTCGGCGGGAGGCTCCGACGGCCCGCATGAGGGCCAGTTCCCTGGTCCGCCGGGTGACGAGCATGGTGAAGGTGTTGGAGATGAGGAACGTGGCGACGAAGAGGGCGACCGCCGCGAATCCCAGCAGGATCTGGCTCATCGTGTCGCTGTCGTTGGTGGCGAGGTTCTCCTGGATCCGGGCGAGCTGGGCGCCGGTGGCGGCGCCGGTGTTCGGGGGGAGCACGGATTCGACGCGGGCCAGGAGCCGCACGGTGTCGGTGCCGGGCGCGGCCGTCACCTCGATGGTCGCGTAGTGGCCGGGCCGGAGGAAGAGCCGCTGCGCGGTGGCCTCGTGGAACAGGGTCAGGCTGCCGCCGGAGGGCAGTTTGGTCCCGTCGGTGCGGAAGATTCCGCTGAGGGTGTAGGAGGCGGCGCCCTGGTCGGTGCCGACGCGCACGCTGTCGCCGACCCGGTGGCCGCCCTTCCTGGCGGTGGCCTCGTCGAGGGCGATGGTGTGGTCACCCGTCGGGCCGGAGCCCCGGACGAACCGGTAGGCGGGGTCGGTGCCGTTCGCTCCCGGGGCGAAGTTGGCGCCCCGGTGGGCCGTGTCGTTCGCGATCGGGCGGCCGTCGCGGCCGGCGACGGCGGCGAACCCGTCGACCCGGCCGGCGGCGCGGGCGACGCCCGGGAGCTCGGCGAGGGTGGCGACGGTGCCGGCGTCGACGCCGGCCGGTCCCGCGCCGGCGGGGGAACCTTCGGGGGAACTCTCGGGGGATCCTTCGGGGAAGACACTGACGGCGAGGCGCTCGTAGCCGTCGGTCGCCCGGGCGGCGTTGGCCCGGCTCAGGCTGTCGCCGAAGACGAGGCTCCCGGAGACGAAGGTGACGCCGAGCATGACGGCGAAGGCGGTCATCAGCAGGCGGGCCTTGTGCGCGAACACGTTGCGCAGGGCGGTACGGAACATGGGGTGCGGATCCTGGGATGTGGGCTCGGCGGCTGCGAGCGGGTGGCTGTCGGGCGGGTGGCTCTCGGGCGGGATCCGGAGGACGGTGCGGCAGGCGACGGCGACCCGTCGGCGGCTGCCGTGCGGCGTCGATCGGCCGGTGCCGGACGGTGTCAGTTGGTGCGGGAGCGGGCGTCGAACGCCTTCATCCGGTCGAGCACCCGGTCCGCGGTCGGCTGCGTCATCTCGTCGACCAGCCGACCGTCGGAGAGGAACACCACGCGGTCCGCGTATCCGGCGGCGACCGGGTCGTGGGTGACCATGACGACGGTCTGGCCGAGCTCGCGCACCGAGTCGCGCAGGAAGCCGAGCACCTCGGCCCCGGAACGGGAGTCGAGGTTTCCGGTCGGCTCGTCACCGAAGACGATCGCGGGACGGGACACCAGGGCCCGGGCCACCGCGACCCGCTGCTGCTGCCCGCCCGACAGTTGTCCGGGCCGGTGCCCGAGCCGCTGCGAGAGGCCGACCATGGACACCACGCGGTCCAGCCACTGCCGGTCGGGGCGTCGCCCGGCGATGGTCAGGGGCAGGGTGATGTTCTCCAGCGCGGTCAGGGTCGGCAGCAGGTTGAACGCCTGGAAGATGAACCCGATCCGGTCGCGGCGCAGTTGGGTCAGCTGCCGGTCGTCGAGCGTGCCGAGTTCGGTCGTACCGATCCGGACGGATCCCGACGTGAACGAGTCGAGCCCGGCTGCGCAGTGCATCAGGGTGGACTTGCCGCAGCCGGAGGGCCCCATGATCGCGGTGAACGCACCTTCCTGGAAGGACACGCTGACGCGGTCCAGGGCGACGACGCGGGTGTCGCCGCTGCCGTGGACCTTCGTCAGGTCGGTGGTGCCGGCGGCCGCGGTGCCGGTCGCCGTCGCGTGCGGGAGGAACGGTGCGTGCGGAGGGAACGGTGTGTGCGGGGCCGAGGGGTCGACGGTCACGGGGACTCCACTTCGATGTTTCAGGTGCGGACGACGCGCGCGGCGCACGAGGGTGCGCGGGGTGCGGCACGTGCACTTCGAAGGGTGTCCGGGGAACGTATCGGGTGTCCGGGTCGTCGTGTATCGGCTGCCGCTCGGCCCCGTAGCGGTCGCGACGTCCCTCAGGCGGGAAGCCGAAGGGTGGCGACGGCTCCGCCCTCCGGTGCGTTGTCCAGTTCCAGGTCGGCACCGAGGACGCGGGCCTGTCCCAGGGCGATGGTCAGCCCCAGGCCGTGACCCGAGCCGCGCTCAGTGGCTCCCGTGTGGAAGCGGCGGGGGCCGTGGCGCAGCAGGTCGGCGGGAAAGCCGGGGCCGTGGTCGCGCACGACGACGGTCCGCCCCTCGACGGTGACGCGCACCGGGGTTCCTCCGTGCCGGTGCGCGTTGAGGACGAGGTTGCCGACGATGCGTTCGAGACGGCGCGGGTCGGTCTGCACCGCCGGTGCCGTCCCGGGGGCGGTGACGGTGACCTCCGTCTCCAGTCCGGTCCGTGCCACGGCTTCCGTGACGACGGCGCCGAGCGGAACCCGGACGCGGACCGGCTGCTCGGTTCCGCCGTCCAGCCGGGAGATCTCCAGCAGGTCCTCCACCAGGCCGCGCAGGTCGCGCACCCGTGCCCGGAGCAGGTCCTCGGTCTCACCGGCGGGCAACAGGTCGACGGTGGCGAGCAGCCCGCCGACGGGGGTGCGCAGTTCGTGGGCCACGTCCGCGGTGAAGCGGCGTTCGTCGCGCAGGCGTCGGCTGAGGCTGTCGGCCATCAGGTCGACGGTGGCGGCGATGTCGGACACCTCGTCGCGGCCCCCGGTGGGTCCGGTCCGGGCGTCCAGGTCCCCCGCGGAGATCCGGCCCGCTGTTTCGGAGACCTGGCGCAGTCGCCGGGCCAGCAGCCCCGCTCCGTAGACGGCCAGGGGGGTGGCGGCCGCGAGGGCCAGCAGCGAGGCCACCGCCATGGTCATGTCTAGGCGTCGCAGTTCGTGCAGGTCCGGGCCCATGTTGACGCGGTAGGCCAGCACCGCGCCGCCCGGGCCGCCGACCCGTTGGGCGGCCCAGACGCTCGGGCCGAGGTTCCCGTCGACGTGGTCGTCGTCGGCCGTGTGGCGGTCGCCGTCCGCCGGGTGCCGCAGGGACGCGGGCAGTTCGGGCGGGTCGAGTTCGGCGCCCTCCGTCAGGGCTCCGGTGCGCCGATGGACGTCCATGGCCGCGTACAGCGTGTTGAGGGCCTGTGCCTGGGCCCGCTGGTGGATGTCCTGCGCGGTCCACAGGTGGACCAGTACGGCCACGGCGGCCACGACCAGGCATGCCGTGGCTGCGGCGAGCGCGGCGATCTTCCAGCGCAGCGGAACACGGCGCCGGCCGGCGGGGACGGACGGGGGCACGGCGTCAGCGCCTGAGCTTGTAGCCGAAGCCGCGGACCGTCTCGATCCGGTCGCGGCCCAGTTTGCCGCGCAACCGTTGCACGCACAGGTCCACGACCCGGCTGTCGCCGTCCCAGCCGTACTCCCACACGTCGCGCAGCAGTGTGTGCCGTTCCAGCACGATCCCCGGGCGAGCCGCGAACTCCAGCAGCAGCTTCAGCTCGGTCGGGGTCAGCGCCACCGGGCTGCCGGCGACGCGCACCTCCAGCCCGCCGGTGTCGATGGTCAGGTCACCGAAGACCAGCAGCGCACCCGCGGCCGGTGGCGGTTCCTGCGCGGCCGACGGTCCGGGGGCGGGGATCGGGGCGTATGTCGCCCGCCGCAACAGCGAGCGGAGCCGTGCGACGAGCACGAAGGTGTCGACGGGTTTGACGACGTAGTCGTCCGCACCGGCCTCCAGACCCGCGACGACGTCGAGGCCGTCGCCCCGTGCGGACATCATCAGGACGGGCACCAGGCTGGTCTCGCGGACCCTGCGGCACAGGCCGATGCCGTCGAGGCCGGGCAGCATCACGTCGAGGACCAGCAGGTCGAACTCCTCGTCACGGAAGAGTTCCAGCCCGGTGAGCCCGTCGGCGGCGGTCCGCATCCGGTAGCCGTACCGCTCCAGGGCGACGGTGAAGGACCGGCGCATCAGGTCGTCGTCCTCCACCAGCAGCACGCGCACGGGTTGCGGGGAGGCCGGGGGGTGGGCGGGCGAGGACACGTGCGGACGGCTCCTGGTGGGACGGCGGGACGGACGGCGGATCCGGTGGGGGTGGGCACGGTGGTGGGTGGGGCCGGTGGGCGGTGATCTGTCAGGAACGATAGGTCAGACGTCCGTGGGGTGAGCGCGACCCCCGGGCTGACACGCCCCGCGCCGCCGGATCGATGCACGACCAAGCGCTCGCCGATACCGGACCGATGCACGACCGGGCGCCTCGCGGCCCTTCCGTCGACCCGTGCCGTCGGTTCACCGGCGAGTCACCGGTGAGGACCTGGGCATGGTCGCCGAACCCGACCGTCCGGACCGGCGTCCCGCCCACGTCCCGCCGCCGTTCCACACCCGCGGGTCCCGGTCGGAGGGGTGAACGCTCGTCCAGGTGTACCCGTGGGAGCGGGTGTGCGCGCCGACCTATAGTTGCCCGCGCCGCCCGCCGGGGCGCGGGCGGCGTTCACGGTTCGGTTCGGCGTCGAGGGAGGCCGCTCGTGGCCAGTGCGTTTCAGGAGCGCAAGCTCAGGGGGATGTTCGCCGCGTTCGATGCGGACGGTGACGGCTATCTGCGCGAGGAGGACTTCACCGCGCTGGTCGACCGCTGGAGCCGGCTGCCCGCGGTGGGGCCGGGAACGGACCTGCGCAGGCGGGTGGAGGCCCTGTTGATGGGCTGGTGGGCGGCGCTGCTGGACGCGGGGGACGCCAACGGGGACGGCGCGGTCGACATGGGCGAACTGCTGTCCCTCGTCGATCAGCTCCCCGCGATGGTGTCGGACGTCACCGCGACGGCCGACACCGTCTTCGACGCCGTGGACGCCAACGGCGACGGCCGCATCTCCCCGGAGGAGCACCGTGGTCTCGTCGAGACGTGGAACGGGCAGCCCACCGACCTCACGGGCGTCTTCGAGCTCCTCGACCCGAACGGCGACGGCCATCTCGGTCGGGAGGAGTTCGCGCGGCTCTGGGTCCAGTTCTGGACCAGCGACGACCCCTCGGAACCGGGCAACTGGCTCTGCGGCCGCTTCTCCGACTGAGGGAGTGGGCCCGGGCCGGGTTCAGCGGCCGAGCGGGTACGACGCTCGTTCCCGCCATCGTGATCCGTCGTACACCATGAGTTCGACCGCCGACACGTGTGACGTGAACGGGAGGGTGCCGGCGAGGTCGGCCTCGATCACGTCCAGGACGGCGTCCTCCTGGCCCTGGGCGACGGTCAGGTGTGGCACCGTCTCGGTGAACCGGCCGCCGTAGGGCGGGGCTTCCGGCCAGCGCTCGACGATCGACCGGGTGAGTCGGTGCAGGGGGGCGTCGGGTTCGGGCACGAGGTACAGCACGTCCGGAAAACGCCCACTGGTCGCGAACCGCAGGTCGAACGCGGGGTGGCGGCCCACGAGGTCGGCGAGGGCGGAGTCCACCCGTGCGTCCAGTCGGCTCGCTTCGAGGAACGGGAAGAGTACGGTGACATGCGCCGGTACCCCGGCCTCGGCCGATGGATCGAGCCGGTCGCGCCACCCCCGCAGGGTCGGCTCCGCCTCGGGGATCGGGATGATGAGTCCCGTCTGGCCCACCTCGAAGGCGGCGCCGCTGTCAGCTGCCATGGCACGGATGGTGTCACCCCCACGGCGCCCGGCGCAGGGTGTTGGCCCGGAGACGGCTCGCGAGCGACCCTCGACCGGGCTTCGAGCGGGTCCCGACCGGGTCGGGTACCGGCCCCGCCGGAACCGGACCGTACGTCGGGCCGTGGATCCGGGACCGCCCCGGAGCCGTGGGCTCCGGGGCGGTGACCACCTGTGACGTGAATCAGGCGGCGGTGATGTTCTCCGCCTGCGGGCCCTTCTGGCCCTGCGTGATCTCGAAGGTCACGGCCTGGCCTTCCTGGAGCTCGCGGTAGCCGGTGGAGTTGATGTTCGAGTAGTGCGCGAAGACGTCGGGACCGCCGCCGTCCTGCGCGATGAAGCCGAAGCCCTTTTCGGAGTTGAACCACTTCACGGTTCCGCTGGCCATGGTCATGCCTCTCAGTCGATGTCGGATCCGCACCGCGCGGACCCGGAGGTGATCGCCCTGGTCCGGCACTGCACAGCAAAACGCCCACGCCAGGGCGCGGGCAGGGACTGCGAACCACGACAGCTGAGCTGAAGCTACACGGCGGAACCGCCCATCACCAGAGAGCAACGAGCACGGAATTTCGGACGGGGATCATGGACGGCGCCCGCGGGCGGGTACTACGGCCGTTTTGTCGGCACCGACCGGATTGCGGGCCACCGGACGAGGGCGTGTCGCCGCATGGCGCCCGCCAAGCCGCCCACACCGGCGAGAGCGGGCCGTCGGGCCACCGTCCCGGCGACCACGCCCAGCCGGTGGACGAGCCGTTGGCGTGCCGTCGCAGTGCCCCATTTCCAGTCCCGGCGTGGTATCCGCGCCAGGTGGTCGGCGCCTTCGCGACGGGCCCGCTCGACGAGCGCGTCACCGCGCAGCAGCCACCCGACGCAGGCGTCGGCGATACCGTCGCGCAACTCGGCGGCCCCGATCTCCGAGCCGGTCGAGCGGCGCCGTTGCGCGAGGTAGGCACTCTCCGCGCGTTCCAGGAGCGCCGTCGGCGTCGCCGTGACGCACCAACAGGTGGGGAATCCGATGCGGAGGTAGGCGAGCTCCATCAAGCCACTGCCCAGTGATGCCTGTTCGAAGTCGACGAACCGGACTCCGGTGGGGGTGTGCAGGTCGTTGCCGGGGCAGGGATCGCCGTGCAGCAGGCCGTGGCCGGGAGCCCGACCGAGCCGGTCCACGAGTGCGTCGAGCTCCCCCCGCACGCCGGGGGCGACCGGGACACCGAGGGTCTCGGCCAGTGCGAGGAAGGAGTCGATGTCGGCGCTGTCGGGGCCGCGCCACCGGGGCAGCGCCCCCGCGTCCGCCGGGCCGGCGGTGGCGTGCAGGCGGGCCAGTGCCACCGCGTACGCGACGGCCCAGTCCTCGGACGGCGGCCGGTGCTCCAGGTGTTCGAGCACGAGGACGCGTGCGGCGGGATCGGTGGCCAGGAGCGCGGGCGCCACCGGCTCCTCCGCGCGGGCGGCGAGCCGCAGGGCGGTGACCTCGCGGGCATACCGGTCGTCGGCCTGCGGCCCGTCGACGAGTTGCTTCACCACCGCCGTCGCCCCGGCCAACTCGACGCGCCACACGCGCGAGCGGGGGCTGCTGCCCAGTCTGCGGGGGTTCCTCGGCGTGCCCAACTCGGCCCGCAATCCGTCCCCGAACACCCTTCGTGACCACATGAGTTCATTGTGAGCCCGGCCGGGCCGACATGTGCCACAACGTGTGCCGCGACGTCGCTTGCAGGGCTTCCACCGGAGCCTCCCCGCGCGCCGCCCCTCCTCTCGTCGACCACCCTGACGGGCTGCCCACCGCTGAAGCGGTTCGCGGCCGCTACCGGTGGGCCACTGCTCCTGCTCGCACTCCTGCCCGCGCTCTGCCCGCCCGACCCGCGTCCGACGCTGCGCCTGCGCCCGGCGGCCATGGTCGCCGGAGCGCCGGCCGCCACCGCGGTGCTGATCGTCGCCTCGGCACGATGGCAGCTGCCCTACCCGCTCGACGGACTGCGCTCGGCCGTACCTTTGGTGGCCGGGCTGCTGCTGGCCGGGCGGCCGGCGTTCGCCCGACTGCGCGCGGCGCCTGCTGTCCTCGTCGCGGGCCTGCCCCTCGTCGCGCCGGTCTCCTTCAGCGGTGCGCCGGCGGCCCTGACCCTGCTGCTCGCCCTGTCGGCAGCGGCCGCCGCCGGAGCGGTTCGCGCACGTCGGTGTGAGACCCCGGGAGCGGGGTGGTCGGGGCCGGGTCGCCGGGGCGGACGGCGACTCGCACATCACCGTGCCGGGCATTTCAGGCGATCTTTCGTCACTGTGGGCACGGCTGGCAGCACTCCCCCGACAGAAAGGTCCACGATGGCCACGACCGCCTACCCCGTCGCCCCCCTCGCCGGAACCGGCAACACCACCACCCCGTTCGACGTCGGCCTGCCCGTCCTGCGCCTCGTCCTCGGCGCGATCATGTTCGTCCACGGAACCCAGAAGCTGTTCCGGTGGTTCGACGGCCCCGGCGTCAAGGGCACGGGCATGTTCTTCAGCAAGGCCGGGTACCCGGCCGGCGAAACCATGGCCGCGATCGCGGGCCTCACCGAGACGCTGGGCGGGGTGGGCCTGATCCTCGGTCTCCTGACCCCCCTGTCGGCCGCCGCCGTCGTCGGCATCATGATCAATGCCATCACCACCAAGTGGGCGGGCGACGTGGTCGGCATGGAGGGGGTCGAGTTCGAGGCCCTGATCACCGCCGCCGCCGTCACGCTCGCCCTCACCGGGCCGGGCCGCTTCGCCGTGGACCGGTTCCTGCCGGTGCTCCGTCACCACCGGGTGTCCTACGGCATCCTCGCGCTCGCGCTGGCCGTCGTGCTGGCCGCCCTGGTGCTGCTCCTGCGGGACTGATCCAACAGCCCGCCGATCCGTCCGGAGCTGCGGGGACACAGCCGGCGCGGGCCTCGTCAGGACCGGTGCGGGCCATTGGAGTGAAGTGCCGTTTCCCGTGACCTTTCCGTGACGTTGAACCGGCCGACGCGCACCATTCCTGGCGCGTCATCCAAAGATCCTCTTGGGAGACATCATGCGTATGCGCTCTGCCCTCACCGCCTCCGTCCTGGCCGCGGGCATCCTGCTGGGTGGCGCCGGCGCTGCCCTGGCGAACGACGGCGTCGAGAGCGAGTACTTCTCCGGCGGTCACAAGAGCTTCGCGTCGACCTGTTCGTCGGCCGCCGCCGTGCCGGCCGCGTTCGGTCCGGCCTACACCTCGACCTGCGCGAGCGAGGGCGAGAAGGAGTGGGCCGAGTTCGGGCACTTCGGCACCAACTGAAGCCGCGCCGGCAGCGCAAGGCCGGCGGACACGGAGCAGTAGAACCGCAGCAGTCGTAGTGCGGGAGCAGTAGGGCAGGGGCGGTCGACACCACGTCGACCGCCCCTGTCGGCGTTCCGGAGGCACCGTGGTCGCCCGGAGCGGCCGGGTCAACGGGCGGGCCCCGTCCGCCCGCTCCTCCCCCGGTCGGTGTCCGGGCCCGCGGGGTCCGGTGGGGTGTCGAGGACGAGGTCCGCATGGCGGTGCGGGGAGTGGGCGGCCAGGTAGCGGTCCTCGGCCGGCATCCACTCGTCGACCCACAGCGAGCGGGCTTCCTCCCCGTCCCGTTCGAGTCCCCTGCTCAGTCGCAGTGCCCGGGGTGCGTCGCAGAACAGCCGGTAGGTGTAGACGTGGCGCAGGTCCGCGTGGAGGGCGTGGACGCCCTCCACGACGAGCGGGGTGCCGGGCGGGAGGGACGTCCACCCGGTGAGGCGGTCCCGGTCCCAGTCGTAGTGCTGGTAGCGCACGGCGGCTCCCGCGACGGCGGGGCGCAGCACCTGCTCGTGGAGCCGCCGCAGGTCGAAGTGGGCGGCGACGGCCAGGGGGTCGGCGCGGTGGCGTGCGGCCGAGGGCAGGTGGAAGTCGTCGATGTGGACGACGACGGCCGGGCCGAGCCGGTCCGCGAGCCGCGCGGCGAGGGTGCTCTTGCCGGAGGCGCCGGGGCCGTCGATGCCGAGCAGGACGGCTCGCCCCCGCCGGGCGGCGGCGGCGAGGACGGTCGCGGCCAGTGCCTCGATGTCGAGAGGTGCTTCGGTCATGGTGTGCGGTTCACCCGGATTTCGCAGAGGTGGGCGTGCGGGGTCGCGCGTCCCGCACCACGGGGCCGATGGAACCAACATGGTGCGCCACCGCGCCCGCGCGGAGCCATCCGCCGGCCGCACGTTCTCCGCACGGCCGCACGATGCATGGCGCTGCGGCTCCGGGCACCATCGGGCCGTCCGCCGCGAAGCGGGTGCCTCGCGCCCGGTTCCGGGGTCCCCGGCGTCATGGGCTACGGCCGGAGGAGACGCGTCTCGGAGGCGGGGAGCTTCGACCACCAGTGGTGGTAGCGGCGGTAGACGGCCGTGTCCCGGCCGGCGAGGAGGGCCGTCAGGGAGCGGGCCTCCTCGGCGAGTCCGTCCCAGTCGGCGGACGACAGGGGGTGGAAGGCCGTGGCCTCGACGTGGCCGTCCACGGGACGCCACACTCCGGCGACGTGGCCGTCCACCAACAGGGTCGGCAGGACATCGCCGTTGCGCCGGATCACCAGCGGCCGGTAGGCGGGGGGTATCACCCGGCCACGGTCCGCGTAGGCCAGCAGGGTGCTGTCCCACATGGCCATGAGGCGGGGTGGCGCAGGAATGTCGGCGGGTGGCCTGGAGGCGCCCGGGAGGTCGAACAGCGTCTCGCCGGTGGGCCCCGGGAGCGGCTCCACCAGGCCGTCGAGGGCCCGGATCGCCGCCTGTACGTGTGTCCGCCGCACCAGGGCGAACTGCGCCACGTCCGCGACCGACGCGGGCCCGAACCCGGCCAGGTAGCGCAGGATCAGGGCGCGCAGCGCTCCGGGATCCACCTCTCGGCTCGCCGGCACGGGCACGGGGTTGGGGCCGGTCGCGGGGTCCGAGGCGGCTCCGGCCGCGACGAACGACGGGCGGGTGCCGAAGGACCAGGTGGCTCCGGTCGGGGCGTGGTGCAGCGGCGCGTACCCCTTCAGCCCCCACCACGCCCCGTCCCGTCTCTCCGCGCCGAGCCGTTCCTCCGTCCAGGCCTGCATCTCCGCGGAGGTGCGCGGCCGGCGTGCGAACTCCATCAGTTCGGGGAGGAGTTCGTCCGCGTCGGCCGGGGTCAGGCCCGCCTCGGCGAAGCGGGAGCCGAGCCGGGACGCGTACAGGGTGGGTTGCATCGCCGCGCGGAACGTCGGGTAGTCCTCGGCGTGCACGGCGTGCAAGGTGATCCGCATCAGGGTCGCCTTGACCACCGACCGGTCGCTGAACGCGCCGTCGAGCTCGGCCGGTGTGAAGTCGGCGAGCCGGTTCCACAGGGCCAGGTACGGCGAGGCCGGTTCCTGCGCTTGGAGCGCGACCACTCGTCGCACCCCCTCGGCAACGGTCAACGGTTCGCGTCGGAGCAGTAGTTGGCGGCTCAAGGTCGCCCGGTTCAGTTCGCGCGCGGTGATGATCACACGGTGGATTCTGCCCCGGCCGCCCGGCCGACGGGTACGCCCCCGCCCCCCGCTTCACGCCGGACGGGTCGGGAAGCGGCCGACGACACCGGCCGGGCGTCGTGCTCCGTTGCATCCGCCGGACGCGTCGGGGCTCACGTTGGGGGTCCCGCCCGGCGTGTCCCCGCGCACGCGGCCGGGGCGACCGGGCCCGCTCCCTACCGTGGCCCCATGAACGCACGCACAGCGCTGCTGTCCACCGGGTACGGCATCCGGTGCGCCGGTCGGGGCGAGGCGGGCGCGGTCGCCACGCTGCTCGCCCGCGCCTTCGCCGACGACCCCGTCATGGAGTGGATGCTCCCCGGCCCGTCCGACCGGGAACCCCGGGTCGCCCGCTACTTCCGGCTGGCCCAACGGCAGCTCCGGCCTCGTACGGGCGCGGTCCGGGTGGCCGCGACCGGCGGCGGGCGGTTGCTGGGAGCCGCTCTGTGGTCGGCGCCGGGACACTGGAGCACCCACCCGGTCCGGGAACTCGCCGCCATGCCGTCGTACCTGCGCGTCTTCGGGCCGGGCGGGCTGCGGCGTGCCGCGGAGGTCCAGAACGCGGTGCACGAGGCCCACCCCGACGCCCCGCACTGGTACCTGCCGACGCTGGGCACCGACCCGGCCTGCCAGGGCGCGGGCATCGGTTCGGCCCTGGTCCGCCAGCAGCTCGCCGACTGCGACCGCCTGGGGCAGGCCGCCTATCTGGAGTCGAGCAAGGCGTCCAACGTTCCCTTCTACGAGGGGCTCGGATTCCGCGTCACGGGAGAGATCCGGCTGCCGGACGACGGTCCGACCCTGTGGTCCATGTGGCGCGACCCGGACCCGGGCGTCCGTCCCGCGACCGACGGCTGAGGCCACGCCCGCCCCGTCACCCGCCTCCTCGCCGGCGCGGCGGCCGGTCGGGCGTTCACCCGGTTGCGTCGCCGGGTCGACCGGGGCGCGGGCGCGGAGGGACGTTGGATGGGCGACAAGGAGAGTGTCGTGGAGAGGCTGGTGGTCGTGGTGAGGCGTGGTCTGGTGGCGGGTGCGGTGATCGTGATGGCGGTCTGCGGTGCGGCGGGATGCTCCGACGGGACGGGCTCGGCGTCGGATGCCGCGTCGAAGGCGGCGTCGGCCGTGCAATCGGCCGGGGCCAAGGTGTCCTCCGCGGCGTCCGCCGCCGCGGACGCCGCGTCGTCGGCTGCGGCCGTGGCCCAGGACAAGTTCGGCGAGATCAAGAACGGTGTGGACGCCAAGGACGAGGTGACGCTGGGCACCGTGACGACCGATGGCGAGGGGTACACGGTCGTCCCCGTCTCGGTGAAGAACACCGATGCCTCGAAGAAGTCGTTCGCGGTGCAGGTCGACTACAAGGACGAGAGCGGCAACCGGCTCGACACGGTCGTGCTGACCGTGTCGGACGTGGCGGGCAACGGCACGGGGCAGGGTGTCGCCCGCAGCACCCACAAGCTCGCGGGAACGGCGAAGGCCGAAACCGCCAGGGCGCTGCGCTACTGAACCCGTCGCGGCCCGCGCCGCCCGCGGCCTCCCGTCCCGCTCAGTCGATGACGGGCAGCTCGCCGGCGGCCGAGCCGCCCCGTCCCCGGGTGAGGCCCCGGCGCACGGCCCGCGCCAGGAGGCCGAGCAGGAATGCCTGGAAGAGGTACGAGGCCACGAGGGCGATCCAGATCGCCGCGTCTCCCTGCGCCCCGGGGCCGGCCGAGTTGACGGCTCCGATGAGGACGGCTCCGGTCGGCGCCGTCAGCAGGAGGGCGAGGAGGCCCGCCGCCTGGTTCCCGTCGTCGCCGGCGCCGACGAGCAGGAGGAGGAAGGCGAGCCCGAGGTAGGGGCCGGAGAGCCAGTTGCAGAAGGTCAGACGTATGAACGTGCGCGGGAAACGCATGGTTCTCCTCGGGAGTTCGCGGCGCGGGTGCCGATGACGCCGCCGTGCGTGGTGATCACCATCGTGGTCGGACGGCGCGCGCCACGCCTGAGTACCCGTACTCAACGCCCCTGGGGACGTCGGGTGCGCAGGGGCGTCGGGACGCCGGGGCCTCGGGCGCCCCAAGGGCTGTCCCGTGATCCCCGGTGGATCGGCGCACGGCGTCGGATGCGGTGCCTCGCAAGGCGGAGGAGCGTCCTCGTATCGGTCGTATTCGGGCGTTCCGACAACGCGGCGAGGGTGCAGTGGCCGGCGTCGTGCGCCCGCCGGGGATCACGGGACAGCCCTTAGGCTGGTGTGGCAGGCACATCCCCCGGGAGGTCGTCGTGGTGGACCGTCACCGTTTCCACCTGGACCAGGACGGACACTCGATCACCGTCGTCCGGGACCTCCGGCACCGTCACGCCGAGGTCCTCGTCGACGGGAAGACCGTGGTCGCGGGGCGGACGAGCCGCTCGGCGGCGACCGTTCTGCGGGGTGAGGTCCCGGGCTCCCGCCCGCAGGGGTTCCTGGTCCGTCTGGAACGCCCCGACATCCCTGGCGGCGAGCCCCTGTGCGTGTTGGAGAAGGACGGCATGCGCTACCTGATGCCGAGCGTGCCGCTCACGCCCGAGGAGGAGTGGCCGGCCGAGCGCAACCCCTCACCCCGGACTCCCGCCGAACTCATCGCCCGGTGGAGGGGCCGCCACTGACCGGGACGCCCCGGCCCGCAGGCGCTCCCCCTCCGGTCCGCACGCGGACGTCCGGCAGGATGATCGCGTGATCTTCACGTCCGCGCGCCCCGACCGCCCCGCCACCGACCCGACGCGGATCCGTGTGGCTGCCGCCCTGGCCGCTCTGGTCACCGTCGGCACGGGCCTCGGGCTCAGGTCCGTGGCCGGCGGGGACGTCGCGAAGTACGGCGGGGACGCGCTGTACACCGTCCTCCTGCTCGCGCTCGTCGTCATGGCCGCTCCGCGGGCGACGCCCCTGCGGGCGGCGGCGGTGGCGTTGGCCGCGAGCTGGGCGGTGGAGTTCCTGCAGCTCGGCCCGCTGCCCGCGGAGTTGTCCCGGCGCAGTGTCGTCGCCCGTCTCGTCCTCGGTTCCACCTTCAACGCGCCCGACCTGTTCTGGTACGCGATCGGCGCGGCGGCGGGTTGCCTCGTGCACACCGCGCTACGTCGGCGTCCCCGGTCCTGAGGTCCCGGAACCGGGTCCGCGGGGCCGCGGGGAAGCGCACTGTCGGTGGCATGGGTCACAGTGGGAAGAACGATCGGCGCTTGCGGCGTCGACGCTCCCGCGGGGAAATCAGGTGGTCCCATGAGGCACGCGATCCGGGCCGAAGGCCTGGCCAAACAGTTCGAGGAGACGCGCGCACTCACCGGCATCGACCTTCAGGTTCCGGCCGGCACGGTGTGCGGCCTGCTGGGTCCCAACGGCGCGGGCAAGACGACCGCGGTCCGCGTCTTCGCCACGCTCCTCCTGCCGGACTCGGGGCGCGCCGAGGTCGGCGGGTTCGACGTGGTGCGGGAGGCCGGCCGGGTCCGGTCCCTGATCGGGCTCACCGGCCAGTACGCCGCCGTGGACGAGAACCTGACCGGTACGGAGAACCTCCTCATGATCGGCCGGCTGCTCGGCATGCCGCGCGGGGACGCCCGGGCCCGGGCCGCCGAACTGCTCGACCGGTTCCACCTGACCGACGCCGCGGGACGGGCCGCCAAGACCTATTCGGGAGGGATGCGACGGCGCCTCGACCTCGCGGCCAGCCTTGTCGGCAGACCACAGGTCCTGTTCCTCGACGAGCCCACCACCGGGCTCGACCCGCACAGCCGCGGCGAGGTATGGGACATGTTGCGGATCCTGGTCGCCGAGGGCATGACGACCCTGTTGACCACCCAGTACCTGGACGAGGCCGACCGGCTCGCCGATCACATCGTGGTGATCGACAAGGGAACGGTGATCGCGGACGGCACCCCTGACGACCTCAAGTCGCAGGTCGGCGGTCAGGTGCTGGAACTACGTCCGGTCCGGGCGGCCGATCTGGGCGCGGCGCACGCGCTGATCAGCGAGCGGGCCGGGCCACAGACCAAGATCGAGGGCGACGGGATCACGGTGCCCGTCACGGACCCGGGGCTGATGCCGGCGGTCGTGCGCGGGCTGGATCGGGAGGGGATCGAGATCGGCGAGCTCACCCTTCGACGCTCCTCGCTCGACGAGGTGTTCATGGTCCTCACCGGCCATCGCGCGGTGCCCGGCGGTCCCCCGCCCGACCTCGCCCCCCGCGCCGGGGGCGGCGGCACGGACGAAGCCGACACGGACGACGCGGGTGCTCGGGGCTCCGGCGCGGACCCCGACGGGACGCCCATGCGTACGGGACGCCCGTCATGACCGGCGTGACGGTCGCCCGGGAGAGGGGCGGGGGCGGTCGGGTGCACCCGGCCGCCGCCGTGCGACAGACCGCCACCATGGCGTGGCGCAGCCTGGTCTCGGTGAAGCACAACCCCTTGGAACTCGTCGACTACAGCATCACGCCGATCATGTTCGTGTTCCTGTTCACCTACGTCTTCGGTGGTCAGATGGCGGGTTCACCGCGTGACTACCTCCAGTACGCGCTCGCGGGCATCATCGTCCAGAACACCCTCTTCATGAGCACCTACACGGCCATGTCCCTCAACACGGACCTGACGAAGGGCGTCTTCGACCGGCTGCGCAGTCTGCCCATCGCGCGGTCGGCGCCTCTTTTCGGGCGGATAGCGGCCGACCTGGTCAAGCAGTTGTGGGCCATGGTCCTGATGATCGTCCTGGGTATGGTGCTGGGCTTCCGGGTCACGGGGGGCCTCGCCGGGTTCCTCGCCGCGGCCCTGTTGCTGTTGGTGTTCGCCGCGGCCGTCTCGTGGACGGCGGTGCTCATCGGAATGGTGGCGGGCGACCCGGAGAAGGTCCAGGTCTACGCGTTCACCTTCATCTTCCCGATCACGTTCACCAGCAGCGCCTTCGCCCGCGTGGACACGATGCCCGGGTGGCTTCAGGCGTGGGTGGAGGTCAACCCGGTCACCCAACTGTCGGACGCCGTCCGCGGGCTGCTCCTCGGGACCCCGGCGGGTCGGCCCATCATGTGGTCGCTGGTGTGGGCCGTGGGCATCGCCGCGGTGTTCATGCCCCTTGCGATGCGCGCGTACCGCTCACAGCGCTGACCCGGCGCGGCCGTCCGCGACGCGGCCGTCCGCGGCTCGGACTCCCGGGGCCCGTCACCACTCGGGGTGGACGTCGTGGCTGTCGTGGCGGGTGCCGTGCGCGTCGATCCAGGGGCGGAACCGGCCGGGGCCGCCGTCCGCGGGTGCGTAGCGGACGGGCTCGCCGGACTCGTCGGCGACGATCACGGCGCCCGCCCGCTGTGCCGCGCGCAGGGAGTGCGTCCAGTGCGGTCCGTGCCTGCCGGTCACGTAGTCGGGAACCTTGCTCCGGGACATGTGCGCGACCCCCTGACCGCCGGCCGTTCCGAATCCGTTCGAAGGACGACTACCCGCCGATCAGCGGCCTGACTCACCCGCCTCCCCGATGGGGCCGGAGGCGGGCCCGGCCCCGCCCCGTCCCGGTTCCCGTTCCACCGGGAGCCACAGCTCGGCGTCGGCCTCGGAGGTCTCCGGGTGGAAGTGCGTGCGCAGGATCTCGGGGCCGGGGCGGCTCCGGTACGGGTTGGAGGGGAACCACTGGGTGAACACGTCCCGCCACAGGTACTGGATGGCCTCGGGCGCCGGTCCCGAGGTGGTGAACACGGCCCAGATCCCGGCCGGTACGGGCAGGGAGGTGGTTCCCTCCGGGGGCGGTGCCGTGGTGATCACGCCCTGGTAGTAGTCCAGTTCGGTGCCCTCCGCGCGGCTCGGATCGAGATCGTCGCAGACCGCCACGACGCCCTGCGGCTCCTGGTCGGAGAGGGCTGCGACCGGCCCCATGCGTTGCGGGTCGATGCCGCGGACGAACTCGATGATCGCCTGGTTCGGGCCAGTGTGCACCAGGGGCACCCGTGCCTTGAATCCGACGACGGTGAAGGCCGCCCTGTCCACTACGCGGTACCGCATGCTGTTGCTCCCTTCGACGGTGAGACGGAAGGTGAGCCGGGCCTGGGAGACCAGCGGGGTGCCGGTGCGGCGGGCCTCGCCCGGGCCGACGCCGTGCACGGTGCGGAACGCCCGCGCGAACGCCTCCCCGGAGCCGTATCCGTACCGGACCGCGATGTCCAGCAGTGGTTCGCGGCCGGCGAGCACCTCGGCGCCCGCGACGGTCAGGCGCCGCCGCCGGACGTACTCCGACAGCGGCATGCCCGCCAGGGCGGAGAACATCCGGCGCAGGTGGTACTCCGAGGTCGCCGCACCGCGCGCCAGCTCGGCGACGTCGACGGGTCGGTCGAGGTGGTCCTCGATGTGCTCCATGACCTGGTTGAGTCGGTCCAACACGCCCGGTCACCTTCCTTTCTTGCGATCACCACGCTAGGCAACGGGCCCCTGGCCGCACCCGACATCCTGTGCCCGATCATGTCGGGTGGGTGCTGTCCGGCCGCCCTCCGGGCGACGACGGGACTTTGACGACAGGCCCTGGCGACGGTCCGGACGGGCGAAGGCCTCCCGTGGTTCCGGGAGGCCGATCACCTCCATGCCGGTGTCGAGCCCGCCGAGGACGGCGGCCGGGCCGGACCGGACCACGACCAGGAGCCGAGGACGAGCCGGCTCCGGCCGGGGCCCATCGGCTCGACGAGCCCGTCCCGGACGTGTCGGGAGACCACGGACACGGGCAGGTCGAGAATCACCTCGCCACGACAGGGCCACTCCCCCGAGGCGCCCCCGCCCCGTGAGCGACCCGCGACGAAGGTCGTCGCGTTGGCGCCGGCAGCGAGTTCACGCGGCCTGCTCGTCGTCGAACAGCAGCGGCCGCAGTTCGGCGCCGGCGTCGAGCCGTCAACCGCCGTCGGGCCCCTTGAACGCGACCACGGGACAGCCGAGTTCGCGCAGCCGGTCGATGTCGCGGCGCACGGTGCGGGGGCCGATGTCGAGCCGTTGCGCCAGGAGCGCGCCCCGGCCGGTCCCGGCGCGCCCGGAGGAGGAAGAGCAGCGGGAGCAATCGCGCCGAGGACGGTCTGCATGCCGTCCACGCTGCCCCGGGAAGCGGTCGGTTCCAGCCCTCTCCTCCCGTGGGGATGCCTCGATCGCGCAGTACCGATGTAAATGCGGTGCGACGGTGCACACAGCCGGTGCATTATTGGTGCAGTAATGGTTCGAATGGAAGGCAAGGCCATGGACGCACTCCCCTCCCATCCCGACAGCGAGCGCTTTTCGGTGACGCTCTGCCCGCCGGCGGTCACCACCGTCGCGGAACTCACGGCCGAGAGCGGCGTCAGCAAGTCCGACGTCATCAACCGGGCCGTCCTGCTCCTCGGGTTCATCGAGCGCGAGCGGGCCAAGGGCAACGACTTGATGATCCGCGACACGGACGGCGCCCTGGAGCGCATCCACATCATCTGAGGGTGCCCGGCAGGGCGGCATCGAGGTGCGGCCGGATGGTGACCCGCACGGCCGCGGCACCCGTCGACCGCACCACCCGACCCTGCGCGGGGCCGCGCGGCGGCCGATTGGAGCAAGCCGGGCTGCGGATCGGCCGGGATCCTGGTCGCATCAGCGGAATGAAAGACCCCTTCGGCTGTGACGACCCCGCCCTGCTCGCCCCGTTCGGAAAGGGCGACCGCGCGGCGGCGCGCAGGGCCGTCGCCGCCCACGCCACCGACCGCGCCGACCTGCACACGCTCCTCGACATCCTGGGGCTCCTGCCCGAGCACGACCCGCCGCCGCGACAGCATCCCCCCACCTGAGCGGAGCCCTTTCCACGGGGGCTCCCCGGCCCCCGCCCGCCGACGGCGGGCCGCACCCGGTGCCGGGGTGCGACCCGGCACCGGGAAGTCGGTTGCCCCGCTCCACGGACGGGCCGCGGTGGTGGCGGAAGCCGGGTTCCGCACCAGGGCGGGATGAGGCGGAGGGCGGGGCCATGGCATCCGGAGCTCGGGCGGGTGGCTGTCGTTCGGCGGCGCCTCGAAGGCGTGCGGGCGAGCTCCCCCGGCGAGGGCCGCCCCCAGGGGTGTGCCGCGAGGTGGACGGGCGCTCGCCGACCGACATGCCCCAGGGGGTCGCACGTCGACGCCGGTGCTGCATACGGGTGAACCCGGGGCCACCCCCGTCACGGACGACCGGAAGGATTGTCCTACGGGTATGACGACTTCGCACACGCTGTCCCGACCGTCGACCCGCTCGACCGGCCACCGTCTCCTCCTCCCCGAGCCCGCAGAACGCCGCAGGCTCCGCGAGGCGTGGGAGCTGACGCCCCAACAGGTGGCCCTCGCATTCGGCGTGCGGCCGGCCACCGTCCGCTCCTGGGAGTCGGGACGCACCACACCGACGGGGAAGCGCCGCGAGGCCTACCGGCGCTTCCTCCAGGGACTCGCCCAACACGCCGACGGCCGGCCCCGCCCGGCCGCCCCACCCGCCCGGGGCTCATCCGGATGCGCCGGACCGGCCCACGGCATCGCTGCGACTCCCCGCCCGACGGCCGCCGAGTTCGGGGAAGCGGCGTCCACCGAACGGGTCGATTCGGAAGGGGGCCGGTCCCGGCGGACGGCCCCGCCCCTGTCCGGCGCGCGGGTGCCGACCCCGAGGAGAGCCGACGGGGCGACCGAGGACGGCGACCGAATGTTGCCGCGCGTGGGGGCGGCCGCGGTGACGCTCGCCGCCTGGGTGCTGGTACTCGCCCTCCTCGGCGCCTACCTGCCCGCCTGGGACGGCTGAACGGGGCCCGCTCTCCTCCTTCCCACGATGCCGGTGACGGTCACCCGCACCGGCATCGGACGGAACCCCTCCCGCCGTGCCGACACCCCGCAGGCACGCGGCTCAGGGGAAAACACCCTTCCCGGTTCGCGCACCGCGGACCGGGACACGGCCCCGCGGTCCGGAGACCGGCGAACTCAGGCGCGGGTCCCGACGGGCCTCGACGGTCAGGACTTGGTCGAGGTGAGGACGCCGATCTTGTCGAGGCGGTGTTCGGGATTGTTCTGGGCGTCGCGCCAGAAGTTGCCCGCCGCGTCGTCCTCGGGGGTGAGGCAGGTGGTGACGGTGATCATCGCCCGGAGGGGCACGGCACCGGGCGAGCCGGGGACCGCGGCGCGCTGTGCCGCCATGGAGGCCGGTTGCCGGAAGGAAGTGGTCCGGGTCGTGGTGATCGTGTACTGGTACGTGACCCCGTCAGCGGTGATGAACACCGAGGAGCCGGTGGGCAACGACGGCAGGTCCCGCAGCGGCCCGCCCGCGGCGACCCGGTGGCCGGTGACGATGTAGTTGCCGATCTCGCCGGGGCCGGCCCCGCCCTCTGGTCCGTGCGGGCTGGCGGCGAGGCCGCGGTCCTGGATCCGGGTGCCCGGGGCGTCGTCCGGGCTGCCCTGGTACGGGACGACGGGGAGGCCGGAGAGGCCGATCGCGGGGATGGACATCACGGCCGTCCCGGTGTCGCGGGACTCGGCCCTTTCGGCGGCGGCCACCGGACCCGCGGCGGGTGCGAGCAGTGCCGTGCAGGCGGCTCCGGCGACGAGGAGCAGTCTCGGTGACATGGCGGCCTCACCGGTCCCGGTGGGTCACGACGGCGGGGCCGCCGGGCCGACGCCCGGGTGCGGGTCCGTGGCGGCGGGGTGCGGGCATGGACGGCGTACGGGTCGGGGACGGTGCGCGGGTCATGGCAGGGCTCCGATCGCGGAGGGGCCGCCCCGGCCGTCGTCGCGGGTGCTGTGGGACCCGCGTCCCGTCCGGAGCGGGGAGGTCAGCGGTCTCCGAAGGGGCGCCTACCCGCGACCACCCGCGGAAACCACCACCCGGCACGGCCCGGCGGGTACGGGTTGGCCGGGCCGGTCCGGGGTGACCGGGTCTGCCGCTCCGACCGCTCGGCCGGGCAGGACGTCGGCGGCCGTGAGGCGGGAGCCGCCCAGCACAGCCGGTACACGTCCACGGGGCCCAGGAGGTTGCCCTTCGACGGGGAGATCGCGCTCACCGCATCTTCCGGGCCGGGCCCTCACCGCGTCCGGACGCCCGGGCGGACGGGGCGCGGGCCGCCTCCGCCCGATCCTGACCCGGCCGCGGCGTCGCGAAGGCGGACCTCGCGTACGGGGCCGGGCTCACCGGTCCGTGAGGCGCCGCCGGACGCCATCCGCGTACGGCGGGAGGTGTGGCGGCCACGGCCACGTCGTGAGCGCCGGGCGAACGGCCTTGCCCGGTGGTTGTCCGGCGGTCCGGGGGGCCTCAGCAGAGGCCCGGTTCTCCGCCGGCCGCTCCGCACTCGGCGGCCCCGCCGCGGGTGACCTCCGCCCACAGGGTCGTCTCCACCTTGCCGAGCAGGCGGGCCAGTTCGTCCCGTTCCGTCTCGTCGAGGCCGTCCAGGGTTTGGCGTTCCAGCTCACCCCATGCCCGGCGGACCTCGACGAGCAGACCGCAGCTGCTGTCCGTGGCCTCCACCAGCGAGGCGCGTCGGTCCGAGGGGTCGGGGCGGCGGCTCACATGACCGGCGTGTTCCAGGCGTTGGAGCATCTTGGTCACGGTGGAGGGGTCCAGGCCGACCGTCTTGATCAGCTCGGACTGGCGGACGGCCCCGTTGTCCCACAGGTGCATCATCAGGAACTCCTGCCCCGGGTGCAGGCCCAGGTCGCGCAGGGCCCGGCCCGCGGCGATCCGGTGCAGGCGCGCCACCCGGCTGATCGCGTGGCTCACCGGCCCCTCCAGCACTGCGCCGGGCACCGAACACTCGGGGGTGGCACGCGGTTCCTGGGCGGCTTCCGCGGTCATGGCGGCGCTCCTCCTCGGTCGGGACCGGCACGTCCGGTCCATGGCCCTGTGGTCTACGGACCGTCCGGCCCACCGCCCGCCGGCCTTCCGGCCCGGCTTCCGGCCTCCGGTCTTCGTCCTGAACCTTACCCGGCCCCGAAATTTTACCTTGGCCGGCCAAGTAATGGGGTACGCTGCTTCCACAGCCAATCATTGGCCGACCAATCATCTTGTGAGGCAGACATGACCAGCGCTTTCGACTCGGTACGCATCGCGGGCACCACCCTTCCCAACCGGATCGCCCTGGCGCCCATGACCCGCAGCCGGGCGGCGGACGGCGGGCTCGCGACCGACCTCGTCGCCGACTACTACACCCAGCGGGCCTCGGCCGGACTGCTCATCTCGGAGGGGATCCAGCCCTCCGTCGTCGGACAGGGCTACCCCTTCACCCCGGGCCTGCACACCGCGGAGCAGATCACCGCGTGGCGCCCCGCGACCGACGCCGTGCACGCGGCCGGCGGCCGGATCTTCGCCCAGCTGATGCACTCGGGGCGGATCGGCCACCCGTCCCTGCTGCCCGACGGCCTGGTGCCGGTCGCCCCCTCGGCGGTCGCACCCCGGGGCCAGGTCTTCACCGGTGACGGCCTCCAGGACTACGTCACGCCGCGCGAGCTGACCGGAGCCGAGGTGCGGGCGACGATCGCCGACTACGCCGCCGCCGCCCGCAACGCGGTGGAGGCCGGATTCGACGGCGTCGAGCTGCACGGGGCGAACGGCTACCTCATCCACCAGTTCCTGGCCCCGGGCACGAACCTGCGGACGGACGAGTGGGGCGGCACGACCGAGAACCGCATCCGCTTCGCCGTCGAGGTGGTCAAGGCCGTCGCAGCGGCGATCGGCGCCGAACGCACCGCGCTGCGGGTCTCGCCCGGGAACCCGTACAACGACATCTCCGAGCCCGACGCGCAGCCCGTCTACGAGGCCCTGGTGAAGGAGATCGACGGGCTGGGGTTGGCCTACCTGCACGTGATGGAGTACGGCCCCGACGCCCGCGAGGTCACCCTCGCGCTGCGCGAGCAGTTCGGCGGACCGCTCGTCCTCAACCCGGCGACCGAGGGACCCACCGACCACCGCGCCCTCGGTCTGATCGAGGACGGCACGGCGGACCTGCTGGCCTTCGGCGCCCTCTTCCTCGCCAACCCGGACCTGCCCGACCGCCTGCGCACCGAGGGTCCCTACAACACCCCGGACCCGGCCACCTTCTTCGGCGGCGACGCCCGCGGCTACACGGACTACCCGACCCGCTCGTAGCCCGCGCCCGCACCGGGGCCGCCCATCCCGCCACGGAGCCGGTGCGGCCCCGGGGATCGGGGGGCGGGCCGGGGTGCGACCCCGTCGCAGCCTGGGTGGCCGAGCCGCACCCCGTACGCCACCCCTACCCATCGGTCGCGTTCCGTAACGCCGTGGCCCACGATGGGCCCGCGGGGTTTCGCCCGGCCCCGGCCGGGCAGCCGCCCGTCAGACAGGCCCGTGGACCGGGGGGGCACCGGAGGAGGCAGCCATGGAGGAACAGGGCGGCGCCGGAGGCGTCCCACCGCACGACGGCCACCACGCCCCGCGCGCGACGCGCCGTGGGCGCCCCGAGGACGGGCACACGCCCGCCGCCGACACCGACGAGGCGAGCCGTCTCGACCGTCCGCGCCCCTCGCGGGACGCGGACGCCGGACGCGAACACCGGGCGGGCCCGACCGACGACAAGGACGACGGATCCGCGACGCAGGGGAAGTGAGGCGACCGCCATGGCCACGGAGGACATCTGGGGATACCACCGGGACGCGGGCCACGAGCAGGGCCTCGACCTGATCGGCTACAAGGTCGAGGCCACCGACGGCTCGATCGGGAAGATCGACAAGCACTCCGAGGACGTCGGGGCCTCGTACCTGGTCGTCGACACCGGGGGCTGGATCTTCGGCAAGCACGTACTGCTCCCGGCGGGCACGATCCGACGGATCGACACGGCCGAGGAGGTGGTGTACGTCGAGCGGACCAAGGAAGAGATCAAGGACGCACCGGAGTACGACCACGCGAAGCACGAGGGCGACCCCAACCGGTTCGAGCAGTACGCCCGCTACTACGGCCAGCCCCACATGTGACACCGGACCCAGCCGGGCGGCGGGCGCGCGAGCCGAGCTCGGCGGAGCAGAGCGCACGAACCGAGCACGGCGGAGCAGGGCGCGCGCACGGCGGACGCCTCACCAATCGCGGGTGGCGATCAGCTCCTCCATGTCCGCCCCATCGAACCCGTAGGCGTGCGCGACACGCCAAAAGTCCTCGGCGATCTCCTCCCGCGCCACCGTCTCGATGTCACTGCCGGCGGCTTCGAACTCCTCTTGCAGGAGGTTGAACTCCTCCGTGGCGGCGTGGGTGAGCGCGTAGAGGGCCGTCAGATCGGACGGCCGCTCGGCCTCGATCCGCTCGCACAGGCGCAGCAGGATCTCCTTGCCCCGGTCGACGACATGGTCCGGGTAGTAGGAGTCCGCGTAGAGCTGCCGCAGGAAGCCGTGCCGGGCCATCCGCTCGTTCGTGATCGTCATGACGCCACCGTCCGCTTGAGGAATCGACGCGCCGATCATGCGCGACGCCACTGACAGCCGGTTCCCGCGCGCGGGACACCCGTCGGCACGCGGCCTGCCGCTGGGCGCCGTTGCGGGGCTACCCTGCGGGAATGGAACGTGCTGAAGTCCTCAAGCGAGTGATCGGCATCCTGACCGAGGCCCAGGACATCCGTCGGGCGGTCGAGGACGGGGAGGAGGACGACGGCCCCGGGGCGACGGCCGGGGTCGCCACGCAGCTCCTGAACGAGATGCTCCCGTCGATCAAGGTGCCCGCCGACGCCTCCCCACAGGAGGTGGCCCGGGTGGTGGCGGTGGCCCTCGGCCCGGCCCTGCACACGATGGTCTCCGGGTTCAGCCTGGCCTTCACCAGCCTCGCCATCGCACACGACTCGGGCCGCACCGACGTCTCCTCGATCGAGGTGCTTCAAGAGCTCGCGCTCGAAGTCCAGGCCGGCACCTACGACCAGGGGCCTTGACCCGCTCCCCCGGTCCGCGTGCGAATGCCGTCGCAGGACGCCGGGTAGGCGCCGTCGGCAGGAAGTGGACGCATCGAGCCGAGGAGTTGCCATGCCGCGCGGTTCCAGCCCCAAGCGTGAGCGCCAGTACGAGCACATCAAGGAGAGCGCCGAGGAACGGGGCGAGAGTCCCGGGCGCGCCAAGGAGATCGCCGCCCGCACGGTCAACAAGGAACGGGCCCGGGCGGGCGAGTCGAAGACCGCGAGCCGGTCCTCGCTCCAGGACATGTCCTCCTCCCGACGCGGTGGGCTGCACTCCCACAGCGGGGCACAGGGACCCACCAAGGAGCAGCTCTACAACGAGGCCAGGCAGCGGAACATCAAGGGCCGCTCGTCCATGGACAAGGCCGAGCTGAAGCGTGCGCTCGGCAGATGAGGCCGGGCCCTGCGCGGGTCCGCGTGCCCGGGCGGAGCCGAATGTGGTGTTCCGTGCCGGCCCCCATCCCCCGAGGGCCGGCACGGAACGCGCCGAACCGTGCCGCCTGCGGACTCGACCACCCCCGTGAGCAAAGTTAGCTGGCAGCTATCGGCGAGGTCCACGGTGACGGACTCCGGGCAGATTGTCAACTGACCGCTAATCTGCAAAACTGACGGATAGCTGAGAGCAATGCCGAGGAGGTGGAGGGAAGGGAGATGCGCAGTGTCCGAAACTGACGAACGACCGGTACTGGCAGTGCGTCTGGACAACCTCTTCAAGACGGTGCGCCCCAAGGGCAAGCACTGGACCAACGCGGAGGTCGCCGACGAGCTGAAGCGGGTCAACCCCGACCTCAAGGCCGGCGGTGTGTACCTGTCCCAGCTCCGCACCGGCAAGCGCGCCAACCCCTCCCCCGACCTGCTGGCCGCCCTCGCCAAGTTCTTCGGGGTGTCCGTCGCCTACTTCTTCGACGACGACGTCGCCGAGTCGGTGCTCAGCGAGGTCGCCGCCATCGAGGCGCTGCGCCAGGCCGGAGTCCGCTCCGTGGCGATGCGCGCGGCCGGGATGAAGAAGGAGAACCTCCAGGCCATCACGGCCATCATGGACCAGTACCGGCAGATGCAGGGCCTGCCGCCCGTCACCGATCCCTCGGAGCCCGCGGACCCCGCGGCATCGGGGTGAGGGTCCCCGGAAAGGGCCGCACGGCCGACCAGGACCGCCGCAGCCGCATCAAGAAGCTCCGGAAGAACGGCGCGCGGCGCATAGCCGAGCTCGGCCTGCCCGACGGGGCCGACGTGACCGAGCTCTGTCGCTACCTCGGCGATGCCCGGGAGCGGCCGATCACGCTCATACCGATGAAGATGCCGGCGTCCCAACCGTGCGGAATGTGGGTCGCCGCGCGCGACGAGGACCTGATCTTCTACGACGCCAACACGACGGGCGCGCATCAGGAGCACATCGTCCTGCACGAGTTGGGTCACATCATCTGCCGCCACCGCGGCGCCGGCTGGCTGGACGAGGCGGGCTCCCGCTTCCTCTTCCCCAACCTCGATCCCGACCTCGTCCGCGACATGCTGCTACGCGCGACCTACGACGACGTCCAGGAGCAGGAGGCCGAGGTCATCGCCTACCTCCTCTCCCAGCGCGTGGGGCGCACCGTGGAGGAGCCCTCCCCGGTCGCGGGGGACGAGCGGTCGGGCAGGGCGGAAATGCTCAACCGGATCAAACGCACACTGTTCTGACCGCTCCGACCGCCCCATCCGTCGGGCCGCTCAGGCTCCTGCGACCGTTCCGGCGCGCCCGCCCACGGGAGGCCCCGATGGTCACGGCCGACGTGCGGCGCCGGCAAGCCTTTCCCGCCACCAACCGACCGTCGCCTCGACCTGCCGGTCGAAGGGTGTGGCCCGCACTGCGAACGACGCCTCGTAGGCGCTCGCGTCGACGACGAACGGGTGCGTGAACTGGTGGCGGATCTCCTTCAGTTCGCGTAGGAGCGGCGAGAAGAGCCCACCCACGGTCAGTACCGGCGCCGGGAGTCCGCGCACCGGGACGGGCCCGGTGCCCGCCTCCGCGGCCAGGCTGTCGACCATCTGCCGCACCGACAGGGCGGGTTCGGTGGGTACGTGCCAGGCCCGCCCCCAGGCCCGTTCCGTGCCGGCGACCTCGGCCAGGGCCCGGGCCACGTCGGGCAGGTACGTCCAGCTGTGCGGAACGTCCGGGTCGCCGAGCGTGGAGACGGGACGGCCGCGCAGCACCGCCGGCATGACGCGCGCGGCAAGGTGGCCGCCGTCGGTCACCCCGGGGCCGAAGAAGTCGCAGGCCCGTACCTCGACCGCCCTGATACGGCCCTGTTCGTGCAGGGTGCGGGCCTGCTCCCAGGCGGCGGCACGGACCCGCCCCTTGCGGCCGGTCGCCGAAAGCGGCAGGTCCTCGGTCATCGGGCCGTCCACCGGCCCGTATCCGTAGAGGTTGCCGAGCATGACGAGGACCGCGCCGGTCGCCTCCGCGGCCACGCACGCAGCGGCGGCCAGCGGTGGCAGGTCGCTCGCCCAACGGTCGTACGGCGGCGCGGCGCACTGGATGATCGCGTCCGCGCCCTCCGCCGCCCCGGTCAGCCCGACCGCGTCCGCCGCGTCCAGCGCGACGTGCTCGATCCCGGGCTCGGCCGCGCGGCCCGACCTGGTCACGACCCGCACCGCATGTCCCTGCTCCACCAGCAGGCGGGCGGTGGCCGCCCCGGCGGCCCCGAATCCCATCACCACGTAACAACTCACCGACATACCCTACGGGTTGCCCATGGACGGGACGGCCGGGAGGACGGACGGACCGACCAAGCGATCCTGCCGAGACCCGCACCCTCGTCCCGCTCACCCCTCCCCCGGCCCCGCCCCGCTCACCCCTGCCCGCCCTACCGGCGCGGCTCCGGGCCGCGGTCGGCCGTCAGCTCCCACAGGGGCGCAGTCCTCGGCGCGGGTGATCCGGCGCGCAGGTCGTCGAGCAACACGCGGCTCTCGGCGGGGGTGAGTCCGAGCTCCTCGGTGATCCTTCGGGTGGTGACGTAGCCGATGCCCCCGGCCAGTGTGTCGCGTTCCCAGGCCGCGAAGCGGGCCCGGAGCGTCGCGACGCTCCGCGGAGCGGTCCGCGTGGCGTGCCGTGTCGGCGCCGCTCCCGCGCCGTCGGACTCCGCGGCGCGCCGGCGTTCGCGTTCGATCTCCGAGAACCCGCATACCGCGCGGGAGGCCTCCTCGGCGGCGTCGAGGGTCGCGGAACCCTCCAGAGCGCGCGCGAGGGGGCTGAGTTCGAGTGTGCGTCGCAGGCAGAGGCGGTGGACCCCGCGGGAGGCCTCGTCCAGGACGACGGGAGCGGGCGCGTCACGGGTTCCGCAGACGCCGCGCACCCCGCGGGCAGCGGCGACGAGCATCGCGCTCGCCTCCGAAGGGTGCCCGTCGAACACCCCGAGCACGCCTTCGGTGTGCTCGGCGGTGAGCGCGAAGGCCGGTTCGCCGAGCCGGGGCACGAGCGCGGGCAGGGGCACCTCGTTGTCGAGGCCGGGCCCCGCGACGTACACGGTCGTGGGGATACCGGTGGCCGCGCAGGCGGCGACGGCGAGGGCGTCGCCGAGGGGGCTGCGCAGGGTGGGTTCGTCGCCGTGGGCCACGATGTCGCCGCCGACGTCGACGAGGTCGACGCGGTCCGCCCCGCACCAGCGGGCGGCGGCGGTGATCTGCCGGGCGAGGCCGACGGCACCCTCGTACGGGTCCAGCAGCCCGAGTCGGGGCCGCAGGGCGGCGGCGAGGAACGGCAGGAGGGAACCGGCCGGCGGGACGGGCCTGGTCGCGGGGGTGACCAGGGCGAGATGGGGCCCGGCGGGCTCCGTACCCGTGAAGTCCGCGGCGCGGCGCGGTCCGGGGACCGGGTCGACGACGAGGCGCTCCCAGGCATAGGTCAGGACGAGGGCGGGGGCGGTGGCCCCGTGGAGGGCGGCGTGGACCATCGCCGCCGTGATGGCGTCGCCGCCACCGCCCGCCGCGATGAGAAGTCGCTTGGTGGTCATGGCGGACACGAATATCCCGGAGAGCGGCGTACCGCCACCCGTCCGGACCGCTCACGGGATGACATTCCCGGAGGAAGGCGGCCTACTTCCGGAAAGAACATATGAACCTCCATACGGCGAAAGCCATCTCATGGGAATTCCACTACAGAGATCGACGCGGAGGGCGACCTAAAGTGACGCCCTGTCACGAACAGTGAGTCCACTCGATCTGAAAGCAGGTCAATTCCCGTGGTGCAGAAGACCGTTGCGCTTCCGATGCCGGCCCTGCGGGGTTCCCTCCCGCTCACCGAGCCCGGTACCCCGTACGAGCAGTACGTGTACGCCTACCCGCACCAGAAGGCGTACCGGCTGCTGGACGACGGCCCGTTGCTGAGCGAGCTGTGGAGCAAGGAAGGACTCGACACGCTGTCGCTGTACGCACACATACCCTTCTGCGAGATGCGGTGCGGCTTCTGCAACCTGTTCACCCGCACCGGGGCCCCCGAGGAGGTCACGGGCGCCTTCCTGGAGACCTTGGAACGGCAGGCCCGGGTGACGCGTGAGGCCCTGGAGGCCCAGGGGGCGCCGATCCGGTTCACACTGGCGGCGTTCGGCGGCGGGACGCCCACGTACCTCACCGCGGACGAGCTGACACGGCTCTGCGACATCAGCGAGAACATCATGGGCGCCGACCTGCGGGCCGCCTCCTGGTCGGTGGAGACCTCGCCGGCGACGGCGACCGCCGACCGGATCGCCGTCCTGTCCGAGCGGGGCGCGACCCGGTTGAGCATCGGCGTGCAGTCCTTCATCGACGAGGAGGCGCGCGCCGCCGTACGCCCGCAGAAGCGCGAGGAGGTCGAGAGCGCCCTCGCCCTGCTCAAGGAGGCCGGGTTCCCGATCCTCAACATCGACCTCATCTACGGCATCGACGGCCAGACCGAGCGCACCTTCAAGGTGTCGCTGGACGCCGCGCTCGCCTGGGAGCCGGAGGAGGTCTACCTCTACCCGCTGTACGTGAGGCCGCTGACCGGACTCAGCAGCCGGCACGCCAAGACCTTGCAGGACTGGAACGACCAGCGGCTGCGGCTCTACCGCTTCGGCCGCGACCACCTCCTGTCGGCGGGGTACGAGCAGACGTCGATGCGGGTCTTCCGGCGGCTCGGCACCGCGGCCGTGGAGGACACCGACGGCAGCAGCATCAGTGAGTACAACCAACAGGCCGGCATGGTCGGACTCGGCGTCGGGGCCCGTTCGTTCACCACCGACCTGCACTACACGACCGACTACGCGGTGGCCGTGCCCGAGGTGCGGCGCATCATCGACGACTACATCGCGACCCCCACCGAGCAGTTCCGGCGCGCGCAGTGGGCGTTCCGGATGGACGAGGGCGAACGGCGCCGCATGTACGTCCTCCAGCAACTGCTGGAGTCGACGGGTCTGCGCGCCGCCGGCTACGAGCAGCAGTTCGGCACCCGCTTCGAGGACGACTTCGCGCCGCAGCTCGGCGCCCTGTCGGAGAAGAGGTGGGTGCGGGAGACGGACGGGACGTTCGGGCTGACCCTGGAGGGGATGGCCTGGGCCGACGCGGTCGGACCCATGTTCTTCTCCTCCCGGGTGCGTGACAACATGACGTCCTATCAGGACCGTTAGGGAGCAGCGGAGCTGCCCGACGGCACCTCCCGGGCGTCCACCGGGTCCGCAGCGGCCCCGGCCCGCCGGTATTCCGGCAGGGCGGCGAGGACCAGCCCGGCCAGCAGCAGGACGCCACCGGCCGCGGCGAGCGGTCCGGGCCGCTCGCCGAGGAACACCACTCCGAGGACGGTGGCGACCAACGGCTCGGTCAGGCTCAACGTTCCCGTCGTGGCCGCGCCGAGGCGCCCCACGCCCCGGGTGAACAGCAGGTAGCCGAGGGCGGTCGTACCCAGGCCCAACCAGCCGATCAGTGCGACCGCCCGCGGGGCGGCCAGTCCCTCCGGGGCGACCAGCAGGTACGGGGAGACCAGCAGCCCCGCGCACAGCACGCTCACCGGCGCCGCGGCCCCGAGGTCGACGCCGCGGGAGCCCAGCTCCTTCGTCGCGGCGATGTACACGCCGAAGCTCGCGCCGGCCACCATGCCGCAGACCACGCCCACCGCGTCCGCGCGGGCCCCGCTGCCGGGCAGCAGCAACAGGCCGATCCCGGCCACGGCGCAGCCCGTCCCCCACAGCCACCGCCGGGTCGGACGCTCACCGGAGAGCAGGCGCGCGCACAGGCCGCCGACCACCGGCACGGTCCCGAAGGCCACGGCGGTCGCGAGAGCGGCGCCCGTACGTTCCACCGCCTGGAGGAAGCAGACCTGGAAGGCGGCCGTCACCAGCACGCTCAGCACCAGCCACCGGCCCGCTCCGGGCCGGCGCAGGGTCCGCAGTCCGGCGGGACGTACGGTCAGCAGGCTGAGCACCAATCCACCGAGCAGCATCCGGGCCGCTCCCAGGGACACCGGGTGGACACCCGTGTCGGCCCAGATCTGAGCCGGCCCCACGGTGCCCCAGAGCACCGCCGCCACCAGGACCGACATCATCGCGCCCGCCACTCCGCCACCACCGAGATCACGCATCGCACGAACGTATCGGGGTCGGACGGACCGGCCCCATTGGGGAATTCCACGAGATTCCGGACCCGTCCCCGGCCCCGTCGGTGGATTCGCACGACTCCGCCCGCCCCGGGGCCCCCGGCCGGGCCGCGCCGGGCGGGGCGGTCTGTCGGGGCGTGCCTCGCGCGGGCCACACTGGCCTTCCGGGGACCGCGGGGTCCCCCGAGTCCGCGGAGGTGACGGGGCGTTGGCAGGTGAATCCCGGCAGCAGTCCGATCCGGTCGTACGGCCCCCGGTGTGGGAGACGTACGGACCGGCCGACCTCAGTGCCGTGCCCGTGTTCTCCGGCGGGTTCATCAACTTCGGCTACTGGGAGGGCGTCGACCTCGAAGTGCCCTTGACGGAGGCCGACCGGATCCGCAGCGAGCAGGACCTCTACCGGCACGTCCTGGACGCCGCCGGCCCGCAGGACGGCCAGGTCATGGAGGTCGGCTGCGGCCTCGGCGTCGGCTGCGCGCTCGCCCTGGAGGAGTACCGGCCGGCCCGGATCACCGGGGTCGACATCCACCCCCAGCAGCTCCGCCGGGCCCGGGACGTCAACGCCCCGCTGCTGGAGGCCCGGCCGGACCGGCTGCGGTTCGCCCTGGGCGCCGCCGAGAGCCTGCCGTTCGGCGACGGGGAGTTCGACTGCCTCTACAGCGTCGAGGCCGCCCAGCACTTCCCGGACCTGTTCGCGTTCGCCGCGGAAGCGGCCCGGGTCCTGCGCCCCGGCGGCCGGATCGCGGTCGCGAGCTTCTTCACAGTCGACGGCACCGGTGCCCAGGCCGACCGGCTCGCCGGCCTGCTCGACTCGTACGCCAACGGCCTGGACATCGCCCGGCCCGTGTCCCAACTCGCCGACGCCCTGAACGGCTCCGGGCTCGTCGACGTCCGGACCCGCTCGATCGGGCCGCAGGTGTGGCCCGGATGGGACCGCTGGCTCTCGCGGCTCTGGGACCCGGGCACCTGGCCCAGGAACTTCCTGACCGCCTGGGAGGAACGGGTCCTGGACTACTACGTGGTCACCGCCACCCGGCCGTAGCGGCGGAGCGGGGCAACGAAAAGCCCCGGTCTCCGCGAGGAGACCGGGGCCGATCCGAGCGCTGGGCAGGCCTTGCACCTACATTTCCCCACGGGAAGTGGGGCGTCTTTCCTTGGACCACCAACGCAGATCCCGCCGGCGCCGATCTCGGCCGCGGGAACAAGATCACTGTACCCCGGGCGGCGGCTCCCGCACAACTGCCCGCCGACCACCCTCGGCCCCTCCCACCTGCACACCTGTCACGGGCGCAGCCGTCCGCGGACTTCCGCCGCGTGCCGGTCGGCCGGTGCGGGGTGATCCTGGGGGCATGGGTGGCGTCCGCAGGACACGACTGCCCGCCGCCTACGCGGCGGCGGCCCGGCGGTCGGTCCGGGTGACCCTGGCCGGCAGCGCCGGCTTCTACCTGCTCCTCTACGGGTTCGGCTCGGCCACCGGCGCGACGTACGCCCTGTTCGCGGCGGTCGCGCTGGCGGGACTGTCCCACATCCCCGGAACGGGCCGACAGCGCGCCGCGGTGCTGATGCCGGTCCTGCCCGTCTGCTGGGTGCTGATCACCATCGGCACCTACCTGTCCGTGCGGACCTGGAGCGCGGTGCTGGGCATGCTGGTCGTCGGATTCGCCCTGGCGTTCACCGCCGTGGGCGGCCCACGGCCGGCGGGCGCCGCACCGGGACTGCAGCTGATGTACATCCTGCCGTCGTTCCCGCCCTACGCTCCGGGCTCCCTCGACGAGCGCCTGATCGGCGCAACGGTGGGCATCGCCCTGCTGGTGCTCGCCGAGAAGTTCTTGTTCCCCGATCCGCCGACGGTGGCGTACCGGGAACTGGCCGCGCGGGCCGCCGACACCGTGCGCCGTTGCGCCGACGAATTGTCCGTGGCCCCGTACACCCTGGACGCCGGGTTGGCGCGGACGGCCGAGGAGGCGGGGACCGGGCTGCGTTCCTCACAGGTGCCGGAGGCCGAGCGGCCTGCCGGGCCGGGCGTACGCGACCGGGGCCTCGCCCACACCGGCCTGGCCACCCGCACCCTGCTGGGCCGACTGACGCTGCTGCCGCCGGTGGCCGGCCCGGAGCCGGGCCGGGCCGACCTGGAGGTGCTGCGGGCGGTGCGCGACGCCGCCGCGGAGACGACCGACCGGCTTCGGGGCCGGACGACCTCCGTGGCCGCGCACACGGAGCTGCTGCGCGCCCGTACGGCCCTGGCCGCGGGCCCGACGACCGATCCCTCCCCGGCGTTGCTGCGCCGTCACGCGGCGGTCCTGGAGGCCGCCGACGCCGCGCTGGCGATGTCGACGGCGGCCGGGATCGCGGTGGCGGGTCGGGCGGGCGCGGCGCAGGCGGCGCCGGGCCGGTTCTGGTACGCGCGGATGCACGCCCCGCAGCTGTGGTGGTTCCGGCTGTCGGGGCACGCCGCGCGACGGTCGGTGCTCTTCCAGAACGCGGTACGGCTCAGCATGGCGCTCGCGGCGGCCCGGTTGATCGCCGGGGAGGACACGCTGCCCCACGGATTCTGGGTGCTGCTGGCGACGCTGACGTTGACGCGTACGACGGTGGAGGAGACCCGCTCGACGGTACGGGTGGCCCTGATCGGGACGCTCGCGGGCGCCCTCGTGGCGGCCACGCTGCTGGCACTGGTGGGGACCGACATCGCGGTGTACGCGGCGGCGCTGCCCCCGCTGATGCTGGTCGCGTTCACGCTGGGGCCGGTCAAGGGCGTCGGTTGGGCGCAGGCCATGTTCACCATCGTGATCGCCCTGGTCTTCGCGCAACTGGCTCCCGCGACCTGGCAACTCGCCGAGTTCCGTTTGTTGGACGTGCTGACGGGCAGTGCCGTCGGCGCCGTGTTCGGCCTGTTGGCCTGGCCGCGGGGCGCGCAGGCCGAGCTGCGGCGATCGGCGGCGGTGTTGCTGCGGGGTGCGGCGGAGATCGTGGTGGCGACCACCGCGCAGATCTCCGCGGGCGGGGTGCGGGTGCCGGTGCTCAGCGCGCCGGGACACCGCTCGCTGCGCACCGCGCTGATCCTTGCGGAGTCCGCGTACGCGCAGTACCAGAGCGAGCCGAAGGGGCGGGCGTCGTCGGGCGGACAGGACTGGCAGGCGACCCTGATGGCCGGGCACCACACGCTGTGGGGGGCCGACAGGCTGCTCGTACCGCCCGAGCGGATCGTCGCCCCGCCCATGGGGCAGGAGCCGGCGACGGCGGTCACCGGCCTCGGGGACCGGGTCGCGGGACGGATGTTGCTGGTATCGGCCCGCCTCGACCCGGGCGGCGACACCCCGTACGCCCCGATCCCGCTGCGCGACCCGACCTTCACCGGGTTCACCGCGGAGCCCCCGGGCGCACCCCGCCTCTACTACGCGGCGGCTTCGTGGTTGGACTCCTTGATGACGGACCTGGAGCGGATCGCCGCGGGCGCGGACGGAGCGCGCCCGACCCAGGAGCCCGCCCCGAAGGCCCCGAACGGCCCGCACACGGCGTGAGGCCGCCCGGATCCCGCGCTCCCCGGCCCCTGTCCGGGTCCGGGTCCGGGTCCGGGTCCGGGTCCGGGTCCGTCAGACGGTGATGACGACCTTCCCGACGAGTGCGCGGGACTCGATCGCCTCGTGCGCCGCCGCCGCGCGCTCCAGGGGGAAGGTGGCGCCGATGACGGGCCGCAGCGTGCCCCCGGCCGCGGCGCGGAGGGCCCGTTCCACCAGATCGGTGTGTTCCGCCGCCTGCATCCGGACGTCCCCGATGCCGAACAGGCGCACCCCCCGGTCGGCGGCCGCGTCCGGGTCCACGGGGGCGAAGTCGCCCGTGGGCGCCCCGTGGGCGGAGAACCGGCCCCCGTCGGCGACCAGTTCGAAGGCGGTCAGGCCCATGTCGCCGCCCACCCCGTCGAGGACGACGTCGGCGCCCGCGCCGCCGAGCGCGGCACGGGCCGCCTCGACCCAGCCCGGACGGGCCGCGTCGATGACGACGTCGGCCCCCAACTCCTTCACGAGGGAGGTCTTCCGGTCCCCGCGCGCCACCCCGACGACCCGTGCGCCCGCCGCCTTCGCCAATTGGACGAGGACGGTACCCATCCCGCCCGACGCACCCACGATCAGCACCTGTTCGCCGGGCCGCAGGGCCGTGACGTCCAGCAGCTTGACCGCCGTCACCCCGTCGTGGACCAGGGCCGCCGCGTCGGTGAGGGACACCGACTCCGGCACGGCCACCAGCGCGTCGGCGGTCGCAACTGCCAACTCCGCGTACCCCCCGGTGTAACCGATCGACACCGCGACCCCGCGCCCGATCCACTCCGGATCCACGCCCTCACCGATCGCGCGCACGGTGCCGGTGATTCCGCCGCCGGGGACGTATGGGAGGGAGAGCGGGAAGTACTCCCGGCCCCAGCCGCGGCGCACCTGCGTCTCCACGAAGATCGTGTCCACGGCGGCCACGGCGACCAGCACCTGGCCCGGTCCCGCCACCGGCTCGGGCCGCTCCCCCGCGACCAGGACCTCCGGACCACCGAACTCCCTGACCTCTGTCACTCGCATGGCGCTTCCCCCTCGTCCCGGGCTCCGGACTTTCCGGCGCCGCCGTTGGAGCAACCATCCGACCTCAACCGGGCTTGAGGTCAAGTCCTCGTCGTGGGAGCCCGCTCGGCCGGGCCCGACCCGGGGGGACCGGCCGCTTCCCCCGCAGGTCAGCCGGTGATCGAGAAGAAGATCGAGCCGTCCTCGGCCCACCACCAGGCACCCTCGGCCCCGTCCCACTCCGAGGCCCAGCCGTCGAGGGCCTCGATGAGCTCCCCGAGGTCGTACCGGAGTTCCTCGTCGACCCGGTCCAGCACCGCGCGGTAGGCCGCGACCGCGGGGACCGCCTTCGCGAGCGGCCAGCAGCCGATCTCCGGTGAGCCCTCCGGAGGATGGGGGATGTGGAACCCGATCTCCGAGGGCGGGCCGCTGAAGACGTACTGGTAGGGCAGCAGGTCGGCCGGGACTCCCACCGAGCTGAGGGCTTCGTCCAGGGCGGAGAAGTAGGTGACGGGGCTCCGGTAACTCGCCAGGGTCGCGCTGTCGCTCGCGTTGTGGTCGATGACGATCTGGAGGGCCGCGTAGTAGGCGCAGCCGGCGTAATCGGCGGAGGAGTCGGCTCGGCCGGAGATCAACTCCTCCAGGGCGTCCGGGACCGACAGCCCCCAGTCCACGCCCTGGTGGTCGAGGTCGGCCTGACGCTCCTTCGCCCTGGCTCGCATGGTGTCCAGGCGTCGTGCTTCATCGGCGCTCAGGTCCAGGGCGGGCACGAACCGCACGATCCCGCCGCGGTTCGCCATGCTGTAGTTCACGATCTTGCTCATGGGTTCATCCTGCCAAGGAGCACCGACAGCCCGGCGTCCGGGACCGGTTCGCGGGTGCCGGAGCCGCCCGGCCGGCCCCGTACGGAGCACACGGCGGTCTCCCGCACCCCGGAGCGGGGTTCAAACCTCCTCCGTCCCGGTTTCCCCCGGGCGGCCGAGCCGAGTGGCCCTTGCGGCGGAACCGAGCTCTCATGGACGACGGGCGACCTCTCGCCCGCCCAGCGAGCGCGAAGGGCATCCTCATGTACGAAATGCGCGCGGACTCACCCGACGGCCGTGGCGAACTCCTGTGGCACGTCCTCTCCAAGGAGTCCCCTTCCGGAACCCTCTGCGGCCGGCACGCACCCCCCTCGGCAACCTCCCCGAGCACGGCCGGGGAGACGGCCGCCGAACGCTACTGCACGCCCTGCATGGAGGCCTTCCGTACGGCCGTACAGGGCCACCCCGACCGGTCCGTCTCGGCCGACATCACCTGAACGCGGGTCCGCACGACCCCGCCCCCGCCCCCCACCCGGTGCACTCGACGCGCCCGCCACCCGGACCACACCCCGGAGGCGGGCGCCCGGCCGTTCGACGCCGGCCCGGAACGGAACGGCCTCAGCGGGCGGTGGAAGCGGCCAGGGTGTCGACGGCGGTGCGCCAGGCCTCCGTGACGGCCCGGTGCGCGTGGGCGCTCGCCTCGGGCACCTGACCGGGCAGCCGCAGGGCCGCTCCGACGTGGACGTGGAGTCGTGGGCGGCGGACGGGCGCCGTGAGCGCACCGGCCAGCTGCTTGACGGCCCCTCCGGAACACAGCCGGCGCGCACCCGCCTGCCCCACCGGCACGAGGGGCACACCGGCGGCCAGGGCGAGGCGGGCCGCGCCGCTGCGGAAGGGACCCGGCGCGGCCTCACCCGGGTCCCGACGGGTCGGCAGGCGGCCCTCGCCGTAGAGCAGGACGGAGCGTCCGTCGGCCAGGACCCGGGCCGCCCGGTCGAGGGCCTCGGCGGCGCGGACCGTACCGCGGTGGACGGGGATGTGCCCGTCGCGGGTCAGGGCGGCACCGAGGACGGGGATCCGCCAGAGCCCGGCGGTGGCCATGATCACCGGATCGGTGCCGAGCCTGCGCAGGGCGGCCGCGACGACGACGGGGTCGCAGAGGGAGGTGTGGTTGGCGACGAGGACGCAGGCGCCGCGCGGCGGCAGTCCGTCGGGGTCCGCGGTCACGGAGAGCGTCCCGAAGGCGGGGAAGAGGGTGTCGGCGATGCGGGTGAGCACGGGACCTCGCTGGTGCGGTGGCGCGGACGGGACGGTCGCCGCCCATCATCGGGACGGGCCGGGCCGGTTGTCGTGAGTACGCCTACTCACGACGCGTGTGGGCACCACCCGGGCACCGTCCGGGCACCGTCCGCGCGGCGAAGCTCTGGAGTTCCTCAAGTCCGATGTAGCGATCGGCCGGGCCGGGGATACCGCTCATACAATCCGGATGGAACAAGTACGGGGGGTGGTCGTGGTGGAGATCTTGATGATCTTCGTGGTCGGATTCTTCGTGGTCCTCTTCGCGGTGACGCGCGGGGGCCGCCGGGGTGGAGGGACGTCGCGCAAGCGGCGTTCCCGCTCCTGGGGGGACGGCGGCGGGGGCGGCTGCGGCTCCTCCTGCGGCGGTGGTGGCGGCTGTGGAGGTGGGGGCGGAGGCGACTGAGTCGCCGCGCACGGGCTCCCACCGGCGAGCGCGGGTTCCCACCGGCGAGCACCACCGCCGGATCCCACGCTCGCCGGGCCCGCCGCCCCTCCGGCGTCCGGCCCGCGTTGGTTCGCCCGCCCCGTCGTGGGGGGAGGTTCAACCGCCCGGACGGGGTGGATCCGATTGGGTTCAGCAGTCCTGACGGGTCGGGTTCAGCAGTCCTGACCGGGTGGGTCCAGCAGTCCCGATGGGTCGGGTTCAGCAGTCCCCGGGCAGCCGGGCGTCCGGACGGGCGATGGCCGGTCGGGACGCGGCAGCGCCGACGGGGCCCCTCGCGGGCCGTCCGTCCGAGGCGGCCGACGGCCCGCGAGGGGCCCCGCGGTGGCGGACGGCCACCAGGTGGCGGGCGAGCGCGACCCCGGCGAGGGCCGCGACCAACCCGCACACCCCGCCCCAGCCGGCCAGGCCGTAGGCCTTCACGCCGAGCCAGGAGCCCGCGCTGCCGCCCAGGTAGGCGCAGGTCATGTACGCGGTGTTGAGCCGGGCGCGGGCGTCGGGGCGCAGCGCGAACACACGTGCCTGGTTGGCGATCATGCCGGACTGCATGGCGACGTCGAGCAGCAGGGTGCCGACGACCAGCGCGGCCAGGCCCGCCGCTCCGCCGCCCGAACCCGCCGCGAGGAGTCCGGCCGAGGCCAGGACCGCCAACAGACAGACGAGGTTGACCGCGTCGGCCCCCCTGCGGTCGACCTGCCGTCCGGCGTACGGCGTGCAGAGCACCGTCACCGCGTTGACCAGGGCCAGCAGTCCCACGGCCCGGACGTCGAGGCCGTGGGCGGGGCCGGTCAGCAGGAGCGCCACGCAGGTCCAGACGGCCGAGAACCCGGCGAATACGGTGGCCTGGTAGAGGCAGGAGCGGCGCAGTTCGGGTTCGGCGCGGAGCAGCCGGAGGGGTTCGGCCAGGAGCGCCGGGTAGGGGCGGCGCTCGGTCGGGGTGGTGGCCGGCAGGGTACGGGCGAGGACGGCGGCCAGGAGGAGCACCACGACGGCGGCGACCAGGTAGGGGGCCCGCCAGCCCAGCCTTTCGCCGAGCGTCCCGCTGAAGGTGCGGGCGAGCAGCATCCCGGCCAGTGAGCCGCTGAGCAGCGTGCCCAACACCGCCCCGCGGCGCTCCTCGCCCACCAGGCCGGCGGCCAACGGGGCGACGAGTTGGGCGGCCACGGTGGTCACGCCGACGAGCGCGCTCGCGGCGACGAGCGGCGGCAGGGCCGGCGCGCAGCCGGCGGCGAGGAGGCCCGCGCCGGTGAGGCCGAACAGGGTGACGAGGAGCGGCCGGTACGGAATCCGGTCGCCCAGCGGCACCAGGAGGAAGATCCCGACGGTGTAGCCGATCTGGGTGGCCGTCACGATCAGGGCGGCGGAATCGGGTGACGCCCCCAGTCCGGCGGCGACGAGGGGGCCGATCGCCTGGGGGAAGTACACGTTGCCCACGCCGACGGCACAGGTGAGGGAGAGCAGCAGGAGCGTCCGACGGTCCATGTCAGGCCGCCGCCCCGGGGTCGGCGGCACGGGGCCGTGCCGCGGTGGAGGGGCACCGCACGGGTGCTGTGGGTGTCATGCCGAAGAGTTCACGGCACCCGGGCACGACCGACAACGAATGTAGCCTGGAGCTTAATGATCACCTTTGAGCTCGGTGTGGAGGACCTCGCGGACACCCGTTTCGCGCTCTCCCCGCTGCACGAGACCGTGTTGAGCCTGCGGATCCTGCGGGAGCCGGGGCTGTCGGCGCTGCACCTGCCGTGGCGCAGGTCCGTCCTCGGCGGACCCGACGGTATCGGCGGTATCGGCGGTATCGGCGGCGGATCCGGCGGGTTGGACGCAACCGACGTCGAAACACTGATGTCGCTGATGCCCGTGCGGCGCACCCTGCCCGATTTCCTCACGCCGCGGCCCGCGCGCTTCGACGCCTCGTTCGAGGAGGAACTGGCCGTCGTGCGCCGTACCTCCCCGGCCGTGGTGCGTCGTGACCTGCTCGCCGCACACGCGCCGGATCCGCTGCCCGGAGCACTGCGCGACGCCCTCGCGACCGGGGACGCCCCCGTGGTACGGCTCCGCGACGCGCTCTGCGCACTCCTGCTCCGGTACTGGAAGGCCGCCGTCGAACCGGTGTGGCCGCGGATGCGGTTGGTCCTGGAGGCCGACATGACCTACCGGGCGCGGCAACTGGCCCTGGGCGGAGCCCGGTTGCTGTTCGCCGACATGCATCCGAACCTGCGCTGGCAGGACGGCGTCCTGCACGTGGACAAGATGATCAGCCGGCATCACGTCAAGGCCTCGGGCCGCGGACTGCTGCTCGTACCGTCCGTGTTCGCCCACAAGCCGGCCCCGCCGGTCGGTGAGGGCGAGGCGCCGACGCTGGCGTACCCCAGCCGTGGGGTGGCGACGCTGTGGGGAGCCGCGCCGGTCGTCACCGCGCCTGCTCTGGCCGCCCTGTTGGGCGCGCCCCGCGCACGGTTGCTCGGCCTCCTCGAAGAGCCGCTGCCGACCGTCGAGATCGCCCGGCGCCTCAAGGTCACCCCGAGCGCGGTGTCCCAGCACCTGCGCGTACTGCACGCGACCGGGCTCGTCACCCGGGCGCGCGACGGACGCCACGTCCTGTACCGCCGCAGCCCGCTCGGTGACCGGCTGACGGGGCACGCCGAGCGGGACGGCCGCCCGGCCCTGCGGGGGTGACTCCCCCGCAGGGCCGACGGCGGCGTGCGCGGCCGGGGCGGCCGTGCCACGCTGGTCTGATCCCGGGGGCCGGTCGGCCCGGCGGTGCGGCCGGAGTCCGTCGAGACGAACGGGGCGTGCCGTGGTGCGAGGAACACACTCCCGACCCCGGGGTACGGGTCCCCGGTCCCTGCGGTGGCGGGTGGGCGCCGGCGGCGCGGCCCTGCTGCTCGCCGCCCTGACCTCGGGCGCGGCTTCAGGACCGCCCCCACCGACCGCTACCTCACCGACCCCGACCTCACCGGCCCCGCCCCCTTCGCCGTCGGCGACCGGCGGCCAGGACCCGCTGGACCCGCGCATCACGGCGATCATGCGCAAGCCCGAGTACCGCAACGCCCAGTGGGGGCTCCTCCAGGTCGAGCCGGACAGCGGCCGGGTGGTCCGCAGCATGTTCCCGGATCAGGTCTTCATCCCGGGCTCCACGGCCAAGCTGTTCAGCGTGTCCGGACCGTGGAAGACACTCGGGGCCGAGCACCGTTTCGAGACGCCCGTCCACGCGGTGGGTGTGCGCGAGGGCTCCACTCTGGACGGGAACCTGGCCCTGGTCGCCCAGGGCGACCTGACCATGGGCGGCAGGACCCGTCCCGACGGCACGGTGGCGTTCACCGACCTCGACCACACCTACGCCGACGACGTGCCCGGCGCGACGCTCACCCCGGAGGACCCCCTCGCCGGGATCGACCGGCTGGCCCGGCAGGTGAGGGATTCGGGCATCACCCGGGTGGAGGGGGACGTCGTCGTCGACAGTCGGCTCTTCGCCCCCGATCCGACCCTCGACCCGACACCGACCCCGATGATCGTCAACGACAACCTGATCGACCTCCTGACCACTCCCGGGGACCGCCCGGACGCGCCCGCCCGGCTGGACTGGCGGCCGAAGGTCACCCCGTACCGGGTGACGTCGACGGTCAGGACGGTGGCGGCGGGCGAAACGGGTTCCATCGACGTGACGGCCTCCGAGAACGGCACCCGGATCCGGTTGTCGGGCACGATCGCCGTGGGCGCCGCTCCGGTGCTGCGGGTCTCGCCCGTCGCCGATCCGGCGGCGTTCGGGCGCAGCGCGCTGATCGAGGCGCTCGGCCGGGCGGGGGTGCGGGTCACCGCGGATCCGGCCGGACCCAACCCGGTGGCCGAGCTGCCCAGGACGTACGAGGGGAGCCCGCGGGTGGCCGTGTACACCTCGCCGCCGTACGCGGACTACGCCGAGCTCATCCTGAAGGTGAGCCACAACCTCGGCGCCAACCTCGGGATCTGCCTGATGGCCGTCGAGGCGGGAAGCCACTCCTGCATGGACGGCTTCCCGGTACTGGCCCGGTTCCTGGACGGGGCGGGCGTGGACCGCGAACAGGTGCAACTCCTCGACGGCCGGGGCGGCAACCCCGTGGACCGGGCGACGCCGCGCGCGGAGATCCAGATGTTGACGTACTGGATGGGTACGCCGGACGCGCGGCGGTTCCGGGAGGCGCTGCCCATCCTGGGTGTCGACGGGCTGCTCGCGACCAACTGCCGGGACTGCCCGGCACGCGGCAAGGTGTTCGCCAAGACCGGGGCGGCGGTCGGGTACGACGCCCTCAACGACCGGCTGGGCGTGGGTGCGATGACCATCGCCGGTTACCTCGACCGGGGCGACGGCCGCTTCGACGTGTTCTACGCGGGAGTCACCGGGGCGGCGACTCCGACGCCCGATCCGAGCGGGATCCTGAGCGTCGCCAACGACATCGCGATGGTCGCCGCCCACCTCCAGGAGGGGTGACGAGGCCCGCACGGCCGCGGAACCCTTCCCGGTTCGCCCCGACCGCCCGCTGCACCGCGCCGCGCTGCCCGGGCCCGGGCCGGCCCGCCGCGGCCGGGTCCCGGCGCTCGTCGGCGGGCCGTCACGCGGGGATCCGGTGATACTGGGAGCGCGGGTGCCGCCAGCGGTTCCCGCGAGTGCGGCGCCCCCGTCCACCACGCCCGCCGCACGGCCCGCGCGACCCGGGAGGCGGTGATCCGTCCGTGTCCACGCACTCCGACCGGACCGGTGACGGAACGACGGGCGGCCCCGGCGCACCCGGCCGCTACGGTACCGAGGTGTTTCCGCCGGGGCGGGCCGGCGAGGACGAACGCATCGACCTCGGCGCCCTCGCCTACGACGACGTCACCCTCGCCCGGCTCCGGCAGCTGGGGGCCGGACCCGGCTGGAACTGCCTCGAACTGGGCGCGGGCACGGGAACCGTGGCCAGGCGGCTGCTGCGGGAGGCCGGTGTCACGCACGTGCTCGCCGTCGACCGTGACGTCCGCTTCCTGGCCGCCCGCCCCGAACCCGGACTCGACCTCCTGGAAGCGGACGTCCTCGCCCCGGGGTTCGATCCCGGTCGGTTCCGACTGGTCCACGCCCGCTTCGTCCTCATGCACCTCGCCGAGCGGGAGCGCCTGATCGAGCGCCTCGGGCAACTGCTCGTCCCGGGCGGGGTCCTGGTCCTCGGGGACGCCGTCGACCTGACGGGCGCGGACGCTCCCGCGACCCCGTACACCCGGGCCATGCGGGCCATGTGGCAGGGCCTGCGCGAGACCATCGGCACCGACGTGTCCTGGACCCCGCGCTATCCGGAGTTGCTGCGCGCCGCCGGGCTGACCGGGGTGGCCGCGGAGGTCCACGTCCCGCCGCTGCTGCCCGGCAGCCCCATCAGCCGGTTCTGGGCGGACACCTGGAAACGGGCCGGGGCGGCGATGACCGCGACCGGGCTGGTGGACGACGCGGCGATCGAGGAGGCGGTCCGGTACCTGGACTCCCCCGACTGCGCGGACCTCTCCCCCGGGCTGATCACGGCCTGGGGCCACCGCCCGGGCTGACCGCGGGCCGACCGGTCAGGGGGTGCACCCGTCGACCGCGGACCCGCCGCCGGCTCGTGGGCCCGGGCTCGCCGCGGCGGGGAGGCGGGACAACGCCCGGGAGGTCAGGACGAGGTCCCGGCAACCTCCCGGATCGTCCTGGAGGGCCCGGGTGTGGGCGATGACGCAGCGCTGGGGATCGGCCCGCAGGGCCCGTACCGCGGCGGTGACCATGGTCGCGTCGGCGACCGCCGCCGCCTCCTCGGGGGCGGCTCCCCCGGCGAGGGCCGCGTCGAGGGCGCCGGCCCGCAGGGCGAGGTCGAAGTAGGGGTTCAGGGTGAGCAGTCCGTCGTGGATGCTCGATTCGCGCTGGAGGCGGCGCACTCCGAGGCAGGAGAACAGCGGCATCCTGACCCTGGTGGTGGCGGGCGTCAACCCCGCGAGCAGTCGGGCGAGCGGACCGAGCCGGCGGTACCCGGACCAGTCCCGCCAGGGCGCCGCGAGGCGCTGCACGAGGTGCGGCAGCACGAACCCGCAGATGACGAGGGAGGAGCCGGCCCGGAGCAGCGGCCGAGCCACCTGGGTGCTCAGGAAGTCCCAGTCCGTTCCCGCCCACCGTGCGCCCACCGCGACGAACGTGCACACGGCGTGGCCGACGGTGAGCCACTGGCCGGTCACCATGAGGGCCAGGCCCACGCGGAGTTCCCCTGTGACCTCGCGCAGCCAGCGCCGGCACAGGGAGTACATGACCAGTGCGGCGGCGGTGAGGGCCGTGAGGTGGAGCAGGGTCATCTCGCGGATGTACGGGGTGGTGGCGTAGTGGGTTTCGAGGTCCCGCAACCGCTCGTCGGGGGCGTCCCCCAGCAGGAAGAGGCCGAACTGGGCCAGGCCCAGCGCGCCGTAGAAGCAGAGGGCCCGGTGCGTCGCCCGCCGGATCGACGCGTGCGGCCCACCGCTCCAGTTGATGATCAGCACGATGCCGGCGCCGGAGGACGCCATCAGCATGGCGTGGACGAGGGGAGTCGCCAGGTTGGGGACGCCCGTGATCGCGTTGACCTCCGCGAGCATCGGTACCGCCCCGAGGAAGAGGGCTCCGCTGGTCGTCAGGAGGAACGCCACGACGGCCCGGAGCAGGGGGTCGTGCGGGTTGCGCAGCAGGCCGGGGAGCCTGCCCAGGGCCGCGAGGACTCCGATGACCGCGGGCAGTTGGAAGCCCAGGTCGGACACGTCAGCCCCGTTTGACGTGGTGGCCCAGGGCCGCCTCGATCCTGCCGGAGGTGGTGCCCCGATCGAGGCGGTGGGACAGGGGTTCGCGCAGCAGGTGCCGCACGGCGTGGGCCAGTTCGAGCCCGTACCGCTCCGCGGCCTGCTCCTCCTGCTCGTGCCTCCTCGCCGCCGTGCCGTCCTGTCCGAGGAGGGCGGGGCTCTGGCGGCCGGCGATGGCCAGGACGGACGAGACGATGCCTTGGAGCTCGGCGTCGTGGTGCAGCAGGCGGGCGGCCACGGCGCCCTCGGTGACGTGCTGGTGGCAGTGGCCCAGTTCGAGGTGTCGGAGTTCGTGTCCGGTGATGATGAGCTGGTGCTCGGGTACGGTCCGCTCCTCGACGACGATGAGGTCCTTCGACCCGAGGTCGAGGGCGAGTCCGCTCGCCGTTCCGGGTGGGAAGGACGTCGTCCGGAATTCGATCTCGCGGCCGCGACGGTCACCCATGGCCTCGCAGAGCGCCCGGCAGATCGCCTCGCCCTCCACGGGGGCTTCCAAGTGGCCGATCGCCTCGACCATGGCGCCGACCGACTGCCGCATCTCCCGCTGCTTGAACACCCGTTCCCCCTGTGACGCTGTTCCACGAACCTGTGACGCTCTCCGACCGGCACGGACAGCACACTCCGCGCGCCCCTCGACGTGGGGCGGGTTACGGCCATCCGTGCCGGTCTCCCCGGCTGTCGTGGAGGGGCCTTCGGCCACCGGTCCTCCGCCCGGCGGCGGTCGGCCGAAGGCACCCCGGCGTGATGGGACGTCGGGGCACGGCTCGTACCCTGCGGCTTCCCGAGAGTGCCACAGACGGGGCGGTAGATCCACGAGGGCCCGGCCGACCCGGCCGCACGATGGCAGAAAATCGCCTGTCCTTCCGGTGGCCGCGCCGGGCGGCCCTCAGGCGCGTCCGGCCGCCGCGTCGAGTTCGGCGTCGAGGGCGAGGGCGGCGGTGATGAGGGCGAGGTGGGTGAAGGCCTGCGGGAAGTTGCCGAGTTGTTCGCCCGTCGGGCCGATCTCCTCGGCGAAGAGACCGACGTGGTTGGCGTAGGTGAGCATCTTGTCGAAGGCGTAGCGTGCCTGTTCCAGGCGACCGGAGCGGGCGAGGGCGTACACGTACAGGAAACTGCACAGGGAGAAGGTGCCCTCGGTGCCGCGAAGGCCGTCGGGGGAGGCGGCCGGGTCGTAACGGTAGACGAGGCTGTCGGCGACGAGTTCGGCGTCCATGGCCTCCAGGGTGGCGAGCCAGCGGGGGTCCTCCGGGGCGATGAAGCCGACGAGGGGCATCAGCAGCAGGGACGCGTCCAGGACGGTCGTGTCGTAGTGCTGGACGAACGCACCGCGTTCCTCGCTCCAGCCGCGGGTCATGATCTGTTCCAGGATGGCGTCGCGCGCGGCGGTCCAGCGGGGCAGGTCGGCCGGGCGGGCGTTGACCATGGCCTGGCGGATGCCGCGGTCGAAGGCGACCCAGCACATGAGGCGGCTGTAGGTGAAGTGCTGCCGGCCGCCGCGGGTCTCCCAGATGCCCTCGTCGGCCCGGTCCCAGTTGTCGCACAGCCAGTCCAGCAGGCCCGCGAAGCGCGTCCAACCCTCGTAGCCGATCACATGCGTGGCGCTGTCGACCTGGGCGATGGCGTAGACCGCCTCGCCGTAGATGTCCAGTTGCAGTTGGGTGGCGGCGCCGTTGCCCACGCGCACCGGCGCCGAACCGCGCCAGCCCTCCAGGTGGCCGAGAACCTCCTCCGTGAGGTGGGGGTCACCGTCGACGCGGTACATGATCTGGAGCGGTTCTCCGTTGGGTGCCCCTCCGTCGTAGAGCCGCTGTCCGAGCCAGTTCCGGAACGCGTCCGCCTCCTCCGTGAAGCCGAGGTCGCGCATGGCCCGCACGGACAGGGAGGCGTCGCGGACCCAGGTGTAGCGGTAGTCCCAGTTGCGCTCGCCCCCCTCCTGTTCGGGCAGGCCCATGGTGGCGGCCGCGATGGGCGCTCCGGTGGGGGCGTAGGTGAGGAGTTTGAGGGTGATGGCGGAGCGGTTGACGATCTGCTGCCAGCGGCCTCGGTAGGTGCACCGGCCGATCCAGTCGTGCCAGAAGGCGTGCACGGCCGCGAACGACTCGGTCGTGGCCTCCACGGTCGGGGGCTCGGGGGCGCCGGCTCCGGCGGCACCGACCGTCAGGACGACGGCGGCGCGTTCACCCGCGGCCAGGGTGACGTACGCGCGCACGTCGCTCCCCTCGGCCTCCAACGGCACCGGGCCGACGGCCTGGAGGTACGCGGTGACGTCCGGACCCTGGAACCGGGCACCGGCGTCGTCCAGGGTCAGGGCGTGCGGGGCGCGGCCGTAGTCGAAGCGGGGGCGGCACTCCAGCGAGAAGCGCACGGCGCCGCGCACCACCCTCATGACGCGGACCACCTGGTGGTGGTCGGTGACGGTGCGGCCCCCGGTGACGGGCATGAAGTCGATGACCTCACCGACGCCGTCGGCGGTGAGGAACCGGGTGATGAGGACCGCGGTGTCGGCGAGGTAGAGCTGTCGGGTCGTGACGTCCGCGGCGTCGGCGGTGATCGCGAAGTAGCCGCCCCGGTCGTGGTCGAGGAGGCCCGCGAAGATGCTGGGCGAGTCGAAGCGCGGCGAGCAGAACCAGTCCAGCACGCCGTCGGAGGACACGAGCGCGCAGGTCTGGAGGTCTCCGATCAGACCGTGTTCGGCGATCGGCGGGTAGCGGCGCATCGGCAGTCTCCTCGGCTGTGGAAGCCGCCCGGCCCGGCAGGGGCGGGAGGTACCCCACCTCCACCCTGGTGCGTGCCCTCCGGCCGGTCCATCAGGGTGGGCCCTCCGGGTGAGGAACGGTGCCGGGATCGCGCGGGAAGGGCGCGGGGGCCGCACGCCTCTTTTCCGATGCGATCGCATCGGTTGACGGGATAGAGTTCCGATGCAATCGCATCGGAACGAGTACGGGAAGACGGGTACGGGTCATGGGTGACGCCCTGTGGAAGATGTCGGCCGGCAGGCAGGCGGCGGCCGTGCGGAGCGGCGAGGCCTCGGCCGCGGAGATCGTCGAGAGCCACCTGGAGCGCATCGCCGCCGTCAACCCCGTGGTGAACGCCGTCACCCGGCTCATCGCCGACGGGGCCCGCGCCGCCGCGGCGCGCACCGACCGCGCGCGGGCCGCCGGCGATGCCCTCGGGCCGCTCGCGGGGGTGCCCTTCACGGTCAAGGAGAGCACCCCGGTCAAGGGGATCCCCACCACCTTCGGCGTGCCCCGCTTCCGCGGTCTGGTGGCCGCCGCCGACGCCCCGCCCGTGGCCCGGCTGCGGGCCGCCGGGGCCATCCCGATCGGGCACTCCAACGTGCCCACCCTGATCCTGGCGGGGATGCACACCCGCAGCGAGCTGTTCGGCGACACCGTCAACCCGTGGGACCCCTCCGTGACCCCGGGCGGCAGCAGCGGGGGCGACGCCGTCGCCGTCGCCACGGGCATGGCCGCCCTCGGCCTCGGCAACGACTCCGGCGGCTCGATCCGCGTTCCGGCGCAGTTCTGCGGTGTGGCCGGGTTGAAGCCGACCGGCGGACGGTTCCCGGCCGACCATCGCGTACTGGGCACCGACGACCCGGGACCGGCCTCGCAGATGCTGGTCACCGACGGCCCGCTGGCCCGGAGGGTCGCCGACCTGAGGCTGGCGTTCGACGTGCTGGCCGGCACCGATCCGCGCGACCCCCGGGCCGTACCGGTACCGCTCCGCGGCCCGTCCCTGCCGGGCCCGGTGACGGTGGCCGTGGTGACGGATCCGGGCGGGCTCGGCGTGCACCCGGCGGTCCGGTCCGCCGTGGAGACCGCCGCCGACGCGCTCCGGGACGCCGGGTACGCGGTGCGGGAGGTCGCGGACGTTCCGCGACTGGAGGAGACCCTCGACGCCTACGGCCGGATCACCATGACGGAGTTCGCCCCGTCCTGGCCGGCGGTGCGCACGCTGCTCGGTGAGGGCGGCGACCGGTACATCGCGAGGGCGATGGAGCGGACCCCGCCGGCGAGCGCCGAGGAACTCGTGCGCCTCATGGGCACCTGGATGAACATCCGGCGCTCCTGGGCGGAGTTCCTCGACGCCCACCCCTTGGTGCTGGGGCCCTCCTTCACCGAGCCGCCCGTCGAGCCGGGCCTGGAGTCCCGCGACGCGGCGGGCCGGGACCGGGTCGCGGCGGGCATGCGGCTGTGCACCGCGACCAGCTTCGTGGGGGTCCCCGCCGTGGCCGTACCGACCGGTGTGACGGACGGGCTGCCGTGCGGCGTGCAGATCGTGGGCCGGGCCTTCCGGGAGGACCTGTGCCTGGAGGCCGCGCAGGCCGTCGAGGACCGCCTCGGTGTCCTCGCGCCGATCGACCCGCGCGGCGTCGGCCGGAGCCGCCGGAGCACCGGCAGGGCCCCGTCCGGTGGCGGTCACGCGTAGGAGATGGAGACCTTCTCGAAGCCGAGCGAGCGCAGCAGGCCCTCCAGGATCGTCGTGGTGTTCCGTTCGGCCCTCTGGGTGAGGCCGCCGGCGCGGGCCGCCTCGTCGATCCGCTGGACCGCGACCTTCTGGACGGCCTGTTCGCCGGACGGGTTGTCCGAGAAGAGGTCGCCGAGCCGGTCCAGCAGGCCCCGCTGCTTGGACACCGCGTACGAGCGGTTCGGGTCCAGCGCCGGCGTCCCGAGGGCGGCGTGGGGCAGTTTCAGCGTCACGGCCGTGCGGTCCGCGTCGACGGCGACGGCCCCTTCGTCGAGTCCGCCCAGTTCCACGAAGGCGGAGACGGAGCCGGCGCCGACGTACAGGGTGCGGGTCCCCCGGACGGCGTCCGGGAGGAAGGGGGCGTCGCGCTCCAGGTCGACCACGACCTGGTAGTCGCCCGCCGCGCCCTCCAACCGGCTCATGTCGCGCAGGGAGGTGAGAACGGCCGGCCCGGTCCGGTCATGGGTCCTGGTGCCGAAGAGGTCGCCGAGGCCGGGCAGTTGGAGGAGCCTGCCGGCGACCAGGAGCAGGACGGCGACGGCCGTCAGGGCTACGGCTGCCTGTACCGCCCGGCGGCGGCGTCCACGCCGCGCGTCCGGTCCGGCGGACGGCGCGGGGTCGTTCGCTTTGGTCTCCATGCGGACCGGGTGCCCCATCAATTCATGGTCATCCGTGCCATGTTGACGCCGCTCGCCACGGGCACGCGTGGACGCCCCGCCGCGGGGTACACGGCTCGCCAGCAACCGTTCGGTTTCCGAGGGAGTGACCATGCACGAGCCGAAGAACGCCGCCGAGCCCCGCCGCAGAATCCGCCGGCGCAGGCAGCCTTCCGTACCCCCGGAGCCGCGGCAGCCGCCCACCCACCCGGCGCTGCGGGTGCTCGCGATGCTGGGCGCCTTCGTGGGGACGGTCCTCTTCAGCATCGCCCTGGCCCGCGTCACCCTGGAGCCTTCGGCGGCCTCCGCCGCCCTCGTGCACAGCAACGTCCACCCGGGCGCGTCGATCGAGGCCTACCTGGAGGGGGCGTCCGTCAAGGACGCCGCCAAGCAACTCGGCGGCAACATCCTGCTGGGCGTGCCGTTCGGCGTGCTGCTGCCCGTCCTCCTGCCGCAGGCCCGCGGGCTGCTGCGGGTGGCGGTCACCACCGCCGTGGTGATGACGCTCGTCGAGCTGATCCAGGGGGCGCTCGTCACGGGGCGGGCCTTCGACGTGGACGACGTCATCCTCAACACCTCGGGAGCCCTGCTGGGCTACCTCTTCCTCGGCCGCCGCATGGGCCGCGCCGTACACCCGCGCCGCCACCACTGGTGGCACCGCACGCCGCGCCCGATCGCGGAGCAGCAGCCGACCCCGGACCAGCCGGCACCGGCCGTCGACGTCGACACCAGGAAGCTCCCCCGTACGGAGGCCCGCTCGGCGTCGGACGACACCCGCACCGGCGCGCGGAGTCTGGTCGACCGATGGATCAAGCGGGATCCGCGCGCGCGAACCGCACGTCCGTGAGCCCTTCCGACCGCTCCCACCGGGCGGCGGCCGACCCCGCGGTCGGCCGCCGCGGCGCGTTGCGCACCCGTGGCGGCCGGCCGCGCCGTCAGGCCCGGTGAACCGGCCGCCCGCCACGTCCGGGAGGGCGCGAGGCGGCCGGGCCGCTCCGATCCGACGCCTCGTGGCGCAGGCTGCCCCTACCGGCATCCGGTGCCAGGACGCGCCCCGGTGCCGTTCGAGGCATGCGGTTACGATGGGCCGGTGACCACCCACCCCGGCCTCTCCATGGCCCAGCGCAAGCGCCGGCTCGTCTCCGACGAGCTGGCCGAAGCGGCCCTCCGGCTGCTCGCGCTGAAGGGGTTCGACGTGGTCACCATCGACGAGATCGCGACCACGGCCGGTGTCTCGAAGCGGACTTTCTTCCGCTACTTCGCGTCCAAGGAGGACGTGGTCGTCCAGTTCCTGGCCGACATGGGAGCCGGCGTTTCCGCGGAACTCGCGGCCCGCCCGCCCCACGAGCAACCCTCGGTGGCCCTGCTGCACGCGGTCTCGGTCCCGTTGGGCGCCTGCCGCGACCACCCCGACCGGGCACTGCCGGTGGTACGGCTCATCCTGCGCACCCCGGCACTGCTCGCCCGCTTCCTGGAACGGCAGGCCGAGTGGCGCGACGACCTGGCCGCGGAGCTGGCCCGCCGCCTGGGCCTCGACGTCGAGACGGACCTGTACCCGCGGCTGGCCGCCGGCATGGCGCTGACCGCCTTCGACACGGCGCTGCGCCGCTGGAGCTCGGGCGAGGGACGGGCCGGGGGCCGGGCCGCCGGCAACGGCGGCGAGGACCCGGCCGCAGTGGCCGCGCGGGCCTTCGCGATGATGGCCCCGGCACTGGACGTCCGGACGAACTGAACCGTGCCGACGGGCACCGCGCCCGCCGTCACACCCGCGCGCCCCGGCGCGCGACCTTGGAGGAGTCGGAAATGAAGCAACACGCAGACGGCACGGACGGCACCAGCCGCACCGCACTGGTCGAGGACCTGATGGGCCGTTTCCCCCACGTGCCCCGGGAAGCCGTGATCAAGGAAGACCTGTTGCGCGGCGGCATGGCCTTCGACGAGTCCGCGCTGAGCGGCACCGCCGACGGGGGCAGCGGTGACGTCAAGCCGAAGTCGTACTTCATCTTCTCCTTCGACCACCGCACCCTGCCGGAGCTAGGTGCCGCCGCGCTCAACCGGCCGCCCGAGGAGGTCGTCCTCACCGGCGGGCCCTACGACCTGCGCCGCACCGTCGTCTCCGTCCGGGTGAACCCGGACTCCCCCTACGTGGTGCGCGGCGGTGACGACGGCACGCTCGGCCTGTACCTGGACGGCGCGCGGATCGCGGACGTCGGCCTGCCCCCGATGCCGGAGTACTACCGGCACAAGCTGTCGAACGGCAAGTCGGTGATGGAGGTCGCGCCGACCATCCAGTGGGGCTACCTCATCTACCTGACCGTGTTCCGGGTGTGCCAGTACTTCGGTGCCAAGGAGGAGTGCCAGTTCTGCGACATCAACCACAACTGGCGCCAGCACAAGGCGGCCGGGCGCCCCTACACCGGTGTGAAGCCCGTCGAGGAGGTGCTGGAGGCCCTGGAGATCATCGACCGGTACGACACGGCCGGCGCCTCCAAGGCGTACACGCTCACCGGTGGCTCGATCACCTCCAAGGTCGCCGGCCGTGACGAGGCCGATTTCTACGGCCACTACGCGAAGGCCATCGAGGAGCGCTTCCCCGGCCGCTGGACCGGCAAGGTCGTCGCCCAGGCCCTGCCCCGCGACGACGTGCAGCGCTTCCACGACTACGGCATCCGCATCTACCACCCCAACTTCGAGGTGTGGGACAAGCGACTGTTCGAACTGCACTGCCCGGGCAAGGAGCGCTACGTCGGCCGCGACGAGTGGCACCGCCGGATCCTGGAGTCCACGGAGGTGTTCGGGCCGCGCAACGTGATCCCCAACTTCGTCGCGGGCATCGAGATGGCCGAGCCGTTCGGCTTCACCAAGGTCAGCGAGGCGATCGAGTCGACCCGCGAGGGGCTGCGGTACTTCATGTCGCACGGGGTCGTGCCCCGCTTCACCACCTGGTGCCCGGAGCCGACGACGCCGCTCGGCAAGGCCAACCCGCTGGGCGCACCGCTCGAATACCACATCCGGCTGTTGGAGACCTACCGGGCGACGCTGGAGGAGTTCGGCCTGAGCTCCCCTCCCGGCTACGGTCCGGCCGGTCCCGGTCGTGCGGTGTTCTCCGTCAGCTCGTTCATGGACAGCCTGGAGGGGCTGGAGGGCGACCAGGCCTGACCGGCCGATCCGGCCCCGTCGCCAACCGCGCGACGGGGCCGGATCCGGGTCCGCGGCCGGACCCCGCCCGCTACGGCTTCATCTCGTAGGCACCGGACAGCGCCTCGACCCGTGCCCAGACGCGGGCCGACCGGTCGGTGTCGACGACGGGACGGCGGACCGCGTCGAGCGCCCAGGCCTGCTGCTCCGGGGTGGCGGAGTCCTTCCCGTGCAGTTCGACGGCGTGCGCCGAGAAGTCCCGCACGAGCACCGCGAACAGCTCGTCGAGCACGTCCTCGTCCAGGCCCGTCAGGCGGGCCTGCTCCAGGATCAGCTGGCCGTGGACGACGAGGGCGAAGAGCTGGCCGACGGCCAGGAGGAGGTCGAGGTCCCGGCTCTGCGCCTCGTCGGGCGCGGCGGTCGTGACGAACGCGCACAGCGCGTCGGCCTGCTCGCGGAAACGGCCGACGTTCGGCAGGGCCGCGTACGCGTCGAAGGCGGGGCGCCAGTCGTGGAAGCGTACGGAGCCGAGGCCGCGGGCCGGGCCCTGGCGGAAGAGGAACTCGTCGTCGGCCGCGTCGAGGCGGGTCGGGACGGGCGCGTACTCGACCGGATCCAGCAGGTGGTTGCGCATGAACTTCAGGATCAGGGCGAGGTTGACGTGGACCGTGCCCTCCAGCTTCGGCAGGCCTCGGATCTCGACGGCGGCCTGCGCGAAGTAGGTGTCCTTCTCGAAGCCCTTCGCCGCGATGACGTCCCACATCAGGTCGATGACCTTCTCGCCCTCCGTGGTCACCTTCATCTTCGTCATCGGGTTGAAGAGGAGGTAGCGGCGGTCCTCGGGGCCGGCGGAGCGGAAGTAGTCGACGGCCCGGTCGCTGAACAGCTTCATGCCGACGAGGCGGACGTAGGCGTCGGCCAGCTCCCTGCGCACGTGCGGGAAGGCGGTAACGGGGCGGCCGTAGAGAACGCGGTTCTGCGCGTGGGTGACGGCCTCGTACATCGCGTGCTCGCAGATGCCGATCGAAGCCGTGCAGAGGTTGAACTTGCCGACGTTGACGGTGTTCAGGGCCGCGTCGAAGGCGGCGCGGCCGGTGTGCAGGACGTCGGCGGCGGTGACCGGGTAGTCCTCCAGGCGGAACTCGCTGACGTACTTCGAGGAGTCGACGACGTTCTTCACGAGCCGGTACGCCGGGTGGCGGCTGTCGGCGGCGAAGAACACGTAGCCGTCGGGGCCCTCCACGTCGGTGCGGCGGCCGAACACGGAGACGAGACCGGCGGCGTTGCCGTTGCCGATGTAGTACTTGGACCCGGTGGCCCGGAAGCCTCCGTCGCCCTCAGGCGTCAGCAGCATGTCCGTGGAGTAGATGTCGGCGCCGTGGGTCTTCTCCGACAGGCCGAAGGCGAACACCTCGCCCTCGGAGAGGAGTTCGGCGGCACGCGCGTGGGCGGCGACGTTCTCGCTCTGCCAGACCGGGCCGAGACCGAGGATGGTCACCTGCCACGCGTACCAGTAGTCCAGGCCGTAGAAGCCGAAGATCTCGTTGAGGGCGGCGATGCGCGCGGTGTCCCAGCGTTTGTCGGACACCTGCGGGCCCGCGGCGGAAGCCGGCGTCAGGAAGGTCGCGAAAAGGCCCTCCTTCGCGGAGAAGGCGAGGAAGTCGCCCAGCCAGGCACGGGTGCGGTAGTCCTCGATCAGCCGGCGCTTGCCGCGGTCCTCGAACCAGTCGACGGTGGCGCGCAGCAGTCGACGGGTCTCGGGGTCGAAGTGCGCGGGGTCGTAGGTGCGCGGGTTGAACAGCAGCGGGTCGGTCATCGGTGTGCGCCTTTCGGGTCGGTGATGGTGTCGGGGCCGGGCCACCGGCCGCTCCCGCCCGGCCCCGGGGCCGGGCGGATTCAGCGCTCGGCGAGCCGGTGGAGCGTGGCCAGTACGTCCTCCAGCCAGGCCAGCTGCATCCGCTCGTAGGCGATGCCGCCGCGGAGCACCACGTGCTGGAGCTCGCGGCCCGCGTCGGATCCGGCGGGGGCGTCCGGGCCGGTGAAGTCGCGCCGTTCACCGGCGAGGTAGTGCGTGAGCCGGTCGGCGTGCGCGAGGTGGTGCCGTTCGACCTCGCGGATCAGCGCGGCGGGGTCGTCGTCGAAGGCCGCCCCGCGGATCTTCACGGCGAGTTCGTGCCGGACGCTGTCGGGCTGGATCGGTTCGCACAGCCAGGCGGAGAGGGCGGCCCGGCCGGCCTCGGCGACGGAGTGCTCCTTCTTGTCCGGACGGCCCTGTTGGGGCACCTCGCGGACGTCGATCCAGCCGTCGGCCTCCATGCGCTTGAGCACGCGGTAGATCTGCTGGTGCGTCGCGGTCCAGAAGTAGCCGATGGACCGGTCGAAGCGGCGGGCCAGCTCGTAACCGGAGCCCGGCTGCTCCAGCAGGGAGACGAGGATCGCGTGCTCAAGGGCCATGCCCCGAATCCTTCTATGCAACTCGTTGCACATACAAGCGCCGGAGCCCGGGTGAGACACGGCTCACGACGACGAGGCCCCCGCCGATGGGTCGGCGGGGGCCTCGAAGGGGGAGTTCGGGGGGAATCCGGGCGGTGGGCGCATGACGCCGGGCGGTGGGCGTTCGACGCCGGGAGCCGGTGCTCAGTAGGACCGGTGCTCAGTAGGAGTTGCGGGACACCTTGAGGATCTTGCACTCGATCTTGTCGCCCGCCTTGGCGGACTGGGCGATCTCGTAGCCGAGCGCGCCGGCCTTGTCGTCGGTGAACTTCTGGCCGGGTGCCAGGTTCTGGCCGAGCGAGGTCAGGTCGGCCTTCTTCTGGCCGTTGACGAGGATCTCGCCCTCGACCAGGTAGGTGAACCGGCGGTCACCGCTGTTGACGTAGTCGACGGCGACGACGAGTTCCTTCAGGTCGAAGTCGCCCTTCTCCACCTTGCAGGCGGTGACCTTCACGTCCTGGGTGATGTCCGGGTCCTTGCCGGGCTTCGAGCTGTCGCCGGACTTCGCGTCGGGGGCGACCGAGGCGCTGTCGTAGTTCTTCTCCAGTTCCTTGCCCACCTCGTTCGCCGCCTCGCCGACGAGTACGGCGCAGCCGCCGAGGAGGAGAAGTCCCAGCGCGGTGGGGATGCCGCAGCCGAGGGCGATCTTCTTGCCGGTGCTCATGCCCGGCTTCGGCGGGGGCGGGAACTGCTGACCGTAGGGCTGCTGCCCGTACGGCTGCTGCCCGTGAGGCTGCTGGGGTGCGCCGTAACCGGGCTGCGGGGGCGTGGACATGGGTGGACTCCTGGGGACGTGACGACGAGCGGCGCTCAGCTTAGACAAAATGCCAATGCGTGCCATCCCGTACTCAGAGAGTGAGACGGGGCCCCGGCGGCGGCGACGACCCATCACCCGAACGGACGCGTCCGGGTGTCAGGGCCACGGCGCTCCTTGGAGGCTGGACCTGCGTCCCCTTCGGGCGCGCAGCCCCATGAAGGAGCCTCTCGTGGCACAGCAATCGCCTTCCACCTCCCCCACCGGCGCCCACCGGGACCGGGACGTGTTCGACAGTCGGAGCGCGTGGGCAGCGAGCGGAACCATGTTCGCCGGCGTCCTCCTCCTGATCGAGGGTGTCCTCGGCGTGATCAAGGGCATCACCGGTATCGCCCGCAACGACGTCTACACACAGGTGGGTGACTACGTCTTCAAGTTCGACGTGGCCGCCTGGGGTTGGATCCACCTGGTCCTCGGCATCGTCCTCGGCGTCGTCGGCGCGGGACTCCTCAAGGGCGCGCTGTGGGCCAGGGCGACGGGCGTGGTGCTCGCGGCCGTCAGCATCGTCCTCAACTTCATGTGGCTGCCCTACACGCCGATCTGGGCCGTCATCTCCATCGCCATCAGCGGCTTCATCATCTGGGCCCTGTGCAACGACGGCGGTCGCGCCCGGTCCGCCGGCGCCTGACCCCTCCGGGCTCCTTACGGGGAGCCCGGGACGACCAGGCCCGTCTCGTACGCCACGACCACGGCCTGGGCTCGACTGTCCAGGTCGAGTTTGGTCATGGTCCGGTTGAGGTGCGTCTTGACGGTTGCCTCGCCGATGTGGAGCCGCCCGGCGATCTCGGTGTTGGACAGCCCCTTGGCGGCCAGGCACAGCACCTCGCGCTCGCGGGCCGTGAGGACGTCCAGGTCGGCCGGGGTGTCCGGCACCGCGTCGGCGCGGTTCACGTAGGACTCGATCAGGCGGCGGGTGACGCTGGGGGCGAAGAGCATGTCGCCCCGGGCCACGGCGGAGACCGCCTCGATCAGCCGTTCCGGCCCCGTGTCCTTGAGGAGGAAGCCGGAGGCGCCGGCCCGCAGGGCGGCGTACACGTACTCGTCGAGGTCGAAGGTGGTCAGGACCAGCACCCGGGGAAGGGGGTCCACGGCCCGGGCGAGGATGCGTTCGGTCGCGGCGGTGCCGTCCAGGCCGGGCATGCGGATGTCCATCAGGATGACGTCCGGTCGGGTGCGGGCGGCGGCCTCGACCGCGCCCTCGCCGTCCTCGGCCTCGCCGACCACCTCGATGCCGGGCGCCGCCTGGAGCAGGGCCACGAGGCCCGCGCGGATCAGGATCTGGTCGTCGACGACGAGGGTCCGGATCATGCCGGTGGCCGGTTCCGTGGCCCGGGGAAGGGCCCCGCCGGGACCGGGAGGGTGAGGCGCACGCGAAATCCCCCCTCGGTTCGTGGACCGGCTTCGACCGTTCCGCCGTAGAGCTTGGCCCGTTCGCGCATGCCGATCAAGCCGTGCCCGGGCCCGGGCGCAACGTTGGCCGGATCCGGACGGTCTTCGGGACCGCCCGCGCCGTCGTCGGTGATCGTCACCAGCAGTTCGTGGGGCCGGTGGGAGACGAGGACGACGACGGCCGCGTGCCGCGCGTGCTTGATCACATTGGTCAGTGCCTCCTGCACCACCCGGTACGCGCACAGTTCCACGCCGGGCGGCAGCGGCCCGGGCGCCCCGTCGATCCGCAGGTCGACGGCGACGCCCGCGGCCCGCACCCGCTCCGCCACCTCCCGCAGACCGGCCAGCCCGGGGATCGGGGCGTACGGGGCGCGGCTCTCCTCGCCGTCCTCGACGTCCGCGGCGGAACGCAACAGGGTCAGGATGCGGCGCAGTTCGCGCAGGGCCTCCTGGCTGGTCTCGGATATCGTTCCCAGGGCCGCGCGGGCCTTCTCCGGCGCGGACGGGAAGACGTAACCGGCCATTCCCGCCTGGACGTTGATCACGGCCATGTGGTGCGCGACGACGTCGTGCAGCTCACGGGCGATGCGCCGCTGCTCCTCGGAGACCGCCTGGCGCTCTCGCCACTCCTGTTCCCGGCGCAAGCGGGCGGTGAGCGCCGCCAGTTGGCGGTTGCGCTCGTCGAGGACGCGGGCGCCGTTGCCGAACATCCACACCACGGCCGGCACGCCCAGGGCCTGTACCACCGTGATGGTGAGGCCGATTTCGGGAGCGGCCAGCCCGCTGCAGAACACGACGGCCGCGCACAGTGCGGCGCCGCCCGCGGCCGTGCGGGGCGGTCGCCGGGCGGCGACCCCGTACAGGGCGGCGGCGGGGGCCCAGAAGTTCAGGGAGGGTTGGTAGCCGGCCGCGAGGTAGCAGGCGTAGCCGAGGCAGGAGGCGACCAGCGCGAACACCGGCGCGGACCTGCGGGCGGCCAGCGGCAGCGCGACCCAGGCGGTCAACACGTAGGCGGTGGTGTCGAAGGGCGGCCATCCCGCCGGGTGGTACTGCCGCCCGGCGAGGGCCGCGGCGGCGGTCACGCCCAGGGCCAACGCGGCGTCGGCCAACCGCGGGTCGACGGAGCGGAGCCGGTCCGCCGGCCGGAGCCTGAAGCGCATCGGCGCACTTTACGCGGCGGTGTCGGACGCGGTCGTCATACCAGGGGTGGACCACGCGGGCGCGCGGTACTGACGCAGGGGTTTACCGCGGGAGTCAACTTCGGGGTTGACGCCCGGAAGCGGCATCCGGGAGACCGTACAGGGGTCCGAACGCACGCCGCCCGGCGTGCGGATCATCACCCGGTCGATCACAGGGGGATCACATGCGGATCAAGCAGAGGGTGGGCGTCGTGACGGCGGGCGTCGCCATGGTGGCGGGCCTCGGGCTCACGGGGACGGCGGCCCAGGCGGCGCCCGGTTCGGCGACGGGCGGGGCCTCGGCGATGGCCTGCTCGACGTCGAACGCGGTCACGAAGAGGACGGGCAGCGTCGACTCCATCCGGATCGAGCTGCGCTACAGCACCTCCAGCCGCTGCGCCTGGGGCCGGATCCACAACGCCGATCCGGGCGACAAGGTGTGGGTGGACCGCTCCTCGAACGGAGGCGGCACCTGGACCGGCCCCATGGGCATGACCACGGTCAACTCCGGTACCGACACGCATACCCCCGCCTACGACGACGCGGGCTGGGTGATGCGGGCCTGCGCCTGGAACGACACCACCGGCACCACGCGCTGTACGGGCTGGTACTGACGCTCCGGCCGCGCGGTCGCCCGTTCACGGGGGGCGAGCGACCGCGCGGCCGGTACCGGGAGCGGCGCGGCGGCGCCGCGTCGCGGACGTCCGTGCGCGGAGACCACCGGAAGGGACGAGTCCGGCGTACCGTCGAGCGACCGGCCGGGCCCCGACGGCGGGGCCGGTCCTCCTCGACGTCCTGACTCGGAGCCCGCCGATGCGCCTCTACGCACAGACCCCAGCCCGCCGGAGCCGCCAAGTGGTCGCGGACGTCATCGCCGTGGCCCTGGTGGCCGCCGCGGTGTGGTTCGCCCTGGCCGTCCACGACGCCATCATGAAGCTGGCCGAGCCGGGCCGGAGGGTCGAGAGCTCGGGTACCGGCCTCGCCACCGAACTCGGCAAGGCCGGCGACGCCGCCTCGAACGTGCCGCTCGTCGGCGGGCTGCTGCGCAAGCCGCTCCGGTCCGCGGCAGACGCCGGTGCCGGGCTCGCCGACGCCGGACAGTCGATGCAGGACGCCGTCGGCCAGGTGGCCACCCTGACCACCGCCGCCCTGATCGTCGTGCCCGTGGCCGTCGTCCTGTTGCTGTGGCTCCCCGCCCGCCTGCGCTGGATCCTGCGCGGCAACGCCGTGCAACGGCTCTTCGACGCGCCCGGGGGCGCCGACCTGCTCGCCCTGCGCGCCCTGACCGGTCCGCCCCGCGCCCTCACCGCGCTCCGCGCTCCCGAGGGCGGTCTCGCCGACGCCTGGCGGCGCGGTGACCAACAGGTCATCGGAGAGTTGGCCGAGGTGGCACTGAGGCGGGCCGGACTGCGGCCCTGAGGAGGGGGAGTCAGGCGGCGCGGAGGCGCCGGTGTTCGAGGGCGGCGGCGAGGACGTAGGCGCCGCCTCCCCCGACGGCGAGCACCCAGTAGAGGCCGGGGGTCGCGAGCGGGAGCGCCGCGGTGGAGATCAGCGCGAGCCAGAGGCCGAGGCCGTAGTGCAACACGTTGCGGCGCACGGCGCCTTCGGCCAGGTAGAGCAGACCGACGACGAGCCCGGAGCCGGCGGGCCACAGGAGGGATTGCAGCTGCGGTTCGTCGACGAGCGACGTGAGGCCGGTGATGGCGAGGAACAGGACGGTGAAGGCGGCGATCCAGGCCGCCCCGAGCAGCCTGCCGGAGAGGACGTCCGCGGCGGGAGCCCCCTGTTGGGCCCGCGCGGCGGCGCTCGTGGCCAGGACGATACCGGCCACGAGCCCGCTCCCGAGGAGCGTCAACGGCAGCCAGCCGGGCAGCTCCAGCAGGGGTGCGGAGCCCTCGGAGAGCGCGGCGGCCCCGTGCCCGAGCACGTAGGCGAGTCCGAAGCCGAGGTAGGCGGCACGGTTGTCGACCTCGCGCGGAGCCCGCGCGGGCTCGGCCTCGCTCCGGGCGGCGGGCCGGTCGCCCGGCGGGGACGGGGTACGGACATGGGCGACGGGCGGCGGGGCGGTTGCGGGACCGGACATGGTGGGACCTCCATCGGGAACGGCGGGGTGGTGGGGCGCCGCACGTGACGGCCGGCGCCGGACCCGTGGTCCGGCGCCGTCGTACGGGCGGGCCTGCCGGGGACGCGGTCCACGCCGCGCCCCCGGGGCGGTGCGTCAGGCGCCCGCCCGGTCGAGGTCGGCGTCGGGGATCCAGGAGCCGTGGATACCGGCCGTGACGCGGCGCGGCAGGTGGACGGTGGCGACCCGGTCGAGGCCGGAGGCGTCCAGCACCAGCAACTGGGAGGCGTCCTGCTTGAGGTCGGACACCACGGTGAGAAGGTAGCCGTCGTCCTCACAGGTCGCACCGGCGGCGGGGACGAAGACGGCCTCGCTGGGCAGCCTGGCGTCGCCGATCCGGTGGATGCGGCGGGCTCCCGTGGTGCGGTCGTACTTGACGACCCCGTAGCCGCCGTAGCCCTCGTGGTCGGGGAACGACACGGCGTACTGGTAGCGGTGCTCGGCGCCCAGGTAGTTCTCGTTGAGCGTCGGGAACTCCACCGCGAGGTCGTCGATGATCTGCTCGTCGACGCTGCCGGCCTTCAGGTCGATCACCCAGCGGCGCGTGTAGGAACGGGTGTTGGGCTCGGTGCCGCGACCGGGCGCGCCGACCCACCAGTTCCAGGAGAGCCGGAAGCCCTCGCGGTCGACGGTGGGGCCTTCCAGGACGATGTTGCCCTGGCCGTCCTCGTAGGCGTTGCCGACGTGCAGCATGTTGCCGGGTTCGATGGAGAACCAGCGGATGTGGCGGGCACCGTCCTCGCCGCGGGGCATGACGCCGATGCGGGCGGGCTGGTCGTCGCTCCAGCCGTAGGGGATGCCGGAGTGTTCCGCGGGGTCGAACGTGACGTTGCCCTCGACGAAGACGACGTGATGGCGGGTGATCGCGAAGTCGTGCTTGAGGGAGGCGGTCGCTCCCGGTATCTCCGCGGTCCGGATGATCTCGCCCTTGGCGTCGGCGACGTGGTGGGTGAGGAAGGGCGGGAACGGTGAGGAACCGAAGAAGTGGAGCTCGCCGGTGCGCGGGTCCTCCTTGGGGTGGGCGGTCATCGCGGTGCGCAGGGTGCCGTTGAAGTCGTAGGCGCCGACGGTGTCGAGGTCGGGGGTCAGCTCGAACGGGAGGTTGGCCTCGCAGAGGGCGAGAAGGCGTCCGGCGTGTTCGATGACGTGGGTGCCGGCGGTGCTGGCGGTGAGGTCGGGGCCCGTGGCGGTCATGTAGGGGGCGCCGTCGAGGGCGGGGGTGTGGACCCACCGGTTGCGGTACCACTCGGCGCGACCGTCGCGCAGGCGGATCCCGTGGACCATGCCACTGCCCTTGAACCAGTGGCTGGGGGTCACGCCGGGCTTGGGGTTGTGGCTGTTGCGGATCAACCGGCCGGTCAGCTCAGGGGGCAGGGTGCCTTCGACGGTGAGTCCGGTGGCGGACACCTCGTCGGCGACGGGGGTGTAGTGGCCGGTCAGGTAGGGCGGGGTGGTCATGTGGGGTCCTCGTGTCTCATGGGCGCCGATGGCGGCGGTGGCTGTGGTGGTGTGGTTGTGGTGTCGTGGTGGTGTGGTTGTGGTCGTCGCCGGGGTGGTCGTCGTCGCCGTGCGCGCGGCCGTGCTCATGGGCATGACCGCGGCCGGGGCGGTGGCCGGGGGCCGGGCTGGGGCCGTCCGGGGATCAGGCGGGCTGCTCGGCCCGGGCCTTGAGACAGTCGAGCCAGTCCTGCAAGGAGGTCCTCAGGGCGGTCGCGAGTTCGTCGACCGCGGCGTCGACGGGCTCGCCGCTCCAGGACTCCTCGGTGCGGACGACGACCCCGGCCCCGGACGGCTCGAACGTCCATACGTGGATGCCGACGATGCCCTGGACGGTGCCGCCCCAGACGATCCGTCGTCCCGGTACGAGTTCGTGGATCGTGGAGGTGATGTCCAGCCCGTGGGTGAGCCAGGCGAAGCCGGTTCCGACGGCCAACGGGCCGTCGAGTCGGGCCCGGTCGATGCCGGTGTTCCAGAGGGGCCAGTTGTCGACGTCGGTGTGCAGGTCCCAGACGGTGGCGGGAGCGGCGTCGATCGACGTCGAGAGGCTGACGACGACGGGGGCGGTGGTGTCGACGGTGGTGTGCATGCTTGTCCTTGTCCTTGTCGGTGCTCGGTACGGATCGGGTGCTACGGATCGGGTCGTAGGGCTTCGGGTTGCGCGGTTCGGTCGTGCGGTTCGGTCGTGCGGTCGCGGGTCGTGCAGTTCGGCCCCCCGCCCGGTCAGGCGGTTTCGGATCGGGCCGCGGCCTTCCGGTCTCCGGCCCGCCCCTCCGGGGAGGGCGGCTCGGCCGGCGCCCCGGACGTGGGCACGAACGCCGGGACGGAGCCTCCGGGGCGACGAGCGGGGCGGGTGAGCGGGAGGGCGAGGAGGGCGGTGGCGGCCAGGATCGCGGCGGAGACCGCGAAGGCCGCCCGGTAGCCGGAGGTGAGGGCCTCCAACGGGGACTCGTGGGCGCCGGCGTGGGCGGTGACGGATCCCGCCAGGGTGGCGAGAGCGGCCAGTCCGATCACACCGCCGATCTGACGGGTGGTGTTCACCAGCCCACCGGCCAGGCCCGCGTCCTGCCGGGGCACGCCGTCCACGGCGAGCGCGGTGAGCTGGACGAAGCCGATGCTCAGGCCGAGTCCGACCAGGACGCTCGGACCGAGGACGTCGAGGAGGTAACTCCCGTCCGCACTCATCCGGGACAGCCACCACAGGCCCGCCGCCTCGACGATCAGTCCACCGGTCAGGGTCGCCGTGGCACCGATCCGGCCGGAGAGCCGTGGCGCAAGGACCGCCCCGAGCATGTTGGCCGCCGCGAGCGGGAGTTGTCCCGCCCCGGTGGCCAGCGGGCTCATGCCGAGGACCTGTTGCTGGTACAGCGGCAGGAAGAAGAACAGGGCGATCCATACGGATCCCAGGAGCGCCATCAACGCGTTGCCGGCGGCTATGCGGCCGGTGGTGAACATCCGGGGCGGGATCAGTGCGTCCGGCCGGCGGCGCTCGACGATGACGAAGGCCACGAGCAGCACGACGGCGCCCAGCAGGGCCGCCAGTACCCCCGGGTCCGTCCAGCCCGAGGCCCGCGCGCCGGTCAGTCCCCAGACGAGACAGGTCAGGGCGAGCGTGACGGTCGCCGTCCCCAACAGGTCGAACCGTCCGGCCGCACGCTCCGCCGACCGGGGCACGAGCGCCACCACGGCGACGAGGACCAGCAGCGTGCCGAGCGCCACGGCGTGGAAGACCCAGGGCCAGCCCCACGCCTGGGTGAGCACCCCGCCCAACAGGACTCCACTCGCTCCCCCGGCGCCGGACACCGCGCCCCACACTCCCAGCGCCCTGCCCCTCCCGGGGCCGGGCGGGAACAGGTCCATCGTCAGGGCCAGCGCGGCCGGGGCGATGGCGGCGGCGCCTGCGCCCTGCACGACTCTGGCGACGATGAGCAGGCCGGGAGAGTCGGCGAGCCCGGCCGCGAGCGAGGCTCCGGCGAACACCGCGAGGCCGGCGATCAGCAGCCGGCGGCGACCGAGCAGGTCCCCCGCCCGGCCCCCGGCCAGGAGCAGCGCGCCGAACGCCAGGCTGTAGGCGTTGACCACCCATGTGGTGCCGCCGTCCGAAAGCCCCACCCCCGACCGGATCTGCGGCAGCGCCACGTTCACGATCGAGGTCGCCAGCATCACGGTGAACTGCGCGGCGGCCAGCGCCGCGAGCGCGGCTCCCCGACGGGGTGGGGCGGCGGGCTCGCCGTTCGTGCGTCCAAGGTTCATGACGCACAGCCTCGTGTCGGGCGGTGTCCACTTTCCATGCCCGCCGCCGACGACGACTGTCCAGTGCTGTCCGCACCTGTCCACGGAGCACCTGGTCACGCACGCGGATCACTTCGCCCCCGCGACGTCGGGGGGCGGGATGCCCGCCCGGCGCCCGTCCGACGATCCGGCGGCGGTCCCGGACGCGGCGGCCCCGCCCGGGACCGGGGTGTCCGGCCGGTCCGCGATCGGACCGCGGCGGGCGTCCTCCGATCGGCTGCGGGCGGTGACCACCGGAACCTTCGACCGCCGGGGCCTCGACCGCCGGGATCAGGCCGGGTCGGTCGGGTGGTCGTCCCAGGCCATCGAGCTCATCCTCCAGCCGGCGGGCGTCCGGACGAACTGGGTCGTCTTGTGCCCCGCGCCCTCGAACCGCCGGCCTTCGAGGAGGCCGGACTTGCGGTACTCGCTGAACCGGTGCGCGACCGACCCGAAGATCTCCGTGCGCTCGGCGACCTCCCATTCGTGGAACTCCGTGAGGGTGCCGTCGGTCAGGATCCGCTCCCGGGGGGCGATGAACCCGTCGAGGTCGTGGACGACGGGGTCGCCCCCCACGTTCTTGATGATCATCCCCTGTGGGATGAACACCTCCCTGACCGCCTCCAACCTCGGCCGTCGGCCCCCGACGTTGGTGAACGCACCGAGGAACGTCCGCATCAGCAGGTCGAGTTCACGCTTCACGTCGGACACCGGCCCATCCTCGCGCACCGCTCCGCACCGGGCAACGATCCCACCACGGTGGTAGCTCCACGCGTTTGATCCATTACTTTCAGTGAGAAACGGAGGATGGATTCCACTCGCCGTGGGCAGAACTGGTGCATGGACACGGACACACCCGGATGGCTGCGGCGCCTCACGCGCCGTCTCGCTCCCAAGGGGGGCGGCGGCGCAGCGGCGGTCATCGCGCCGCGTCGCGCCCCCGCCTTCACCGCCGACTTCGCCTCCCCCACCCAATGGATCGCCGGACGCTCGTGGGCGTATCCCGGCGGCGGCCCGGTCAACCCGCGCGACAACAAACTCGATCACCTGACGGCCGACCCCACCTACAGCCGCGCCGGCGTCTTCCGGGCGACCCTGCGCCCCGACGGGAACTGGGACAGCGGTCTGCTCACCACCGAGGGCAGCGACGAGGGCTTCATGGTGCGCACGGGCGACGTGTTGGAAGCCCGCGTGAAACTGCCCGTCGAGCGCGGGGCGTGGCCCGCGATCTGGACCTGGCGCGACGGCGGCCAGGAAATCGACGTCTTCGAGTACCACCCCGACAACCCCGATCTGCTGGAGCTGTCCAACCACGTCCGGGAGGGCCACCGCTACCACCGTGACCCGTCCGTGCGGCCCGGCGGCTGGGTGGACCTGAAGGTCGAGTTCGGCCGCAACTCGGTGATCTGGTGGGTCAACGGCGCCCGCGTCTTCAGCGACGGCAGGGGGGTGGGGCGCACCTGGCGCGCGTACCTGATCGTCAACCTGTCGGTGTGCGCCGGCAGGTACCACCCGGCCCCGGACCCCTCGGCCACCGAGATGTCGTACGAGGTCTCCACGCTGAAGGTGTACCGGCGCTAACCGGTCTCCCCCACCAGTCGGGCCACGCCGTCCACGAACCGCTCGACGCCGCCCGGGGACACCGTCAGGAAGAGGTTGGGCTCGATGAGTTCCAGCTCCATCACCACCGGCGTCCCGTCGGCGCCCCGCACGAGGTCGACCCGGGCGTAGACGCCCATCGGGCCGACCACCTTCGCCGCGGCGGCGAGAGCCGCCGCGGCGAGGTCCCGTTCGGCCCCGTCGGGTACGTGTGCGGTCAGGTCGGGGTGCGGGGCGCGCTCGTTGTCGATGCGGCCCGTGTCGGTCAGCACCGGCCCCTTGCGCAGGGCGTGGCTGAACCGACCTCCCAGGAACACCAGGGCCCGTTCGCCGTCGGCGATCCGGTCCATGTACGGCTGAACCATCGCCGTCTCGCCGGCCGCCTGGAGAAGGCGTACATGCGCCTCGGCGGCGGCGCGCTGGGTCGGGGTGTAGCGGGCACTGTTGCGGGAGCCCGCGGACACCGAGGGTTTGACGACGATGTCCCCGTGCTCCGGCAGTGCGATGTCCTCGCCGGGGGCGACGAAGCGGGTCGGGACGGTCGGCACCGAGAGGGCTGCCAGTTCCGCGAGGTACCTCTTGTCGCTGTTCCACCGCACCACTCGGGCGGAACTGTGCAGCGCGGTCACCGCGTCGACCCGATCCGCCCAGGCCAGGAACTCGGGCAACCGGCCCGTGTACTCCCAGGTGGATCGGATGACCACGACGTCCTGGGCGGCCCAGTCGAAGCCCGCGTCGTCCCACCGCGCGGCCGTCGCGTCGATGCCCCGCGCGCGCAGGGCGGCGACCAGAACCGGAAGTTCGCCGTCGTGCGCGATGCCCGAGGCGTCGGTGGCGAGAGCCACCCTCGGCACGTCCCGAGCGGCACCCTCGGCGAACGGGCGGGCCGGTGCGGCGGCTGCGTCGTCGTGCGCGGTTGCCGCGTCGGCGTGTGCGGTTCGGGCGTCGTCGTGCGCGGTATGGGCCTGGTCCTGCACGGTTTCGGCGTTGCTGTCCACGGTGTCGGCCGTCCCGTTCCTTCGTCGTCCGAGGGGATCCTGTCCATGATCGCATCCACGGGCGCGCAGGGCTCAACCGATGTCGAGGACCAGGTCGGCCCGGTCGCGCCCGCGGGCGACGAGCCGGGCGTTGGCCTCGTCCGAGCGGAGGACCCAGGCCCTGGCCCGGGCGGGATCCTTGCCGTGGCGCACGTGGCGGTCGATCAGGCGGGCCACGCGCAGGACGTCATCGGGCGCCAGGTACCACACCTCGTCGAGGAGGGGCCGGACCCGCGCCCAGTCCCCCGCGTCGTGCAACAGGTAGTTTCCCTCCGTGATGACCAGCGGCACGGTCGGGTCGACGGGGATGCTCCCGGCGACGGGTTCCTCGATCGTGCGGTCGAAAGCCGGGGCGTAGACCGTGCCGCCGTCCTCCTCGCGCAGGCGGCGCAGCAGCGCGGCGTATCCGGCGGCGTCGAAGGTGTCCGGCGCCCCCTTGCGATCGGCCCGCCCCAGCCGGGCCAGTTCCGCACCGGCGAGGTGGAAGCCGTCCATCGGCACGACCACCGCGCGGGAGAACCCGAGGTCGGCGGCCAACCGCTCCGCCAAGGTCGACTTGCCGGCGCCCGGGGGCCCGGCGATGCCGAGGATCCGCCGACCGCCCCGGGCGGCCAGCGCCCGGGCCCGTTCCGTCAGCTCGGTCCGATCCGTCGGTTCGCGCGACTCCGTCGTGTCCACACGCCGTATCCTGCCGGACCCGGTCCGGCAGGCGGACCGGAACGGGTGACTCGCGTCGTGGGTTCACCGCGGAACGAGGTCGTTCGGGTGGTCGGTGCGTTCAGTCGACGTCCAGGTGGTAGGCGCCGGCCCGCGCGTCGGCGAAGAGGGTGAACTGCACCAGCGGTACCCCCTCCGCGCCGTCGGTGTCCATCTCCACCGGCTCGGCGTCCACCAGGACGTACTCGCCGTATCCTTCGAAGTCTCCCGGCCCGTCCGCGACCCCGATGTGGATCGGGGTGTCGTCGGGCAGGTTCGCGAGGGCGTCACGCAGGCGCACTGCGGTCCATACCTGCGGGGTGTGGTCGAACGTCTCAGCCATGCGCCGAGGTTAGAACCACCGCGACCCGAGTCGCCGGTACGCCGCGCCGTGGCATGCGGCCCGGTCACCACCCGGCGCACACCCCGCCGTAAACCGGTTGCGGTGACCCCGTGACCTCCACCCTGCCGGATCGTTTCTCTTCATGTCGCGCCAGGTGTATGCCCCGCAAACCCCCCGCGGCGTGCGCGACTGACGAAGGCCATGGGAGCACCATCTCTCCCATGGCCTTCGTCCGTGTTCCGGTCGGTGCGGAAGGAGCGTTTCAGCGCCGCTCGTTGCCGGGATGTCGCTTTCCTGCACCCCGATCGGTGCGGATCTCGCCGGGAGCCAACTACAGCAGCCCGGAGGTGAGTACCATCCGGCAGCAACACACCAGGTCTCACAGGAGAGCGAGCCGACATGGCAGACGAGCTGGACACCACGCCCATCCACAGCCTGTACGCGGAGCGGTTCGCCGCGGATCTGGAGACCAACCGCAAGGAGCAGGAGGACCTTTCCTCGCGGATCACGGAGCTCGACGCCCGACTGAAGCAACTGAAGGCGGACGAGGACTGGCTCTGCGGCGTCCAGGGCGCGGTCCCTCCGGCGGGGGTCCTCGTGGGCGGTTCTCCCGGCGCACTCGCGCCGGCACCGCTCCCCGCCGCCGAGGAGGCACCGTCCCCGTCGTCCCGGGCCGTTCCCAAGCCCCGGCAGGCGAAGAAGGCGTCGGGCACCGCACCCCGCGCACGTAAGGCGGCCACGGCCAAGAAGTCCCCCGGCGGCGCCACCGCGACCAGGACCCGCACCGCTACGGCGACCAGGGCGAAGACAACGGAGGCGAAGGCCGCACCGGTTGCGGCGGCACCTACGAAGGCGACCGCCGACGCGACGGCCGCCACGAAGGCCACCCAGGCCAAGGCCGCACCGGAGGCGCCCGCGAAGGCCGCCCCGACCAAGGCCGAGAAGGCCGTCAAGGCCGTGAAGACGGCCGCCGGCGCCAAGACGGAGAAGGCCACCCCCGTCAAGGCGGAGAAGGCCACCCCCGTCAAGGCCGAGAAGGCCACCCCGGCCGAGAAGAAGGCATCCGTCCCGACACCCGCCAAGGTCGCCGAGCCGCCCCTGCGCGAGCTCGTCCTGGCCCTGCTGACCGGCGCGGCCGAGCCCCGCATGGTCAGTGAGGTGTCCACCGAGCTGACGGCCGCGCACCCGAGCCGGTCCACGTCCACCCAGGTGGTGCGCAACACCCTGGAGGGCCTCGCCAAGAAGGGGCTCATCGAGAAGGACAACAAGCAGGGTTCGGTGATGTACACCGCTCCCCGGCCCGCGGTGGACGGTCCGGCGCCGCAGGCGCCGACCGAGGAGAAGCCCGCGGCCGCGACCCCGGTGGTGGCGTCCGAGGCCTGATCGCCCGCCGATCGACCCACCGCACGACCCGCACCACACCCCACCGCCCGCACCGTGCCCGCCGCTCCGACGGCCGCACGGGCGGGCGGTCGGTCGTTCGGGGGCCGGCGGTGTGCCCGGCGGTATGCCCGGGGTTTCCCTCAGCGGTCGGACCCGCGCGTGTCGTCGGCACGGGCCGGGGCCGGCCGGGCCGCGGGACGGCCGGGGTCGTCGTCCGCGTCCGGGCCGTCGAGGCCTTGCAGACCCTGCAGCCCGGGGAAACGGTACGGATCGAGCGCCCACTTCGGCGTTCGGGACGAGAGTGCGTACGTCGGTGCGGTGGTCATCGAACCTCCCGAGGGTCGTCACTGAACGTCATGACTCATCACTCTCCGCGCGCGGTTGCGCAAGGGGTGCGCTTCCACCCGAACGCCCCCAATGACATCTCGTCACATCGCGATCCGGCCGCCGTTCGGAGGGGCCTGACGGGCCGTCGAAGGGGCACAGGGGTGAAGACGTTTCCATCATGACAGGTCAGACGGCATTTTCGTAGGACGAACGGCACAGCCGATTGCCCTTGTTTGGGCACCTGTGCGGCTTTCAGAATCACCGTCATGGATCACACGGTGCAGATCAATCACGACGCAGTCCTCCGGGCCCGGGTGGCCCTCCTCGGATCGGGGACCCTGCCGGTACGCCAACGGGTCGCCGCCTATCGCGTGCTCGTCCGGGTGAGCCCGCTCGCCTACCTGCCCGCACTGGTGGGGGCGTTGTACGAGTACAGCAGTCAGGAGTTCTGGGACCGTCCCGCGATATCCCTCGCCCTCCGCACGGAGGCCTTGGTCGCCGCACGCCGGATGTGCGCTCTGGAAGGGGGATGGGAGGAGCTCCTCGCCGAGGCGCTGGCCGGGTACCGCGAGCAGCTGGCCCTGATGGGTCGGGACGGAGAACTCGAAGCCGTGGACGCCGAGATGCGCGCGCTCGGCTTCGGCCTTCAGGAAGCGCTGACGAGATTGAGGCGTCCGCGGGGCACCGCGTAGGAAGCGCGGGTGGTCCCGGCGCCGCTCGCCGGGACCACCCGCGTCGACCGGAACCTCGACCGGACCGTCCGCCACCGCTCGCGCCCGAACGCACGGGGTGCCGGTTTGACTGGGTGGGCGTCCGTTCTGAAGAGTCACCGCATGAACGAGAACCTCCTGTCCCTCCCCGTCGCCGAACAGCTCTCCCCGTCCGTCAGCCTGCGCCGGATCGGCGAGCTCCCCCTGGTCGTCGTCGACCATCCCGGGGTGCGCGCCGCCGTGACCCTCCAGGGTGCGCAGGTCGTCGGCTGGCAGCCCACGGGGGCGGAGCCGGGCCTGTGGCTCAGCGAGAGGACGGAGTGGACCGCAGGGCGGGCCGTCCGGGGCGGGGTTCCGCTCTGCTGGCCGTGGTTCGGACCGGCCGGCAGCCCCTCGCACGGGTTCGCGCGGATCACCACGTGGGAACTCGACGCACATGAGGAGTCCGCCGAGGGCGTGCGGCTGACCCTCACCCTCCGGGACACCGAGGAGACCCGCGTCCTGTGGCCGCACCCGTTCACACTCGTCGCCCGCATCGCGCTCGGCGAGACCTGTGACATCGAGTTGGAGGCGCACGGCGACTACGAGACCACCGCCGCCCTGCACACCTACCTCCGGATCGGGGACATCGACGCGGTGGGCCTCACCCGGTTGGGCGGGCGGTACACCGACAACCTCCTCGGTACCCAGGACACGGCGGAGGAGGAACTGCGGCCCGTCGGCCGCGTCGAGCGGGTCTACACCGAGCCGGTCGACCGCTCCCTGGTCCACGACGAGGGGCTCGCCCGCACGATCGTGGTGCACCACCGGCACCAGAGCGACGTCGTGGTCTGGAACCCGGGCCCCGAGCTCTCGCACACCATGGCGGACCTCACCGACGACGGCTACCGCCGGTTCGTGTGCGTGGAGACGGCCCGACTGGCCCGCCCCCTGGTCAGCACCCCCGGGAACCCGGCCCGGCTGGCGGTCACCCTGCGGGCCCTCCGGGGTCAGGCCGGGTCGGCGGGGTCCGGGCGTCCGGTGTGACGTGCGAGGGCCGTGCGCCGTTGTTCGGGGCATGGACGAATTGCTGGACGTGCTGCTCGACGGTGTGACCGAGCCGCGCCTGAAACTGATCAGCGGGGACGAGGCCCGGGCCCTGATGGTGCTCCTCTGCGCACTGGAGGACGACGGGCAGACCGAGGAGGTCCGCAGAGCGGCGGGAGAGATGCGCTCCCGCCTGGTGTCCCGGCTGGCCTGAGGCCGGACGGACGACGGAGGGGCCGGTCCCCGCGGGGACCGGCCCCTCCGTCGTTCCTGCTGTCCGCTCCGCCCACCCGGGACCGGCGGGCGGACGCTACGGGTTGAGGCGCGTGTTCACCAGGTACCGGGCCTGCTCGGAAAGCTCCTTCCGCCGTGCGCCCTCCTCCAACAGCCTCAGTTCCCCCTGAAGCGCCAGTTCGGTACGCAGCACCGTGCTCCGGGGCACCGGAACGCGTTGCCCGGGCTTCTCGGTGAACGGTTGCAGTTCGGCAGCCAGCGCCTGGGCATCGTCCGAGGTACCGCGGCGCAGCGAGAGGAACACCCGGGAAAGCCAGTCGGCCGGGATCTTCACCATGAAATCGTCCATGGGGAGACAACGGCTCACGATCCCGGCCCGTCACGGCATTCCACCCTTTCCGGATGGGCCGGTCAGCCGAACCTCTCACCTGACCGGTCCAGCGCATCGGCCGCGCCACCACCGACGACGGTGTGCGGAACGGTCCGATGAGCGGCGCGTGGGGCGGGGACCCGGTACCGGGCACGTCGTCACGCACCCGTCCCTCGCACACCCGCGACGGCTCACGGCCGCCGCGGGGAAGGAAGTCATGAACCTGAACCATCAGAACGCGACGGCGCGGCGGCCCCGCGTGCGCTCCCGGGTCCTGCTCGCCTCGCTGGCCGCGGTGGCGGCGCTCACCGGCCAGCTCGTCGCGTACGCCCCGGCGGCCTCGGCCGACGGCCCCGGTCCGTCGGGCCAGAACACGGCGCCGTCCGCACCGGGCAGGCAGGACCCGCCCTCCGGCAAGGAGAAGGACCAGGGCAAGGACAAGAAGTCGACCAAGGTCCTGCACGGACTGCGGCAGTTCACCTCCGACAACACCTTCACCCCGCCCGCCGGCGTCACCTCGGTGTTCGTGCAGGCGTGGGGTGCCGGGGGTGGCGGCGGCGGGGGCGGCGGTGGCGGCACCACGCCGCGCAACGCCAACCCCGGTGGGACCGGTGGCGGCGGTGGCGGCGGCGGCTTCACCTGGTGCGTCGTCCAGGTCAAGCCGCTGGCCGACTACGGAGTGGACGTCGGCGAGGGCGGCGTCCTCGGTGCGGGCGGCCCCGGCGGAACCATGGGCGGCCCCGGCACCGCCGGTACGGCCGGCGGCACCGGCTCGGCCTCGATGCTGACCCGCTCCTCCGACAACACGGTCCTGCTCAACGCGACGGGCGGCGGCGGGGGCGGCGGCGGCGGCGGCGGCGCGGCCGTCGCAGGCGCCCCCGGCACGCCGGGCGCGGGCGGCAGCGGCTCGTGCTCCACGGGCGGCGTGAACCGGCTCGGTGAACCCGGCAACGCCGACGGGACCGGTGGCGGGACCGGTGGCGGCATCGTCGAACTCCCTCCGGGTGCCGCGGTGGGCGGCAACGGTGGACCCGGCGGGGCGGTCGCGCCCCTCGGAGTCGCCGGTACGCCGGGCCAACCCGGCGGCGACGGCTACGTGGTCATCTACTGGTAGCTCCCGACCCGTTCGGACGGCACCGTCCGCGCGTACCCGCTCCCCGGCAGCTCTTCCCGGCCGGGGAGCGGGCGCGCCCACGACTGGCATGCGGATGCTCGACGGGGCGGCACGGCAGGGGTGGGAACAGAACCTGAGCACGTGCGCGGGCGGCGGACACCAAGGTCCCCCGCAGGCAGGGGCAGCCCGCCCGGGTCTCGTCCCGGACCCTTGATGCGCAGGCTCCAGCTGTGGCCGACCCTCCTCGGCGCCGCCGCGTGGCTCGCGCTGACCTTCACCTGGGGTTCATCACCTTCGAGGTGCCGAAGGCTTCGCGCGTCAGCAAGATCCAGTCTTCGATGAACAGCGGCTTCTCGCCGAACACCGGTCGGTGGAGGGTGCCCTGAACCCGGCCGTCGCACGGTCGGGCGGGCGTCCCGCCGGCCGGCCGCACTCACTTCGGAGCCCGCCGGAGGCGGTTTCGTTCCGCCGCCGGGAGGACGCACCCCTACACTTGTGCCGCCCGGCCGAAGGCGCCGGCTTCAGGGGAGCGAAGTCCGAAGTGAGCAGCATCAGCAGCGACGCGCCGATCTACGACCAGCTCATACGGGAGCGGGGCGATGTACCGGGCCAGGTCCGGCGGGAGGCCGAGGAGATCCACCGGGCCCTCGCCCAGGTGATGGCACGGCGTCCTCCGGCGGGCATGCCGACCTGGCGGACGTCCTAGGTCAGGTCCCCGGGCGTCGGCCCCGGGCGGGCGTTCAGGACGTCCGGACCCGTGGCCACGGCGAGGCCGGCGACCGGTTCGGCTCCGGGCAGCCGTAGGAAGAACCGTCCCGGGACGATGAGCTTGCCGCGGCGGCTGCCGCTGCCGACGAGTACGTACGGGAGTTCGGCGACGGCCGGATCCACCAGGAGCGGCCAGTCGGCGGGCAGGCCCAGTGGGGTGATCCCGCCGTATTCCATGCCGGTCCGCTCCACGGCGGTCGCCATGGGGGCGAAGGACACCTTGCGGGCCCCCAGGTGCCGGCGGACGGCGCCGTTGACGTCGACGCGACTGCCGGAGAGCACCAGGCAGGCGGCCAGGGTCGTGCCGCCTCCCCGTTTGGCCGCGACGACGACGCAGTTCGCCGACGTGTCCAGCAGTTCCTGCCCGTAGTGGGCGACGAAGGCCGCGGTGTCGGCGATCGCCGGGTCGGTGTCGACGTAGACGATCTCTTCGACGGGCAGGTCCCCGGCGCGGCCGCGAACGGCTTCGGCGACGGGGGACGTCAGCTCGTCGAGGCAGTCGGGGGCGGGACGGGCCTGGTCGAAGGGGCCGATCGGAGCGCGCATGCCCGTACGTTAACAGCGGGCCGGTGGGCGTCCTGATCCCGATCCGCTCCCGAACCCGACCTCGGTGGACTCACGGCAGGGGCATGCGTACGTCCGGCCGACTCGCCCCCTGACGCGGTGCCCCTTTCCCTGTCACGGGGCGGGGACGCCCGAGGGGCGGCCGGTGGTCGGTGCCGGACGTCAAGGCCGCGCGGGGCCCGGTCACCCCCGCCCGAGCCTCCCCCGAACGGGCCTCCCCCGGCAGGGGCGTTCAGAGGGGTGTGGAGGAGGTCAGCAGGTCGGTGATCAGGATGCTGGTCCTGCGGCCGGAGTGCTGCTTGATCAGGCCCTCCTTCGCCGCGCCGCGAACGGCCGCCGTGGTGGTGCCGGAATCGGCGGGGGTCAGGGTCACCGTGACCACGACCGGGTTCATTCCCGCGTACCCGCCGCCGACGAGCGCCCGGACCACGGACCCTGCGGGGTCGCCCGGGCCGGGGGTCTCCAGGAGACGGCCCACGCGCGCCAGAGTCTCGGCGACGTGCCTCACCGCGCGGTCCAGGGGCAGCTCCAGGGTCAGGGACGTTTCGTGGACGTCCTTGCGCAGGTACCGTGCCGCGAGCCTGGCCCCGAACCGCCCGCCGGATCCGCCGCCGACGGCTCCGGCAGCGCCCAGCGCGTCCGCGAGTATCCGGTCCTCGTCGTTCACCATCGCGTCAGGGTACCGGTCGGCGCGGGGCTGTCGGCGATCGGTGCGCCACGGGCCATTGGACGATCCAGGTCGCGTCCTCGGGGTCGGCGTCCTCCCGGTCGGCGAGGCTGCGATCGAGGAGTTCGGTGCGCCGCTCGTCCAGCGCGGCGAGCTCGGGGTGCGGCGGCGACGAAGGGCAGTACGCGCGGAACCTGTCGGTCCGGTCGGGCCGCGGCCGAATCGCGCTCCAGGCACCGGGCAGCGCCACCAGCAGGATCACGGTGGCGGCGGCGAGCAGGCGTGCCGCCCATTCGGCCGGGCTGCGCGGAACGGAATCCAGCACCGCGGCCGTCAGGAAACCGCCGGCGAACAGCGCGAAGATCACGTACAGGGCGGCCGAACACGATGCCGGCCGCTCCCCTTCATGCCGCGGCACCCCGGGGGGAAGCGTTTCCTCGTACCTCCGGTGGAAGGCGGAGCCCACCGGAGGTTGCTGGGTCTCCCGCAGGACGTGGCCGAGGGTGGCGGGGGCCCCGTGCCGCCGGACGACCTCCAGCAGGTCCTCCGCGACGGGGTGGCCGGGGGGCCGGTCGAGGTCGCAGGCCTGGAGGGTCAGTCGCACCACCGCGTCGTCGTCGATCAGGATCAGCTCCCCGTTCAGGAGCGCGGCTCCCGCGGCTCTTCCGGAGGATCCGGGATCGGCCTTCATCCCGACCCAGTACGGATCGAGGTCGGCGGCGGCGAACCGGGCGTACGCCCTGCGGTTGGCCGACCGGCGCCCCACCCACAGCAGCCCGAGCGCCGCGCAGGGGATCAGGAGGACGAGCAAGGAGATCTTGACGAGGGCGAGTTGGTGCACCGCAGGAGGCTGGGCCGCGGCCGGCGCCGGCGTCGAACCATTTGCCCGGGCATCGACGACACGGCCCCGGGGACCGGGCGTGAGAGGCGGGTGTGAGCCGAACGAGGGCTCCTCGGCCGGGTGGCCGACCGGGTTGGGGCGACGGAGGGTCCCGCCGCTGCAAGCTGGGAGCCACCCACGAAAGGACCTGTCCCATGGCGAACGTGCGGCGCATCGTCGACACCGAGACGCGTGAGATCGAAGTCTTCGAACTGGTCATGGACGAGGCGGGGCCGGCGGAGATGCGCGCCGACCCCGAGGGGTACGTGCGGAAGGTGCTCGCCGACCACATCGACCACATCAACGGGGTGTCCTTCGACGTGCACGTGCTCGCGGAGTTGCGGAAGGCCACCGCCGTCTCCGGCGGCCCTTACGTGGTGCACCACACCGTCAGCGGGAAGTGGGAGTCCTGGGTGGAGGTCACGAACCCCAAGTAGGCCGGGCCCCGCAGGACTCGGCGCGGTCCGTCCTCCCGGGGCCGCCGTTCCACCTCGCCGGTGATCTTTCGTAAGCTCGTGATCGGCCCGTCCGCCGACCGAGCCTTCCGGCATGTGGTCCGGCGGCCCCGGGACCTCCCACGGATATCGACCGAGTCGAGGAACAACAACGTGCACCTGCCCATGAATCGACGTCTCGCCGCCGGCGCCGCCCTGCTCGCCGTCGTGGCCGGCGTCGCCCCGGCCACCGCCGCCCAGGCCGCCCCGGCCCAGGTCCCGGCCACCGCCGCCGAGGCCGCGCGGATCTCCAAGTCCGGGCTCCCCGCGCCCGATCTGGAAGGCCTGCTCCAGGCGCTGCAGAACACGACCGCCCAGGGCGCGCCGGGTGCGCTGGCCCGCATCGGTGGGGTCGACGGCGTGCAGAGCAAGACGGTCGGCGTGCGCGACACGACCACGGGCGCGGCCATGGACACCCGGGCCCGGTTCCGGATCGGCAGCGTCACCAAGACCTTCTCCAGCGTCGTGCTGCTCCAGCTGGTCGACGAGAAGAAGATCGACCTGGACACGTCGGTCAACCACTACCTGCCGGGGCTGCTGCCGGACGACCGGATCACGGTGCGTCACCTGCTGACGCACCGCAGCGGGCTGGCGGACTACACGAACGCCATGTTCGAGCAGACCGTTCCCGGCTTCGAGGCCGTCCGGAACAAGCAGTTCAGCTACCAGGACCTGGTGACGCTCTCGCTCAGCGAGCCGCGCACCACCGAGCCGGGCGTGTCGTACAAGTACTCGAACGCCAACTTCGTGGTCGTCGGCATGCTGATCGAGAAGGCCACGGGGCGTCCGGTCGCGAAGGAGTACGAGCGCCGGATCATCAAGCCGCTGAAGCTCAAGGACACCTCGTACGTGCACCCGCGCACGGAGATCAAGGGTCTGCACACCCGCGGTTACCTCACCCCGGACGAGGCCGGTCTGCCGCTGGTGGACTCGACCGAGCAGACCGCCTCCTGGGCGCAGTCGGCCGGCGCGATGATCTCGAACCCCGCCGACCTCGGCACCTTCATGTCCGCGCTGATGGCCGGCAAGCTCCTGTCGCCGGGGTCGCTGGACGCGATGCTCACCGTGACTCCCACCGACACGACCAACACCCGTTTCTACGGGCTGGGTCTGCGGCGCTACGACCTCTCCTGCGGCACCTCCGTGTACGGACACACCGGTACCGTGCAGGGCTTCTACACGTACGCCTTCGCCACGCGTGACGGCAAGCGCAGCCTCGCCGCGATGGCCAACACCTCCAACCGCGGCGTCGCGAACACGGCGCTCGGCGGAACGCTCGAAGCGGCGTTCTGCGGCAAGAAGCCGGTGAAGGCCACCGCACGCGGCTTCTCCTCCGCGCAGAACGACGCGTCCGGGCCGTCCCGCTCGGCCGTGACGTCCGCGCCGGCCGAGGTGGACCTGCCGGAGCGCAACGCCCGCTGATCCTGGGGGTCGCCGTGACCGTGCCCGACACGGTCACGGCGGCCCCGCCCGCCTCGGGAACGCCGGGCGAGGTCGGCCGAGGCCCGCCAGGTCAGGCCGTGTCGGTCTCCTGCGCGGAGGCGGCGCAGGCCTCGTGGCCCCAGCGCTTGCCGTGCTTGGCGATCATCTCCCCCGCCGCGTAGGTCCGTCCGCACGGGCAGGTGCCCGGGAACTTGGCCTTGAGGGGTCGCGACGTGCCGTTCTTCGTCCTGGCCCCGGCGGAGGGCGAGGTCGCCTTCGCGGTCCGGTTGCGGGCCGGGGCGCCGCCGGCCGGGGCCGGCACGGGAAAGTCCGTCGCACCCAGGGCGGTGCCGGAGGCCTGCTGGTTGACGGCCGCGTCACTGGCGGCCTGGTCGGCGATCGCGTTCAGGTGGTCGCCGTCCTCGCGGTGGGCGGGAACGTAGAGGAACGTCACGTCGCGTTCGGTCAGCAGCAGGTCGATCTCCTCGACCAGTTCGCGGTTGGCCACGGCCTTGCCCCCGGAGGTCTTCCACCCGTTGCGCTTCCAGCCGGGCAGCCACTGGGTCACGGCCTTCATCGCGTACTGGGAGTCCATGCGGATCTGCACCGGTGTTCCCGGCACGAGCGCCTCCAGCAGCTTCTGGAGTGCGGTCAGTTCACCGACGTTGTTGGTGGCGCGCCCCAGCGCGCCGGATTCCCAGCGCTCGGGGCGCCCTTCGGCGTCCGCGATGACCCAGGCCCATCCGGCAGGTCCCGGGTTTCCCTTGGACGCCCCGTCACAGGCGGCAATGATGCGTTCAGACATCCCCCGATCATGCCTCACCCCCGCACCCGAAGGGGCCCGGACCCCACGGGTCGGCGGCCGACGGCGCCCTCCGCACGAGGAGCCGCCGGTCGCCGGCCGATCAGTAGGTGTAGCTCAGGCCCGACTTGTAGGGCGTGAGGGTCCGCTGGCTGACGACACCCCGGTAGGTGTACCAGCCCCACTTCTTGCACATCACCTGGTAGCTGAGGGTGTTGTGCGCGCCGGACCCCACGCGTACGCGCGGATAGATGACGTTGTCCCCCCAGTCGCCTCCGGCCGGCCCGCTCGAATAGGCGTCGACTCCCCAGTAGACGCCGACGACGGATCCGCCGCCGGGGCAGTTCCAGCTGCCGAAGTTGACCCAGACGTTCCCTCCCGTCCACGCACTGGCCGGAGCGGCGGTGAGACCGACGACCCCCATGGCCATCAGCGAACCGACCAGGACCGAGCGGCTCTTCCTGAGCAGCGATCCACGCATGAGACCTCCCCTGTGCGGCCGGGCGCATCCGCGTCCGGCCGTGCGCAGCAGATTCCCATACGGATCACAGGATTGTCTGAATTTCCTGGCAATCAAGTGAAAGTAGAACTCATAACCGGTATCAGCCCGTTCGTTCGAATGCCTCCGGTGGAGCCGGGGCGTGGTGGGCGAGCGCGGTGTGCGGGTCGGGGGCCGTCGGATCGGACCGGGCGTGGTCGGTGTGCACCGTGGCCGCCGTCAGTCGCGGGATGGCGTGGATCAAGGCGTGCTCCGCCGCGTGCGCGAGGGCGTGGGCCCGGACCACGGTGAGCCACGGATCGACGACGATGTCGGCCTCCGCGCGCAGGGTGTGTCCGATCCAGCGCAGTCGGACGCGGCCGGTGCCGAGGACCCCGTCCACCTGTCCCAGCGCGTGTTCGGCGGCGTCCACCAGCGCCGGGTCGACCGCGTCCATCAGCCGTCGGCAGACCTCGCGGGCCGCCGCGGCCAGGACGTACAGGATGGCGAGGGTGATCAGGAGGCCGACGACCGGGTCGGCCGCGGGCACTCCGAGAGCCGTGCCCGCGGCGCCGAGGAGCACGGCAAGGGAGCCGAACCCGTCGGTGCGGGCGTGCAGTCCGTCGGCGATCAGCGCGGCCGAGCCGATGCGCCGGCCCGTGCGGATGCGGTAGCGGGCCACCCACTCGTTGCCCACGAACCCGACCAGGGCGGCTGCGGAAACCGCCGACAGGTGGGTGATCCCGCGCGGGTTCACCAACCGGTCGACGGCCACGTAGGCCGCGAGGGCCGCGGAGGCGGCGATGGTGGCCACGATGACGATCCCCGCGAGGTCCTCCGCGCGGCCGTAACCGTACGTGTAGCGGCGGTTGGCGGCCCGCCTTCCGAGGACGAAGGCGACGGCCAGGGGGACGGAGGTCAGGGCGTCGGCGGCATTGTGGACGGTGTCGCCGAGCAGGGCCACCGACCCCGAGAGGGCGACGACCAGGGCCTGGATCAGGGTCGTCGCCCCCAGGACGGCCAGTGAGATCCAGAGCGTGCGCATCCCGTCGCGGGACGCCGCCATGGCCGCGTCGACCTTGTCTGCGGCCTCGTGGCGGTGGGGCCTGAGCAGGTGGCCGATCCGGTGCCGGAGCCGTCGCACGGGGTGCGCTCCGTCGGAAGCCCGGCCCGGTTCGGGCGCGTGATCGTGACCGTGGTGGGGGTGGTCGGCCTTCGGCGTGTGCTGATGCGCCTCCATGGAGCCCACCGTGGCATACGAAACGCATTGCGGCTACGACCGTCATACCCGCTCCGACCAGGTGCGCTTCACGTGCAACTGCGTACGGCCACCGGCAACGGAACGGCCTCGTTCGACCGACCCCCGGGCGCGCCCCGGAGCGGGTTCCGCGGGGTGTGGGACCCGGTCGGCGTTCCGGCCGGGTCCTACAGGTCGATCCAGTACCTCCGCTTGGGCCCGATGAGCGTCTCCCGGACGTCTTCCAGTACGCCGCCGGCCCGCTCGATGGTCCTGATCGAGGCGGTGTTGTCGGGGTCGCAGGTGAGCAGGACCCGGTCCATTCCGAGCACCCGCGCCTCGTGCAGCACCGCGGTCAGCGCGCGCCCGGCCACTCCGCGGCCGCGCGCCGAGGGGCGCACGCTGTAGCCGATGTGTCCGCCCGCGTCGAGGAGGAAGGCGTTCAGGTAGTGCCGCAGGTCGATGGCGCCCAGGTAGGTGTCGTCCTCGACGATCCACCAGTGGGTGGCGTGTACGCGGCCCTGCTCGATCGGCAGCGTGCGATCCGCGTAGCCGCGCAACCGCTCGACCCACGCCGCGAATCCCTCGGGGGTCTCGACGTCGTCGTCGGAGCCGAGACCGGCTCCGTCCATGTGCGCGTCGTCGCCCCATTCGGCGCGTGCGGCGAGCCAGGAGGAGTGCAGCCCGGCGGTGGGTGCGATCAGTTCGGGCATTCCCGCACGATAACAGCCGGTCATCCGGCCTGGTCGCGGCAGCCCTCGGGCCCGGGTGGCCCTCGGGCCCGGGCGGGCCGAGGACGTCAGCGTGCGCGCCGGGGGCCGCCGCGTTGTGGCCGCCGACGGGCGGGCGAGGCTTCGGGGGCGGCCTGCGGCGAGGAGAAGCCGCCGGGAACCGCCGTACGGGACTGCTGGGCGACGGCGGGGGCGGCGACCGGGGCTCCTGCGGCGGCGGGGCGTTGGGCGCGGCCGAGGACCGAGAGGTTGCCGATCAGGGGGGCGCAGGACTGGCACACCTCCGCGAGGGTCCACACCTGTCCCACGGCCGGATTGTGGACGAGGACGAGCAGCGGCGTACCCGCGCAGGAGGCCCTGCTGCCCTCGTGGTAGGCGCATTCGGCGGCTCCGCAGGCGCACGCGGCGTTGGGGCGTACGGTCGCGAGGCGGGCGTGGGCGCGGGCGTGTTCGGCGGCGAAGCGTCGCATGGCGCCGGTGTCCTTCGACCGGGGCGGCATCCGGCAGGCCTCGACACTGCAGGTGACGGAGACGCTGTGGTCGCCGTGACCGATCAACCGGACGGTCCAGGTCCGACCGGGTACGCGGGATCCGGGAATCATCGTCAAGGGTGGGCCGTCCGTTCACATATGCGGTGGTGTGCCGGGTTTTTGACGTCTTCACGACCGTGGACGGCCGGCTCCGCGCCGAGCGGCCTCGCTCCGGAACGCAGCGCGGAGGGAGGCGGGTCGCGAGGTGAACGTCACATCGAGGCGAAGACGGGCGGGGAGAGGGGGGCACTTCGGCCGAACACGGCCTCAATGTCTTTGTCGCACGCGGCCGGGCGCACTGTCAACGGGACGTCACCGCGTACGTCACCACACCCTTCGACCGGCCGGTGGTTCCCCGGTGAAGCGGAGTGAGCCGTTCGGTGGTCCTGAGCTCGGCTCGTAGCGCTTATCGTCTGCTTACCTCACCAGGACCCTTCGCGCAGGAGCACCACCATGGCCCACCTCATACGTCGCCCCTCCCGAGCGGCGGCCCTCGCCACCGCCGCCCTGCTGGCCGTGCCCGCCCTCGCGGCCTGCGGCGGGGAGGCGAAGGACAAGGCCGACCCGAAGCCGTCCGCCTCGGCCACGGCGAGCCCGGAGGCCAAGCCCGCCGTCATCCCCGCGACCCTGACCGGGCAGAAGCCCGACTGGCAGAAGTGTCCGGCGCCGTCCGCCGCGCAGGGCGGCGGCAAGGCCCCCGGCAGCGGCTGGGAGTGCGCCACGATGAAGGCGCCCCTCGACTACGCCAAGCCGGACGGCGAAACCCTGGACATCGCGCTGATCCGCAAGAAGGCCACGGACGCCGGCAAGCGCGTCGGCTCACTGGTCTACAACTTCGGTGGTCCCGGCGGTTCGGGCGTCGAGACGCTCCCCGGTGCCGCCGACGAGTACAAGAAGCTCAACGCGGCCTACGACCTGGTGAGCTTCGATCCGCGCGGGGTGGGCAACAGCGCCGGGATCACCTGCCTGGACGACAAGACGCTGGATCAGGCCGTCGAGAACGCGGACCCGATGGTGGACGTGCGCACGTTCACCGAGGCCTGCAAGAAGAACTCCGCGAAGGTCCTCCCCCACGTCGGCACGGTCAACGCGGCCCGCGACATGGACCTGCTGCGTCAGGTGCTCGGCGACCGGAAGCTGAACTACTTCGGCATCTCCTACGGCACCCAGTTGGGCGGCGTCTACGCCCACCTGTTCCCGGGCAACGTCGGCCGCACCGTGCTGGACGCCGTCGTCGACCCCACGGCCGACGAGGTGCAGGGGGCCCTCGGCCAGGCCAAGGGCTTCCAGCTGGCACTGGACCACGCGATGAAGTGGTGCCGGGACACGTACACGGCCAACTGTCCGACCGGGCCGAGCGACGCCGAGGGCAACAAGCGGATCGCCGCCATGCTGGAGAAGCTGGGGACCAGGCCCGCCCCGACCGAGGGAGGTCGCAAGCTGACCTCGGAACTGGCGCTCACCGGCATCGTCGCCACCCTCTACGACAAGGAGGGCTGGGAGTACCTCGTCCAGGGCCTCGGCGAGGTGATGAAACTCGGTACGGGCAACATGCTGCTGGCCATCGCCGACGGCTACAACGGGCGTGGTGAGGACGGCCGCTACAGCAACCTGCACGCCGCGAACATGGCGATCAACTGCGCCGACACCAGCCGCCGTCACACGGTCGAGGAGACCAAGGCGCAGGAGGCCACGTTCCGCGCGGCGTCCCCGGTCTTCGGGCAGGACATGGCGGAGGGCCTGCTCGGCTGTTCCGAGTGGCCGGTGCGCGGTACGACGGACAAGCCGGTGGTCGACGCGGCGGGCGCCGCGCCGATCCTGGTCATCGGCAACGCCGGTGACCCGGCGACCCCGGTCGAGGGCGCGAAGCGGATGGCCGACGCGCTCGGCAAGGGGGTCGGCGTGAACGTGACGGTGCAGGGCGAGGGCCACGGCACGTACGGCACCAACACCTGCGCCACCAGGACCATCGACACCTTCCTGCTGGACGGCACCGTCCCCGCGGACGGCACCGTCTGCAAGTAGCCGCCCCGGCCCGCGGGACGCGTCGCGCACCACCTGTGCGCTCGGCACGTCCCGCAGGCCCCGCGGGCCCCGCTATTCGGCGTCCGCCTGTTCCTTGGCCCGCTTCGTGAGCACCGCGGCGGCGGCGAGGGCGCTGCCCGCGAAGGCGAGGGCCAGGGTCCAGGGCCGGTCGAAGGTGTGGCCGGTGGCGTGGTCGACGGAGTACCGGCCCGCCCCCGCGAGGCCGACGGCCGCCGCCGTGAACCCCAGGAAGGCGGGGTACTCGTAGCCGCCCTCCTGGGCGAAGAACCCGGCGGGCGCGTGCACGGCCACAGCGCCGGCCATGGCTCCCGCGGCTGCCGCTCCAGCCGCCGGAGTGGCCAGGCCCAACACCAGCAGGGCGCCGCCCCCGGCCTCGCCGAGCGCGGCGGCGACGGCGCTGCGCCGTCCGGGCGTGAAGCCCATGCGTTCCATTGCGGCCGCCGTGCCGTCCAGTCCGGCGCCGCCGAACCAACCGAACAGCTTCTGCGTCCCGTGTGCCATCAGCACCGCGCCGGTGCCCGTGCGCAGCGCCAGCAGGGCCAGGTCTCGTCGGTTGATGCAGCTCATGGATGAACCTCCGGGTCGGTGCCGTTCACGAAGCCGTACCCGACATGCGTATCCCCCGGCGCGCCGGCTCCCCCGCGATCCGGCCGTGGATCCGCCATACGGTCGTGGCCGGGCGGTACGGGTCCGGATGGCGCACCGCGCACGGACGCGCGGCCGTGTCGCCGGCCCGCCGCACCGGGGCCCTGCCATCGTGACCGGGCGCCCGTCCCCGATCCGGAGGTACCTCCATGTCCCCACGGTCGAACTCCGCCGGCAACCGGGTCCGCCCCGCGCGGCGGCTCCTCGCGACCGCCCTGATGTGCGCGGCCGCCGCCGGCGTCCTCGTACCGCCGGCGTACGCGGGCACCGACCGCGATCCGGGCGGACGGGGGTCGGCGGCCCTGCGGAAGGAGCTCCAGGAGCTGGTGGCCACGCCCGGCGGGCCGCCCGGGGTCATCGCCGTCCTCAAGGACGGCGACCGTACCGAGGTGTACCGGGCGGGGGTGGCCGACCTGGGGACGGGGCGCAGGCCCGAGCCGTCCGACCACATGCGGATCGCCAGCGTCGCCAAGGCCTTCAGCGGGGCGGTGGCCCTCCGGCTCGTCGACCGGGGCCGGTTGCGTCTCGACGACACGATCGGCAAGGTACTGCCCCGACAGCCCGAGGCCTGGCACGAAGTGACGCTCCGCCAACTCCTCAACCACACGAGCGGTCTGCCCGACTACTCGGCCTCCGACGAGTTCCGCGAGATCGTCACCGCGGACCCCCGGCACCGGTTCGACTCGCGCCGACTCCTGGGCTTCGTCGCCGGGGAGGACGTCGTGTTTCCTCCCGGGAGCCGCTACCAGTACTCCAACTCGGACAACATCGCCGTCGCCCTCATGGCCGAGGCGGTCACCGGACGCCGGTACGAGGACCTGCTGCGGGACCTGGTGTACGAGCCGCTCGGCCTGAGGCGGACGAGCCTGCCCGGCGGCTACCGACTGCCCGTCCCGTTCCTGCACGGCTACGTCGTCGAGCCGCCCGAGGAACCGCAGGACGTCAGCGAGGCCATCGGCGCTTCCGGTGCCTGGGCTTCGGGCGGCATCGTCTCGACCCCGCAGGACCTGACGGAATTCATCAGGGCGTACGCGGGCGGCGGGCTGGTCTCGGACCGGACCAGGCGCCGACAGTTCACGTTCCTGAACGGCGGGCTCTCCCAGCCCCCCGGCCCCGGACGCACCGACGCGGGCCTGGCGATCTACCGGTACACGACCCGCTGCGGGGCGGTGTACGGCCACACCGGGAACACCCCGGGCTACACCCAGCTCGCGGCGGCCACGGCGGACGGGCGTCGCTCCCTGACCTTCACGGTCACCACGCAGGCCTCGCTCACCTACAAGCCCGAACTGATCCAACGGATCCGCGAGGTCCAGGAGGACTTCGTCTGCTCCCTGCTGCGGCACCGCTGACCCGGGGAAACCCGACGCGCACCGGAACGGGGGCGCGAACGGCCCGCCGGGTGCCATGGGCGGCCTGGGGCCGGTGGAACGCGCGCGGGCACTCCGACGGGCCGGCCCTCACGCCGGCGAAACGATCCGGTCGAGCGTTCGGCGCCCTGCCCGGGCCCGTGGCCCACGGGCTCGGGTTGATGCTCCGGCCCATCGGCGTAGCGTGAAATGAGGCCCGCTCCAGTGGCAGGCGGCAGCGGTGTCCTCCGGGGGCGGTCCCACTGTGCCGTCGCGCTGCCACCGAGGCGGTTCCCCCGCGCACACCGCGCGGCGGCAGGCCACGAGGAGCAGGAGCCATGGGCAAGCTCACGATCGACCACCTCCGCGAACGGGTCCGCGGTGAGGTCGTCACACCGCAGGACGGGGCCTACGACGAGGCGCGCAAGGTCCACAACGCCATGATCGACAGAAGGCCGGTCGTCGTCGTGCGCTGCGTCAACGCCGGCGACGTCATGGCCACCGTCGGCTTCGCCCGCGAGAACGGCCTCGACCTGGCGGTCCGGGGCGGCGCGCACAGCGTGCCCGGCTTCGGCACCTGCGACGAGGGCGTGGTCGCCGACCTGTCCGGGATGCGCGGGGTGCGGGTCGACCCCGTACGCGGCACGGCCCGGGCCGAGGGCGGTGCGACCTGGGGCGATTTCAACGCGGCGACCCACGCATTCGGCCTGGCCACGACCGGCGGGATCATCTCCACCACGGGCGTCGGCGGGCTGACCCTGGGCGGTGGCATCGGTTACCTCGCGCGCGGGCTCGGCCTGAGCTGCGACAACCTGGTGTCGGCGGACGTGGTGACCGCGGACGGCGAGCTCCTCGTCGTCGACGAGGAGCAGCATCCGGACCTGTTCTGGGCGCTGCGCGGCGGCGGCGGGAACTTCGGGGCGGTGACGTCCTTCGAGTTCGGGCTCGCACCCGTCCGGGACGTCTACGGGGGGCCGATGCTCTTCGAGCTGAAGGACGCCGGTGCCGTCCTGCGGGCGTTCCGCGAGCTGATCGCGGACGCGCCGGAGCAGTTGGGGGCGTTCCCCGCCTTCCAGATCGCCCCGCCGTTGCCGTTCATCCCGCAGGACCGGCACGGCGAGCCGTTCATCCTGGTCGTGGCGTGCTGGGCGGGGCCGGTCGACGAGGGCGAGGCCGCCCTGCGCCCCTTCCACGAGATCGCCCCGGTGGTCGCCGAGCACGTCGGCCCGATGCCGTACCCGGCTTTGAACTCCGCGTTCGACGCCCTGGTGCCGCCCGGGCTCCAGCACTACTGGAAGGCGAACTTCGTCACCGAGTTGACCGACGAGGCGATCGAGGCCCACCTCCGGTTCGGTCCGCGCGTGCCGGTGGTGAACTCGACCGTGCACATCTACCCCATCAACGGTGCCTGTCACCGGGTGGCGCCCGATGCCACCGCCTTCGCCTACCGGGACGCGTCCTTCGCGACGGTCATCGCGGGGATGTGGCCCGACCCGGCCGACAACGAGGCCAACACGGCCTGGGTGCGCGACTACTACGCGGCCACCGCTCCGCATTCGCAGGAGGGGGGTTACGTCAACTTCATGGCCGATGACGACCAGGACCGGATCCGGGTCAACTACAAGGGAAACTACGAGCGGTTGGTCGAGGTGAAGCGACGCTACGACCCCGGGAACCTCTTCCACCTCAACCAGAACATCGCCCCGTGAGGGTGGTGCCTCCGCGGCTCAGTTCATGACGCGCGGCAGGCGCAGGCTGAGCAGGGTGGTCAGGGCGATCAGGCCCAGTTGGACGAGGAGGGTGACGAGGAGGGCGTCGCGCATCCCCAGGGAGGTGGTCAGTGCGAGGAAGAGGCTGCCCAGGGTGGCGACGCCCAGCGCCAGGGCCGACTGTTGGGTGGTGACCATGACGCCGCCGCCCACCCCGGCCCGGTCGGCCGGTACGTCGGACAGCACCATGCGGATCAGTACGGGCAGTTGGAGGCCCTGGCCCAGGCCGGCGACGGCGACGCCGGGTGCGAGCGCGGCGAGCCCGACCCCGGGCCAACCCTGTCGGAGTTCGACGAGCAGCAGGCCGATGCCGAGGGCTTGGAGGACACCGCCCGCGGTGACGACGCGGCTGCCGAAGCGTCCGATGAGGCGCGGTCCGGCGAGGGAGGCCGCGAAGAAGGTCAGGGCCATCGGTACGAGCGCGAGCCCGGCTCGTACGGGTCCCATCGCCAGGCCCTGTTGCAGGGCCACCGCCATCACGAACATGAACCCGCTGAAGCCGATGGAGAACGGCACGACCATCACCAGGCCCCGGCGCAACGAGTCCAGCCGCAGCAGGCTCGGCGGGACGAGCGGGGTGCGGCCGAGCCGGTCGGCGCGGCGCTCGGTGAGGTAGAAGGCCGTGGCCGCGAAGGGGCAGGCCGCGAGGGAGAGCACGGTCCACAGCGGCCAACCGGCGGCCCGCCCCTCGGTCAGCGGCAGGAGCAGGGACACCAGGGACACGGCGAGCAGCAGGGTGCCGGGGACGTCGAGGGAGACGGGGCGGGGCGAGCGGGTCTCCGGGACGGTACGGACGGCGAGGAGCAGGCCGAGAACCACGAAGGGGATGTTGACCAGGAAGACGGCCCGCCAGCCCGTTCCGGCCGGGTCGGCGGCGACGAGAACACCACCGAGGATCTGTCCGGCGACCATCGACAGTCCGGCGGTGGCCCCGTACAGGCTCATCGCCCGGGCCCGGCGCGGACCCCGGGTGGTGGCCTGGATGGTGGCGAGGACCTGCGGCAGCATCAGTGCGGCGGCGGCTCCCTGCGCCACCCGCGCGCCGACGAGCGTCCAGGCGGTGGGCGCGAGTCCGCAGGCCAGGGAGGTGATCCCGAAGGAGGCCATGCCGATCAGGAAGAGCCGGCGCCGGCCGGCGGTGTCCCCGAGACGGCCGCCCAGGACCAGCAGCACCGCGTAGGCGACGCCGTAGCCGCCGACGACCAGTTCCAGGAGTGCCGGTCCGGCGGCCAGGTCGGCGTCGATGGCGGGCAGCGCCACGTTGACGATGAAGAAGTCGATCAGCGGGAGGGCCGCACCCAGGAGCACGGTGAACAGACCCGACGGGCGCAGCGACGAAGGTGCCGACGGGTCGGGTGCGGGGGCGGCACCGGAGGTGGGCGGTGCGGTCGGGGGTGCGGAGGGCGTGCGTACGGTGGTTTCGTTCACGGGGACGACGATGCTCCGGCTCTCAGCCTGGTACCAGAGTCTCCTCATCCTGGTATCGGCAGTACCTGGCAACCGGTTGCGGGATGCGGCAGTGTGGGCCCATGACCATGGTGGCTCCCCCGTCCGATGTGCGCCGGCGCGAGCTGGCGGAGTTCCTGCGCAGCCGTCGGGAGCGGATCACTCCCGATCAGGTGGGCCTCGTGCGCGGCCGCCGGCGGCGCACCCCCGGGTTGCGGCGCGAGGAGGTCGCCCAGCTCTCGTCGGTGGGTGTCACCTGGTACACGTGGCTGGAGCAGGCCCGTGAGATCCAGGTCTCCGCCCAGGTGCTGGACGCCCTCGCGCGCGCCCTGCTGCTGGACCGGAGCGAGCGGGCGCATCTGTTCGCGCTGGCCGGCAGCGTCGATCCGGCCCCGAACACTCCCTGTCCGAGCGTGACGCCGGAGCTGCGGGTGATGCTCGACCAGCTGGGGCCGATCCCGGCCTGCGTGCAGAACAGCCGTTACGACATCCTCGCGTACAACTCGACGTACGGGCGGCTGCTGTGCGATCTGGACCGGATGCCGCCGGAGGACCGGAACTGCCTGTGGTTGGCGTTCACGAATCCCGACTGGCGGGCCTGCACCGTGGACATGCCCGAGGCGCGACGGCTGATGGCGGCCAGGTTCCGCGCGTCGATGGCCGAGCACCTGGCCGAGCCCGCCTGGAAGGCGCTGCTGGCCCGGTTGGAAGGGGCGTCGGCGGAGTTCCGCGAGGTGTGGGCGCGCCACGAGGTGGTCGCTCAGGGCGGAAAGACGAAGTACATCCGCAACCCGCTGGTGGGACTGCTGCACCTGCGGCACACCGATCTGTGGCTGGGGCCCGCGGCGGGCCCCCGCCTGGTGGCCTACGTCCCGCTGGACGAGGAGACCCGCAACCGCCTCGAACGCCTCCGGGCCCTGTCCCCGGCGGGGGCCGGCCTCCCGCGGGGGTGAACGGCGCGCGGACACCCGCGAGGGGCGTGCCCGCTTCCGGCGCTCACCCAGGAGCCGAGGATTGCCGGACCGGGGCCGGTACGGGCCCCGCGACGGGGACGACGACGTCCACGGGTGCTTCGCGCCGGCGACGCCGGCAGCGGGCCGGGCAGGCGGTATGCGCCCCCGGTCTCACCCGAGGCCGGCCAGTACCTGTAGCGGCAGGGCCTCGAAGAAGGTGACCGCTTCCTCCCGCCAGCGGGGGCGCCAGCCCGCCGCCTCGGCCGCGGCCCGTACGGCGTGCCGCTCGACGCCCGCGCGCAGACGCTCCTCGGCGCCGCAGCGACGCCCGATGTCGCGCACCTCCTGGACGGTGCCGGCCGAACACCCCGGGTCCCCGAGCGCCGCCTCGACCACGGCCAGGTCCCGGCCGCGGGCGGCGGCGAGGACGGCGGTGACCGCGTAGCTGCGGCGGCCCTCGCGCAGGTCGTTCCCCGGGGGCTTGCCCAGGGCGCGGGCGTCCCCGAAGAGGTCCAGGTGGTCGTCGCGCATCTGTCCGCAGATCCCGACCAGGCGCGCGTAGCGGCGCAGCTCCGTGTCGAAGGCCCCGGGGTCCGCGCCGGCGGCCAGCAGGCCCAGTTGGAGCGGGGCGAGGATCGAGTAGCGGGCCGACTTGTACTCGGCGACCTCGTGCAGGGTCTCCTCGTCGGGGAGTGCGGTGAAGTCCCTTTCCAGGTCGGCGATCTGGCCGAGGAGGGTGGCCGTGGCCGCCCGGGTCTGGACTTCCAGCATGGCGTAGCGCAGCGGGAGGGGCACGGCGGAGTCGAGCAGGACCTGCTGGGAGAGGAACGCGGCGAGGTCTCCGGCGAGGACGGCCAGGCCGAGGGCCACCTGCGGGTGTTCGGGGAAACGGGCGCGGTAGGCGTGGTGGGTGGAGGGGCCGGAGCGTCGGGTGGGGCTGTTGTCGATGATGTCGTCGTGGATCAGGCCGTGGGTCTGGAGGAGTTCGATGCTCAGTGCGGCGTCGTCCAGCCCGGGGACGGGCTCGGTGGTGACCAGCCGGGCCGCTTCGTGGATCAGGGCGACCCGCAGACGCTTCCCGCCGCGCAGGGACAGGTCCCGCAGCAGGGTCAGGCATTCGGGGGCGAAGGCGCTGCGCGGGGGCACGTCGAGGGTGCGTTCGAGTCCGGCGAAGTAGTCCGCGAAGAGCCGCCCGAAGTGCCGTTCGTACCCGGCCAGCCGGCTGCGCATCCGCTCCTGGTCGGACGCGGCGCCGGGGTCCGACGGGGTGGGCCCGAACGCCCCGTCCGACGGGGTGGGCCGGTCCGTGGTGCCGGTCATGTGCGGGCTCCCCTGGGCTGGTTCCGTGCGGCCCGGGACGGGTCCGACGGAATGATCATACGTTCGCGTGAACGTCCGAACGGGGGCAATGGCTACCCGTCCGGCGGTGAGGTCGTTGCCGGGTGATCGCCTGCTCGTTGGGCGGTCGGCGCCGCGGCCCGCGGCGCCCCCGTCCTCGTCAGAAGGAGCTCCCCATGCGCGCTCGCGCCCTCGCTTCGCCCGGCCCCAGCCGTCGGATGGTCCTGGCCGGTGCGCTCGGGCTCGGGGCGGCGGCCGGGTGGTCCGCGGCCGGATCCGCCCACGCGGCGGCCGGCGGTCCCACGATCTTCGGCTGTGACGCGTGGGGCGCCCGGCAGCCGTCCGAGTCCGTGGTCGTGCTGGCCGCGCCGCCGAGGCAGATCGTGGTGCACCACACCGCGACCAGGAACGTGGACGACTACTCGCAGCAGCGGGCGTTCGCCCTGGCGCGGGCGATCCAGAACTACCACATGGACATCCAGGGCTGGATCGACACCGGCCAGCACTTCACCATCAGCCGCGGCGCCTTCGTCACCGAGGGCCGCCACCGCAGTCTCGCCGAACTGGATTCGGGCCGGAGGCAGGTGCGTTCGGCGCATTGCGTGGGCCGCAACGACGTGTCCGTCGGCATCGAGAACGAGGGCACCTACACCAGCGAGGAGCCCCCCGCCCAGCAGTTCGAGGCCCTCGTCACGCTGTGCACGCACATCTGCGACCGGTACGGGATCGCCCCGACGGAGATCCACGGGCACCGGGACTTCAACGACACCGCCTGCCCCGGCGACCGGCTGTACGCGCTCCTCCCCCGCCTGCGCAAGGACGTGGCCGTACGGCTGGGTGTCCGCCTGGGCGACCCGGAGCGCCCCGGGTTCCCCGACTTCCCCGTGTACGAGGACCGCGACGCGTGGGCCGGGCCGGCGGAGTACCTGCCCCCGGGTGCGCTGGACCGGGAGCTCGCCCGCTGGACCGGGCGGGCCGCCACGGGCCGGGGCGCGGGCGGCGCCGGGCGCACTCCGCGCTGAGGCCCGTGGTGAAAGTCCGGTCGTCGCCCGGACGTCGCGAGGCGGACGGGAGTTCGACGACAGGGCCCCGGGGTTGTCGTCACGCTCCCGTCGCCGCCCGAGACGGCGGGGAGTGCGACGGCAGGCACTAGGCTGCGGCTCGCGCGACCCCGTACGAACGAAGGTGAACATGATCGAGCCGGTGCAGGACAATCCGTACCCCGACACCCACGTCCTCGGCGAGGGCCCCGCCCCGCACCCGCAGTTGGGCCCGGTGCTCGCGCTGCTGGGGCGTTGGCACGGCCGGGGCGAAGGCGAGTACCCGACTCTCGACGCGGACTTCCGCTACGAGCAGGAGATCACCTTCAGCCACGACGGACGCCCCTTCCTGCGCTACGAGGCGCGCGCCTGGCTGATCGACGGATCCGGTGCCCCGGTCCGGCCCGCCGGGCGTGAGGCCGGGTGGTGGCGGGTGTTGCCCGACGCGTCCCTGGAGGTCGTGCTGGCGCATCCCACGGGGATCGTCGAAACGTACGTCGGGCAGGTGAAGGGGTCCGAGATCGAGATCCGGACGGACGAGGTGACGTTGACCCCGAAGGCCAAGGAGGTCACCGCCACCCGGCGGCACTACACCCTCGGCGACGGGGAGCTGACGGTGGTCCACGACATGGCGGCCGTGGGGCAGCCGCTCCAGCACCACCTGACGACACGTCTGCGCCGCCGCCCGTCCTGACGACTGCCGGCGCCCCGCGGCCGGCCACACCGTACGTCCCGGGCACACCGTGCGGTGCGGGCCCGGGGGCTCCGGGCGCGGGGCCGGGCGCCGGGGCGCGGCCGGTGGTTGACTGGTCGGCATGCCATTCGACGCCTACGGCGTGCTGTCAGGGACCCTGCACCGCCACTTCCGCGACCGGCCCGACGACCGGGGCGCCTGGTTCCACGTCAATCTGGAGGTCGACGCCCCGGACGGGCGGTACCGGTGCGCCGTCGACGTGGACAGCAAGCAGTCCGCCACCGGTGTCCGGTGGAAGACGCTCGTCCTGGCGCCGTCGGTCCTCGATCCGGTGCCCTCCCTGGCTCCGGGGTACCACGAGCTGTCCATGAGTTCGGGTTCGGGTGCCCTGGACCACCTGAGGCATCCGGCTCTCGCCGATCGTCGGAGCTGTCTCGTCCCGAGCCGGCCTCCGGGGTGGCTCCGGTCCCTGGTGGAGCGGTGGAGCCCGCCGAGGCCGTGGGTCACGGGCTCCAACCTGGACGCGGCCCGGACGTTGGAACCCATGCTGGTGCCGGGGAGGCCGATCCTGGTCTTCGGGGAGCCCTTCACCCACCACGGCCCCGGCATGCACAACATCCATCAGAACCAGGGCGATCCGTTCGGCAGCCAGTGGTGGGACGACAACGGGACCTGGCAGGACGGCGCGACCCTCACCCGGCGGCCGGACGGCTGGTACGACGTCTTCCTGAACAAGTTCTCCACCCAGACGGACCCGACGGACGACGACGGGCACCCGGTGACGCCCCACGCGTGACCGCGGAACCGTCCCGGGAGCCCCCGGCTCCCGGCGGGGCCCGCACCGGTCAGACGGCCACCGCGGTGGTCACGACGAGGGGCGGCGCGACGCGTTCGGCCTCCCACGGGCGGCTGCGGACGAGATCGGGGTCCGCCACGGTCAACGCCTCGTCCACGGTGGGTCGGTGCTGGGCGACGTTCCCGAACCCGGCACGTTCCAGCAGGCCCGGTAGGACATCGACGGGCCAGGCGTGGTTGCGGGTCTCCTCCCAGGAACCGTCGGTGCGCAGCAACCGCACGGTCAGCGGGTCGCCGGGCCCGTACTCCTCCCCCGGTTCGCCGATGCGCAACGAGGCGTACTCGATGCCGCTGCGCGCGGGGTCGGTGCCCAGCAGGACGAAGAGGCCGCCGGGGCGAAGGAGGCGGCGGATCTCCGTGAGGACGTCCAGCACCGCCTCCCGGGTGGGCAGCGAGGCCAGCACGTGGTTGCACATGACGGCGTCGGCGCAGCCGTTCGCCAGCGCGGTGACCCGTCCGTCCTCGACCAGGTGGAACTCCGCGACCGCCCGGGCCCCGGTACGGGCCAGTGCCAGTATCTGCGGCGAGATGTCGACGCCGATGACGTAGGCGCCGAGCCTGCGGGCGGCGCGGTCGGCGACCTTGCCCGGGCCGCAGCCGTAGTCCACGAGGACGGATCCGGTTCCGATCCGGCGGGACAGCGTCCCGAAGACGAACGGGTAGCCGAGGAGTCGGTTCGTGCCCGCGTCCATCGCCGCGTAGGCGTGCGCGCCCTCGCTCCCGGACCAGGCCGCGCCGCCCGTTCCGCCGGCCGGGCCGGGTTCCTCCGCGCTCTCGCTCACAGCCCCACTATCGGCCCGGGGCTGCCTCGCGGGGGTGTTACGACACGGCGGTACTCGCTACGGCAGCGGTACCCCGCGGGCGGTGGTCCACAGTTCGTACCACTCCTCGTGGGTGAGGTCGGGCTCGCGCAGGGCCGCGTCGCGGCAGGCGCGGATCCGCTCCGGGCGGGCGCTGCCGACGACGGGTGCGATGCCGGCGGGGTGGCGCATCAGCCACCACAGCAGGACGGTCTCCGGCGTGGTCTCCTTGCGTCGGGCGAGGTCGGTGAGGAGCTCGGCGGTGGCCCGTTCGGCCGGTGTCTCCTGGCGGCCGGTGAAGCGGCCCTGCGCCAGCGCGCCCCAGGCCTGGAGGCGGATGCCGTGGTCCTGGCAGTGCTCCAGCGTGCCGAAGGGGAAGCCGTTGGCGGTGGCCCCGCCGGTGTTGAGCAGGACCCCGGCCTCGACCCAGTCGCGGCTGTGCAGGCTCATCTCCAGCTGGTTGGCCACGAGGGGTACGTCGAGCCGGGCCTGGAGCCTCGCGATCTGCGCGGCGCCCATGTTGGACACCCCGAAGGCGCGTACGAGGCCCTGCCGGTGCAGGGCGGTCAGCGCCCTGGCGGTTTCCTCGGGGTCGGCGAGGGGGTCGGGGCGGTGCAGCAGCAGGACGTCGATGACGTCGGTCCGCAGCCGGGTGAGGCTCTCCTCCACCCGTCGGGTGATGCTGTCGCCGCGCAGGTCGTACCGGCCCGGGCCGTCCTCGTCCGCGAGGCGGATGCCGCACTTGGTCTGCAGGGTGATCCGTTCGCGCAGTCCCGGTGTCCGGGCGAGGACCTCCCCGAACACGGCCTCGGCCTTGCCGTGCCGGTAGATGTCGGCGTGGTCGAAGACGGTGATGCCGCTGTCGAGCGCCGCGGATACGGCCGCCTCGGCGGCGTCGATGTCGGACGGCCCGTAGGGCTCCGGGTCCCAGCTCCCGCCCAACCCCATGCACCCGTACAGCACCCGGTATCCGCTCGTTCGTACGTTCGCATCGATCGTCACGCGCCCACCCTATGACGTGCGGCGGCCCGGCCGGGCCGTGACGTCGGGGGCGGGGGATCGTTGAACGACCGGTCAAGCGAAGTGACCGTACGAGGCCCCGGGGCCGAGAAGCCCCGGGGCCTCGTGCTGTCGGTGGCCCCGGGGAGCCTGCCGGCCCCGGCCCCCGGTGTGGTCCCGCGTACGCGGTGGACTCCCCCGCCCCGGTGGGTGTGCGTCCCGGGGAGGGTTCCGGGCTCCTCAGGGGGTGCGGTGGACGCGGGCCAGGACGAGGACCGTGTCGTCGGTGGGCGGGTCGGGCAGGAGGCCGGCCAGGACGCGGTCGGCGATCGCCTCCAGCGGTTCCGCCGGACCGGACGGGCGGGCGAGTTCGGCGCGCAGCGCGTCGAGCCCGGCGTCGATGTCGCGCCCGCGGGCCTCGATGAGCCCGTCGGTGTACAGGGCGAGGACCGCGTGCTCGGGCAGTTCGATCTCCGTCGTGCGGAAGGGGAACCCGCCGACGCCGAGCGGTACGCCGAGCACCTCCGCGACGGTCCGTACCGTGCCGTCGGGGTGGCGGACCAGGAGCGGCGGGTGACCGGCGCTGGCGATCCGGGCCCGTCCGCTCGTCGCGTCGTAGACGAGGTAGAGGCAGGTGGCCAGCTCGATGCCGGCTTCTCGCGCGAGCGCGTCGAGCTCGCCGAGCATGGCGGCCGGTTCGGCGTTGTGCCGGGCCAGGGCCTTGGTGGTGATCCGGAGCCGGCCCATGGCGGCGGCTGCCGGGACCCCGTGGCCCATCACGTCGCCGACCACGAGGGCGACCCGGTGGTCGGGCAGTTCGATCACGTCGTACCAGTCGCCGCCCACCTCCGTGATCCGGCCGCCGGGGACGTAGCGGTGCGCCACCTCCGCGTAGGGGCTGTCCGCCTGCGCGGTGGGCAGGAGGGCTCGCTGGAGGGTGAGCGAGATGTCCTGGACCCTGCTGTAGAGGCGGGCGTTGTCCAGGCAGATCGCGGCTCGGGACGCCAGCTCCCCGGCCAGCGCGAGATCGTCCTCGGTGAACGCCGGCCGGTGCGCCGAGCGGCCGAACAGGGCGATCCCCTGGACGGTGCCGCGGGCGATGAGCGGGGCGACCAGGATGCAGGCGACGCCGCTCTCGGCGATGAGGCGGGCGCGTTCCTCGATGACCACGGTGCGGGCCAGGAACGCCTCGTCGACGGCGGAGGACACGGGTCGTCCGGTGCTCAGCATGTCGTGGATGGCGGAGCCGGGCGGGTAGCGCACCCGGTCCACCCCGCCGACGAGTTCGTCGGCGGGCGGCGGGAGGACCGTCCCGAAGGCGATGCGACGGGTGAGCAGGGGGCGGGCCGGGTCGAAGAGCTCCGACTCGTCCATCCATTCCACGATCTCGACCACGGCGCCGTCACAGAATTCGGGCATCGCGACCTCGACCAGTTCCCCGGCGGTGCGGACGACGTCCAGGGTCGTGCCGATGCGGGTGGAGGCGCGGTCCAGCAGGGCGAGTCGGCGGCGACCGGCGGCGGCCTCCAGGATGGCCCGTTCCCGGTCGGTGACGTCCATGATCAGGCCGCCGAGGCCGGGCGGGGTGCCGACGGCCCGGGTCAGGGGGAAGAAGCTGACCGAGCGGACCTGGTCCTGGTCCGGTCGGCCCAGGGGGCGCAGGCCCGTCAGCGCGCCGATGACGGGCACGCCGTCGTCGGCCACTCCTCGGAGCATGCGTCGGAACTCGGTGGGGTCGGACACCAGCATGACCTCGTCGATGCCCCGCCCGAGGTGTTCCGCGACGGACAGGCCGTTCATGTCGGCGAGGGCCTGGTTGAGGTGGACGTGGCGCAGGTCCTCGTCCAGCATGACCAGGCCGATGGGGCAGGTCATGAAGAGGGCGTCGAGGAAGGCCAGGTTCGTCTTGACCCGGTCGAGCTCATCGCTGCGACTGGCCAGGCCCAGGACCTCCGAGCGGCCGGCGGCACCGGTCACGGGGAAGACCCGGAAGCCGCACGCGAAGTCCGTCCCGTCGTGGTGGCGGGCCGTGAGCCGCCCCCGCCAGTAGCCCAGGGTCCTGGCTCGTTCGGTCAGGCGGGCGGCTTCCTCGGGGCCCTCGGCGAGGAGCAGGCCGGCGGGGCGGGACAGGACCGCCTCGGCCTCGTGGCCGAAGAGGTCGCGGGCTCCCGGCCCCCAGTGGCAGACACGGCCGTCCTCGTCGATGCCGAAGACGGCGACGGACACGTGTTCGAGCAGGGTTCCGGGTTCGGACGGGAAGGGGCTCTGCGCCTGCTCGCCCCCCGGCCGTACCGATGGCACGAGACGTCCCCTTCCACCTGCCGATTCCTCCCCTCACTATGCGGACGGCAGCCGATTACGGCGAGGCGGGACCCCCGAATGCCTGCACGGATGTTCGATGGAGGGTGGGGTGGTTCAGGGTGCGGCGCGCCGGTCCGGCTGCCGCCGCGGCCGTCGCGCGGGTACCGGACGGCGGCGGGACCGGGCTCGGGGCCGGCCACGCGGTCGGCCGGGCACCGGCCGCTGTGGCCGTTCACCACCCTCAGCCGGCGCGCGCCGGTGACGACCCACTCCGGGGCCCGACCGGCGGCCGGCTCGGAACGGGGGCGGGCCGGGCGGCGGCGTGGTCAGCCGCCAGGGCGCCGCGTACAGGTCACCGGGGACCCCGCCGGCGGCACGAGCGCGCCCCGACCGCCCACCAGGACCGCCGGGGCGGATGCACCGGCGCCACCGCGGTGCCCGCCCCCACACCCAGGGACGGATCATCGCCCATCGGCGTGTCGGGCCCGCCGATGAACCTCCACCTCAAGGGTCATGACGGGGCGTCACGGATGGCGCCCCCCTGCCCCGTGGGCTCGACCGCCGGGGTGACGACGAGGGAGAGCGGCGCTCGGGACGGACGGGCCGGCAGGTCCAGCGGGCGTCGCCCCGGGGTGAGGGAGCCGAGGATCCGGGGACCCCGGGCGCCCGTGCAGGCGGGCGCGTTGCCGGGCAGCCCGTGGAGGGCCAGGAAGCCGAGGACGGCGAAGGCGTACGCCTCCTTCGCCCCGGCGGGCAGGCCGAGCAGACCGGAGTCCAACAGGGCTGTACGTGAAGGTAGTTCCTCTCTCAGGGCGGACATCAGGGTCGGGTTGCGGGTGCCGCCGCCGGAGGCGAATACCTCGGTGACGCCGAGCGGACGGAGGGCATCCGCGACGGTCCGCGCCGTGAGGCGGGTGAGGGTGGCTACGACGTCCTGCGGGGCGAGGTCGCCGAAGCCGGCCAGGGCCGTGTCCAGGTATCCCGGGTGGAACAGTTCCTTGCCCGTCGTGCGGGGTGCGGGCAGCGCGTAGTACGGCTCCGCCAGCAGTCGGCGCAGGAGCGGCTCGTGGACCCGTCCGGCGGCGGCCAGCGCCCCTCCCTCGTCGTATCCCGGCCCACCCGGTCGGAGTTGCCGTACGGCGGCGTCCATCAGGGCGTTGCCCGGTCCGGTGTCGAAGGCCAGCGGCGGTCCGGCGGCGGGGACGGCGGTGACGTTGGCGATCCCACCGATGTTCAGGGCTGCGGGCGCACCGGGCCGACCGCGCAACAGCATCAGGTCGATGAGGCTGACCAACGGGGCGCCCTGCCCGCCCGCCGCGACGTCGCCGGGGCGGAAGTCGGCGACGACGGGGCAGCCGGTGGCCTCGGCGATCCAGGCGGGACGGCCGAGTTGGAGCGTGCCGTGGACGGCGCCGCCCGACGCCCAGTGGTAGACGGTCTGTCCATGGGAGGCGATCAATTCCGCCGCGCCCGAACACAGTTCGCGGTCGGCCCGGACTGCGAGCCGCGCGAAGGCCTGTCCGATCCGCGTGTCGAGGACACACACGTCGGCGAGGGTGGTGGGCGCGGGTGGTAGGGCCGCCGTGAGCGCGGTCCGCAGGGTGTCCTCGTACGGGGCGCTGATCATGCCGAGCGGCGCCAGGCGCAGTGTCCCGTCGCCGTCGGCGAGGGTGAGGTCCGCGGCCGCGGCGTCGATCGCGTCGTGGGAGGTGCCCGACATCAGGCCGACGACCCTCATCGCAGGGGTCGCAGGTGGTCGTCGCGGCGCAGGCTCGCCAGGGCGAGTGCGCTGAGGGCGCAGGCCCCGGCGGCGTAGTACGCGGGGGCGTCGGTGTCGCCCGTCGCCGCTGTCAGGGCCGTGATGAGGAGGCCCGCGCAGCCGGAGAAGACCGCGTTGGCGAGGGCGTAGGCGAGTCCGAGCCCGGTGCAGCGCACGGACGCGGGGAACATCTCCGCGAGCATGGCCGGCCCGGGTCCGGCGAGCAGGCCCACCGCGGCACCCGCTCCGAGGAGGGCGCCCGCCTTGGCCGGCGCGGAGGTGCCCGGGTCCTGGAGGAGGTGCAGGAGCGGCAGGGCGAACACCGTGACGCACAGGGCGCCGCACAGCATGACGGGGCGTCGGCCGACGCGGTCGCTGAGGATGCCGGCGGGCAGGATCGTGGCGGCGAAACCGAGGTTGGCGACGGTGGTGGCGATCAGGGCCTCCTGGAAGGACGCGCCGAGGGTGGACTGGAGGTAGGAGGGGAGCACGACGAGGAAGGTGTACCCGGCCGCCGACCACCCCATGATGCGGCCGATGCCGAGCACGACGGCGCGGGCCGTGCCGGGCACGGTGGCCGGGGCGGGCACGGTCGGGGCGGGCACGGATGGGGCGGGCACCGATGAGGCGGTCGCGGATGAGGCGGTCGCGGGCACCGTCGGGGCCGGTTCCGGCGACGACCGGTCCGGGGGGCCTGCCGGGACGGGGGGTTCGGGGCCGCGTGGTGGCCCCGGGGGCTCCGCCAGGCCGGTGCGCAGCCACAGCGCCACCGCGCCGAGCGGCAGTGCCAGCAGGAACGGGACCCGCCAACCCCAGTCGTACAGGGCCTCCGGGGAGAGCGCGGTGGCGGCGGAGGCGGCCGTACCCGCACCCGCGAGCAGGCCGAGGGCGACGGTGAAGGACTGCCACGCGCCGTACCGGCCGCGCCGCCCGAGCGGTGCGGACTCGGTCATCAGCGCGACCGCGCCGCCGAACTCCCCTCCTGCGGAGAGGCCTTGCAGGGCGCGCAGCAGGGTGAGCAGCCAGGGCGCGAGCTCGCCGACCGTCGCCCGGGTGGGCAGCAGGCCGATCAGGGTGGTGGCGGCGGTCATGAGGCAGACGACGAGGATCAGGGTGGTGCGGCGCCCGACGCGGTCCCCGAGCCGGCCGAACAGCAGGGCTCCGACGGGCCGGAAGAAGAAGGCCACCGCGAAGGACGCGTAGGTGGCGAGGAGCGGTCCGGCTCCGGCCGGGCCCGTCGCGGTGTCCGGGGTGAAGAACCGGGCGGCGATGACGGTGGCGAAGCAGCCGTAGACGCCGAACTCGTACCACTCGACGAAGTTGCCCGCCGCGCCCGCGAGCAGGGCGCGGCGCGGCCGGTCGACGGCCGGTGGGGCGGGGCTGCGCAGGGGGAAGGGGGTCACCGGTGGTGGGTGCCCGTTGGGCGGCGCGGGGATGCCTCGGGGCCGTGTGGTTCAGCACATCGGCCCCGGGCGGGAGGGCGGGCGGCGGGGGCGCGGCCCGTCAGGTCGTCGGGTGGAGCCGGGATGCCCGGAGCGGGTCGGTCGTCCGCGCGGGTGCGGCGGCCGGGCCGGCGGCGAGTGCGCTGCCCGACAGCCAGGCGCGCCAGTCCAGGTTCCAGTCGCCGATGCCGTTGCTGAAGGGGGGCATCGCGTCGCCGCCGCTGTTGACGACCTCCACGATGTCGCCCTCGCGCACGGTCTCGAAGAACCAGGCGGCGTCCTCGGTGCTCATGCCCGTGCAGCCGTGGCTGACGTTCTCCTCCCCCTGCGACTCGACCGACCAGGGCGCGGCGTGGACGTACTCGCCGCTCCAGGTCACCCGGGTCGCGTAGTGGACGGGCAGGTCGTAGAACTCCTTGGTGCCGCGCCGGATCCCGACGGAGTCCCCGCGCATCCGGACCTTGCGTTCCTTGCCGAGGACGACCTTGATGCCGCTGCGGGTCAGGAAGCCCGCCTTGCCGGTGGTGACCGGGATCGTCCTGATGACCCGTCCGTTGCGGCGTACGGTCATCTCGTGCGCGGCCGAGTCGGTGACCGCCTCGATCCGGTCGCCGACGGTGAACTCGACCGGCTCGGACGGTCCTCCGTGGCCCTGCTCGCCGAGCTCCACCCCGTCGAGGCCGCTGCGGACGCGGACCACCGTGTGGGCGGGCCAGTACGCACGGGGGCGGAAGTGGAGCGTCGAGTCGTCGACCCAGTGCCAGGCGCCCTCGACGTGCGGCTCCGACGTCACCTGGAGGCCCTGCTCCAGCCGGCTGCGGGCCCTCGTGTCGTCCGACGGGACGGGCCGGCTGAGTTCGGCCGTGACGATCTCGCCCGCCCCGTACGTGCCGGGCCGGGGTCCGAAATCCACGGTGAGGGGGACGCCGTCGACGGCGGAGGCGGCGGGACGCGCGGTCCTGAACGCCATCGTCGCGGCGACCGGTGCGCCGGATCCGTCCTGGGCGCCGACGCGCACGGTGTAGTGCTCGCCCGCCCGTAGCGGCTCGGTGTTGCGCCAGTGCCCCGTGCCGGGGTCCGGTGCGCCGGCCAGGTGTCGGCCGCGGGAGTCGTGGACGGTCACGTCGGTGAGCCGTCCCGGGGCCTCGGCTGCGATCTCCAGCGGGCCGTCGGCGTCGGTCGGCAGCACGTCCCCCGCGACCGCGTACGGGCCGCGCAGCACGGCTCCCTCGCCGCGGGCGGTCGCCAGCACGCGCTGCTCCCGCCAGGCACCGCACAGGCCGGCCCGGAACGTCCCCGCGGTGCACCGCGCCCCGCCGGTCCCGGTACCGCGGCCCACGTCGAGCGCGCGCGACACCAGCAGTGTCACCGCCGCCCCGGGGGCCGTGCCCGCACCCTGTCGCGGAGTGCCCGCCGCCGGCGCCCCGCCCGGGGCCACCGCCGTGACCAGCACGGCGCCCGTCACCGCGGCCACGACGCTCCAGGCCTTCGTCCGCTTCTTCCGCGGCATCGCCACGCAGGCCTCCCAGATCTCGTACGCCGGATGGCAGCATCAAAACGATCGGGAGTCGAAACGATGATCACACACTCGGTCCTGGGGCCGAACGGGTTCCCCAAGTGAACCCGGACGGAGCACTTCTGGTTGCGGAACCGGTGGGTTCGCGCCGGCGCCGACCGCGCCCCCGGCCCGGTCGGCCGGCGACCGAACGGAAGGTTCCGGTCCCGTAGGCTCGGTGGATGGCGAAGTACTTCGACGTGCACCCCGAGAATCCTCAGCGGCGCACCATCAGCAGCGTGGCCGACAGCATCCGTTCCGGGGCGCTCATCGCGTACCCGACCGACTCCTGTTTCGCTCTCGGATGCCGACTGGGCAACCGGGAGGCACTCGGCCGGATCCGGTCCATCCGTGACCTCGACGACCGGCACCACTTCACCCTCGTGTGCCAGAACTTCGCACAGCTGGGCCAGTTCACGCACGTGGACAACGACGTCTTCCGCGCCATCAAGGCGGCGACGCCCGGCCCCTACACCTTCATCCTGAGAGCGACCTCCGAGGTGCCCCGCCAGCTGATGCACCCCAAGAAGAAGACGGTCGGCGTCCGGATCCCCGACCACATCGTGACGCAGGCACTGCTCGCGGAGCTCGGCGAGCCGCTGGTCTCCAGCACCCTGCTGCTGCCGGACGAGGAGGAGCCGATGACGCAGGGCTGGGACATCAAGGAGCGCCTCGACCACGAGGTGGACGCCGTCCTCGACTCGGGCGACTGCGGTACCCGCCCGACGACCGTGATCGATTTTTCGAGCGGCGAGGCCGAGATCGTGCGCCGGGGCGCGGGCGACACGACGCGATTCGAGTAACCGTCTCTCGTCCCCATCAGGGCGGATTCCGGTTCACGGGCCGGAATCCGCCGGGCGGAGTGCTTCGATCCGGTCACGGCGGAGTATGCGCAAGGCAAATTGCTCCATTGAAACTCAAGCGATCCGGCCATCGAAACTCGTTTACGTATGAACAGTCTTGGCTCATCGCCAGTAACTCGGTGAGGCGCCGGGGTTACCGAGGAGGGAAGTCCGTATGCAGGGTTCGAATTGAGCCGACCCACGACTCGACTTTCACAAGATCCGTTATGTAGGGTTCCAGTCATTCACCGCCCAACGGGGGGCGGCGAGCAACCCCATGCGCTGGTCCGGACTATTTCGGGAGTGTGTCAGGGCGGGGCTCGGCGACCACCACCCCCCGGCCACGCTCCATCGACACATTCGTGACCCGACACGGGGGACCATCATGCGGTTCCAGCTATTGGGGCCCCTGAGCATTGCGCACGGCCCCGAGACAGTAGTGCTCAAACCGTCCAAGCCGACCAGTTTGTTGGCCGCGCTCCTCCTTCATCCCGGTACGGTCGTTTCCACCGACTACCTGCTGCGCGCGGTATGGGACGAGGAACCGCCGGCCACGGCCCGAGCGGCCCTCCAGACCTGCGTGCTCCGCTTGCGACGGCTATTCGCGAAATACGGCATATCCGCGACCACCATCGAGGCCGTGCCCGGTGGATACCGCATGCACAACGACACGGGGACGTTGGACCTCGTGCTCTTCCGCTTACTGGCCGCCAAGGCACGGGCCGCCGCCGGGACCGACGAGGAGTTGTACCGGCTCAGGGAGTCCCTCTCCCTCTGGCAGGGCCAGCCGTTGGCCAACGTCGCCTCGCGCATGCTCCAGCGGGACGCGGTGCCCGCACTGGAACAGGAGCGGCTGCGCGTCCTGGAGCGGATATGCGACCTCGAACTCGCCGCCGGGAACTGCCATCAGGTCCTCGTGGACCTCTACGAGAGCGGCCGCCGACACCCCGTACGGGAACGGTTCACCGAGCAGCTCATCGAGGCCCTCTACCGCACCGGCCGGCAGGCGGAGGCGCTGGCCGAGTACCGCACGGTGCGCGACCGGCTCCGCGACGAGCTCGGCGTCGACCCCGGGCCGGGACTGCGTCGTCTGGAGCTGGCGATCCTGCGCTCCGAGGAACTGGGGCCGCCGCGCCCCGAGGAACCGGCGCCGACCCCGGCGACGCCCCCGCCCACCCTGCCTCCCGTACGCCCCCGGGGGCACGGCGGGCTGCCGTCGGTACCGGGCTTCGCCGGGCGGGCGTCGGACCTGCGGACGATGGCGCTGCGGCTCACCGACGCGGACGGACCCCGACTGCTCGTCGTCTCCGGCGCCCCCGGGATCGGCAAGTCGGCGCTGGCCCACCAGTGCGCCCACCAGGTCCAGGACGCCTTCCCCGGTGGGGTGTTCAGCATCGACCTGGGCGGGACCGAACGGGGCGGCGTCACGGCGGAGGAAGCCCGGGAACTGCTGCCCGAGCCGGGCGACGGGCGACGGCTGCTGATCCTCGACAACGCCACCGGCGCGGGGCAGGTGCTGCCACTGCTACCGGCCTCCGGTGACGTGTCCGTCCTCGTGACCAGCAGGCGCGGGCTCGCGGCGGTCGTCGCCACGCACGGCGGCGCGGTCCACCGGCTCGACGTGCTCGGCCCGTCCGAGGCGCACGGGCTGCTCGCCGGTCTCGTCGGGACCGACCGGATCGCCGCCGAGGAACACGCCGCCCGTGAACTGGCCTCGGTGTGCGGGTACTTCCCGCTGGCCCTGCGGATCGCCGCGGGGCGGCTGCTCACCCGTCCCGGGCTCTCCGTCGCGGACTGCGTCGCCTGGCTGTCGGAGGACGCACCGGGACGGCTGGCCCTCGCCGAGGACGCCCGGCTCTCCGTCCCGGAGGTCTTCGGGCAGGCCCTCAGCACCCTGGCACCCGAACTACGGGAGACCTTCCTGCGGTTCGGCTCCCTGGAGCCGGGCCCCGGGCCCTGTTCCGCGGGATCCGGGGTCGTGCTGGAACAACTCGTGGAGGCGGGGCTGCTGGAGGACGGTCCGCCCGGCCAGCCGTACCGGATCCATGCCTTCCTCCGGGTCTACGCGCGGTGGTTGTCCCGGGGACGGGACGGCGCGCCCGCGCTACCCGCCGCCCGCTGAACCCTTCCCGTTCCCCCTTCGGTTCCACCGCCCGCCGACCGCACCGCGTTCCTCCGCCCGCTCCGGGCGTCGGTCCCGCACACCCTCCCACGGCATTTCCCACCTCGCATCACCGTCCCGACAGACCGCAATCAGAGGTGTTCCATGTCTCAAGCCAGCTACGAAGCCGTCGCCACGTCCCGACCCCGGATCCGCCGGGACGTGCTCTTCACGCAGACACCCGAGGGTGTGCTGTTCCACAATTCCGACGGTGGGTTCCGTCTCAACGCCAAGGCGGCGTACCGGTTCGCCACGCTGATCGTCCCGCACCTGACCGGTGAGCACTCCGTCGCCGATCTCTGTCAGGGTTTGGGCGAACCCCAGCGCGCGATGGTCGGTGACCTCGTCAAAACCCTGTACGAGCGGGACTTCGCCAGATCGGTCGCGGAACCGGGGCCCGCGGCGGGGTCCGCCACCCCGGACCCGGACGTCGCCCGCCGGTTCGCGCCCCAGATCGCCTACGCCGACCACTACGCCGACGACGCCGAGGCCCGCTTCCTGCGGTTCCGCGGCACCCGCGTCGCCGTCCTCGGCGACGACCGGGTAGCCCACTGGTGCGCCCTGAGCCTGATCCGCAACGGATGCGCAGACATCGGCCTGCTGCCCGGACCGGACCCCGCCCGGATCCTCGCCGAGGCCGAGGAGGCCCGGGCGGACGGCGCCCCCGTGGAGGTCCGCACCCTGCCCGACGCGCGGGGCCCGCTCGACTGGGACGGATTGGAGGGGTACGACTTCGTCGTGGTGACCGGCGGGACGGCCGCTCCGGGCCGGCTCCTCCCCCTGCTGCGCGCCGGCATACCCGAGGGGCGCACCCTGCTCGCGGCCTGGTCGTACGGGGACGACTGCGTCGTCGGCCCGTTGATGACGCCGGGCACCGCAGGCTGCTGGGCCTGCGCGGCGCTGCGCCTCGGCGCGGCACGGGGCGGTAGGGGTGCGGCCGAGCTGTGGAGCTCCCTCGCGCTGCCGGACGCGGCACCGGACGCGGGTTCCGTGCCCGGGCGACCGCAGGCCGCGATGATCGGGAACCTGCTCGGGTACGAGGTGTTCCGCGCGACGTCGGGAGCGCTGCCGGCCGAGACCGCCGGCCGGCTCCTCATCCAGGACACGGACTCCCTGGACGTGGCGGCCGAGCCCCTGTTCCCGCACCCCCGTTGCCCGTTCTGCGCGGAGGGGGAACCGGCCGCGCCGATCGACCTCACCGCCGCCGGAACGACGGGCACGCCCGCGCTGCCGACGCTGGAGACCGCCCGCGACGCGGACGAGCTCGTCGCGGAACTCAACCGGCGCTCCGCCGTGGTGCAGCCGCTCGCCGGGGTGTTCACCCGGTACGCGGACGAGGAGCTCACGCAGATCCCGCTGAAGCTCGGGGTCGTGGAGCTGGGCATCGGGCACGCCGGACCGCGCTCGGTGGCCGCCTTCGACATCCACCACGTGGCCGGGGCCCGGATGCGCGCCCTGGACGCCGCGGCCCTGGTCCACGCCGAACACGTCGTGCCCGCGCGGGAACTCGTCACCGACGCCGGGGACGGGCCGGTCGTGCCCCCCTCGGCGCTCGCCACGTCCAGCGGGATACCCGGTGGGGCCGAAGTCCTCCAGCGGGCCTTCTCCCTGCTGACGAAGGAACCCGTACTGGTTCCGGCGGGAGCGGTGCGGCCGTTCGGGCCGCACAACGCCGAGCGGCTCTTCGAGCGGACCCGGGCCGGGGCGGGCGCGGGCCCCTCCCCCGCCGACGCCGCCGCCGCGGGCCTGCTGTCGGCGCTCGGACACGCCGCCCTGATCAGGGCGGTACGCGGCGGCGCCGCGACCCCGGTCGCGCTGCCGGATCCGGACGGCGATGACGCCGAACTCGGCTTCCTCGTACGGTCGGCGGACCGACTGGGGATGAAGCCGGAGCTGCTGGACCTGGGCGAGGGGGCGCGCAGCGGGGTGCAGGTGCTGCTGGCCCGGTCCGGCGGGCGTTGGGCGCTCGGGGAGGGTTTGGACCGGCGTACGGCGGCCGTCGCCGCCCTGCGGGAGCTGCTGGGCGTGGCGCAGTACCAGGCGGACGGTTCGCGCGGTGGCCTGCCGGCCGACACCGGGGATCCGCTGGTCCGCGACCTCGACGCCCGGGCCCTGGCGGTGACGGGTGCGGCCCGCCCCCTGGGCGGCGTGCCCCCGCTCGCGTGGGACGGGGTACTGGAACGGCTCGCGGCGACCGGGCTCGACGCGTACGTCGTCGTGACGGGCTCGCCGGAGTTGGTCGGCGTCGGCATCCACACGGTGCGGGTGCTGCTCGCGACGGTACGGGAGCCGGGCGATGACGCGTAACGGCCGCCGCCCGCTGGTGCGGGTCGGGGCCGGCGTCGCCGACGGGCTCGGGGCGGACGCCGCGGGGCGGTTCACCGCCCTGCTGGAGCGGTCCCTGTCGGCCCTCGACGGCCCGCCGGTCGCCCTGTCGGTGCTCGGTCTGCGGAACGCCTTCGCGGCCCCCGCGCCGGCCTCCGGGGCGGGCGACGGTGGGGTGCCGGTGGCGCTGTACGGCCACCAGGCGGTGGTCGGGCCGCTCGCGCCCGCGGCGGGCGGGCCCGGGTGCGCCCGGTGCCTGGAGCGGCGTTGGCAGGCCGTGCGGTCCGTCGCGCTGCGGGACGCCCTGGAGTTGGGAGGGGGGACCCTGCCGGCGGGCGAGTGGCCGTACGCGCACGCCTTCGCCGCCGACGCGCTGGCGGCGCTGGTCACGCTCGTCGTGTCCCGGGCCGACGGGGACGTCCCCGGGGGCTCCGGGCCGCACGGCGGGGTGTTCCCCGAGGTGCGGCTGTTGGACCTGCGGGGCGGCGCCGTTCGGCGCTACCCGCTGGTGCCCGACCCCGAGTGCCCCGGATGCGGCGCGCCCACGGTGGACGCGCCGGTCGAGTTCGCGCCGGAGCCCGCGCCCAAGTACCGGCCGGGGGCGTTCCGCACCCGTCCCGTGGAGGCGTACGCCATCGAGGTCGCCGCTTTCGCGAACCCGCTGTGCGGGGCACTGGGGCCCTCGCTCGTGCAGGACGTCTCCTCGACCTCCACCTCGGCGACCATCGGCTGCTTCTCGATGCGTTCGGGCGAGTACCTGCGCGAGACGTTCTGGGGCGGGCACACCGACACCTTCGACCGCAGTGCCCGCGTCGGGGTGTTGGAGGGGCTGGAGCGGTACGCGGGCATGCGCGCGCGGTCCCGTACGACCAGCGTGACCGGTTCCTTGCGGGAGTTCGGGGCCTCGGCGGTCGACCCGCGTCTGGTGGGTCTGTACAGCGAGGAGTTCCACCGGGACAACCCGAGGGTGCGCCCGTTCGATCCGGACCGGACGATCCCGTGGGTGTGGGGGTGGTCGCTGCGCGACCGGGAGCCGCGTCTGGTTCCGGAGGTGTTGACGTACTACCACGCGCCCGGCCTGGAGAACCGCTTCGTCCAGGAGAGTTCCAACGGGTGCGCCTCGGGCGGGAGCGCGGCCGAGGCCTGCTACTTCGGGCTGATGGAGGTCGTCGAGCGCGACGCCTTCCTGCTCGCCTGGTACGGGCGCCAGCCGCTGCCGGAGATCGATCCGACGACCAGTTCCCGGGCGTCGACCCGGGCCATGGTCGACCGGCTGGCGCTGTACGGGTACCGGGCCCGGTTCTTCGACACCCGGATCAGCTTCCCGATCCCGGTGGTGACCGCGGTCGCCGAACGGTTCGACGGCGGGCCGGGGCGGATGTGCTTCGGGGCCGGTGCCGGGCTGGATCCGGAATCGGCGCTGGATTCGGCGCTGTGCGAGATCGCGACGGACGCCGTGAACCTGGCCGGGCGCACCGAGCGGGACGAGGAGCGGCTGCGGGCCATGGCCGCCGATTTCGACCTGGTGACCGCGCTGCACGACCACCCGTTGGTGTACGGGGTGCCGGAGATGGGCGCCCACGCGGATTTCCTGCTGCGCGGCGCAACCGGTGGGCCGTTGCGGTCCGTGTCGGACCTGGCCGCCCCGGGGGGCGTGGCGTCCGACGTCCGGGAGGACCTGGACCGGTGCGTGGCGGCCGTCGCCGCCGCGGGGTTCGACGTGGTCGTCGTCGACCAGACGCTGCCGGAGCAGCGGGCGCTGGGCCTGCACACGGTGAGCGTCCTGGTGCCCGGTCTGCTGCCGATCGACTTCGGCTGGTCGCGGCAGCGGGCGCTCGGCATGCCGAGGCTGCGGACCGCGCTGCGCGAGGCGGGTCTGCGGGAGCGGGACCTGGAGCCCGCCGACCTGAACCCCGCCCCGCACCCCTTCCCCTGACCCGGCAGCCGTCGTGTCCGACATGAACCGAGGAGGACTTGTGGGCTACGCCCATGACTACGCCAGCGCCATCATGCACCGGGGCCGGATCCCGATGGAGCCCGTCGACTTCGTGCCCGACTGGTCCGATCGCCCCCGCAAGGCCAAGTTCTACCCGGAGGCGGAGACCCTGCCGCTGCCCGAGCCCGTCCGCGCGGTGGACCCCGCGGGGGCGGCCGATGGCTTCAGCCTGCCGCTGCTGTCCGGGATGCTCCAGGACTCGTACGGGCTGAGCGGGCGCCGGCTGGGGGTGCAGGCCAACACCGACCTCGCGGCGCTCCCCCACTACACGCAGGCGAACTGGTCACGGGGCACCTCCTCGGGGGGCGGGCTCTACCCGGTCGGGGTGTACTGGGCGGCCGGGCCGGGCGGGCCGCTGACGCCCGGGGTGTACCACTACGCGCCGCACCGGCACGGGCTGCGCCGGCTTCTGACAGGTGACGTGACCGGTGACGTCCGCGAGGCGCTCGGCGGGGGCCCTGACGGGGTCTCGCAGTACCTGGTGCTGAGCGTCAAGTACTGGCAGAACGCGTTCAAGTACAACAGCTTCTCCTTCCACGCGGTGAGCATGGACATCGGCACGGTGCTCCAGACCTGGCGGTTGTGGGCGCGGGAGCACGGGCTGCGGATCTCGCCCGTCCTCTGGTTCGACGAGGAGCGGCTGGCCCGATTGCTGGGCGTGGCCCCCGAGGAGGAGGGCGTCTTCGCGGTCGTCCCGCTGGAGTGGGAGGGCGGGGCGCCGGCCGTCCGGGCCGAGGGGGCGGCCGTCCCCGCCGAACGGCCGCGGGTGCGTCACCGGGACGCGGAACGCTCCCGTGAGGTGATCGCCTTCGAGACGCTGCGGCGGATCCACGGGGCGACCCTCGGGCACGCCGCCGACCGTCCGGCGCCCGGCGCCCTGGACGCGGCGGCCGCGTACCCGCCCCGTGGTACGGACCCGGTGGCGCTGCCGGCCCCGGCGTCGGCCGGACTGCCGGTGGCCGAGGCGCTGCGGGCCCGCCGCAGCAGTTTCGGCCGGTTCGACGCGACCCGGCCACTGCCGGCGGAAGGCTTGGCGGCCGTCCTCGCGGATTGCGCCGCGACCGTGGTGGGCAGCGAGGCGGAGGGCCCCGACGGGCCCCGGCTGACCTCCCTGTACGTGTTCGTCAACCACGTGGAGGGCATCGCGCCGGGCAGCTACGCCTACGACCCGCAGGCCCATGCCCTGCGCCTGGTGGTGCCGGGGGCGCCGGGCCCCTTCCTCCAGAGCAACTACTTCCTGTCCAACTACAACCTGGAGCAGGCGGGCGCGGTGCTCGTGCCCACCGTCCGTACGACCGCCGTCCTCGACGCCGTGGGCGACCGCGGCTACCGATGGGTGGGCGCCGCCGTCGGGGCCGTCGCGCAGACCTTCTACACCACCGCCTCCGGGCGGGGGCTCGGCGCGGGCGTGGCGCTCGGCTTCGACAACATCGCCTACCGCGAGCAGTTGGGGCTCACGGAGACCGACGAGGCGCCGCTACTGATCATGCTGCTGGGTCACGAGCGGCCGCAGCCCGCCGACTTCCGCCACGAGATCGCCTGAGCGGGCGACGAGAGAAGCAGGAAGACCAGGATGAACACCACCACCCCATGGCACACCGGCGAGCGTTTCATGCTGCGCGTGGCCGGTCTGCCCCTGTCCGCGGCCGACGCGCTGCGCTGTCCGGACACCGGCCGCTGGGCGGCCGACGTCCTCGCGGCGGAGGAGGTGCTGCGCGCGGACGCGCAGTGCCTGAGCGAGGCCCTGCACCGCGCGGTCGGCGCCACCGATCCGGAGCCCGGCGGGCCGGGCGCGGCCCTGCGCCGGGACCTGCTGACGCTGCGCCGGCAGATCCACAACGGCCGGCTGCCGGCCGACCCGGACGCCGCGCTGCGCACGGTGGCGGCCCTGAACGGTCCGGACGCGGACTCCGTCGGCGAGCGGCTGGCCGGCTGGCTGAACCGGCTGCGCGAGCTGGAGAAGCTGCTGGCCGAGGGCGAACCGCTGCTGGCGGCCGATCTGGGCCGGGGCCGGGAGGCGCTGCGGGGCCTCCTCGGTGACGAGCGGCTGCGCCACGGACTGCTGCTGGCCTCGCCGGTCCTGGAGGGGCAGCTCGACGCCTACGCGGCGGCCACCGCGGAGGGCCGCGTGCCCGGGGGCCGGGCGCGGAAGGCGGAACGGTCGGTGCTCTCGTACCTGTACCGCACCGCCTGCAAGACCAGCCCCTTCAGTACCTTCACCGGGGTGGCGACGGGCCGCTTCACGGACGGGGAGCCGGCGGCGGCGGACCGGGCGTACGGGATCCGGGTCGAGGACCGGTGGGAGAGCCACGTCCGGCTCAACGTGGTCGTGCTGGCGCGGCTCGCCGAGCTGATCCTCGCCGATCCGGTGCGCCGGCGGGACCTGCCGCTGCGGCCTGCCTCGGGCTGGGGCCGCGAGGACGATCGGATCCGGTACGTGCGCCGACAGGTTACGGCCGGGGACGACGCGGCCGCGGTCACCTTCGACGCCGTCAAGGACCGACTGTTCTTCCTGCGCCGCAGCGGCACCCTGGACCGGCTGCTGGCCCTGTTCGCGGAACGGGCCGAGGAGCCCGGCGGGGGCGACCTGCGCCACCAGGAGCTCGCCGACTGGCTGGCGCGGGAGCACGCCGCGGAACCGGCCGAGTGCGAGGCGTACGTGGGCGCCCTGCTGCAACTCGGCATGGTCCGGGTGCCCTGTCTGGACACGGAGGTGCACGGCGGCGATCCGCTGCGTGCCTTCCAGCGGTCGCTGACGGGGCTGGAGCGGCCCTGGGCCGACCGGCTCGCGGAGTTGCTGGAGGAGCCCGCCCGCGTGCTGGAGCGCTATCCGCGGGCGGACCGGGACGAGCGCGCGGCGCTCCTGCCGGCGCTGCGCGCGGGTCTGCGCCGGGCCCAGGAGGAGCTGGGAGCGGCGCCGGACACCCCGTTGCCCCAGACGTTGGTCTACGAGGACGTCAGCGCGGGCCGTGACCTCACCGCGCGGCGGCCGGCGTGGGCGGAGGCCGGGGGTGGGGCGCTGCGCTCGGTGGAGCGGATCCTGCCCGCGTTCGACCTGACCCTCGCGCAGCGGATCACCTTCGAGGGATTCTTCACCGCCCGCTACGGGCAGGGCGGTCGGTGCGAGGACCTGCTGGGTCTGGTCCACGACTTCCACGAGGACTTCTTCGACCAGTACCTGTCGTTCTCGGCCCGGCGCACCCCCTTCGACGCGCAGGGCGAGTACGTGCCGGAGGAGAACTGGCTCGGTCTGCCGGGCATCCGGGCCCTGGACGCGGCGCGGCGCGCCTTCGTCGGCCGGATGCGGGAGCACTGGGCGGCGTACGAGGAGCACGGCGGGGACGAACTCCGGCTTCTGGAAGTCGACATGGCGGCGGTCGCCGCCGAACTGGATCCGGTGGTGCCGGGGTTCGCACCGCGCTGCCACCACCTCCAGTTCGCCCGCGACCCGGGTACGGGCGAGCGGCTGACCGTGCTGAACCGCTCCTACGGCGGGCTGTCCTTCCCCTTCAGCCGGTTCACCCACGTCTACGAGGAGCGGGACGGACGGGCCGCGCTCGACGGACAGCTGCGCGCATCCGCTGCCGAGGTCACCCCTTCCGGAGCGGTGTTCGCCGAGGTCACCGGGGGTCCGGTCACCACCAACCTGAACCTGCACGGGCGCCTCACCGAGTACGAGATCGTCTGCCCGGGCGAGAGCGGCACCCTGCCCGAGGACCGGCTGCTGCGGCTCGACGACCTGTACGCGGAGCACGTGCCGGCCACGGGCCGGGTCGTGCTGCGCTCGCGTCGGCTCGGGGTGGAGGTGATCCCGGTCTACCTGGGCTACCTGGTGCCGTTGGCCCTGCCCGCCGTGCCGCGCACCCTGCTGCTGCTGTCGCCGTCGTCGATGTCGCCGCTCGACGTCTGGGCGGGAGTGCCCGAGGCCATGTCGCACGGCGGGGTGAGCGGGCGGCCCCGGGTCGTGCACGGCGACCTGGTCCTGAGCCGGCGCAGTTGGAGCACGACGGCCGGCGCGTTGCCGGCGCACGGCGCACGGGACGCGGCGCACTTCCTGGAGTGGCAGCGCTGGCGGCGTGCGCACGGGCTGCCGGAGCGCGTCTTCGCGACGGTGTCGGCCGGTCCGTCCGCGCTCGGTGCGAAGCCCCAGTACGTGGACTTCGCGAGCCTGCTGTCGTTGGCCGCCTTCGAGCCGCTGCTGCGGGAGCCCGAGCACCGGGTCGTCTTCCGCGAGATGCTCCCCGATCCCGGCGGCCTGCACACCCGTTCGGCGCGTGGGGAGCACGTCGCCGAACTCGCCGTGGAGACCTTCACGACGACCACGAACGCAATCATCCCGAGCCCGGAGGACGGTCCCCGATGTCAGAGATGACCCCGACGCGCGGCGCGTGGCAGGCGATGCACGTCTTCTACGCCGCCAACCCGCAGCCGCTGCTGGTCAACTGCGTGCGCCCGCTGATCGCCTCGCTCACCGAGGACGGGCTGTTGGCCGGGCACTTCTTCATCAACTACTGGTTGGAGGGGCCGCACGTACGGCTGCGGCTGCGTCCGGTGGGCCCGGAGGCGGAGCCGGAGGTGCGTCGCCGCGCGCAGGAGGCGGTGTCGGCGTTCCTGAAGGCCCGGCCGGCCCTCTACGAGGTGGATTCCGGCTTCCTCAACGAGTTCTACAACACCCTGTTCGACATCGAGTTCCCCGAGGGCGACCGCGCCGCCTTCATGGGCGCCGACGGCAGGATGAACCTGCGGCCCAACAACTCCTACAGTTGGGAGCCGTACGAACCGGAGTACGGGAAGTACGGCGGCCCGGCCGGGATCGAACTGGCCGAGTGGCACTTCGCGCACTCCAGCGACCTCGTCATGGAGGCGCTGGGCGGGATGAACCTGCACGTCCGCACGGTCCTGCTGGGGACCTCGGCCCAGTTGATGATGGTGATGGCCGGGGTGTTCCTGCCCGACCGCGAGGAACTGGATGGCTACCTCGACCGGTACTACCGGTTCTGGCACCAGGCCTTCCCCGGGACCGGGTTCATCGGGTCGGCCGAGTACGACCGCACCTACGCGCAGACGGGTCCGGGCCTCGGGCGTCGCTTCACCGCCGTGCTGGAGGCGGTCGGCTCCGGTGAGACCGGGCGGCTGCCGGGGTTCCTCGCGGGTTGGGCCGAGCACTGCCGGGAGTTGCGCCGGCGGGCCGAGGCCCTCGCCCTCTCGGGCGAGCTGGTGTTCCGCTCCTGGGACGGCTCCCGTGACGAGAAGGTGACCGACCCGGCGGTGGCGCTCCCGCTGCTGCTGTCCCCGTACATGCACATGACCAACAACCGGCTGCACGTGACCATCCGCGACGAGGCCTACCTGGCACACCTGCTGGGCCGGGTCCTGCGCGAGGGCGAGGCCGCGGCGGCCGGGGCGGTCGGGTCGTGACCTCCCCGTCGCCCGCGCCCTCCGGGATGCTGGGGCACCGGCCGGCGCTGCGGGCGGGGATCCTGCTGTCGCCGCCGCTGCTGAACGGCGCGGCGGTCGTCCATCTGGTCAAGGACCCGAGGTCCGGGGCATCGTTCGAGATCGGGCCGAAGGAGCACTTCCTGGTCTCGCGGCTGGACGGGTCACGCAGCCTGGCGGAGATCGGCGAGGCGTACGGGGAGGCCTTCGGGCGGCGCCTCGGCGAGGGCAACTGGAAGCAGTTGCTCGGGCTGCTCGGCAGCCGCCGGCTGCTCGCCGGCGGTCCGGACCCCGAGCCGGTGCCCGGACCGGGCCCGCAACGCACCGGAACCCTGCTGAAGGGCACCCTGCGGCTGGTCGCGGACGCCGACGCGACGACGGCCCGGCTGCACGCCTTCCTGCGGCCGGTGCTGCGGCCGGTCGTCCTGGGCCTCCTGCTGTTGGTGTGCCTGATCGTCGAGGGCGTCCTCGCGGCGTCCGCCGGCCGCCTCCTCGGTGACCTGTGGTGGCTGCTGGCCCGCCCGGTGCCGCTCGTGGCGGTGGCCACCCTGCTGTGGCTCAGTACGGCCGTGCACGAGTTCGCACACGGGGTCGCCGCCCGCCACGTCGGGGGGACGGTCGGGGAGATCGGGCTGCGCTGGCGGCTGCCCGTCGCGATCATGTACTGCACCGTGGACAACTACCGTTACCTGCGGCGCCGTCGGGACCAGCTGGCCGTGGCCGGGGCGGGCGCCTTCGCCAACCTCCTGTTCCTGCTGCCCTTCTTCGCCTGGTGGACGGCCCTGCCGCCGGGTGACGCGACCGGCCGGGTGCTGGGCGCTCTCCTGCTGCTAGGCAGCGCGCAGGCCCTGGTCAACCTGGTTCCGTTGCCGCCGCTCGACGGCTACACGATCCTCGGGCACGCCCTGCGCGTGACCCGGCTGGCCCCCGCGAGTTCGGTCTACCTCCGGCTGCGGCTGCGCGACCGGGCGGCGGCGGCCTCGTACCCGGCGCGGGCCCGCCGGCTCTACCTCGGCTACGGGATCGGCTCGGCCGTGCTCGTCCTGCTCCTCGCCGGGACGGTGGTGACCGCCGTGCTCCTCGCCATCGGCCGCGCGGGCCCCTGACCCCGCGGGCCGTCCACCGCCCCGCTCCCGTACCCGCTTCCGTCCGCCTCCCGTCCTCCTCCCCCGTCCTCGTCCCCCGTCACCGACCGCTCCACCGTCCCGACCTCCCGCCCGACACACGTCCCGACACCGAGGGAACCGCACCGCCCATGACGACTCACCACACCCCACCGCCCGAATCCCCCGCCGTCTCCGTCCACGAGGTCCGCAAGCGCTACGGCGACCGCCAGGCCGTGGACGGAATCTCCCTCGACGTGCACCGCGGCGAGTTCTTCGGCCTGCTCGGACCCAACGGTGCGGGCAAGACCACCCTCATCGAGATCATCGAGGGCCTGCGCCAGGCCGACTCGGGCACGGTCCAGGTGCTCGGCCACAGCCCCTGGCCCCGCGACACGGCGCTGCTGCCGCGCATCGGCGTCCAGACGCAGGCCTCGGCGTTCTTCGTCCGACAGTCGGCGCGCGAGCACCTGGCCACCGTCGCCGGGCTCTACCGCAAGGACGCCGCCGCCGCCGACCGCACCCTGGAAACGGTCGGACTGACCGAGCAGCGCGACGTGATGGTCGAGAACCTCTCGGGCGGGCAGCGCCAGCGGCTCGCCATCGCCTCGGCCCTCGTCCACGACCCCGAGCTGATCTTCCTCGACGAACCGACGGCGGCTCTCGACCCGCAGGCCCGTCGCGACCTGTGGGAGGTGCTGCGCGCCCTCAAGGGCGAGGGCCGCACCATCGTCTACACCACCCACCACCTCGACGAGGCCGAGGCCCTGTGCGACCGGGTGGCCATCCTGGTCGCCGGTCGCGTCGCCGCCCTCGACTCGCCCCACCAGTTGGTCAGTGCCGCGGGCGCGCCGGCCCGGCTGCTCGTTCCCGCCGGCCGGATCGCACCGGACGAGGCCGCCGCGCTGCCCGGCGTGGACCGCGTCACCGAACAGGGCGGTTCCATGGTGCTGGAGACCTCCGCACCCGGCCGCGTCCTCCAGGCCGTCGACGCCCTGACCGGGCTCGACGGGGTGATGACCCGGACGGCGACCCTGGAGGACGTCTACCTGGAACTCACCGGCCACACCACGGGCCCCACCACCGCACACACCACGGAGCACCGGGCATGAGCGCATACACGGCACTGACCGCCGCCGGCTACCGGGCCCAGGTCCGGGACAAGGCGACCCTCTTCTTCACCTTCGCCTTCCCCCTCCTCTTCCTCGTCGTCTTCGGCCTGATCTTCAGCGGGCAGGACGTGGAGGAGAGCGGCCGCCCGTACATCTCGTACATCGCGCCCGGCGTGATGTCGTGGGGCGTCGCCAACGCCGCCGTCTTCGGGATCGCCTTCACGCTGATGCAGTGGCGGCGCGACGACCTGCTGCGCCTGATCCGGCTCACACCCACGCCGCTGACGACCGTCCTGGCCTCGCGGTACGTCCTGGCCCTGGTGGTCGGCGTCGTGCAGGCCATGGTGTTCGTGGCCGTGGCGATGCTGCCCGGCTTCGGGCTGGTGCTGGACGGCCGTTGGCCGCTGGTGCTGCCCGCGCTGGTCCTGGGGATCACGGCGTTCATGGCCATCGGGGTGATCGTCGGAACGTACGCCAACACGCCCGAGGCCGTCGCCGCGATCGCCAACTGCATGATGGTGCCGATGGCGTTCCTCTCCGGGTCCTTCCTGCCCCTCGACATGATGCCGTCCTGGCTGCAGGGCGTCTCCCGGGTGCTGCCGCTGCGCTACCTCAACGACGCCGCCACCGGGGCCCTCACCGGCTCGGGCTCGATGTCCGCCATCGGCATCGGCTGCGCCGCGCTGCTCGGCTTCGCCCTGTTGTTCGGGGGCATCGGGCTGAAGACGTTCCGTTGGAGCAACTCGTCATGACGGCGACCGAGTCGAGGCCCGTCCGGGCCGAAGCGCCCGATGGCGCCCCCATGGAGACGGCCCGACGCCAACTGGAAGGGGCCCTGGCGGGCACCGGCCCGGGGGCGCCGCGTGTGGTCACCCTCGGCGTGCACGACGCCCTCGGGCCCCGCGCCTGCGACCCCTTCGCGGCGGTGCGGCCGGGCGCCACCGTCCACCTGACCGCCCGGGCCGTGCTGATCGGCCCGTGGGGCGGCGACGGCTCGGCTCCCGCCTGCGGGCAGTGCCTGGCCATGCGCTGGCAGCGGCTGCGCAGCCGCAGCGAACGGGACGCGCTGGAGACGGGCAGCGGTCCGGTCACCGCCGTCGCCGCGGACTGGCCCCGTCTCTCCCCGTACGCGCTGGACGCCACGGCGGCGCTGCACGCCGCCGTCCACGGGCCCGGCTCCCCCGTCCTCGCCCCCGGCCCGTCGGCCGCCGACCGGGCGCTGCCCCAGGTGTCCCGGCTGGACCTGGAAACCCTCCAGGTGCGGACATACCCGCTCGCAGCCGACCCGCTCTGCCCCGACTGCGGGCCGGGCGGCGCAGACGGCCCCGCTCCCTTCACGCCCGCGTCCCGGCCCAAGCCCGCCCCCGGCGCGCAGCGGCTGCGGAAGGCCTCCTCGTACCCGATGCCGCGGACGGCGCTGGCCAATCCGGTGACCGGGGTGCTCGGCGGGGGGACCTGGATCAACGTCACCTCGCCGACGACCGCGCCGGTCGCCGGGAGCGTCTTCATGCGCGGCTACGCCGGGCTGACGGACGTCACCTGGAGCGGGCAGGCCAACAGCTTCGCGGCCAGCCGTGACCTGGCCTTCCTCGAAGGACTGGAGCGGTACGCGGGCACCCACCGCCGCACCGGCGCCTCGGTGCTCACCGCTTCGTACGCGGAGCTGGGCGAGCGGGCGCTGGATCCGGCGGAGTGCGGCTTCTACTCCCGGGAGACCTACCGCGACGATCCGCTGGTCTCGCCGTTCGACCCGGATCGGCCGATCCCCTGGGTGTACGGGCACTCCCTGCGCGACGACCGCCCGGTGCTGGTGCCGGCCCGGCTGGCGTACTACAGCGCCGGGCTCGCGTCGGACAACTTCGTCTTCGAGTGTTCCAACGGCTGCGCCATCGGCAGCTGTCTGGAGGAGGCCCTGCTCGGCGCCCTGCTGGAACTGATCGAGCGGGACGCCTTCCTGCTCGCCTGGTACGGCGGACAGCGCCTGACGGAGATCGACCTGTCCTCGGTTCCGGGGCCGGCGGTGCGGATGATGGTGGACCGGGCGGCCCTTCAGGGATACGACGTCCACGCCTTCGACAACCGCATCGACCTGGCCGTCCCCGTGGTGACCGGCCTGGCCGTGCGGCGCGACGGCGGCCCGGGTCTGTACTCGTTCGGCGCGGGCGCGGCGCTGGATCCGGCGACGGCGGTGGAGGCGGCCCTCTCGGAGGTGTTGACCTACATCCCGCACCTGCCGGGCCAGGTCGCCGAACGACAGGGCGAGTTGGAGGCGATGAGCCGGGACTTCGGGCTGGTGAAGCACCTCAAGGACCACGCCCAGTTGTACGGACTGCCGGAGATGGCCCCACACGTGCGGACGTACCTGGAACCGACGGGCTTCGCGCCGATGGCGGACCTCTACCGGGAGTGGGAGTCGCGGCTCCGGCCCGCGGGCGGGGACCTGCGGGACGATCTGTTGTTGTGCGTGAAGCAGTTGACCGTTGCGGGGCACGACGTGATCGTGGTCGACCAGACGACGCCGGAGCAGCGCGCGATGGGGCTGCGGACGGTCTGCGCGGTCGTGCCGGGGTTGTTGCCGATCGACTTCGGCTGGTCGCGCCAACGGGCGCCGTTCATGCCGCGGCTGCGGACGGCCGCCCGGCGGGCGGGCCTGCGGGACTCCGATCTGACCCGGGAGGGGATCCGCCTGGTGCCGCACCCGTTCCCCTGACCGGGCACGAAACCGAATGCCCCGGACCCCCACCTGCGCGGGGTCCGGGGCATCGGTGTGGCGCTGGGGTCAGGCGCTGCAGGAGGTGGTGCTGGTGGTGGAGGAGCACGTCGAGGTGGAGCTGCAGCTCGTGGAACCGGCGAGCACGACCTCGCTGGCGTCCGAGTAGTCCGAGATCTCGAAGGTCTCCGACTCCAGCTCCAGGATCTCGTCGGCGAGCGAGGCCAGAGGCGACTTCTGCATGGGGACTCCTTGGGTTGGCGGTCACCGGGCGGTGCCCGTTGCCTTGGTGCTTCGGCGTGCCTCAAGCAAAGCCGGTCCGACCGTCACATCACCTGTCCCGTTCCTGTCACACCGCTGACATGAAGTGTCAGCACCCTGACGTCCGCGACCGGAACGGGTGTCCGAGGATGACCGTATGACCGTCACCTCCGCGTACGCCGGACTGCCCGCGCTCCTCAGGCCGCTGACGGCCTTCTACCTGGACCTGCACCGGCATCCCGAGCTGTCGGGCGAGGAGGCCCGCACGGCCGACCGGTTCGCCGGCCGGTTGGAGTCGGACGGGTACGAGACCGTCCGCGGGATCGGCGGCCACGGCGTGGCGGGGGTGCTGCGCCGGGGCGCGGGCCCGACGGTGATGCTGCGTGCGGAACTGGACGCGCTGCCCGTACGGGAGACGACCGGGCTGCCGTACGCGAGCGAGGGCGAGGTGGCGCACGCCTGCGGGCACGACCTGCACCTGGCCGCCGCCGCCGGGACGGCCTCGCTGCTGGCCGGGCCGGACGCCCCGCACTGGGAGGGCACCCTGATCGTGGTGGGCCAGCCCGCCGAGGAAACCCTGGAGGGTGCGCGGGCCATGCTCGCGGACGGGCTGTACGAGCGCGTCGGCCGCCCCGACACCGTCCTCGCGCAGCACGCGGCGCCGCTGCCGGCGGGCATGGTCGCGCACGGGTACGGGCCGATGACGGCCGGCAGCGTCACCTTCCGGGTCGTCGTCCACGGACGCGGCGGGCACGCGGGGGCGCCGCACCTGACGGTGGATCCGGTGGTGACGGCCGCGCACCTGGTGACGCGGCTCCAGACGGTGGTGGCGCGCGAGGCGGCCCCGTCCGAGCAGGTGGCCGTCACCGTGGGGTCGTTCCGGGCGGGTGAGCGGGCGAACATCGTGCCCGACCGGGCCGAACTGGGCATCACGGTACGGGCCGCCGGGGAGGCGGCCCTCGCACGGGCGGCCACGGCCGTGGAGCGGATCGTCCGCGCCGAGTGCGCCGCCTCGGACTGCCCCCGGGAGCCGGAGATCGTCCGTGAGCGCTCCTCGCCCGTCACCCACCCCGATCCGGCGACGACGGCGGCGGTCCGGGACGCCCACACGGCGCGGTTCGGGGCGCAGCGGGTGGCGATGTGGCCGCCGTCGCTCGCGACGGAGGACTTCGGGCTGTTCGGCGACGCCGGGCTGGAGGTGCACGGGGTCCGGGGCGTGCGGCTCGCCTACTGGATGCTCGGCTCGATCGGTCCGGCGGCCTGGGCCGCGGCGCCCGGGGAGGGCGCGGCGGGCAAGCTGGCGGCGCTGCCCGCCAACCACGCCCCGGACTTCGCCCCCGACGTCCGTACGGCGCTCCCGGCGGGGGTCACGGCGCTCACGGAGGCCGCACTGACCTGTCTGTCCCGGCGGGCTCGGGCCGGCCGGGACTGATCCGGAGGGCCCGGGTCGGCGGCGGGCCCGGAAGCAGGCCGCGCGAGACCTTCACGCCCGGGGTGTGGCGCCGGGTCAGTCCAGCCCGTACCGGCGTACCGACTCCTCCTGTTGCGCCAGCCGGTGCATGGCCTTGAGGGCGGGGTCGAAGAGCACGGCGGAGGCCACGGCGGCCTCCGCCCGGTCCGCGTCCGACGCACGGGTGTCGATGTGGTCCAGGTCCCTGACGGCCACTTCGTGCATGAGCCGGGCGTACGGGGCCATCCGCTCGGCGTCCCAGGAGTAGCCGAGCCGCAGCAGCGCGGCGACCGCCACGACGAGCGAGCGGTGGTCCGGCGAGAGGTCGGCGAGCTCACGGGCGGTGGACCAACCCAATGTCTCCAGCAGCCGGTCGACCTCGTGGCGAGCGGTGACGACGGACTCGTCCGACTCGTCCGGTTCGGGAACCTGCGGCAGCGCCCACAGGGCCGCGCCCATGCGCATGGTGCGGCCCAGGGACTCGTCGTCGATGTGTCGGAGCACCTCCCGGGCGCCGGCCACCGACACCTGGCCGACCTGGATGAGCGTGCGGACCAGGCGCAGCCGGTCCAGATGGCCCTCGCCGTAGTCGGCCGTGGTGGCGGTGACCCGGTGGCCGGGCTGCAACAGCCCTTCCCGCAGGTAGTACTTGATCGTCGCGGTGGACACCCCACTGCGCTCACTCAATTCGGCCAGCCGCACCCTTGTACCTTTCCTTGGAGAGCGTCACTATCTAACCACCGGCGCGTGGTCGATGTCGCCATCCAACCCTGCCACCTTCCCACCGGACCACCGGAGGTCGCGTGTTCGCCAAGCCGATTCCCGGCCGTACCACCGCCGCCCGCGAGGGCGACGCCGTGGTGCTGCTGATCGGGATGCGCATCAACCACTTCTGGGCGGCGCACCATTGGGTGCCGGTGCTCGCGGCCATGCCCCGGATGCTCCGGGAGCTGAAGCGCGACCGAAGCCGCGGCCTGCTGGGCCACGTCCTGCTGACCGCGTCGCCGCGCACGTACTACGTGGTCCAGTACTGGGAGTCCCGGGAGAAGTTGTACGCCTACGCCGCGGCTCCGGACGCCCTCCACCACCGGGTGTGGGCGGCCGTCAACCGCATGGAGCGCAAGGGCAAGGTGCGCGGGCACGTGGGCATCTGGCACGAGGCGTACATCTCGCCCGAGGGCTCGTACGAATCGATCTACGCCGACATGCCGCCCTTCGGTCTGGGCGCCGCCACGGGGGTGCTCCCCATCGAGCGCCGCGGCCGCCGGGCCGCCGACCGCTTCGCCCACCGCGCCACCACGGCCCCGGACGCCCCGTCCGCGACGGACGGCCCGCACGCCGATCGGTGATGGGTCGGGCGAGGTCGAGGGCGACCGCGTCGGCCCCCGTGCGGGCGGTCGCCCGGGTCGGCCCGGGTTCGGGGGGACGGTCCGCACCGCGGTGCGGACGGGGCCGGACCTGAGTACGGGGTCCTTCGCGGCAACCCGTGAGGCATCGCGAGGACCCGGAGACGTCAGGCGGGACGCTCGGGCAGCGGACGGGCCGTGACCCGGCGCGGCGGCGCCTGCTGGCCGCCCGACGCCAGCATCCGGACCTCGCCCCGGTCGCTGATCTCGGCGCGCACGATGCCGGTCGCGTCCGTGTAGACGGGATGACCGCCGGGACCCTTCGCCTGGGTGCGGTCCACGACCACGATGTCCTCGCCCGTCCCGTCGTGATCGGGAAACACCAGTTCGTACCGTTCCGCGCTCATCCACTCACTCCCGTCGCCGCCGGCCCTCCCATGCTGGCGGGCACCACCTGGCCGCGCACGGTGTGATGGGCCACGCGGGCGCCGCCGAAGGGGACGCCGGGGCCGGGAAGTGGTTCGAGGCGTTGGACGGGACGGGCCGCCGCCAGCTGATCCTGCCGCTGCTCCAGGCCCTGACAGCGAAGGCCGGGCGGGCCCCTCCCGGCCGGATCCTGCGCTCCCTGACGGAGGGCGCGGGGTCCCGGGGACCTCGCGCCCTCCCTCGGAACGTCACGCCCGGTCGGGTCCCGGTGGGGTCAGGCCGCGGAGCTTGTCGGGGTTCATCTGGAGGCGGAGGTTGCGGATCCTGCCGTCCTCCAGGTCGAAGGTGACCGCGCCCATGGGGGCGCCACCGGTGAGGGCGAGGAGGCCCAGTTCGCCGTTGACCGGGGTCGGGACGATGGTGATGGGCGTCTGGGTGGGCTTCGCCAGCACACCCAGCAGCCAGCGCGCCACCCGGTCGGGACCGTGCAGCGGACGGAGCGCGGCACGGACCTTGCCGCCGCCGTCGGACCACGCGGTGATGTCGGGGGCGAGCATTTCCATGACCTCGTTCAGGTCGCCGCCGGCGCAGGCGCTCAGGAAGCGCTCCGTGATCCGTGCGCGCTCCGCCGTGTCCGTGTCGTAGCGGGGACGGCCGGCCCGGACGTGCTTGCGGGCGCGGTGGGAGATCTGTCGGACCGTCGGCTCGGGGCGCTCCAACACCTCGGCGATCTCACCGTGGGAGTAGCCGAACACCTCGCGCAGGACGAACACCGCGCGCTCCACGGGCGCGAGGGTCTCCAGGACGACCAGCATCGCCGTCGACACGCTCTCGGCGAGTTCCTGTCCCTGCGTGGCGTCCGGCTCCGTCAGCAGGGGCTCGGGGAGCCAGGGGCCGACGTACTCCTCCCGGACGGCCCGGGCGGAGGTCAGCCGGTTCAGGGACAGGTTCGTCACGGTGCGCACCAGGTACGCCTTGGGGTGACGGACGTCCGAGCGGTCGGCCTTGTTCCACGTCAACCACGCGTCCTGGACGATGTCCTCGGCGTCGGCGACGCTGCCCAGCATCCGGTAGGCGGTGGCGAACAGGAGCCTGCGGTTCTCGGCGAAGTCGTCCTGGCCGGTTGGGGTTTCGATCACCGGGCGATTGTGCCCGCACGGTCCCCCACCGGCAACAACGACCCCCCTCCGCGCCCGGGCGCGGTCAGGCCCGCAGTCGTACCAGCGCCGCCCGGCCCGCGGTGCGCACGAGGGCGGTGAGGGGGCCGTCGGCCAGGAGCGCGTCGTACGGGCCGAGTCGGGAGGGCGGGCCGCCCCGCACGTCCGTACGGTCCACGGTCGCCGGGCCGTCGAGGGCGACGACGAGGACGCTCTCCCCGGCTACGGCGGTGAGCGCGAACTCGCCGCGCACGACGGTGGTCCGGGCTTCGGCGCGGTCCCGCCGGTACATCACGTTGAAGTTCACCACGGGGCCGTCGAGGAGCCGGCCGTGGGTCGGGCGGTCGCCGGGGAAGTCCCGTGGTGTCCAACGCTCGTCCACGAGGTGGCGTTCGCCGTCGACGGTGAGGTCCATGCCCGCGCCTTCGGCGAGGGTGAGCGTCCGGTCGACGCCGGGGAAGACGGAGAAGGGTCCGTCGGCGTCCACCTCGGCGAGGCTGACGCGCCAGGCGAAGTCGCCCGTCCCGGATGGAGCGGGCCGTGCGGCGATCTCGCGGGTGATTCCCCCGCCGTTCTTCCAGGGCTCGGCCGTACGGTCGGCGGCGCGCAGGATCCTGAGGCCGGCGGGGGTGCTCACGAGGGGGTTCCTTCTTTCGGGCGGGGCGCGTTCAGCGCAGGATGCCGGCCTGCCGGGCGGCGCGGAGCCACGACGGGAACTCGGACAGCAGCCGGTCGTACAGTTCCGGGTCGGAGACCTTGTCGATGTCGTCGACGGCGAAGAATCCGACGTTGTCGACGCGGCGGCCGGCCATGGTGTCGAAGCGTTCCAGCACGCCGAATCCGGCCCGTCCGAGGCCGACGAACTGCCAGAACACGGGTTCCTCGACGGCCGCGCGCAGTTCGCGTTCGATCTCGTCGTTGCGGTACACGCCACCGTCGGAGAAGAACAGCACCAGCGTCGGAACGGACGGCGACTGGGTACGGACGAAGGCCCGGACCTCGGCGATCACCTTCTGTTCCTCGTTCTGGAAGCCGACCGCGCGCATGTCGACCTGGCCGGGCTGGAGTCCCTTCGGCGGCTTCTTGCGACCGAAGAGGCTCATCTGGCCCACGCGTACGTGCAGGCGCAGCCAGTCCGGCAGGTCGCCGATCGCGAGGTCGGGCAACCGGGCCGGGTTCGTCGCGAAGGTCCACGCCTGCATCTCGCCGTCGTCGTCGAGTTGGGCCGCGACGGCCGCCATCCGTTCCACGACGTTCGCCACGGTGCCCCGCGAGTAGAGGGCGCTCATCGACCCGGACGCGTCGAGGACGAGGATCACCCGGGCGGTCACCCCGGTGGCACCCGCCTTGCTCAGGCTGACGGCGACCTGCTCCTTGCGGAGCGAGAGCCGCTTGCGCATGTCGACGGGCAGCCACTCCTCGCCCTTGACCAGCCGTACGGCGGCCTCGGTGGGCGGTCCACCGGGCAGGGTGGGCGGTCCGGCGGGTGAGGCCGGCGCGGCGGGCGCGTACGGGGACCGGGCCGGGGCGGGCGCGGGCCGGTGGACGGGGGCGGGTGCGGGGGCGGGGGCGACCGCGGCGGGCGGTTCATCGTCGACAGTGATCCCGAAATCGGTGGCGAGGCCCGCGAGGCCGCTCGCGTAGCCCTGGCCGACCGCCCGGAACTTCCACGCACCGGCCCGGCGGTAGAGCTCGCCGCTGACGAACGCGGTCTCGGGCCCGGCGGTCATGTCGAAGCGGGCCAGTTCGGCTCCGGAGGCCGCGTCGAGCAGCCTCAGGTGCAGCCCGGGCACCTGACCGAACACGCCGCCGTCGGCGGAGGCGCACAGGGCGACGCGCTCGATGTCGCCCTCCAGGGCGGTCAGGTCCACCTCCAGGGCGTCCGCGCCGGGTTGCTTGCCGAGGTGGCGGACGGATCCCGAGGAGTGTCTCGGCTGGTTGTAGAAGACGAAGTCGCCGTCGGAACGGACGCGCCCGCCGCTGGTCAACAGCAGCGCCGACGCGTCGACGTCCGGTACGCCCGGTCCGGCGGACCAGCCGAGGACGGCGCGGACGGAGGGTGCCGCGACGGGCAGGTTGGCGCCTTTGCTCAGTGTCGTCACGACGGACAGTCTGCCCGCAGGGTGCCGCTCCAGGTAGCGGTAGGGACTCAGGAGGCCCGTCGGGTGGTGTGCGGGAGCGAGATCCGGGCCGGCCGCTCGCGGGCCTCGCCCGCGCCGGGCGGGGCGTCGGTGTCGAGGAGCTGGACCTCCAGCGGTGAACTCCCGGTGGGCCCGCCGACCGTGGCGCGCAGCCGGAACCGCTCGGTGCGCACCGCGTCCCGGTCGAGGGGCGAGCCGCCCTCGTGGAGGTGGAAAGGGCGCAGGTCGTTGGCGATGCGCAGTTCCGCGGGGTTCCAGCGCCCCGTCGTCGGGTCCCGGTGTTCGAGCAGGACGGATCGGGTCGGGCCGGGACGGTCGCCGGGCGACGGGCCGAAGGCCTCCATCTGGAAGGTGAGCAACAGGTGGGCGTACGACCGGGTGTTGCCGTTGCGCAGGGTCAGTGTGAACTCCTGGGCCGGGCCGCCCCGTACGAGCCGGATCCGGCCGCCCGGCGTGTCGACGGACATGGTCAGGCGGGTGGCGGGGACCGGCGGCGGGACGGGCGGGCTCGTCGTCACGGGATCGCCGCCCGGTGGACGCGACGCCGGCGACGCGACGACCGGAACGGTCGCGGAGGCGGAGGCGGTGGGGCCGGTGGGGACGTCCGCCGAGGTGGCGGGGGACGGTGGTGCGGTCGGCGCCGGACCGGTGGTGCCCGCGGGCGGGGCCGGATCGGCGGGGGCCGGTGTCGTCGCCGATTCGGCGCACCCCATGAGCAGCACGGGCAGCAACACGAGCGAGGTCACGAGGAGACGGGGTCCTCCGTGCATGGGCTGCCTCCTGCGGGCTCCGGGTGCGGGAGAACGTAGCAAGGGCGCGGGGTGCCGGCGCGGGTCCGGGCGGTGACGCTTCGGTCACGGTACGGGAACGCGACGAGCCGGGGGCCCGCACCGATGATGCGGGCCCCCGGCCCTCGTCCTGCGCGTCCCGGAGGTCAGGCGGGAACGATGTTCTCCGCCTGCGGGCCCTTCTGGCCCTGCGTGACGTCGAAGTTGACCTTCTGGCCTTCCTGGAGCTCACGGAAGCCCTGGGTGGCGATGTTCGAGTAGTGGGCGAACACGTCGGCGCCGCCGCCGTCCTGCTCGATGAAGCCGAAACCCTTTTCCGCGTTGAACCACTTCACGGTGCCGGATGCCATTTGGATTCTCCTTCGGGGCTGTGCCGGGGGCCGCACCGTGCGGACACCGGAGTCGACGTGATGTTTGACCCGTCCGAAAAGCATCCGGAAATAAAAAGTGCGCCCCCCGGGCAATCCGGAAGGAGCACTTGAAATATTTGGGAACCACACCCGCAACTGGACTGCACCGTAGCACAGAGAGCCCTGGTGAAAACGGAGAGTTACCACGTCCGGAGTACGCCGTCCGGCTCAGGCTCGGAATTCCTCGCTGCGGGTCGGGGAGGCCTCGGCCAAGGCGGTGGCGACGTCATCCGTTCCCGCGCGCAGCCCGTAGACGGGGGTGTTGGGCTGCTGCCGCCAGGAGTCGTCGATCCCGCCGGCGTCGACGGTGTCGAAGCCGAGTTCGTCGATGAGGTTCCGGACGGTCTTCTTGGCGTCGTCGTCGTCCCCGGCGACGGGCAGGGCGATGCGCTCGGGGTCACCGGCGGGGCGGGGCCGCGTGAGGAGGTCCTCGGCATAGGTCCCGTTGAAGGCCTTGATCACCGGGTGGCCGAGGTGTCCCTCGGTCCAGCGGCTCTCGGTCAGCCCCTCGTCCTCGATGGCCGCGATGCGGCCGTCGCGCTGCTTCGGGTAATAGTTGCCGGTGTCGATGACGACGAAGCCCTCGGCGGCCGCGTCGAAGAGGCCGGACGGCAGGTCGGGAACGTTCCTGAGGGGGACGGTGACCACCACGACCTCGGCGTCGCGGGCCGCCTCGGCGACGGTGACCGGCGTGGCGCCGGTCTCCTCGGCCAGGGCGGTCAGGGTCTCGGGGCCCCGGGAGTTCGCGACCGCCACGTCGTGTCCGAGGGTGGTGAGCCTGCGGGTGAGATTGCCGCCGATGTTGCCGGCGCCGATGATGCCGATCTTCATGAGCTCTCCAGTGCGTACCGGTGTCACCATGACGTCCGTTCGAACCGTGCGAGCATCCCGCGCATTCCTTCCGGGGCGGCCTTCCTTTTCCCCGATCGCCCGAACGGGCGAATTTCGGCCATCTCCGGTGCGGCACGAACCGACGGATGCGGACCGACGGATGCGGACCGACGGATGCGGCCCCCCTTCTCCCTTTGGAGCTCCGCCGGCAGGAAAAGGATCGACGGGAGACGCCGACGACCCCGCACGGCGTGCCGCCCACGGGCAACCGACCGTCCACGGGACGTACGACAGTGGGGCCCGCCGTCGGCGGGCCCCACTGTCGTACGCCGGGCCCGGAGCCCGGCGGAGGTTACGCGCCGCTCGCGTCGAGCATGCCCTCGCGCTCCACGATCTTCACGCGCTCGCGGCCCTCGGCCTCACCGAGGGCCTTCTCGGCGGCGTCCAGCCGGTACCAACCCTCCCAGGTGGTGAAACGGACCTGGCGCTCCGTCAGGAAGGTCTCCACCGCGGCCGGTTCGGGCGTGGACGGGGTGAGCAACCGGCCTTCCGCGTGGTCGACCAGCAGGTTGGCGACGGTCTCGTTCGCATCACCCTTGGTGTGGCCGATCAGGCCGATCGGGCCGCGCCGGATCCAGCCGGTCACGTACGTGGAGGCGAGGTGGGCGCCGTTCTCGATGACCCGGCCGCCCTCGTCGGGGACGGTGCCCGACTCCACGTCCCAGGGGAGCTTGGGCAGCTCGTCCGAGAGGTAGCCCACCGCGCGGTACACCGACTGGACGTCCCAGGTGGTGAACTCGCCGGTGCCCTTGACGTTGCCCGTGCCGTCGAGCTCGGTGCGCTCGGTGCGCAGGCCCACGACCTTGCCGTCCTCGCCGACGATCTCGGCGGGGGACTCGAAGAAGTGCAGGAAGAGCTTGTGCGGGCGGTCGCCGATGTCGCGGATCGCCCAGTTCTCCAGGGTCTTGGCGACCATGTCCGCCTGCTTGTTGCCCCGGCGGGTGGTGATCGAGCCCTCGTCGTAGTCGATGTCCTCGGGGTTGACGATGACCTCGATGTTCGGCGAGTGGTCGAGCTCGCGCAGCTCCATCGGGCTGAACTTGGCCTGCGCCGGGCCGCGGCGGCCGAACACGTGCACTTCGAGGGCCTTGTTGGCCTTCAGGCCGTCGTGGACGTTGGCCGGGATCTCGGTGGGCAGCAGTTCGTCGGCGGTCTTCGCGAGGATGCGGGCCACGTCGAGGGCGACGTTGCCGACGCCGAGGACGGCGACCTTCTCGGCGTCCAGCGGCCAGGTGCGCGGGACGTCGGGGTGGCCGTCGTACCAGGAGACGAAGTCGGCGGCGCCGTAGGAGCCGTCGAGCTCGACGCCCGGGATGCTCAGGGCGCGGTCGGCGGTGGCACCGGTGGAGAAGATCACCGCGTCGTAGAACGAGTGCAGTTCGTCGAGCGAGATGTCGTTGGGGTAGTCGACGTTGCCGAACAGGCGGACCTGGGGCTTGTCGAGCACCTGGTGCAGGGCGGTGATGATGCCCTTGATGCGGGGGTGGTCGGGTGCCACTCCGTAGCGGATGAGGCCGAAGGGCGCCGGCATCCGCTCGAAGATGTCGATGGACACGCCGGGAGCGGCAGCCGCCTCGGACTTCAGCAGCGCGTCGGCGGCGTAGATGCCGGCGGGGCCGGCACCGACGATTGCTACCCGCAGGGAGCGAGGCATGACTGGGTTCCCTTCGACCGAAAATCAGACTGATCAAGGCAAACCCTAAACTAAGGCCACCCTAACCCAATACCCGCCCCCGGCTTATGACCCCATAAGCCAAACCTATGACTTACCAAAGCCTGACTTTGGGCTGACGCCCGCCGTCGACGGCGCCCCGGTTCAGAGCACCGCGATGCCCAGGGGACGGTCGCCCGCGGGCAGCCGTCGGGACTCCCCCGTGCCGAGGTCGACGACGGTGATGCCGTTCCAGTACCCGTCGCGGGTGAAGCCGCCGGTCACATAGGCGGTGCTCCCGTCCCGGGAGACGGCCACGTCCTCGTGCGGGCCCCGCAGCGGGTGGATCCGCTCGGTCCCGTCCGGGGACCGGACCGTGAGGGAGGGCCCCCGCCCCCCGGACGCATCGACCGCACCCGTGCCGACCACCAGGAGACGGCCGTCAGAGGTGACCGCGGCCCCGTGCTGGTGGGTGTCGGCCGTCATCGACTCGACCGTGACGCGACCCGTCCGGGGATCGACCACGGCCAGCCGCTCCCCCTCGAAGGGGAGGAGCAGCATCCCGTCCGACGGGCGGACCGCCGTGTAGTGCGGCTTGAGCCAGGACCCGAGGCCGCCCTCGGTGCCGTACGGGGCCACCTCGATCCGGCGCGGCCGCAGCGAGCCCACATCGACGACGGTCACGTCGAAGGAGTCGTGACCGGTGACGTAGACGGCTCCGCCGTCGCCGGAGACGTCCACGTCGAAGGGACGGCGGCCCACCGGGACGGCCGCGGTGACCTCGCCCGCGGCGGTGTCCACAACCTCCATGACGCCGGGACCGCCGGGCACGTTGACCCCCACGTACGCGTGCGCGCCGTCCGGGGACAGTGCGATGCCCATGCCGCCGCCGCGGTACTCGCCGTCGGTGACCGGGCCGGTTTCGGTCCGGTACGGGATCAGCGCGGTCCGGGTGCGGGCGCGGGTGTCGACCACGGCGACGCCCTCGGCGGTGGCCACCCAGGCCCGGCCGTCCGCCCCGACGGCCAGGCCGTACGGGGCCCGGCCCACGGGGACGGAGGCGATCGGGCCGCGCGCGGGGTCCACGAAGGTAACGCTTCCCGCGCCGAAGTCCGCCACGAGGAGGGTGCCCGGCGGCGACGGGGACCCGGCCGGGAGCGGGGCCGTCACCGGGTTCGGCGGGGCCGCGCTGCCGGGGTGGCGGCCCGGGTCCGCACCGGTGCAGCCGCCGAGCAGCAGCGCCGCGGCGAGCGCGGCGAGGACCGTGCGGGGGGTGCGTGCGGGGCGCTTCACCGGCCGGCCCCCGGCTCACGCACCGGATGCGGCCGGGTGGCGGGCGCGGCGGCCGCGGCGAGGAGACGCGCCATGCCGTCGAAGCCGCGCCGGACGGCGTGCTGGTGGGCGGTGACCCCGGCGAGGTCGGCGAGGTCGGGGTCCGCGCCCGCCGTGAGCAGCAGTCGGACGATCTCCTCGTGGCGCGGGCCTCCGTCGCCGAGGATGACCGCCTCCAGCAGGGCGGTCCAGCCGAGCCGGTTGACGTGGTTCACGTCGATGGACGTCTCCGCCAGCAGGGCCCGTACGTAGCCGGTGTGGCCGCGTTCGGCGGCCGGGATGAGGGAGATGCCGCCGAATCGGTTGGGTTGCTTCAGGTCGGGGTCCGCCGTCAGGAGCAGCCGCATCATGCGCACGCTGCCGGTGACCCCGGTGACCAGCCAGGGGCTGTCGGCGCGGGCGTCGGCCGCGTCCGGGTCGGCTCCGGCGGAGAGGAGCGCGCGGGCCGCTTCGAGGTGGTCGCCGATCACGGCGAGGAGCAGCGCGGTGCGTAGCTGGTCGTCCCGCGCGTCCACGGCGGCTCCGGCGGCGAGGGCGGCGCGCAGCGCGGCCGCGTCGCCGCGGGCGGCGGCGTCCAGCAACGTTCGGTCGTGCGGGTTCATGGTGTCCTTCCGGCTCCGGGGCGGGAGGTGCTCGTGTCCGTGCCCCGGTTCCATGCTGGTCCCGCTCCGCCGCCGCGACGGTCCGCCCGGTGGGGACGACCTCCCCGCTCTCCGGTGGACCCCCGGGTCGTCCGATCGGTCGATGCGCCGCCGGGCGGCTCAGGCCTCGTACTCGGTGAGGTCGATGCTGTGCAGGGTGAGCAGCGCGCCGGACTCGGGGTGGTGGAGGGTTCCGTCGTCGGCCATGCCGAGCTTGCGGATCACGTTCTCCGAGTCCTCGTTGCCCGCGCGGTTGACGCAGATCACCCGGTCGAGGCCGCGGTCCTGGAGGGCGAATTCGAGGGTGGCCTGGGCGGCCTCGGAGGCGTAGCCCTGGCCCCAGTAGGAGCGGCCGAGGCGCCAGGTGATCTCGACGGCGGGCATCACCGGGGGCAGGTGTTCGGGAACGGACAGGCCGACGGCCCCGATCAGTTCGCCGGAGGCGAGGAGCTCGACGGCGAAGAGCCCGAAGCCCTCCTCGTCCCACTCGTCCTCCCAGCGCTCGATGGCTTCGGCGGTCGCGTCCAGGTCGAGGGTGGAGCCGTCGTCGATCCAGCGCATCACCTCCGGGTCGGCGTGGATCTCCGAAAGCGGGACGAGGTCGTCGTCGCTCCAGCGGCGGAGGATGAGGCGGGGGGTGCGGATCTCGGTCATGCCCACATCCTGCCGAACGCGGCCGACCAGCGGTAATCGGGTCTTCCATTGCGGCCGTGTTGCGGGTTCGTGGCCATCCGCGGCTGTTCCCCCGAGGGCCCGTGCGGGGTCCTACGGTGCGTGGGAAACCCGTCACGAAGGAGTGTCCCGCCCATGTCCCTCGACGTCTCGGACGAGAGCCGGTACGACCGCACGCGCCTGCGGCAGTGGGCGCGCGGACGCGCCCGCTCCGCCGGAGTGGACCGCCGTCACCTGCTGAAGCTGTTCGCCGCCGGTGCCGCCGCCGCGGGACCGCTCGGACTCGGGGCCGGGGCGGGTACGGCCGGGGCCGCCGAGGCCGCGGGGTCGGCGGCCGGGGCGGCGGCGCCGGGCATCGTCAAGGCCTTGCCGCCCGAGCTGTTCACGGTGCGGGGCACCAACGCCGAGACGAACTTCGCGGCCCTGCGGGGTACCGGGCCGCTCACCCCGATCGACCGCTTCTTCGTCCGCAACCACACCTCCACGCCCCGCCTGGAGGCGCGTGACTGGACCTTGCGGGTGTGGGGCGACGGCCTCGCCGGCGGGCCGGTGGAGTTCTCGTACGAGCGGCTGCGCGCGCTCCCGGCGATCGAGCGGACCCTGTTCATCGAGTGCGCGGGCAACGGCCGCAGCTTCTACACCAGCCAGCAGGGCCGGCAGGTCAGCGGCACGGCTTGGACGCTCGGCGCGATCGGGGTCGCTCACTGGCGGGGCGCGCGGCTGTCCGACGTCCTGCGGCGGGCCGGCATACGCCGGGACGCGATCGACGTCCTGCCGCGCGGGCTGGACGACGAGGTGGTGACGAACGGGGTGAACCTGGGGCGGGTGCGGCGGCCGCTGCCCGTCGCGAAGGCGCTGGACGACGTGATCCTCGCGTACGAGATGAACGGACGGCCGCTGCCCGCGGACCACGGGGCACCCGTGCGCGTCGTCGTGCCGAACTGGATCGGGATCTCCTCGATCAAGTGGGTCGGGGACATCGAAGTCAGCGGTAGCCCGCTCTACACCCCGTGGAACATCGACTTGTACCGGCTGTTCGGGCCGGAACATCCTGCGGAGGGCAGTGCTCCACTGACCCGGCAGACCCTCAAGAGCGCCTTCGAACTGGAACTCGGCGCGAGCGTCCCGGCCCACCGGACGCGGCTGCTGACCGGCCGGTCCTGGTCGGGCGCCGCGCCCGTGCACCGGGTGGACGTGAGCACGGACGGCGGGGTCCGCTGGCAGCGCGCCCGACTGCACGACACCCCGCGCCGGGGCGGCTGGGTCCGCTGGTCGGTGCCGTGGACCCCGCGCGCCGCGGGGCCGACGGCCCTGCTGGCGCGGGCGACGGATGCCACGGGCCGTACGCAGCCGGCGACGGCGGTCCACAACACGCAGGGGTACCTGTTCGACGCGGTGGTGCGCCACCCCGTGACGGTGGTCTGACCGGGCCACGGCACGGTGCCCGGGGCCGGTCCGTGATCCGGTCCCGGGCCGGTGGAGGCGGTCAGGGGCGGTCAGGGCCGGTGGAAGCGGACCTCCGGGGCGTCGGTGGTCGGGCCGTCGAGGAGCGGCCGGGGCCGGCCCTTCAGGTGCTGGTCGAAGAAGGCGCCGACGTACCGCCGGGTCAGCTCGACCGACCGGGCGCCGGTCAGCGGCGCGCCGGGGTCGGGGATGCCCAACTCGTCGCCGAGTTGGGGGAAGTCGGTGAAGGTGAAGTGACCCGAGTCGGCGAAGGTGATCCAGCGCTTCCAGCCGTCGAGCAGGGGCCAGTCCCGGTCCCAGGTGGAGGCCGCGCCGGGTACTTGGTCCGCCTTGCCGATCAGCATGAAGGGCCGGCCGCCGAGCCCGGTGTCGGGTACGGGTGTCGCCAGGCCGCCGTCCAAGTCGACACCGGCGCGGACCCGGCCGTCGGCCGCCATGGCCGCCGCCGCGGAGGCGCCGCCGATGGAGTGGCCGGCCATGGCGATGCGGTGCGGGTCGATCAGCCCGGCGCGGCCCCAGGCCGGGTCGCGTCCGGTGAGCCGGTCCAGCAGGAAGGACACGTCGCGGGCGCGGCCGTCACTGACCGCCCGGTAGCCGGCGTCCCCGCCGGTCCTCTCGCAGGCGAGGCACTCCAGCACACGGCCTCCCGGGAAGGCCGTGCCCGCGCTCTCGTGGGCGTGGTCCACAGCGGCGACTACGTAGCCGCGTGAGGCCAGGTCCTCGGCGAGGGAGGTGAGGGTGGCCCGGTGTACGGAGAATCCCGGCGAGAGGACGATCAGCGGGTACCGGCCGGCCACTGGGCGGGCACCGGACCGGGAGTGCGACGCGGTGTCCGCGAGGGTCCGCGCGGACACCAGCCCGTCCAACCCCCGGTCGACGAGTAGCAGTCGGGCCTCCTCCTCGGTGAGGTAGCGCACCGGTCCGCCGGTGCCGGGCCGGGCCGGGTAGCGCATGGTCACCATCAGTTCGCGCGGTCCGGACCCCGACCAGTGGTCCGCGCGGGAGCGGTCGACGAGGTGGAGGGTGTCCTGGCCCACGGCGAACCGCCCCGTGGGGCTCGGTAGTTCGGGAACCTTCCGCGAGGTCTGGGCGGCGGCGGGCGCGGCGGCCACGGACGACCCGGCGGCGGCCGCGGTGCCGGCGGCGACCGGCAGCAGCGGGAGGACGAGGGTGAGGAGGAGCAGGGAGGCGGCGGTACGGCGGCGTGTCATACGGGCGAACCTATGCCGCGGGTCGGTCGCCGGTCGTCCGCTGCTCGGACGACCGGCGACGGGCCTCAAGTCGTAGGAACCGGACCGGAGATCATCCTTGTTGGGGACATCCTCCCCCGGTTCACCCGACGGTGATCGCGTCGAGTTTCTCGCGCAGGTAGGCGTGCGAGTCCACCGGCGGGTACGCCACCCGCCCGAGCGGGGCGGGCAGGGACTCCACCCGGGTTCCCGCGTCGCACTCGTAGAAGTAGACGAGCGAGACCAGTTCCTCGGCCGGGGCGTGGGCGGGCGGTGGCAGCACCCGGTGGCGGCCCGCCCGCCAGCGGTCCCCGGTCCAGCGGGCCAGCAGATCGCCGATGTTGACGGTCAGCGCCGCCGGGTCGTAGGGAGCGTCCTGCCAGCCGCCCGCGTCGGTGTGGATCTGCAGGCCGCCCGCTCCCGGCTCGCGGTCCAGGACGGTGACCGTCCCGAAGTCGGTGTGCGCCCCGATGCGGAACTGTCCGGGCAACGGCTGCCCGACGGTTTCGGTCCCGGGGTACCAGTTGAGGTTGAACCCCCAGGTGGGATGGCCGGTGTGCCGGGTGAAGTGGTCCGCGGGCAGGTCGAGGGCGGTCGCGAGCAGTTCCAGCAGTTCGTCGCTGAGCTCCCGCATCCGCGCCAGGTACCGGCGCGCCCGCGGTCCGAGTTCCGGGGTCTCGGCGGGCCAGACGTTCGGCCGGAACCACTCGGCGTCCACCGCGGGGTTTCCCGTCGGGTCCTCGGCCGCGCAGGACCAGGACTCCTTCAGGTCGGGCGGGGAAGCGGCACCCTCCGCGTAGCTGTTGGCCTCGGCACCCGGTCCGAGCCAGCCGCGCCCGCCGACGCGGACGGCGTACTGCTGTTTGACGGAGGCGGGCTGTCGGAAGAAGGAGCGGGCCTCCTCCCGGATCCGGGCGGGTAGCGCGGGATCCACGCCGTGGCCGGTGACGAGGAGGAACCCGGCTTCCCTGAGGGCCTCGTCGACACGGGCGGCGATGCGGGCCCGGGTGGCGGCGTCGCCCGCCCGCCACGCTCCGAGATCGATCACGGGGACGGGGGAACCGGTCATGCGGGACCTGCCTTCCGGACGGTGGAGGGGCATCCGGGACGAGCGTAGGGCCGGCCGGGGCCGGCGCGTGGGCGGGCCGGGCCGACGCCCCGGCCGGCGGGTCGGGAGGCCGGGCATCTCGGTCGGCGGGTCGGCGGTCCCCCGGCCGGCGGTCAGTCCGGGAGCTGCTCCCCGCAGCGCGAGCAGTATCGGGCGGCGGACTCGCCGGCGAGGCGCCCGCAGCCGGCGCAGACGCGGTGCAGCAGACAGGCCGTCTCCCCGCCCTCGGGCGCCGGGAGGGCCGCGGGCCGGGGATCGGGCCGGGCGGCGGGTTCGCCCGCGGCGGCGGTGCCGATTCCGAGGCCGGGGCGGCGGGTGTGGACGGTCAGGTACGTCAGCCCCTCCGGTCCGGCGGTCAGCGAGCGACGGGCGTTCCGCGCGAGCCACACCGCGGAGTGGGGCCGCAGGTCGAGCGGGCCGTCCTCGGTGTCCATCCGGCCGCCTCCCTCGACGACGACGAGGAGGACGTCGAGCGCCGGCTCCGCGTGTTCCCCGATGACCGCGCGGGGGCGCAACCGGATGAGGTTCGAGTCGAGGCCGCGCCCGGCGCCGGTCAGCCGCCACAGCGCCCCGGTCGCGTCGACCGGGGCCTCGGCGATCACCGCGTCGAGGTCCGTGAGGACCCCGGCGAGGTGGGGGTGCGTCGTCATGCTGGTCCTTCCCTGCCTGCTGCGCGTGCCCTCGCAGTCATACACGATCACGAGCGGTCGTTCGGGCCCGATCGGTTCATTGTTGCTCCACGGTCCCACCCCCACCACAGGGTTCGTACGCGTGCCCGATAAAGTCGTCGGCGGATCACGTCGGCCCGCCCCGGTACGGAGCGCGAAGTCCGGCAGGCGGTGACCACCGCCGCCGGCCCGTCCGCCCCGCCCTCCCGCCCGCTTCCCGTCCGCCCGCCGCTGTCCCGCACCCGCACCCGCACCCGCACCCGCACCGGAAACCTGCCCCCGTATGAGCCCCAGCACCACCACCGTCACCGCCCGTCCCCCGCACCCCGCCCCGAGTGCGCCGGGCCCGCGCCCCCGCTCCCGGCTGATGGCGGCCAAGGCCCCCGCCCGCCCCAGCGCGGCCGCCGCACTCCACAGCGTGAGCGCGGCGACGACCGTTCTGTTGGCCCTGGTCGGCATCGGCGCCATGATCCACGAGCCGGTCCTGATACCCCCGCTGGCCGCCAGCGCCGCCCTCGTGCACAGTGCGCCCACCCTGCCCCTCGCGCAGCCGCGCGGCGTCGTCGTCGGACACATGGTGGGCGCCGCCGTCGGATACGCGGCCCTCGCGGTGGCGGGCAGCAGTGCCTGGACGGCGGCCGTGGCGGCCGGACTGACCCTGGCGCTGCTCACCGTCGCCCGCACCCCGCACTCACCGGCCGTCGCCACCGCCGTCGTCACCGTGCTCCAGACCCCCGCGCCCGCCCGCTTCGTGCCGCTGCTCCTCGGCTCGACCGTGCTCCTCGTGCTCACCGGGTACGCCGGTTCCCGCATCCGCCGCAAGGCCCCGAGGTACCCCGCCTACTGGTGGTGACCTGCGGGCGCGCCTGCACTGGCCGAGGGGGCCCGGGCGCTACTTCTTGTCCTGGGACGGCGCAGTGGCGGCGGTGGTGGACGAGAGGCGGCACACATGGCGGAGACGACGACGAAGGACGTGTTCGGGGCACCCTGTTGGGTGAACCTCATGGCCCGTGACATGGCCGGCGCACAGCGCTTCTACGGCGCGGTCGTGGGCTGGGAGTTCCGGCCGGCCCGCCTCGGCGGCGAGTTCTCGGTGGCCGTGCTGGACGGGCTGCCGGTGGCGGGCATCGGGGCGCTCGCCTCCGACCTCGGGGTGGCTGTCGCCTGGACCCCGTACTTCGCCGTCGACGACGTCGACGTGGCGGCGAGCCGGATCCGCGAGCGCAGCGGCACCGTCGCCGTCGGCCCGGTCTCCTTCCCCTCGGGCGGGCGGGCCGCGCTCGTCGCCGATCTGGAGGGCGCGGTCTTCGGGATCTGGGACGGTCCCGTCTCCTCCGGTTGGCGCGTCGGCGTGGGCCCGGCGCCCGCCTGGCTCGAACTGCGCACCCGCAACGCGTTCGACGCGGCGCTCTTCTACGGCGAGGTGTTGGAGTGGGCGACCGGTCGCGCGGGCTGCTGCGAGGTCTCGTACGAGCAGGACCAGGTGGTGCTGCGGCAGGGCGGCGAGCCGGTGGCCCGCTTGAACAGCGGGCCCGTGGAGATGGCCGCCTACACCCCGCACACCCGGCCCCGCTGGCACGTGCACTTCCGCGTTCCCGTGCTGGAGCCGGCCGTGGAGGCGGCGGTCTCCCTCGGCGGGCGTGCCGTATCCGAGGTCGCCTCGACGGGCCACGAACGCTCGGTCACCCTGCGCGACCCGGACGGCGCGCTGTTCACGCTGACGACCACCGTTGCATGACGGCGGCCGTCACTCCCCGGCGGTGGCGACGGTGGGTGACCCGGGGCATCACGGCGGTTCGGGGAAGAACGGCAGGTAGTCCTGACCCGGATCCGAGGGGATGACGGCGTAGCTCGCCTCGGGCAGTTCGTTCCACACACCGGGCAGGTCCCCGAGCGGTTCGGACACCACCAGCCGGGAGGCGTCGGACAGGTCGCGCAGGAAGTCGATCTCCGGGTGGAGCTGGCGCACGGTCTCGGCCCTGGCGCTGTAGAACAGCGAGCGGGACCTGCCCTCGCTGGAGTAGCGGAACGCCCAGACGCGTTCCCCGTCGCTGACGGCGACGGTCATCTGGAGCGGATCGGGCACGCCGTGCTCCTTGCCGAGCCGTTCCACGAGGCCGGCCATCCGTGCCACCGCGCCGGGGACGTCCTGGTCGAGGCCGAAGGTGACGGCCAGGTAGAACATCACCTCCGAGTCGGTCGAGCCCTCGATCGACGGGAAGAGCGCGGGGTCGACGGCCATGCACAGGTCCCGTTGGAGGCGCTGGAAGTCGGTGATGGCCCCGTTGTGCATCCACAGCCAGCGTCCGTGCCGGAACGGGTGGCAGTTGGTCTGCTGGATCGCCGATCCGGTGGAGGCCCGGACGTGCGCGAAGAACAGCGACGAACGGACGTGGCCGGCCAGTTCCTGGAGGTTGCGGTTGTTCCAGGCCGGTCCGATGTCACGGAAGACCGCCGGCGTGCCGTCGCCGTCCGGGCTGTACCAGCCGATGCCGAATCCGTCGCCGTTGGTGGACTCCACCCCCATGCGGGCGTGCAGGCTCTGGTTGATGAGGGAGTGCTCGGGGCGGTAGAGAACGGCGTCGAGCAGCATGGGCGAGCCGGAATAGGCAAGCCAGCGACACATGGGCATCATCCCTTTCACAGCCAGTACCGAGCCTAACGCGGCAGCGGTCGCCGGGCCGCGGTGGCCTTGCGACACTGGGCCCGGGAGGAGGTACGCGCATGGACCCGGTGGCGGCGCTGGACCGGATCGCCTTCCTGCTGGAGCGGGCCCAGGCGCCCACGTACCGGGTCAAGGCCTTCCGTACGGCGTCGGCCGCGCTCGTGCGCCTGGGCGGGGCGGAGGTCGCCGAGCGGGCCGCGGCCGGCTCGCTGGAGGCGGTCAGGGGCATCGGCCCGAAGACGGCGCAGGTCGTCGTCGAAGCGCTCGGCGGGGCCGTTCCGCAGTACCTGAGCGCCTTGGAGGACGAGGCGGCCACGCTCCCCGAGGGTCCGCCGCCCTCCCCCGCGGCGGTCGCGCTCCGCGCCGCCCTCCGCGGGGACTGCCACCTGCATTCGGACTGGTCGGACGGGGGCAGCCCGATCGAGGCCATGGGGCGGGCGGCCGGCGCGCTGGGGCACGAGTGGGCGGTGCTCACCGACCATTCGCCCCGACTGACGGTCGCCCGGGGATTGTCGCCTGAGCGGCTGCGCGAGCAACTGCGGGTGGTGGCGGAACTGAACGCGGCGTGGGCGCCGTTCCGGCTGCTCACCGGCATCGAGTGCGACATCCTGGCGGACGGTTCGCTGGACCAGGAGCCGGAGCTGTTGGAGGAGCTCGATCTCGTCGTCGGCTCGGTCCATTCGAAGTTGCGGATGGAGTCGCCCGCGATGACGCGGCGGCTCCTGAAGGCGGTGGGCAACCCGTTGATGGACGTGCTCGGGCACTGCACGGGCCGGCTGGTGACCGGCCGGACGCGCCCGGAGTCCGAATTCGACTCCGACGCCGTCTTCGCTGCGTGCGCGGCGTCCGGGACCGCGGTGGAGATCAACAGCAGGCCGGAACGGTTGGACCCGCCCCGCCGGCTGCTGAGGGAAGCGGTGGCGGCGGGGGTGTTCTTCGCGATCGACACCGACGCACACGCGCCGGGCCAGCTCGACTGGCAGGTACTGGGCTGCGAACGGGCCGCGGAGTGCGGGGTGCCGCCCGAGCGGGTGATCAACACCTGGTCGGCGGAGGACCTCCTCGCCTGGACCGGGACCCGGCGCCCGCCCGCATAGCGGTCCGGGCGGGCGCCCGCGACGACTTGCCGGGACGGGCTCACGGTGGCCCCGCACCGTGCAGCAGGAGCAGCAGGACGTCGGCGCCCGCGACCGCCATCGCGCCCACGAAGGGGATCCGGCCGGGCGCGCGGGCCGTGGTGGCCAGCAGCCCGGCGGTCAGGACGAGCAGGGTCCAGCCGTGGAGGGTGATCCGTCCCGGGGGTCCGGCGACCAGGCACACCGTCGACGCGGCGACCAGCAGGCCGGCCGCCGCGGCCGACCACCGGGCACCGAGCCGTTGCGGCAGGCCGCGGATGCCGGTGGCCAGGTCGTCGGCGATGTCGGGCAGCACGTTGGCGAAGTGCGCCCCCGCGCCCAGCAGGGCGGCCGCGCAGGTCAGCCACGGCGGCGGCCAGGGCGCGCCGGGCAGGCCCAGCGTCACGAAGGCGGGGAGCAGGCCGAAGGCGAGGGCGTACGGGAGCCAGGACGCGGCCGTGGCCTTGAGACGGAGGTTGTACGCCCAGGCGGCCGCCACGCCGACGAGGTGTGCCGCGGCGGCCCCGGGCCCGCAGGCGACGGAGAGCACGACGCAGCCGAGCAGCGCGGCGAGCGCTGCGGCGCTCACCTCGCCGGGCCGTACCCGGCCGACCACCAGGGGTTTGTCGCGGCGGCCGGTGGCCAGATCGCGGCGCAGGTCGGCCCGGTCGTTGCACCAGCCCACCGACAGCTGTCCCGCGGCGACCGCGCCCGCGGTGAGCGCGGAGCCCGCCGCCCCGCGGCCGGAGGCCGCCGCGAGCGCGGCGGCGAACAGGGTCACGGCGGCGGCCGGCAGGGGATGGCAGGCACGCAGCAGCCCGCCCACCACGGCGCCGGGCGCGAACCCGGCCCGGACGGGCGCGGCACGGCCGGGACCGGCGGGTGCGGCAGGGGCGGCACCCTCCGGACCGGAAGGTGCGGCGGGATCGGGGCGGGCGGGATCGGGGCGGGCCGAGTCGACTCGGGCGGGTCGGGCGCGGGCGGACACCGTTTCACGCTACGCCGTGGCGGCACGTCGGGCCCGCACACACCGCGTCATTCGTGATGCGGCGTCAGTTCTTCCCTATGTTGGGCCAATGACACGTGTCCTGGCAGTGAGCAGCGTGTTCCCGCCGCACCTGTACCGGCAGTCGCAGATCACGGAGGCGCTCGCCGGGTTCCTTCCGCCGGGCGCCGACGCCGCGTTGCTGCGCCGGGTCCACGCATCGGTACGGGTGGGCTCCCGCCATCTGGCGCTCCCCCTGGAACGCTACGGCCCGAACCCCTCCTTCGGGGAGACCAACTCCCTCTTCGTCCGGACCGCCCTGGACCTCGGCGCCCGCGCCGTCTCCCGGGCCCTCACCCGGAGCACGCTCGGCGCCGGGGACCTCGATCTGGTCATGTCGACCACCGTGACCGGGCTCGCCACCCCGTCCCTGGAGGCCCGCCTCGCCTCCCGCGTCGGGCTGCGGCCCGACGTCCGGCGGGTGCCGCTCTTCGGGCTCGGCTGCGCGGCGGGCGCCGCCGGCCTGGCGCGGCTGCACGACCACCTGACGGGGCGCCCCGCCGAAGCGGCCCTGCTGCTGTCGACGGAGCTGTGCTCGCTCACCCTCCAGCCGACGGACACCTCGATGGCCAACCTGGTGGCCGGGGCGCTCTTCGGGGACGGGGCCGGGGCCCTGATCGCGGTGGGCCACGAGCATCCCCTGCACGGGACCGGCGGCGGACCGTCGGTGGTCGCCTCACGCAGCCGCCTCTACCCGGGCACCGAGCACCTGCTCGGGTGGGACATCGGCGACTGGGGGTTCCGCATGGTGCTGGGCCGTGAACTGCCCGAGCTGGTCCGGCTGCACGTGGCGGAGGAGATCGAGTCGTTCCTGGCCTGCCACGACCTCAAGCCCGCGGACGTCGACGCCTGGATCTGCCACCCGGGCGGTCCGAAGATCCTCGACGTCCTGAGCGGGGCCCTCGGCCTGCCGGAACGCGCCTTCGCGGCGAGCCGCCGCTCCCTGGCGGCCGTCGGCAACCTGTCCTCCGCGTCCGTGCTCCACATCCTCGGCGACGTGCCGGCCGCCGGGCCGCCCGCACCCGGATCGGTGGGCCTGATGCTGGCCTTCGGGCCGGGCTTCGCCTCCGAACTCGTCCTGCTGCGCTGGTGAGGTACCGATGCCGATGACCCCGTACACCCTGTACCTGATCCTCCTCGCGCTCGTGGCGGCCGAGCGGCTCGCCGAGCTCGTCACCGCCCGTCGCAACGCCGCGTGGAGCCTGGAGCGCGGCGGCCGGGAGTACGGCCGCGGCCACTATCCGGTCATGGTGGCCCTGCACACGGCCCTCTTGCTGGGGTGCGGGGTGGAGCCCTGGTGGGCCGACCGGCCCTTCCTCCCGGTCCTCGGCTGGACGGCCCTCGTGGCCGCCCTCGCCGCGCAGGGATTGCGCTGGTGGTGCGTCACCACGCTCGGCCCGCGCTGGAACACCCGGGTGATCGTGGTGCCGGAGCTGCCACTGGTGGCCTCGGGGCCGTACCGGCTGCTGCGCCACCCCAACTACGTGGCGGTGGTGGTCGAGGGGCTCGCCCTGCCGCTGGTGCACTCGGCGTGGTGGACGGCGGTCGCGTTCACCGCGGCGAACGCCGTGCTCCTGGGGGTGCGGATCCGCTGCGAGGACACGGCGCTCGCCGATTCCCGCACGGGAGCGGCGCTCGTGGGTACGGCCCCGTGATCGACCTGCTCGTCGCGGGCGGTGGTCCGGCCGGGCTGGCGACCGCGATCCATGCCGCGCTCGCCGGGTTGGAGGCCGTCGTCGTCGAGCCGCGCCCCACCCCCGTCGACAAGGCCTGCGGCGAGGGGCTGATGCCGGGCGCCGTGCGCCGCTTCGAGGAACTGGGCGTGAGGGTGGGCGGCCGGGAGTTCCGCGGGGTCGGGTACGTCGACGCCGGGACGGGGCTGCGGGCGCAGGGGCTGTTCCGGTCCGGTCCCGGGCGCGGCACCCGGCGCACCGATCTCCAGGAGGCGCTCGCGGACCGGGCGGCGGCGCTCGGCGTGCGGACCGTGGCGGGGCGCGTCGGCGAGGTCCACCAGGACGGCGACGGGGTCCGGGCGGCCGGGCTCACGGCCCGCTACCTCGTCGCGGCGGACGGTCTGCACTCACCGGTCCGGCGTGCGCTGGGCCTCTCCGCGCCGACCGTCCCGGGCGCGCCGGCCCGCTACGGGCTGCGCCGGCACTACGCCGTGGCGCCGTGGAGCGACCTGGTGGAGGTGCACTGGTCGCGCGGGTCGGAGGCCTACGTGACCCCGCTGGGGCCCGACCGGATCGGCGTGGCCGTGCTGACCTCGGAGCAGGGGCCGTACGACCTCCAGCTGGCCCGTTTCCCGCTGCTGGCCGAACGGTTGGCGGCCGGTCCGGCCGGCCCGGTGCGCGGGGCGGGTCCGCTGCGCCAGGGGGCGCGGACCCGGGTGGCGGGGCGGGTCCTGCTCGTGGGGGACGCCGCAGGGTACGTCGACGCGCTGACCGGTGAGGGGCTCACGCTGGCGGTGACGGCGGCCCGGGAGCTCGTCCGGTGCGTGTGCGCGGGCCGGCCACAGGAGTACGAACGGGCGTGGCGGCGGCTGTCGTTCGGCTACCGCACCCTGACGGGGTCGCTGTTGTGGGCCCGGCGCCGGGCGCCGCTCGCGGGGCGGATCGTCCCGGCGGCGGTCCGGCTGCCCCGGGTGTTCACGGGGGCGGTGAACCTGCTCGCGCGGTGAGCCGGGCGTGTTCGGCGGGGCGGGACGCGGGAGGGCCCCGGGCGCGTCCGAACGCGCCCGGGGCCCGAGGTGCTCCCGGTCAGGTGCCCGGCTCGGAACGGGCCCGGTCCGGCCGGTACCGCAGCGCCAGCCCGGCGAGGAGCGCTCCGGCGCCGGCGCAGAGCACCGTCGCGATGCCCGCCCAGGTGTGCGGCCCGCCGAGCGCGCCCTCCAGCGGGTCGTAGAGGACGACGCCCCCGACCACGTGGAGCGTGACCACGGTCAGCGCGGTCACGGCCGCGACCCGCCACACCAGGACGGTGTCGCGCACCGCCAGCAGGGCTCCGACGCCCAGGCAGAGCAGGGAGACCGCGAGGGGCAGCAGGTCGCCTGCGGCCGGGGTGGGCCGGTCCGCCAGGTCGCCCGGCAGGTGGACCACTCCGCACAGCAGCAGGGCGGCGGCGGCCGGCCAGCGGAGCAGGTGGCGAAGGGGCCCCTGCGGGCGCTCGGGGGCTCGGAGCGGCGCCGGGCGGGGGGCGGTGGGGCGCGGATTGCGTTCGCGCTTCACCTGTTCGTCCCACCCGCGCTCCTGCGGGGACGGCGGGGCCGCCTGCTGTGCACGGTCCGTCCGGGGGGTCCCGTCGGGGCCCATGATGCTGACCAGCAGGGCCACGTCCTCGATGGGTCGGCCGACTGCCGCGGCCCGCAGGGTGATGTCGGCCTCGCCCTCCTCGTGGGGGTGTTCGCCGAGGAGGGCGACCATGTGCCGGACCTCGTGGACGGGCCGGGACACGGCGGCCGCGCGGAGCGCCTCGTGTCCGGGGTTGGGGAGTTGACCGGTCTGCCTGAGGAGGTTCACCAGCGCGGTGACCTCTTCGACGGGTCGGCAGGTGGCCGCTGTCTCCAGCAGGGTCCGTATGGGTTCGGTGTGCGGATCGTCGGCGGGGGCGGCGGGATCACCGCTCGGCGGGGCGGGGGCGGCCGGTGTGGCCACGGTGACCGGTGCGACGCTCAGAGGCGTCCCGACCGGCGTGACGGGAGCCACCGGCACCGCCGGGGTGACCGGGGTGACGGGTGCGGGCGCCGTGGGTTGGGGGGTCGGCAGGGGCACCGGCGGTGCCGGCTGCGCCGTCGGCAGCGGGGCCGCCACCGCGTCGAGCGGCGGCATGGTGGCCGGGGCCGGATCGGCCGGCCCGGTCGGGGCCGCGGCAGCGGGTGGTCCGGTGGCCGGGATCGGTGCGGGGGGAGGCCCGTCGCGGTCGTCGTGTGCGGTCGTCGCGAGGGTGCTGGGGTCATTCATGGAAAGCTCCGTTCGCCGACGCGCGGGTCTGGACATCGCGCGCCGGTCATCGTGCGTCATGGGAAGCGCACGCTTTGTTACATTCAGCCGGACGTCAGCGCACTGCGCCATTCGGGGCGGGCAAACGGGGGGCCGGCGGCCCGCCGACGGGACACGCCACCGGCGACAGCGGGCCGGGGACGGTGCTCGCGCACAGTGGCGGAAGCACCAGCTCGGGAGGGAACCAGTCATGTCGCAGCCCGGAACCGTCCGATCGACGGCCGTCCGCCGGTCGGGGCCGGCGGCCGTGCTGCTGGCCGCGGCGCTGCTGCTCGGCGCCGGCGCGGCCGGTCCGTCCACCGCTCTGGCCCGGGCCGTGGACCGACCCGTCGTCGACACCGTCGAGGGGCCCGTTCGGGGGCGCGCCCACGGGACGTACGACACCTTCGAGGGAATCCCGTACGCCGCCCCGCCGACCGGCCCGCTGCGCTGGCGGCCACCGCGCCCGGCGGCCCGCAGAGCGGGCGTGTTCGATGCCGGGGCGCCCGGTTCGGCGTGCGTGCAACTCCCGCCGCTGGGCCCGGCGACGCCGATCGGCTCGGAGGACTGCCTGTTCCTGAACGTCACCGCCCCGGCGGGCCCGGGGCGGGAGCGGCCGGTCATGGTGTGGTTCCACCCCGGTGGTTTCCGCGACGGTTCGGGGGCGGCCCACCTGCCGGACCCGCTCGTCGTGCGGGGTGACGTGGTGGTGGTCACGGTCAACCACCGGCTCGGCGTCTTCGGTCTCTTCGGGCATCCGGAACTCGGCGGCGCCCCGAACTTCGCCCTCGCCGACCAGCAGGCCGCCCTGCGCTGGGTCCGGGCGAACGCGGGTGCCTTCGGTGGTGATCCGGACCGGGTCACCGTGTTCGGGGTGTCGGCGGGCGGTCTCGGCGTCTGCGCGCACCTGGTGTCGCCCGCCTCGGCCGGACTCTTCGCGCGGGCCGTCGCGCAGAGCGGGTCCTGCTCGACGACGATGCCCCCGTACGCGCTGCTGCCGACGCAGGGCGCCTACGAGCCGTTCGTCCCGGAGCGACGCACGGTCGAGGCCGGAGCCGCCGCGGCGCGGGAACTGGGCTGCGGCGCCGGGCCGTCGAGCACCGTGCTCGACTGCCTGCGCGCCCTGGACGCGAGCCGGCTGGCGACGCCCGCGCTGATGGAGCGGTTCTCCCTCCTGTCGTACGGAAACGGGTCGTTGCCCCGGTCTCCGCGCCGGGCGCTGGAGTCCGGACGGTTCCACCGGGTGCCGGTGGTGCAGGGGACCGCGCAGGACGAGATGCGGCTGTTCCTGTCCCAGGTCCTGCCGTCGTATCCGATCGCTGACGAACGGGCCTACCGGGAGCGGCTCGTGCGGTCCTTCGGCCCGTCGGCGCCTGCCGTCGGGGAGGCGTACCCGGCGGCCCGGTACCCGACGGCCGCGCTCGCCTGGGCGGCGCTGCTCTCGGACGCCTCGTTCACCTGCCCGGCGCTGCGGGACAGTCGGGCCCTGGCCCGGCACGTGCCGACGTACGGCTACCGCTTCAGCGACCGCGACGCACCGGTCTTCGTACCGTTGCCGCAGTCCCCGGAGTTCCCGTTCGGCGCGACCCACGGCTTCGAACTCCCCTATCTCTTCCGGGTCGTGGAGCTGGCTCCGGCGCAGCGGGCGCTGTCGGAACGGATGACGGAGTACTGGACGCGCTTCGCCCGCACCGGCTCGCCGAACGGGACCGTCGGGGCCTCCTCCGGCCCGTGGTGGCCCCGCGTCGCCCCCACCTCCTCCTCCGCTCCGGCGTCCGTGCTGTCCTTGGCCGCGGGACCGGGCGGAATCCGGCCGGTGGACGCGGGGGCCGAGCACCACTGCGCCCTGTGGGACTCCCTGCCGCCGTTCGGCGGCCCCGACGACGCGGAAGCTCCCCCGGTTCCCCCGGTTCCCGAAGTCTCCGACGGCCGCGGCGTTCCCGAGGTCCCCGAAGCCCCCCGAGGAAGGTGATCCGATGACCGGACTGCGCGAGGTCCTGGAGGCGCACGTGCGCGGCGGGGAAGTGCCGGGCGCGGTGGCGCTGGTGGCCGGGGCCGGCCGGACCGAATGCGTCGCGGTCGGTGACGCCCATGTCGGTGGCGGGACCCCGATGGCCCGGGACTCCCTCTTCCGGATCGCGTCGCTGACGAAGCCGGTGACGGCCGCGGCGGTCATGCTGCTCATCGAGGAGGGCCGGATGGCCCCGGCCGACGCGGTGCGGCGTTGGCTGCCCGAGCTCGCGTCACCGGTGGTCGTGCGCACGCCGCGGTCACCCGTCGACGACGTGGTGCCGGCCGTGCGTCCGATCACCGTGGAGGACCTGCTCAGCTTCCGCGCGGGATACGGGTTCCCGTCGGACTTCTCGCTGCCGGCGGTCGGCCCGCTGTTCGGCGAGCTGGGGCAGGGCCCTCCCCAACCGCAGCACGTCCCGCCGCCGGACGAGTGGATGGCCGCTCTGGCCCGTGTCCCGATGCTGTACCAACCGGGTGAGGCGTGGCTCTACCACACCTGCTCCGACATCCTCGGCGTACTGATCGCCCGGGTCTCGGGGCAGTCCCTGCCGGAGTTCCTGACCGAACGGATCTTCGCACCGCTGGGGATGGGCGACACCGGGTTCGTGGTGACCGGGGACCGACGGGACCGGTTCACGAGCTACTACCGCGGGGGCCCGGACGGCGGCCCGCCGGAGCTGGTCGACGCCCCGGACGGGCAGTGGAGCCGCCCCGTGGCGTTCCCGTCGGGCGGGGGCGGGTTGGTCTCCACCGCCGACGACTGGTGCGCGTTCGGGCGGATGCTCCTCGCCGGGGGCCGGGCCGCCGACGGGCGGGCGCTGCTGACGCCCGGCTCGGTGAGGCAGATGATGACCGACCGGCTGACGCCCGCTCAGCGGGCCGGCGCGGAACTGTTCCTGGAGGGGCAGGGCTGGGGGTTCGGCGGCTCGGTCGACGTCGAGCCGCGCGACGCGTGGAACGTGCCCGGGCGCTACGGCTGGATCGGTGGGACGGGTACGGCCGCGCACGTCGTCCCGTCCACCGGGACGGTCACCGTCCTGCTGACCGCGCTGGAGCTGGGCGGGCCGACCCCGCCCGCCCTGATGCGCGACTTCTGGGCCCACGCGGCCGGCGCCTGACGGTTCGGGCGGCGGTTCAGAGGCGTACGTCCCAGGTCGCGGTGGAGCTCAGGGTCCGCGCGATCGCGGGGTCGCGCACGGAGTCCGTGCGGTCCCGGGCGGTGACCGACAGCTTGTGTCCGCGCAGGTCGAACAGCCACAGTTCGGCGACCCGGACCTGGGTACGGCCTGCGAAGCGGCGCAGTTCCCGGCCGTCCAGGTACCAGCGGACCTCGATCCGACGGCCGTCGCCGGTGGTGAGCTCCGGCACGGAGACCCGTGCGGTGTGGCCCAGGCGCAGGGTGCGGCCGGTCGGCGTCAGCGGGGTGACGACGTTCGCGTGGCGGTGGAAGCCGGCGATCATCGCCTCGACGCCGGGCAGGTTGAAGGGCTTGCCGAGGATCCTCATCAGCGAGTTGTCGGTGGGGCGGTTGAGTCCGGTGGCGTAGTAGCCGCCGCCCTCGTACGTGCCGACGGTGCCGCCGTCGGGTGAGGTCTCGCCGAGCCAGCGGTACCACTTGGTTCGCCGGTCCTCCATGCGGGCGGCGTCGAGCGTGGAGGTGTTCGGGTCGGTGGGTTCGGGGCCGGTGTACCGCTCGTAGTCGGGGACGCCCGGGTAGAAGTACTCGTCGGCGAGCTTGCCGAGGGAGTGGCCGGTCTCGTGGATGGCGACCTGGCCGGACTTGGGGTGGCCGGCGGAGGCGGTGGAGATGCCCTCGTAGCCGAGGGTGGGGCTGGGTTCGTTGTAGCCGGCGCCGCCGTACTTGGCGCTGTTCGCGAGGACGATGACCAGGTCCGCCTCGGGCGCCGCGGCGACGTACGCGTCCACCTTCGGCTGGTCGACGCACAGCAGCCGTTCGATGTCCTCGCACCAGAAGTGGCTGCCGAGCGCGGTGTCGCGGACGGCGCCGGGGTCGGGGTCACCGGAGACGCCCGACTGGGCGGACACGGCGTCCACCGTCCACACGTTGAAGAGGGTCCGGTAGGTGGCGTAGGGCTCGACGGCCTCGACCTCGGCCCATTTGGCCCGGGCGTCGGCGTGGAACGCGTCGAGTTGGTCGGCGGTGTAGCCGTCGCCGACGACGACCACGTCGAGCCGGTCCGCGGTGGGGCCGTTGTCGATCATTTTGGTGACCCGGCCGTCCCCGTCGGCGGCCCGCCCCGACGGGGACCGCCGGGGCGCCGTCGGGGCGGATCCCGCGGTGGGTACGAGGACGTGCCCTGATCCGGCTTGGTCGCCGTGTTCGGGCCCGGGTATCTCGACCTCGACCCGTCCGGGTCGGGGCGGGTCGGCGGCCCGGGCGGGCGCCGGAGCGGTCAGCAGGACGGCACCGGCGCAGGCTGCCGCGAGGGCCGCCCGCAGGGTCGACCGGACGGCTGAGCTCATCAAGTCCTCCATGGAAAAAGGGAGTTAAACGCAACGGTAAATGGACTGAACCGGTTGCTTAAATTAGGTGGCGCGCGGGGCGTGCGCAATGGTCCGCCACGGCTGAATACTGGTGGTCGCACGACAACACGACGCACAGCAGGGGGCTTTCATGGACCAACCGGCCGAGATCGGACGCCGCGTACAGCGACTGCGCGCGGAACGCGGTTTGACACAGCGGCAGTTGGCGGAGCCTTCCTACACCCCTGCGTACGTGTCGACCCTGGAGGCCGGCAAGGTCCGGCCCTCGGAGACCGCCCTGCGCTTCCTCGCCGGGCGACTCGGCACCTCGTACGAGGAGTTGGCGACGGGGCGGCCGGCCCGACTGGCGACCGAACTGAGGCTGGCCCTCACCGACGCCCAGCGGACCCTGGCCACCGGGTCCGCGGAGGAGGCCGCCACCCACTACCGGCGGCTGCTGGCCGATGCGGAGGATCTGGACCTGGTCGACGAGCGGGCCGAGGCGCTGCTGGGGCTCGGGGACTGCGCGCTGGAGGCGGGCCGACTGCCGCAGGCCATCGCCCGGTTCGAGGAGGCGGAGGCGCTGCTGGCCGACCAGCCGCTCCCCCGCCGGGCCCGTCCGATCCGGGGCCGGGCCGTCGCGCACCTGCTGGCCGGGGAGCTGCGGTACGCCTGCTACCTGCTGGAGTCGGCCATCGACGCGTTGAACTCGGAGGGGCTCGCCGATCCCGAGGCGTTGCTGCTGCTCCACGCGGCGGTCATCGGGCCGTACATCGACATGGGTGCCCACGTCCGGGCGGCGCGCGCGGCCGAGTTGGCGCTGGCGTTGGCCCCCCAGGTCGGGGACCCGGCGTTGGTGGCGGGCCTGCACCGGCAGGTCGCGCGGACCTTGCTGGCGGAGGGGCGGGTGGCGGACGCGGACGCCTCCCTCGCGAAGGCCCAGGCGGTGTACCGGCAGCTGCGACTGCGGACCGATCTGGCGCACTGCCACTGGATGCGCGGTTACGTCCAGGCCCAGCACGGGGACCTGGAGTCGGCCGAGCGGGAGTTGCGGACGGCTCGGGAGATGCTCACGGCCAAGCGGGCGGCCCTGTACGCGTCGCAGGTGGAGGTCGAACTCGCCGACGTGCTGCGCCGGCTGGGCCGGTACGCGGAGGCGACCGAGCTGGTGTCGGCGCTGTTGGCGCCGGGCGGCGGGCCGGTGGCGGGGCCCGGGAGCGTGCACGCGGGCGGCGCGCACCGGCTGCTGGGTCTGATCGCGGAGGAGCGGGGGTTGACGGAGGAGGCGGAGGAACACTACGTGCGGGCGCTCGCCCTGCTGGAGCGCAGCGGGGCGGGCGGGGACCTCGCCGACCTGTGCCGTCTGTTGGGCGATCTGCTGCGGCGCACGGGGCGGACGGAGGCGGCCCTGGACGCGTACCGCACCGGTCTCGGGCACCGGGCGGCCCCGGGGACGACCACGCTGGGGCCGGCGCCGGCCACGCCCGCGTTCCGCCCGTCGACGACGACGCTCCCGGCGCCGCGCTGAGGCGGCGACGGGAGCGGGCGGGTTGGGCGGGGTCGGTCAGTGGTTGTCGGTGGGCCGCAGGTCGCGCGGGATCATCGCCCAGGTGGTGGCCGCCGCGGCGACGGCCAGGGTTCCGGCCATGAGGAACGCCGGGGTGATGGCCAGGGTGTAGGCCTGCGAGGCCGTGTTCAGGAGGGCCTCGCCGACGGCGCCGCCGAGCCGGTCGGCGGTGTGCGCCGCTTCGCCGACGGAGTCCCGTACGGCGCTCGCGGTGGGGCCGTCGAGGTCGAGGACGGGCAGGTTGCCGCGGTAGAGGGCGGCGGCCGTGCTGCCGAGGACGGCGACGCCCATCGCGGAGCCCAGTTCGTAGCAGGTCTCCTCGATGGCCGCGGCGCTGGAGACCTGGTCGGCCGGGGCGGCGGAGACCAGGGTGACGGAGGCGACGGTGGTGGCGACGCCCGCGCCGATCCCCATCACGGTCAGCGCCACCGCGAAGGCGGGGTAGCCGAGGCCGGTGAACTGCTGGACGGTCCAGGGCAGGGCCATGCCCGCCGCCAGGACGAGCAGTCCGGCGCCGAGCACGTGCCGGATCGGGAAGCGCTGCATGAGGGTGGGGGCCACCATCGAGGCGCAGATCAGCGCGAGGGGGGCGGGCAGGAGGCGCAGTCCGGCCTCCAGCGGGGTGTAGCCCTGCCCGTACTGGAACCACTGGGTGACCAGGAACAGGATCGCGCCCATGCCCACCATCGGCAGGAAGATCGCGGTCGCGGCGACGCTGAAGGCGGGCTTGGCGAACAGCCGGACCTGGAGCAGCGGGTCGTCCAGCCGGAGCTGGCGGCGCACGAACACGGTGAGCGCGACGGCGGCGAGGATCAGCAGGGCCCAGGGCAGCGGGTCGCCGACGCCGCTCTTGCCGAGCTGCTTGATGCCGCCCGCGAGGGCGAGCATGCCGACGATCGACTGGCCGACGCCCCACCAGTCCCAGCGGCCCGCTCCGCGCGGAGCGCGGGATTCGGGGAGGTAGCGCAGTCCGGCGGCGACGATGACGGCGGCGACGGGCAGGTTGAGGAGGAACGCGGAGTGCCAGCCGTGGTCCTGGACCAGGAAGCCGCCGACGACGGGCCCGAAGGCCATGCCGCCACCGAACACGGCGGCCCAGACGGCGAGGGCGAAGGCACGTTCCCTGGCGTCGGTGAAGACGCTGCGCAGGATGGAGAGCGTGGACGGCATGATGGCCGCGCCGCCCACGCCGAGCAGGGCGCGGGCCGCGATGACGTGCCATGCCTCGGTGGAGAACACGGCGATGAGCGAGGCCGCGGAGAAGATGCCGAAGCCCGCCATCAGCAGTCGCTTGCGTCCCCAACGGTCACCGAGGGCGCCCGCGGTGACGAGCAGTCCGGACAGGGCCAGCGCGTAGATGTCGATGATCCACAGCTGCTGGACGGCGCCGGGCCGGAGGTCGGCGACCAGCGAGGGGAAGGCCACGTTGAGGATCGTGGTGTCCATCGAGATGAGCAGGAGACTGCCGGAGAGGATCGCCAGGACGATCCAGCGACGCGGGTCCGGCGTGGGGGTGCGCATGGGGTTCCGTTCGGTGTGGTGCACGGTTCGGCGGCGGGCGGTGCGGGAGGCGGGTTCGGGGCCCGGGCCGGGGGTGTGGTCGCTCGCGAATGCTCGCGCCGGAGCGCCCCCCGGTAGCCGTTCGCCCTTCACCATGATGAGCCTCCCTCGCCTCGAATGATACAAATTTGTCTCACTCGATGCAAAGGAGGCTCAATTTTATTGGTTTATTGAAAACGACACCCATTGCCATATACTCGTGGCATGGCTCGCAACGACATTCGCCCGATCATCAAACTGCGCTCGACCGCGGGGACCGGCTTCACCTACGTCACCCGCAAGAACCGCCGCAACGACCCCGACCGGATGACCCTGCGCAAGTACGACCCCGTGACCCGCCGGCACGTCGACTTCCGCGAGGAACGCTGACCTCCCGGTTCCCTTCGAGGCTCCCCCCGGGCCGGCGCCGATGGTTTGCGCGCCTCCCCGACGGGCAAAAGCCGACTGCCGCCCCGCGCATTCGCGGGGCGGACCAGTTTCCGCTCAGTCCTCCGCGGTCCGGGCCCGGGCGCCGGAGCGGGTGCGGCCCGCGGTCGGAGCGCGCAGCGGATGACGGCGCAGGTACTCCTCCTCCAGCTCCTTGAGCCGCTGCGTGTGCGTGGCGAGGGCGTCGTCCGACCCGTGCAGCAGCGTCTCGTGGCGCGTGCGGTGGATCGTCTCCAGCTCCTTCAACAGCCTGCCGTCCTCCAGCTCGCGTGCCGCGGGACCACCGCCGTGCTCGGCCATCACGACCACCTCCACGTCTTACGGTAGGGAGTCCCCCGCCCCCGCGCGCGCGGGCCCGGGCCCCGTTCAGCCGCCCTTCCCCGCCGTCGGGGCCGGATCGAGCGCGGCGTGGGCGCGCAGGGCCGTACGCACCGACCAGAGCACGGAGACCAGCGGAACGGCGACCACCGCGCCGACCACCCCGGCGGCGATGGCCCCGGCGACCACGGAGACGGCGACCACCAGCGGATGCAGCCGGACCGCCCGGCTCATGACGAGCGGGTGCAGCAGGTGGCCCTCGATCTGGCCGATGACCACGATCAGGGCGACCACCAGCGCCGCGACGAACGGACCCTTCGCCGCCAGGGCGACCACCGCGGCGACCCCGAGCGCGACCGGCGATCCGACGAGGGGGATGAACGCGGCGAAGAACTCCAGCAGCGCGAGCGGTACCGCCAGCGGAACACCCAGGAAGTACAGCGCCACCCCGACGAGCACCGCGTTCGTCGCGGCGACCAGCACGATCCCGTGGGTGTATCCGGTGAAGGTCCGCCAGGCGGCGCGCCCGGCGACACCCACGCGTTCGCGCGCCGGCTCGGGGAGCTGCGAACAGAACCACGACCACTGCCGGTCCCCGCCGTGCAGGAAGAACACCGACGAGAACGCGGCGAGGGCCAGCACCGTCAGCACCTGCACCAGGTGCCCGGCTCCGCTCACGGCGGTGCTGAGCAGGGTCGATCGGTGGCTGGACAGGAACGCGCCGACCTTGGACTGGATGTCGGAGAGCGCCTCGGGGTTCAGTCGGAACGGTGGCCGCTCCAGCCACTCCTCGATGCTGTCGAGGCCGTCGCGGAACTCCCGGACCAAGGTGGTGCTCTCCCCCGCCACCGCCTCGCCGACCAGGGCGAGCACCCCCATGAGGAGCACGAAGGTACCGACCAGCGTGACGGCGACGGCGACCGGGCCGGGCAGGAAGCGCGTGAGGCCGCGGGTGGGCGGCCCGAGCAGCGCGGTGAGGATCAGCCCGAGGAACAGCGCCACGGCGATCTCGTGGAAACGGCCCAGCAGGGCGAAGACGGCGTACACGGCCGCGCCGACGACCAGCAGGCGCCAGGCGTAGGACGCGACCGTACGCAGGAGCGGGGACACCGTCGGCATGGTTGATGGGTGCCACGTCGGAAGGACGCTGCCACGCGGAGGAGTCCGATTTCGCCCGTCCGGGGAGAAAATGCGTTGCCGGGTCGCCTCCGGGCACGGACGATGGCACGTCGTGAGTACTTCCCGTCTGACCGCCGTGTTGCCCGATCTCGCCCCCTGGCGGTCCAGCCGCGACTTCCGGCTGCTGTTCTACCAGGGCACCGTCACGTTCTTCGGTTCGTTCATGGCGATGATCGCGCTGCCGCTCCAGATCAAGCACCTGACGGACTCGCCGCTCGCGGTCGGTGCCATGGGCGCGGTCGAGCTGGTTCCGCTGGTGGTCTGCGGCCTGTACGGGGGCGCCCTGGCCGACGCGGTCGACCGGCGGCGGCTGATCCTGCTGACCGAGGCCGGACTGGGGCTGCTGGCGCTGATCCTGCTGGTCAACGCACTGCTGCCGGATCCGCTGCTGTGGCCGCTGTACGTGGTGGCGGCCGGCGTGTCGGCGCTGACGGGGCTCCAGCGGCCGGCGTTGGACTCGTTGATGGCACGGATCGTGCCCCACGACCAGTTGTCCGCCGCCGCCGCGCTCAACGGGCTCCGCTACCAGTTCGGGGCGATCGCCGGGCCGGCGCTGGCCGGTGTGGTCGTCGCCTGGGCCGGCTACGCCCCCGCGTACGCGGTCACGGTGGCGGGCTTCCTCGTCTCCGTGCTGCTGTGCCTGCGGCTGCGGCCGGCGCCCCCGGTGGGGAGCGCCGTACGGCCGTCCCTGCGGGCCATCGGGGAGGGCGCGCGGTACGCGTGGAGCCGGCCGGTGCTGCTCGGCACGTACGCGGTGGACCTGGCCGCGATGTTCTTCGCCTTCCCGAACGCGATCCTCCCCTTCCTCGCCGACGAGCTCGACGCGGTCTGGGCGCTCGGCCTGATGTACGCGGCCGGGGCCGTGGGCTCGCTGCTGCTGGGCATGACCAGCGGTTGGGTCTCGCGGGTGCGTCGGCACGGGCTCCTGGTGGTCTTCGGGGCCGCCGTCTGGGGACTGGCGATCGCCGCGGCGGGCTGGTTCTCCGGCATCTGGATCGTGCTGGCCTGCCTGGCGGTGGCCGGCGCGGGCGACATGCTGAGCGGGCTGGGCCGGGCCACGATCTGGAACCAGACGATCCCCGAGGAGCTGCGGGGGCGGCTCGCCGGCATCGAGGTGCTCTCCTACAGCGTCGGCCCGCAGCTCGGCCAGGTCCGGGCGGGCACCATGGCCGGCTGGACCGGGACCCGGCCCGCCTTCTGGAGCGGCGGGCTCGCCTGCGTGGCGTCGGTGGCCGTGCTGGCGGCGCTGCTGCCCATGCTGATCTCGTACGACGCCGAGACCGACGAGGACGCGCTGCGCCGCCGGGCCGCCCGCGAAGGGGCGGCCCGGCGGGAGGACCCGAGCGGCGCGGTGGCCTGACCCGGGTCCCGTGCGGCGTCCGCTACCCGGCCGAGCCGCGGATCACGAACTGTGATCCCGGCTCGACCAGGACGTCGCCGTCCGCCGATCCGGTGATGGTCACCCCGGTCAGGGTGGCGCTGCCGCGGGCGCCGCCGTGGGCCCGGATGCCGGCCCCGTTGTTCGAGCGGTCGATGCGGACCTTGTCGATCACGGCGTCGGGCACGCTGCCGCCGCCCGACTTGAACTGGATCCCGTCGTAGGTGGAGTCGCTGATGTCCGTGTCGCGGATGGTCACCCCGGGGATGTCCTGGCCCGAGGCGAAGAGGGTGATCGCGCCGAACTCCTGGGCCTCGCCCCAGAACGCTCCGCCCGTGCGGTGGAGGCCGTTGTTCGCGATCAGGGTCTGCCCGGAGAACGGCAGCGGGTCGTGGTCGGTGGCGAGCATGATGCCCGGGTAGTTCATGGTGTCGGACACCAGGTTGTTCTCGATCGTGTTGCCGTGGCCGCCGTAGACGGCGATGCCGTTGGCCCGCCAGGGCAGCTGGACGATGTTGTTGCGGAAGTGGTTGTCGTGGCCGATGTCGACGGCCGTGTTCTTCACGTAGCGGCTGGACCACACCGCGAGGGCATCATCGCCGGTGTTGCGGAACGAGGAGTTGAAGACGGTGGAGTTCCTCGTTCCGTTGGCGAAGTTGACGCCGTCCGCGTAGGTGTCACGGATCCGGACGCCGTTGAACTCGACGCCGTCGCCCGGTCCCCACAGCTCGGGGATGTTGTCGTAGTCCCGGCCGACCCAGGCACCCACGTTGGCGTGCTCGATCCACACGTTCGTGATCCTGGTGTTCTTGCCGAAGCGGCCGTTGAGGGCCACGCCGCCCTCGGCGTTGCCGTCGCCGCCGCGGATGGTGCCGGAGCCGAAGATCGCGAGGTCGGAGATCCGGGTGTTGTCGTCGATGTCGAAGCCGAAGTTGCCCTCGTGCGGGTGGTTGATGCCGCCCGCCTGGTGGGGCGGGGTGAGCGTGTACAGCTGGGAGTGCCACATGCCGGCGCCGCGCACGGTGACGTCACGGATGCCGACCTGATTGAACTGACCCCGGTTCAGCGGGTCGTCGGTGAGGATCTTCTGTTCCTGGCGCCACTGACCGGCCGGGATCCACACGCATTCGATGCGGCCGTTCTGGTCGTCGGTGACGGCGCGCTGGAGGGCGTCGCTGTCGTCGATGCCGTCGTTGGGGACGGCTCCGTAGGCCGTGATCGAGGTGCACTCGGCGGGCTTGGCGGCGGGCGGCGCCACCTGTTCCAGGTCGATCAGGTCGACGATCTGGTAGGCGGCGGTGTCCCCGGCGTCCCGTTGGAGCCGGAACCTGGTCCCCGGCGGGTAGCTGCGCTCCAGCAGGGCGTGGGACTCGTCGAACAGTCGGCGGGCGTCGCCCTGGGGGGTGTTCGTGAGGCCTTCCGGGCTGTCGGTGGTGCCGTAGAGCCAGCTGTGCTCGGACGACAGGTCCAGCTTCCGGACGAAGGTCCCGTCGACGTAGAGGCTGAGGGTGGCGGTGGCTCCGCCGCCGCCCGGGGCGTCGGGCACCGAGTTGCGCACGACGATGGAGTTCGCCTGGTTGGTGGAGGTGAACTCCACGTACTGGCCGGTCGCCGAGAGCCGGACCGAGGCGCGCCCGGAGGATTCGGTGGCGAAGTTGGTGTGACCGAAGGTCCGCTCGGGGTCGCTCTGCAACAGTGTGCCGGTGTGCCGGGCGGCCTCCGCCTCGTACTCGGTGTACGGGACGGCGGCGCCGCGGCCGGCCACGATCGAGCGGGTGTACACGTTGTTGTTCTCATTGGTCTCGGCGACGACGCCCGTGGCGTCGGCGGTGGCGGTCAGGGTGGCGCCGCCGCCGGTCGCGGTCCAGCTGCCGTCGAGCGCGACGGTGACGGTCGCGCCGGCGGGTACGGCCGGGGTGTTCCCGTTCAGGGTGACGGCTCCGACGGTGAGCCGGGTGACGCCGGCGGGCGCCGGCGCGGTGCCGCGGTTGTGCACGGACGCGGTGAAGGTCACCTTGGCCCCGACGGCCGGGGTGGCCGGGTCGGGGGTGATCCCGGTGACCTCCAGGTCGGGGCCGGGGCTCTGGCCGACCACCAGTGGGTCGGCGGCGCTGCGGCTGTTGTTGGTGTCGTCCGACTCGGTGACGGTGTTCTCGGGGTCGACGGCGGCGGACACCGTCCAGCGGCCGACCGGGCGCTTGCCGACGGCGACCGGGACCGTCGCGGAGGCGCCCGCCGCCAGCGCGGCGACCGGGGCGCTGCCCGCGACGACACCCTCCAGGCTGATCCGGACGGTGGTCGCGGCGGCGGGGGCGTTGCCCGCGTTGCGGACGGTGGCGTTCACCGTGACGGCGTCCGACTCGGAGGGGGCCGACGGCGTCCAGGTCAGGTCGGTGAGGGTCAGGTCGGGGTTGGGGGCGCCCGTTCCGACGACCTGGAGTTCGGCGACCTGGGCGCCGGGCGCCCCGGTGTTGCCGTGGAACCTCACCTGGACGTCCGCGACGCGGCCGCCGACGGGCACGGTCACGGTGTTGCCGTTCGCCCCGGGGCCGAAGAGGTGGTCGGCGCGGGCACGCAGGGTGGTGAACGCGGAGGCGGCCTGCTCACGGCCGAGGACCTCGAAGTTCTGGGTCCGTGCCGTCCATGCCGCGCCGGGGTCCAGCCGGACGACGATCGCGGCGAGGTCGGCGTTGGCCCCGAGGTGGACGGTCAGCGAGGAGCTCTGGCCGGCGGCTTCCCAGTAAGTGCTCAGGTTGTCGTCGTTCGCGTTCGGGGCGACGTAGGACTGGGTGGTGGAGGTGGCCTCGATGGGCTTGCCCCGGGCCAGGTTGGTTCCGGTCGGGGGCGGGTCGCCGGGATCGCCCGGATCTGCGGGGTCGGTCGCCCCGTGGATCTCGAACTCGGATATCTGGGCGGCGTTCCAGCCGCTGTTGGCGGCGATGTTCACCCGCAGGTGGCGGACGGCGGCGGAGCCCAGCCCGAGGGTCACCCTGTTGGCCTGCGCGGGGTCGAAGACCTTGGGGGCGGAGGCGGCGAGCGTGGTGAAGGTGGTGCCGTCGGAGCTGCCCTGGAGGCTCAGCGTCTGGGTGCGCCGCTCCCATCCGGAGGGCAGTTTCAGCACCACCTCGTCCACGGCGGCGACGGCCCCGAGGTCGACCTGGAGCCACTGCGGGAAGGCGCCCGCGGGTCCCTCCCAGTACGTCTGTTGGCTGCCGTCGGTGACGGCGGTCGCGGGGTAGCCGCCGAGGGAGCCGCCGGCGGTGGCGGGTCGGCCCAGGGCGAGGTTGACGGTGCCCGCGGCCGGTGCCGAGGTTCCGGCCGCGGCTCCGGTGGGGGTCAGGCCGAGGGCGGTCAGGGCGGTGAGGAGCAGGCCGCCTACGAGCGCGCGGCCATGTCGTTTCCATCTCATGGGGGCCTCTGTTCCAGAAGGGTGGGGCGAGGACCTGCCGATTAATCTCGATCTCTGCGCAAGATTTTGAGGAATCCAGTTGATTCTTTGCGTGGATCAGGGTCACAGGTTTCTATCAGGTCACCGGTTTGTCAACGGTCCTCACACGGCGCGCCCGAACGGCGGCTTCCGCGATGCGGGCGCGCACGGGTCCCGGGAAGGTGACGGCATGGGTGACTGGTGGTACCGAAACATCCTCGAACCGGGCAAGCTGCCCCTGCTGCTGGCGTTGTCCGCCTTCGTCCTGACGTTCGCGATCACGCGCGTCATCACCCGGATGATCCGGGCCGGGAAGGGCCCGTTCCGCAACGTCACACCGGGCGGGCTGCACGTCCACCACGCCGTTCCCGGGGTCGTGCTGATGACGATCGGCGGGTTCACCGCGATCGGGGGTGGCCGCACGGGCTGGGGGTCGGCGCTGGCCGCCGTGCTCTTCGGGATGGGGACGGGTCTGGTCCTGGACGAGTTCGCGCTGATCCTGCACCTGAGCGACGTCTACTGGAGCAAGGAGGGCACGATCAGCATCGAGGTGGTCATCCTGACCACGGCCCTCGCCTCGCTGCTGCTCTGCGGGTTCCTGCCGCTCGGCGTGGACGGGCTCACTCCGGACGAGGAACAGAGCCGGATGACGCTGGTGACCACCGTGGTGTTCAACCTGCTGCTGGCCGGGGTGGCGCTGTTCAAGGGGAAGCCCCGCATGGCCGTGCTCGGGGCGGTGGTGCCGCTGATCGCCCTGGTCGCGGCGATGCGCCTGGCCCGCCCCGTCTCCCCGTGGGCCCGCCGCTTCTACCGGCGCCGCCCGAAGGCCCGGGCCCGTTCGATGAGGCGCTCGTACCGCCACGACCGGCGCTGGAGCGGTCTGCGACGCCGCGTCGACTACCTGATCGGCGGCGCCCCCAGCCAGTGACGTCCCTCATGACGGGACCCCCGCACGCCGCAGCGCGCGGGGGTCCTCGCGCGCGGTGCCTCAGGCCCGTGCGGGGGCCTCGTCGAGCTCCCAGGCGTGCCGCTTGAACTCACGGCGGAAGTCGGCGTGGTCCTCCCACTGCCGGGCGATGCCGCGCAGCACGTCCCAGTGGTGCTCCACCGACTGGTCGATGACGGTACGGACCCGCGGCTCGGCGGTCGCCCGCTGCTCGAGGAGGCCCTTCACCGCGGAGGCCTCCAGGACGCTGTTGCGCAGGGCGCGCAGGGCCCGGGAGGTGTCGTCCATCGCGAATCCGCGCTCACTTCCGGTCCCCGCGTCGAACAGCGGCATCAGCCGCGCCTCGATGAACGCGGTGATCCGCTCGAAGTGCTGCACGTCCATCAGGGGTTCTCCGTCTCCTGCCGCGCCGGTGAGCGGCTCGGGTACACGATACGAGGACCCGGTCCGCTCCACCGACCAGGGGGATCGCGGCGCACCGGACCCTCCGGGCCGATTGTCAGACCCCTGCGCCACCATCACGGCATGACGATCACCACCGCTCCCGCCCTGGCCGACCGTGACGAGTACGCCGACGCCATCGCCACGGCCGTCCGGGCCGCCGCCGCCTACTACGGCTCGGGCGAATCCCCGCTCGACGACGCCTCCTTCGACCTGCTCGTGTCCCTGATCCAGGCCTACGAGGCCGACTATCCGGAGCACACCGACCCGGCCTCCCCCACCGGGAAGGTGGCGGGCGGTGCGGTGCCCGCCGGGGACGTCGCCCACACGACGGCCATGCTCTCCCTGGCCAACGCCTTCGCCCCGCAGGACCTCCTCGACTGGGAGGCCTCGCTCGTCAGACGCCTCGGCGGTCCCGTCACCGGCGGCTACGCCGTGGAGCCCAAGCTCGACGGCGCCTCGCTGGCGGCGCGATACCGGGCCGGGCGTCTGGTCCAACTGGTCACCCGGGGGAACGGGACGGGCGGGGAGGACGTGTCGCACGCCATCGGCACCATCGTCGGACTCCCCCTGGAGCTGAGCACCCGGGACTCCTTCGAGGTGCGCGGCGAGGTGCTGCTGACGGCGGAGCAGTTCGAGCGGGCGAACGCGGTACGGGTGGCGCACGGCGCCGTCCCGTTCTCCAATCCCCGCAACGGCGCGGCCGGCACGCTGCGGGCCAAGGGGCGCGCGTACACGGTGGAGATGACGTTCTGGGCGTTCGGCGCGGTGGAGCTCGACGACGGTTCCGCGTTGCCGGGCGGCACGCACTCCGAGGTGATGGCGTACGTGGCGGCGACGGGAATCCGCACGGCCGCCGACACGGCCGCTGGGCTGACGGTGGTGGACACCGTCGCGGGGGCGCAGGAGCAGGTCGACCGCATCTCCCAGCTCCGTTCCGCGTTGCCCTTCGGGATCGACGGGATCGTCGTCAAGCTGGACTCGTTGGCGGAGCAGGCGGCGGCCGGGAACGGTTCGCGCCATCCGCACTGGGCGACCGCGTACAAGCTGCCGGCGGTGGAGCGCCGGACCCGGCTGCTTGAGGTGACCTGGTCGGTGGGCCGCACCGGGGTGCTCGCGCCGACGGCGGTGCTGGAGCCGGTGGAGATCGACGGGTCGGTGATCCGGCACGCCACCCTGCACAACCCGGCCGACATCGAGCGGCGCGGACTGCGCCTGGGTGACGTCGTGACGGTCCGCAAGGCCGGTGACGTCATTCCGCGCGTCGAGGCACCGGTGGTGGAGCTGCGGACCGGCGAGGAGCGGGCGATCGAGTTCCCGTCCGTGTGCCCTGGGTGCCAGGGCACGGTCGACCGGTCCCAGGAGCGTTGGCGCTGCGGCCGGCCCGTCGACTGCGGTCGGATCGCGGCGATCCTGTACGCGGCCGGACGCGACCAGCTCGACATCGACGGGCTGGGCGAGCGGTACGTCCGCGCCCTGGTCGAGGAGGAGGGGGTGCGCGACGTCGCGGACCTGTTCACCCTGGACGGGGCGGCGTTGGCGCGGGCGGCCGGGAGCGAGAAGCGCGGGGTGAAGCTCGCGGAGCAGATCGCGGGCGCGAAGGACCGTCCTCTGTCGCGGGTGTTCTGCGCGCTCGGGGTCGTCGGCACCGGGCGGGGCATGTCCCGGCGGATCGCCCGGCACTTCGGGACGATGGAGGCGATCCGGGCGGCCGACGTCGAGGCGATGACCGGGGTGGAACTGGTCGGCGCCGCGAAGGCGGCGGCGATCGTCGCTCAGGTCGCCGAGCTGGGAGCGGTCGTCGACAAGCTGGTGGCGGCCGGGGTCAACCTCGTCGAGCCGCAGGTTCCGGGCCGGGCGACGGTTCCCGCCGGCGGAGGGACGGACGACGGCGTCGGAGGTGACGTCGCCGCCGGACCGCTGGCCGGTGAGACGGTCGTGATCACCGGGAAGATGACGGGCGCCCTGTCCGCCCACGGCACCCGCACCGCGCTGTTGGAGCTCGTCGAGCGGGCCGGCGGGAAGTCGGCGAGCAGCGTCTCCGGCCGTACGACGCTCCTCGTGGCGGGCGAGAAGGCGGGCGGCAAGGTAGCCAAGGCCGAGGCGGCGGGCATCACGATCCTCGGTGAGGAGGAGTTCGCGCTGCGGATCGCCGCCGTGCTCAGTGCGTGAGCGGCGGGGGCGGGGTGACCACGAGGAGGGGCGGCGCCGGTGAGGTGTGGCGGTGTCCGCAGGGTTCGAAGACCAGGACGACGGGTTCGCCGGGCCGTTGGCGCCAGGAGATGCGTTCCGGCGCGACGACACAGACCGGGCAGTCGGGCAGCGGGCCCGGCCCGCTCCGGTCCTCGGGCGCGGCCGTGAGGACCGACGGCATGGGGTGCGGGTCACGCATGGCGGCTCCCTGGTGCGGCGGCTGTGCTCCTGGCACTGTGCCATGCGCGGCCCGTCCTCCGCACGGGCGAATCGTCCAGTGTTTTCGCTGGTCAGCGGTTCGGACGCCGAACGGATTCGGGTCCTGCGGGGCACATGGTGATCAAGTGGGCCTCCGGTCGGCCTCGACCAGCCCCGACTCGTAGGCGGCGATCACCGCCTGGGCGCGGTCGCGGACGCCCAGCTTGCCGAAGACGCCGGTGATGTGGTTCTTGACCGTGGAGACGCTGATGTCCAGTTCGTCGGCTATCTCGGCGTTGTCGAGGCCGCCGGCGAGCAGGCGCCAGATCTCCAGCTCGCGGGGGGTCAGGCCGGTGGGCGGTTCGGGCACCGGTCGGCGTTCGCGCGAGGGGGCGCGCACGTAGGTGGAGATGAGCCGGGTCAGCAGCCGGGGGGCGACGGCGGCCTCGCCCGCGTGGACGGTTCGGACCGCCGCGATCAGCTCTTCCGGGGACACGTCCTTGGGCAGGAAACCGTGGGCGCCCGCGCGCAGGGCGGCGACCACGTACTCGTCCATGTCGAAGGTGCTCAGGGCCAGCACCCGCGCGCCGGGCAGCGCGGTGGCCAGCCGTTCGGTGGCCCGTACGCCGTCGAGCACCGGCATCCGGATGTCCATGACGACCACGTCGGGCGCCAGCCGCAGGGCCAGTTCGACGGCCTCGGCGCCGTTGCCGGCCTCGCCGACGACCTCGACGTCCGGGTGGGGGGCCAGGATCAGGGCCAGGCCCCGCCGCACCAGCGGCTGGTCGTCGGCGATGAGCACGCGGATCATCGGTGGTGTTCCTCTCGGTCGGCGGTGCCCGCTCCCGGTGCCACCGGGAGCCGCGCCGCGACCCGGAAGCCGCCCTCCCTCATCGGGGCGGCCTCCAGGGTGCCGCCCTGCAGGGCGACGCGTTCACGCATTCCGATCAGACCGTACCCGCCGCGGGCCGGGGCCCGCGAAGCCGCGGTGCGCCTGCCGGATCCGGTGCCCGGGGCGTCGCCCGTGCCGTGGCCCGGGCCCGGCACCCGGCCCGCTCCCGTGCGGCGGCCCGCGCCGTCGTCGCGGACCTCGACGGTGACCTCGTCCGGGTGGTAGGTCAGTCGTACCCGGGCCGTGGATTCCCCGGCGTGCTTGCGGGCGTTGGTCAGGGCCTCCTGCACGACCCGGAACACGGTCAGGCCGACGGTCGGCGGCAGCGGGCGTACGGTTCCGTCGACGGTGAACTCGGTGTCCATGCCGGCGAGGCGGCTCTCGGTGACGATCCGGGCCAGGTCCTCGGGCCCCGGTTGCGGCGCCGGCGGGGTCGCCTCCGGTTCCTCACCGGCCCTCAGGACGTCGAGCAGTTGGCGCATTTCGCTCAGGGCCATCCGCCCGGACCCCTCCAGCGTGACCAGGGCCTCGCGGGCGGCCTCGGGATCGTGCGCCAGGTTGGCCCGTGCTCCCCCGGCCATCAACTGCATGGTGGTGATGTGGTGGGCGACGATGTCGTGCAGTTCCCGGGCGATGCGGCGGCGTTCCTCGGCGAGCGCCCGCTCGGCGTGGAGCGTGCGCTGGGCCTCGGACTCGCGTTGTCGGTGGTTCATCACCAGGGCGGCCCCGACCACGATCACGGCGGCGGCCGCGTTGGCGAGGAGCCCCCAACCTCCTGGAAGCAGCAGGCCGCCCTGGCCGACGGAGGGCAACGGGACCGCCGCCAGACCCGCGACGGCCACCACGACGGGCCGGCAGGTCCGGGCCACCGTGTACAGGGCGATGACCAGGCTGAGGCCGAAGTGCGGTGAGACCGGGCCGGCCGTGTTCACCACCACGCCGAGCGCGAGGACCACCGCGAGGACGAGGGCCGGCCGATGGTGACGGAGGATCAGCGTCAACCCCGCGAGCACCAGGGCGAACGCCGCCGGAATCCCCAGCGGGTTCTCGGCGAACTGACTGGTGACGGAGAAGCCCAGCAGGTCGGCCGCCGCGGCCCCGACCGCGACCAAGGCGTCGTTGCGCGTCCACGCCGGTTTGTCGGTGCTCCTGCTCATCTGGCCGGTCCTCCCCCACGGCCGCCGGGCCCGGCCGGTGCCGGGACCGCCCGCGGCCGGAATCCGTGGATCCATTCTGGCACCGGCCGGGGGCCCGGCCACCGGCCCGGAGTCGGGTCCGGGACCGGGACCCTGGTCCTGGTCGCAGCGGTCGGCGTGACCCTGGTCCCGGTGCGGAGATCCTCCTGCGCCCGGACGCACGCGGCCCGGTCCGCTGATGGTCTTGGGGGGAGCCGGGGCACTCCGGCGCCATCGCACGGACCGGAGGAGAAAAGTGATCCGCGCCCTGACGGGATGCTCGACGAGGAATCCGTGGAAGGTGATAGCCCTGTGGGCGGTGCTGGGCATCGCGCTGACCATCATGGGTCAGGTGTTCGTGTTCCGCGCGACCCAGACGGGCAACGGCGACTTCCTGCCCGCGCACTACGATTCGGCCGCCGCGCTGAAGATCGCCGAGGAGAGTTTCGGGGTGCGCCCGGACTCCGATCCGCTGACGGTGCTGGTCGCCCGGAGCGACGGGGCGGCGCTCTCCCCCGCCGACGAGCGGCGCGTCGACGAGGTGACGGACCGGCTGGCGCGCGAGCGGATCGTCATGCCCGTCACCGAGGACACCATGCCGCTGGCCCAGGACCATTCCCAGGTGCCGGTGTTCGGCGGGCGCCTGACGGCGCCGGACCGCGCCTTCCGGCTGCTGTCGGTGGAGCTGAAGGGCAATCCGGCGGACCCGGGGGTACAGGACACCTACCGGGCCTTCCGGGACCACACCCGTGAGGTGTTCCGGGAGGCGGGACTGCGGACCGGGTTCACCGGCGGGCCCGCCACCGGGGTGGACACCGCCGACGCGGAGAAGACGCGTACGACGGTCGTCGGGGCGGCGATGACCGGGCTGATCGTCCTGCTGCACGTGCTGGTGTTCCGCAGCCTGGCGGCCGCGCTGCTACCGCTGGTCGCGGTCGCCGTCATCGGTGGTGCGGCGACGGGAGTGGTCGTCGGCGCGTCCGTGCTGACGGGCATCGAGCTGGCCCCTTCCACTCCGGGGCTGATCGGCGTGGTGTTGGTGGGCATCGGGGTGGACTACTTCCTCTTCCTCCTGTTCCGCTTCCGCGAGCGGTTGCGGACCCACCCGACGGAGTCCGGCCGGGACGCGGCGCGGGAGGTCGCGGGCCGGGTGGGCACGGCCGTCACCTCGGCGGCGCTGACGATCGTGGCCGCCTTCGCCACCCTCGGGATCGCCTCGTTCGGCCAGTTCCGGGTCTTGGGCCCGGCCATCGCGATGTCCGTCCTGGTGATGCTGTTGGGCAGCCTGACGCTGATGCCCGCGCTGCTCGCCGTCACCGGGCGCGGAATGTTCTGGCCGTCCCGCTCCCTGAGGCACGCACCCTCCGGCGGCGCGGCCGGCCGGCTGGGCGCGCTGGTGGCTCGGCGTCCGACGGCGCTGGTGATCGCCTCGGTGGCACTGCTCGGGGCGCTCGCGGCCGGCCTGACCGGGATGCGCATGGACTACGGGCAGGGCGGCCCGGCCGGCGAGCGCACGGGCGCCGTGGAAACGGCGGAGGAGATCGCCCGGTCGCTGCCCGCCGGGGTGTCGGATCCGACGGGCGTGTTCGTCTCCGCCGAGGACGGCGCTCCGCTGAGCGCCGAGCGACTGGCCGGACTCGCCGGGGCGCTGGGCCAGGTGCCGGGCGTGGGTCGCGTCGTACCGACCGTGCTGAGCGAGGATCGGGGCGCCGCGCGCATCGACCTGCTGCTGACGCCCGGATCGGGTACTCAGGAGGCCCGTGACCTGGTCTCGGGCCCGGTCCGGGAGACCGTACGGGCGAACCTGCCGGCGGGCACCGAGGTACATGTCGGGGGTACGGCCGCGGTGTTCGCCGACATATCGGTGGCGGTGGACGAGGACCTGGAGGTGATCTTCCCGGTGGCGGCGATCCTGATCGGGATCATCCTGCTCGTGCTGTTGCGGAGCCTGCTGGCGCCGCTCGTGCTGATGATCGCCGTCGGACTGGGTTTCGCGGCCACGCTGGGCGCCTCCACGCTGGTGTTCCAACACGGACTGGGGCGTCCGGGCGTCGACTTCACCCTGCCGTTGGTGCTGTTCCTGTTCGTGGTGGCGCTCGGCACCGACTACAACATCCTGATCGGCGACCGGATCCGGGAGGAGATGGCACGGCCGGGCTCCGCCCGCGAGGCGGTGGCCCGCGCCGTGCGGCACACCGCTCCGGCCGTCGCCACGGCGGGCCTCGTACTGGCCGCCTCCTTCGGGAGCCTCGCCGTGAGCCCCCAGCCCGGTACGCAGCAGATCGGCTTCGCCACGGCCGTGGGGATCCTGCTGTCCGCGTTCGTCCTGTCGATCGTGCTGGTGCCTGCCGTGACGGCGCTCCTGGGCCGGTCCACCTGGTGGCCGGTGAAGCCGGGGGCCCCGGGCCGGCGGGCGGAGGCCGTCGCGCCCGTGGAACGGGCCCCGGTGGGCTGAGGACGCGGCCCGACGTGGAAGGGCGCCGGCGCGCGGGGACCGTACGGGTCCCCGCGCGCCGGCGCCCGGGTCGCTCACTTCAGTGCGGCGATCTCCGGGTGGTCCGTCAGCCAGGCACGGACGGCTTGCTGTTCCTTGCCCTTGCCGGTCTTCTGGATCTGCGCCTCCAGGCCGGTGAGCTGCTCCTCGGTGAGCTTGAAGGAGCGCAGCCAGTCGGCGACCTCGGGCTCGTCCGCGGCGAAGCCCTTGCGGGCGAGCGTGTGGATGCCGTCGCCCTTGCCCCAGACGCCCTTGGGGTCCTCCAGCTTGGTCAGCTCGTACGAGGAGTAGGCCCAGTGCGGGGACCAGAGCACGGCCACGACGGGTTCCTTCTTGTCGTAGGCCCGCTTGAGCTCGGCGAGCATGCCGGGGGTGGATCCGTCGACGACCTGGTACTCACCCTCCAGCCCGTACTCCTTCAGGACCTTGTCCTTGAGGATGCCCATGGCGCCGGCGCTCGGCTCGATGCCGATGATGCGGCCCTTGAACTGCGCGGACTTGCCCTTGAGGTCGGCGAGGGAGCGGACGTCCTTCATGTACGAGGGCACGGACAGCTCCAGCGAGGTGGGGCCGTACCAGGAGCCGAGGTCCTCCAGCTTGTCGCCGTACTTCTCCATGTAGGAGGCGTGGGTGACCGGCAGCCAGGAGTCGGTCTGGAAGTCGATCTGGCCGCCGGCGAGGCCGGTGTAGAGCGCGCCGGCCTCCAGTTGGCGGGCGTCGACCTTGAAGCCGCGCCGCTCCAGCAGTTCCTTCCACAGGAAGGTGGAGGCGATGCCCTCGTCCCAGGGGATGTAGCCGAGGGAGACCTTGCGGCCCTTGCCGATGTCGGCGGCGCCTTCGGGGCCGTCCTCGGTCGTGGAGCCGCCGAAGGTGCTCAGGCCGCCTGCGACGAGGGCGAGGACCACGGCGGCGGTGACCGCGTAGGCCGGCTGCGGGCGGTGGCTCCACAGCTTGGAGGCACCGCTCGCCGCGGCCCGGGTGCGGGCCAGGGCGCGGCGGCCGAGCGGGGACACCTGCCGGCCGAGCGCTCCGGTCATCCGGTCCAGGTACATGGCGAGGATGACGATGGAGAGGCCGGCCTCGAAGCCCAGGCCGATGTCGACGTTGCCGATGGCGCGGTAGACGGCGCCACCGAGGCCGCCGCCCCCGACCATGCCGGCGATGACGACCATGGACAGGCCCAGCATGATGACCTGGTTGACGCCCGCCATGATCGTGGGCAGGGCCAGCGGGAGCTGGACCCGGACGAGGGTGTCGCGCGGGGTGGTGCCGAAGGCGTCGGCCGCCTCGACGAGTTCCGCGTCGACCTGGCGGATGCCGAGCTCGGTCATCCGTACGCCGGGCGGCAGCGAGAAGATGATCGTCGCGATGATGCCGGGGACGACGCCCACGCCGAAGAAGATGATGCCCGGGATCAGGTACACCATCGCCGGCATGGTCTGCATGAAGTCCAGGACCGGCCGCAGCACGGCGCTGACCCGGTCGGAGCGGGACGCCCAAATGCCGAGCGGGACCGCGAAGGCCAGCGTGACCAGGGTCGCGACGAGGACCAGGGACAGGGTGGACATGGCGTCGTCCCAGAGGCCCAGCGAGTCCACGAGCGCGAAGCCGACGAAGGCGAGCAGTCCGGCGAGCAGCCCGCGCAGCCACCAGGCGGCGACGGCGAGGATGCCCGCGAAAAGCAGCGGGGCCGGTGCGGACAGGACGGCGTCGATGCCGTCGTAGAGGCCGGTGACGAGCGAGCTGATCGCGTCGAACAGCCAGGACAGGTGGCTCTGCAGCCAGTCGACCCCGCTGTCGACCCAGGATCCGAGGTTCAGGCGGGGCATCAGGCGGCCACCTCCGTGCAGGCCAGCGGGGGCCGATGCTCGTCGCCCATGAAGGCGACGAGGCGGTCCTGGGGCACGGTGCCGACGACGGAACCGTCCGCACCGGTCACGGCGACCGGGTGCGGGACACGCGCGCTGACGGCGCAGACGTCGGCGAGCGGGGTGCCGGCGGTGACGGTGGGACAGCCGCAGGCGTCCGCGTGGGCGGGGGCCTCGTCCATGACGGCGTCGGCCGTCAGGACGCGGGAGCGGTCGACGTCCTGGATGAAGGAGGCGACGTACTCGTCGGCGGGGCGGGTGAGGATGTCCTCGGCCGTGCCCTGCTGGACGATCCTGCCGTCGCGCATGACGGCGATGCCGTCGCCGAGCCGCATGGCCTCGTTCAGGTCGTGGGTGATGAAGACGATGGTCTTCTTCAGTCGCTTCTGGAGTTCGAGGAGCTGGTCCTGCATGTCACGGCGGATCAGCGGGTCGAGGGCGCTGAACGACTCGTCCATCAGGAGCAGATCGGCGTCGGTGGCCAGGGCACGGGCCAGGCCCACGCGCTGCTGCATGCCGCCGGACAGCTCGTCGGGCCAGGACGTCTCCCAGCCGCCGAGCCCGCACAGCGCCAGCGCCTCGGCGGCGCGCCGTTCGCGCTCGGCCCGGGGGACGCCCTGGACCTCCAGTCCGTAGGCGGCGTTGGCGAGGACGTCGCGGTGGGGGAACAGGGCGAAGTGCTGGAAGACCATGCTGATCTTGGTGGAGCGCACGTGGCGCAGCTCGCTCGGGGAAAGGGCGGTGAGGTCCTGTCCGTCGAAGAGGATGCGTCCCGCGGTCGGCTCCAGCAGTCCGTTGAGCATGCGCAGCAGCGTGGACTTGCCGGATCCCGACAGGCCCATGACGACGAATATCTGGCCGGGCTCGACGCTGAAGGTGGCGTCGATCACGGCTGCTGTCGTCCCTTCGGCGCGCAGCTCGTCGCGGTCGGCGCCGCGGTCGAGTGCGCGGACCGCTGCCGCGGTCTCGTCGGGGTGTCTCCCGAACACCTTGTAGACGTGTTCGGCCTGGAGCGTGGACACATGCACCTCTCGGGTCGTACCGGATCCACCCCTGCCGGTGGCTCCGGCGGTGCGGGGAGCGGTGCGGGGTCGACCCGCGTGCGCCACGCCTCCGACCCTCGGGCCGGAGCGCCTGGTTCCGCTCCAGCCGACCGTTTGCCCCGGCGAACTACGGGCAAACGGGAAGGTGATCCACCTCACGCGCTGAACGGCGGGTGGGTGACCCGGCTCACGCGACGGTCGGCGCACGGCGGGTGACCGGGGTGGCGCACCGGTGGACCGCGGATCGGTGACGGGACTCACGCGACGGTCGGCGCACGAACGGTGACGGGGCTCACGCCCGGGTGACGGCGGATCGTGAGGGGGCTCACGCGCGGTCGGCGGACGGGCGGCGGGGCTCGACCGGGACGCCCACGGTCGCGGGGGCATGGAGAGGGGCAGGTCCGGCAGTGGCCGGTCAGGGTCGGTCCCGGACATGCCGCCGGGGCGGGCGGCCGGTGATCCGGCTCACGCCCGCCCGGTTGGGGCTCGGTCGCGCGGTGTCAGGCCCGGCCGGCGAGGGCGGGGTGCGCGGCCGTGTCGGGGTCCTCCAGCATGGACGTCCGCAGGTGGGCCAGGAGGCGGGTCAGCAGCCGGGAGACCTGCATCTGGGAGATGCCGAGGGCGGCGCCGATCTGGGCCTGGGTGAGCTCCTCGCCGAAGCGCATCTGCAGCATCCGGCGTTCGCGGTCGGTGAGTCGTTCGAGCAGCGGGGCGAGGGTCTGGATGTCCTCGACGAGTTCCATCGCCGGCTCCTCCTCGCCCATGACGTCGGCGAGGGTGTGGCCCTCGGTGGGCCCGTCGCCGTGCTCGCTGTGCGGGGCGTCGAGGGAGCCGCTGGTGTGGCCGTTGGCCGCGACCAGTCCCTCAACGACCTCCTCGTCCGTGAGGTCGAGGTGGGCGGCCAGGTCGGAGACGGTCGGCGAACGGTCCAGGCGGACCGTGAGCTCCTCCTTCGCCTTGGCGATGTCTATGCGCAGCTCCTGGAGCCGGCGCGGGACGCGCACGGCCCAGCTGGTGTCGCGGAAGTGCCGCTTGATCTCGCCCGTGATGTACGGCATGGCGAGCGTGGAGAACTCGTTCTCGCGGGCCGGGTCGAACCGGTCGATGGCCTTGATGAGGCCGATGGTGCCGACCTGGACGATGTCCTCGATGTCCCCGCCGTCGCCACGGCCGCGGAAGCGGCGCACGGCGTACTGGACGAGTGAGGCGTTCATCTCGATGAGCGTGTTGCGGACGTACTGGTACTCCGGCGTGCCCTCGGAAAGTTCACGGAGGCGCTTGAAGAACGCCTTCGACAGCTCCCTCGCGTCCGACGGGGCCACTTCGCGCGGCTCGTCGATCCGGGGCAGGCCCGCACTGCGGGCGGCGACCTCGGCGCTCCGGCGGGGGCCGGGCACGGCGGCGGCGCGGGTAACGGTGTCGGCGGTATGGGTGGTGGGGGCGGGTACCGGCATGGGGTTCGCTCCTTGGGCTTGTCGGCTTGCGGCGCGGGACCTTGACTGCGGTAGATGTTTGCGCTTCCCAGCTCATACGTCAAGAAACACCGGAAAGCCGTTTCGCGTCTTGCGTCACGTGAATCAAATGGCGCATCATGACCCCATGGGGAGTATGACGCGCCGACAAAACTGGACATTCCTGACGAATCACGCCCGCGTTCTGGTGACCATCGCCCGGGACCCGGCCGTTCGGTTGAGGGATGTCGCCGTGACGTGCGTGCTGACGGAACGCACGGTGCAGACGATCGTGGCCGACCTGGAGACTGACGGCTACCTGCGCCGCGTGCGCGACGGTCGGCGCAACCGCTACGAGATCTCCCCCGGCGCCGTGTTCAAGCACCCGGCGGAGGCGGGCGTCCAGGTGGCGGGCCTCCTCGCACTGCTCACCGGCGCCCCCTCCGCGGCCGGCCTCCCCGACCCCCTGGAGGACGGGCCGGAAGCCGGGCCCGAGGACCTGGACCTGCTCGCCGCGGACCGCTCGGAGCCCGCCGCCGACCCGGAGAACGTCCCCGTCCCCCGGGTCACCACTCCGGACCGCGCCGCCGAATAGGACCCGCGCGGCGAGCGGCCGCGGTTCGACGGGTGTCGTGTCACGTGACGCGGAAGCCGATCGCCGCCGGGTCCCGGTGGAAGGTGAGGCGGTCCCAGGTGGGGAAGGCCAGGTCCGTGACGGCGACCAGCCGGCCGGTGGGGTCGTGCAGGGTCCGGCGTACGGACAGGCCGCAGGATCCGGCCGTGGCCGCCGGCGGGTTGGTACGGGTCATGGTGATCGTCTCCGCCGAGCGGCCGCTTGCCGCGGCCCGCTCCAGCCACCGGTGCAGCGGCCGCAGGTCCTCGTCCCGGGGCGCGCCCTCACGGTCGAGGTAGCCGGCCAGTTCCGGGGTACGGGCCACCGTGCGCGGACAGAGGTGGGTCACGGCGTGCTGGAGCGTCTCCCCGGCGGGGCCGTAGGTGCGGTGGTGGTGGACCAGGGTGCGCTGTCCGCCGCTCATGCCGAGCAGCGTCGCGAGCGAGGGCGGCACCGTGACCAGGGTGAGCCGGGTGCGGGTGGGCGGGCCCACCGGGAGGGCCCGACGGTCGGGGTCGTGCGCCGCTCGCGTCGCGGGAGCCGCGGGCTCCGGTCGGCGGGCCGACGGCACGGGGCCCGCCGACCGGGTTCCCCGGCGGCCGGTCACGATCAGCCCGTCGGCGCGCAGTTCCTGGAGGGCGGCGCGGACGGTCTGCCGGTTGACCCCGTAGCGGGCGGCCAGGCTGCGTTCGGAGGGCAGCCTGGCGCCGCCGGAGTCCCTGTCGGCGCGGTCCAGTTCGTCGCGCAGCGATGCGGCGATCCGCTGGTACTTGGGCGTGGCGGCCGGGCCGCCGCCCCGTGAGGGGGAGGGCATGGCTTCTCCTCTGACGGGTGGTCAAGAAGTTCGCGGTCTGCCCGACCAACGTAGCATTGGTCTATACCTTTCGGTACGGGTGGGCCGATGACCGGCGGGACCTTGGCCGAATCACACTCCGCGGGGCCGGGCCCGTCAGCCCCGCAGCGGATTGGGCAGCGGCAGGTAGCGCGCGTCGGCGCCGTCGGCCCGGGTCCATCGCAGCAGCAGGTTCGTCTTGGCCGGAAGCCCCGGGGCGGTCAACAGCTCGGCGATCTCGGGTAGCCCGTACGCGGCGTCGTAGCGCACGAACTCCTCGCGCACCGCCGGCCACACCTCGTCGGCGAGCCGCGGATGACGCGTGGCCAGGGCACCCGCGATCTCCGCCAGGTGGTTGACGACCAGGCAGTACACCAGCCGCTGCCAGGCCGCTTCGCGCGGCATGTCCTGCGGGAGTTTCACCCCCTCGGCGTCGCGGAAGAGGGCCTGCACCGGCATGCCCCGGCCGTCGACGGCGACGAGGCAGTTCTGGAGGTGGGCCTCCAACACGATCCCGTGCCGGGCGAACAGGTCCAGCACGGGAGGCACCACGTGGCGCAGATAGGACCGCCACCAGCCGTCCGGCTCGGCGGCGCCCGCCGGCGAGCCACCGGGAAAGCCCTCGGCGAGCGCGGCGGACAGCAGCGGCGTCGCGCCCGGGACCACCGCCCCGCGCAGGCCGTCGCGGACCAGGACGGCCAGTTCCTCGAAGGCGAATCCGGCGGTGCGGTACCCGAGGTCGCGGAGCCAGACGGCGTTCGATCCGGTACGCGGGCGCGAGGCGGCGAAAGCGGCCTCGACGGCGGAGTCGACGCGGCGGAGCCTGAGCAGGTCGTGCCGCCACAGCCGGCGCACGTCGTTGGTGATCCGCACGTCGAGGCTGAACTTCGCGAACAGGTCCGTCCCCGGGTCCGGCGCGTGGACGGTCCGGATCGAAGCGGTGGGCCACACCGGGAGCCCCGTCGGCCCGAGCCGAAGCAGCCGGCCGTCGGCGAAGGCCTCGCGCACCGCCGGGTACCCCTCGATCAGGTCGAGTTGCCAGGGGTGCGCGGGCAACACCCGGTAACCGGCCGGAGGGCGCGGGCCGTCGAGGATCCCGACGAGCTCCTCGATCGCGTCGGCCGAGGCCGCGCCGCCCTCCTCGACGGCCTGGTCCTCGCGCAACCCCAGCACGACCAGCGGGAAGCGGGAGTGGGCCTCGGGCGCGTACGGCAGCCATCCCGCGGCGGGCGCCCCGCCGCGGGCCTTGGGGGCGGGGTGGTGCGGATGCCCCATCACCAGGGCCTGCTCCGAACGGAGGTACGGGTCCCCGGGCGGGACGGACTCGGCCCGCGCGGCCAGGATCGCCGCGACGGCGTCCCTGCTGTCGGTGATCTCGCCCGGCAGCTCGTCGTTGGGGACGCCCGTGTACAACGACAGTTCCTCGGAGGTGAGCTTGACCAGTTCCGTGTGGGTGAGCGGATGCCAGCCGTTCTCGGTGGCCAGTTCCGGTTCGGTGGGGCGACGCCCGCCGCGCACGCGCAGCAGCCGGCCGCTCCCGCGCAGCCGGTGGACCTCCCCGCCCTCTGCGTCGGCCACTTCCCGCAACAGGCAGTTCAGGAGCGGAGTGGCGGCGTATGCGTCGGCGGCGGCGTTGAGGTCCACTGGTTCCATTCGGTCCATCCGGTGCGCCGGGGACCCGCACGGGGGCCACCGACCGTGATCGTCAGTATCGGCGATGATGACATGATCATCAGGCAAAGCGATCCGAAAGGAACGGAACCCTGGACCGCAGCAGGCACACCCCCGACCCACCCGGCTCACCGGACCCCTCGGGCTCGTTCACCCCGTCGGGCACCCCTGCCTCACCCGCCGAGGAGGCCGTCGCCGTCGCCCTGGCCGGGGTGCGCCCCGGACTGGGTTCCGCGTACGAGGCCGCGCTGGACGGGGCGCGGGCGGCCGTTCTCACCCGGCTGTGGCGGGCCCTGGCCTTCGAGCCGCTGCCGTGGGTGGTGGGCCGCGAGCACGGCCACGGTTCGCTGACCCTGCGCCTGACGGGTGGCCACCGGCTGGAGGGGCCGCCGGCGGACCCGTACGCCACCGCCGCCTACGTGAGCGAGCTACGGCTGGACGGCCGCGTCCACCGGCAGGCGGCGCGGCTGGTCGAGGCGCTGGACGTACCGCACGGCGCCGCGTTCGCCGCGGAACTCGACGACAGCACGGCCTCCCTCGCCCTGTCCCGGGCCAACCTGCCGGCGGGGCCCCAGGAGGAGCCGACGACCGGCTGGGAGTGGGAACAGCGGGTGGTCGACGGACATCCGTACCACCCCAACTGCCGTTCCAGGCCCGGGTTCTCGGTGGCCGAGCAGTTGGCCTACGCCCCGGAGCACCGACCGTTGGTCGAGCTCGGACTGGTCCCCGTACGGGCCGAGGAGTGCCTGGTCACCGGGGAGTGGCCGGCGGAACTGCGGGACGGCGGGCGGATCCTCGTGCCGGTGCACCCGTGGCAGGCACGGCACGTGCTGAAGGGCGAGGGCCGCACGGGCGCGGCGGGCACGGACACGGGCGCGTCGGCCGACATCGCGGCGCATCCGCTGATGGCGCTGCGCACGCTCGCCCCGGCCGACGGCGGCGCGCACGTGAAGACGGCGCTGAGCACCCGTCTGACCTCGTCCGTACGGGACATCTCGGGCTACTCCATCGAGACGGCGGCCGTGGTGTCCGCCTTCGCCCACGACCTCACCGCGCGTCTCGACGGCCGGCTGCACATCACCCGCACGCTGGGCGCGGCCACCGCGCACAGTCCGGACCTGGCGGCGGTGCTCCGGGAACCCCCGGAGGCGTACGCGGGTCCCGGCGAGCGGGTCGTTCCGGTCGCGGCGCTGGCCGGCACCACCCTGGCCCGGTCGGCGTCCTGGCGGGCCGCGTTCGCCCGGCTCGCGCTCTCGGTGTGCCTGCGGGTCCTGGACCTCGGGGTGGCCCTGGAGGGGCACGGCCAGAACCTCCTCGTGGTCCTGTCCCCCACCGGCGAACCGTTGCGCCTGGTCTACCGGGACCTCGCCGACATCCGGATCAGCCCGGAGCGGCTGGCCCGGCACGGTCTGGCGGTACCCCCCTTGTCGGGGCGGCTCGTCACGGACGACACGCTCGTGCTGCGGCGCAAGCTCTTCGGTTCCCTGGTCGCCGGGGCCCTCGCCTCGACGGCGGGATCGGCGGTCGCCTTCGGCGAGGACCTGGCCGTCGCGCTCGACGGGATCGCGCCCGGAGCGGACGGTGAGGCGCTGCGCTCCGGGCCGCTCCCGGTGAAGGCGTTGACCCTGATGCGGCTGAGTCCGGGCGTGCCCGGGGACCAGTGGGCGGAACTTCCGCACCCGCCGGCCGGCTTCGGGCCGGGGTCCGATCGGGGGTGAGTCGCGGGGCCGACCGGGCTACGTTCAGGGCATGACGCAGACCTCGTACCTCCATTCCGTACGGGCGTCCTACGACGCCGTCGCCGTCGACTACGCCCGGCTGCTCGGTCCGGCCCTGGCGGGCAAACCGTTGGACCGGGCCATGCTGGGCGCGTTCGCCGAATGCGTGCGCGGTGACGGTCGCGGCGGGGCGGTGGCCGACCTGGGGTGCGGTCCCGGACGGGTGACGGCCCACCTGGACGGGCTCGGCGTGCGGGCCTTCGGGGTGGACCTGTCGCCCGCGATGGTGGCGGTGGCCCGCCGCAGCTATCCGGGGTTGCGGTTCGAGGTGGGGCCGATGGCCGCGCTGGACGTCGCGGACGGGGTGCTGGGCGGGGTGCTGGCCTGGTACGCGACGGTGCACACACCGCCGGGGGAACTCCCGGGCGTCTTCGCGGAGTTCGCGCGCGTACTGGCCCCGGGCGGCTACGCGTTGACCGCCTTCGAGGCCGGTGACGAACTGCTCCGGTTGGAACACGCCTACGGCCGACCGGTCGACCTCGACGTCTACCGGACGCCGCCCGCCCTGATCGCCGGGCTGTTGACGGGGGCCGGGCTGACGGAGGTCGCCCGCCTCGTGCGGGAACCCGATGCCGACGAGGACTCCGCCCAGGCCTTCCTGTTGTTCCGCAAACCCACGACCGCCCCGGAGGGCTCCCCGGTCCGATAAGCCGTTCGGGCGACAATAGTGGCTCGGCGGGCCCGCCTTCGGGGCGAACCGACCGGGCGATGGCAGGAAGGAGGGATGAGCCTCCAACGCCGCCGGGTCCTCGCGGGAGCGGCTGCCGCAGTCCTGGCCACCGTCGGGGCCGCCGGTCGGGCCCCCGACTTCGGGGCTCTCGCCCGGGCGATGGACGGTCGGCTGGTCCTGCCGGGGGACGGTGACTACGCCGAGGCGCGACAGCTGTTCCAGCCCCGCCACGACACCGTCGCACCGGCGGCCGTGGCCTACCCCGCCCACGACGGTGACGTGGCCGCCTGCCTGGACTTCGCCCGCCGCTCCGCCGTCCCGGTGGTGCCGCGCGGTGGGGGTCACAGCTACCCCGGGTGGTCGACCGTTTCCGGCGGACTGGTGATCGACGTCGGGGCCACGGCCCGGATCACCATCTCGGGGGACGAGGTCCGGATCGGCGCCGGCGCCCGACTCGCCGAGGTGAACGCGACCCTCGCCGCGCGCGGCCTGGGCATTCCCGCCGGGCTGTGCCCGTCCGTAGGCATCGCCGGGCTCACCCTCGGCGGCGGCCTCGGCCTGTCCTCCCGCGCCCACGGCACCACGTCCGACCGGCTCCTCGGCGCCCGGGTGGTGACTCCCGACGGCGTCGTGCGGGAGACCGACGCCGGCACCGACCCGTCGCTGTACTGGGCGCTGCGCGGGGGCGGGGGCGGGAACTTCGGGGTCGTCACCGAGTTCCGGTTCCGCACCCACCCGGTCACCGACGCCGCGTTCGCCGAGCTGCACTGGCCGGCCGCCGGATCGGCGGCCGTGCTCGACGGGTGGCAGCGCTGGCTCGACGCGCTCCCCGATCCGTTCTGGAGCCAGGTGGAGTTCACCCTGGAGGCAGGGCCCGTGCCCGCTCCGGCCGTCCGCGTCGTCTGCCTCGACGGGCGGGCGGAGCTGGAGCGACAGCTCACCCGGCTCGCCGACCTGGTCGGCCGGGGCCCGCAGGACAGCTGGATCGTCGTACGGAGCCACGGGGACACCCTGCGGGCGATGGCGGGCTGCCTGGACCGCACCGCCGCCCAGTGCCGACTGCCCGGGACCCTGCCCGGCCGGGATCCCCGGGGCCGCCTGGGCCGGGACTCCTACGCCGCCCGCTCCGACTTCTGGCCTGCGCCCGGGCTGCCCGGGGGCGCGGTGACCGCGGTGCTGGACGCCGCCCGACGCTACGCGCGGACCGTGCCGCGCGGCGGACGCGCGGTGGTGCAGTTCGACGGGGTGTGCGGTGGCGCCGTGAACCGTACGCGGGCCGACGCGACGGCGTTCGTCCACCGCGACAGCGCGTTTCTCGCCCAATACCTGTCCTACTGGCCCGAGTCGGCGTCCGCCACCGAGGTGGCCGCGCACCGGGCCTGGCTCGACGGGCTCTGGCAGGACCTGCGCCCGTGGGCGGGCGGCCGGGCCTACCAGAACTACGCCGACCCGAAACTGACGGGCTGGCGGGAGGCGTACTACGGGCCGAACCTCGCCCGACTGGAAGAGGTCCGGCGTTCCTACGACCCCGGCCGGCTGTTCCGCTTCCCCCAGGCCGTCTGACCCGTCCCGAACAGGAGTGAGCAGGCATGCGACGTACGTTGACGGTGGTGGCGGCCACGGCCGCACTGCTGCTGCCCGGCGGGCCGCTGCCCGCCGCCGGGACGGCGAACGCGGAGGCGGCGGCCGGACTCTGGTCGGCGCGCGAGGCCGCAGCGTTCTGGACGCCGGAACGGATGGCCTCCGCCCTACCCGTTCCCGACCCGCCGGCCGACCCCCGGGCGGCCGCTCCGCCCGTACCCGAGCCGACGGGTTCGAGCGCGCCCGTTCCGGGCGTCGCCGGGCCGGGCCCGGTGAGCGCGGGCCCGGTGGTACCCGTCCCGGTGGTACCCGGCCCGGCCGGTCCGGACCGGCCGGCTTCGGGCGGCACCACTCCGGGCGGGGCTCCGGCGGGGCACGGCGCGGCGGACCACGGCCCCGGCGCAGCGCCCGGCGACGGTCCGACAACCTCCGGGTCGGGGTCGGGATCGGAGCAGGCCGGCGGGGCGCCGGCGGCCGACGGACCGACGGGGCCGGGTTCCCTCGCGGAGCCCCCGGCCGGTGGAGCCACGCCGACCGGGCCGGGCGACGCGGCCGACGGACCGGACCGACCGGGTGCACCGGGTGGGCCCACACCGGCGTTGGTCACCCCCGAGCCCGGATCCGCCTCCGCCTCCCCCGCAGTCACCGCCACCGCCGGTCCCACGACGACTCCGGCCCCGGCCGCCCCAGCCCTCCCGGGCGCCCCGGCCGGCCCGTCACCGTCCGTCGCCGCGGGCGATCCGGTCACCCCCGCCGCCCCGGTCACCCCGACCGGTTCGGCGACGCCGACGCCCGGTTCCGCCCCCGAGCCCGCGCCGGTCGGCACCCCCTCCCGGCCCGCTCCCGCCCCGCGGCCCGCGCAACCGGCTCCCAAGCCGACACCGAAGCCCGTCGCCGCGCCGATCCCGGCGTCGGCCCGGGCGGGCGTGGGCAAGGACTTCGACGGCAGCCCGGCCGTCGGACGGATGTTCGTCATGAAGGGCGGCGGCGCGTACTTCTGCACCGCGAGCGTGGTCTCCTCCCCCGGGCGCAACCTGGTGCTCAGCGCGGCACACTGCCTGCTCGGTCCGGACTCCCGGCAGGTGGCCTTCGTACCGCGCTGGACCAAGGCGAAGCCGCAGCCGTACGGCATGTTCCCCGTGCTGCGGGACGCGGGCGGACGGCCGAAGATGTGGATCGACCCGCGCTACCGGCGCGAGGGGGCCGACCGGGCCGCCACGCTCGACGTCGCCTTCGCCCGGGTCGGCCCGAACTCCCGCGGGACGGCCGTGGAGACCGTGGTCGGCGGGAACCGGCTGGTCACCGGGGCCACGTTCGCGCACGCACGGGTCACCCTCATCGGATACCCCTCGGCGGCGGCCCGTCCGCGCGTGTGCTTCAACCGGACGACGAAGTTCACCAGCCGGGAGGCGAAGATCCCCGGCTCGTTCCTGCGGATCGCCTGCTCCGGCTATCCGGGGGGCACCAGCGGCGGCCCGTTCCTGACGCGTTACGACCAGCGCACGGGAACCGGGGACGTGGTCGGGGTCATCGGCGGCTGGAAGACGGGCGGAACCACGCCCGACGTCTCCTACAGCTCGTACTTCGGCGCGCAGATCAGGAAGCTCTACCAGGCCGCGGTCTCCGGGGCGCGGGTGGGGTGAGGACCCGTACCCGGCGGGTCCGGCGCGGATTGCCCACCGTACGCGGGGTGGCCGGTACGCCCTCCACGGTCAGCGGGTCGGCCGGGGCGAGGGCGAGCCGACGGCGCAGGTCCGCGAGGGCCGCGTGCACCGGTGCGAGGATGACCTCGGCGCGCGGGTCGATGAGGGCCAGGGCGTGCGCGGTCGTCTCGATGGTCTCGGCGGCGTCCTCCGCGGCGGTCCGGCTCCACCCTCCGGGCTTGCCGTCGGCCCACGGCAGGACGGCGTCGTAGAGGTGACAAGCGGCATCGGCCGCGGCGTCGGCCCGTTCTCCGACGCCCGGCCCCGCGATGGTCGGCAGCAGCTCCATGTCCGGTCAACGAGCGGGACCCGCCGGGGGGAACGAGCTCGGGCGGGCACGTCCGGTGGACTTGGCGGCCGCGGCGTCCGGGCCGGCTTCACGGCGGTGGCCTCCGGGTCGGCTTCGCATCGGTGAGGTCCGGGGCAGCTTCACGGCGATGGTGTGCGGGCCGCCCTCACGACCGGGTGCGGGTGGGCGGCCTCGCGTCCGGTGGCCGGTCACCGGTGCCTTCGCGTCCGGTGACCGGCTGTGGTCATCTCGTCCGAGGGGGACGGGCCGCGTGGCGGCCCACGAGGCCGTTGAGCCCTGCCGCTCCCTTCGATCGGTTGGGCGCCTCACGTCCCCGGCTCCGCCCGCCGGCTCCTCATGCACGCGCGCGCCGGCCCCCGGCGCATACGCTGGTCGGATCATGAGCCCCAGCTTCCGATCCCGAGCCCGCAGCGCCGCCCCGGCGGCCGACCGCGCCGCCCCCGACGCCGACCGCACCCCCGCGGGTTCCCGAGGCGGCCGGCAGCCCGGCGCGCTTGCGCAGTTCGCCGTCCTGCTGCGGACCCCCGCCAGGGCGGCCGAGCCGCTGTTCGCGGGGGCGCCGTCGCGCTGGCAGCGGATGCTGCCGTACGCCGTCATGGGCGTCTTCGTCGTGACGCTGCTCCCGGTGACGATCTCCGTGCTCGTCAACGACTACGCGCTGGGCGGCGGCTGGGCGGGGGCGCTCGGCGTGGCGCAGACGGTGCCGTTGCTCCTCGCCGTGACCAGACCCCTGGCCGCGTGGGGGATCGTGCTCCTCGCCGACGTCGTGGGGGCGCTGCTGCTGCTCGGCGCCGACCGGTTGGCGGGGCATGCCTGGCCGTGGACCCCGATGGTCATCGTCGGGTACCTGGCGCTGATGGTCTGCCTGGGACTTCGCGAGTCCATCAGGACGCTGGTCACGGTGTGGCTGGCGACGGGCGCGGCCGGGGTGGCGCTCGGCTTCACCGGGACGGACGGGGTGACCAACACCGCCGCCCTGCTGTTCGTGCTGGCCGGCGCCCTGTTGGCGGTGACCGGGGCGCTGCGCGGGCTGGGTGACGCGCAGCAGCGGATCGTCGAGCAGGAGAGCATCAGCGAGGCGGAGCGGTCACGGCGGACGCTGCTGGAGGAACGGGCGAGGATCGCCAGGGAGTTGCACGACGTGGTGGCCCATCACATGTCGGTGATCACCGTGCAGGCCGATTCCGCGCCGTACCGGCTGCCCGGCATGGCGGATCCGGTCCGCGAGGAGTTCGAGGCGATCGCCGCCAGTGCCCGCGAGTCCTTGGGCGAGATGCGGCGGTTGCTGACGGTGCTGCGCGGTGACGGGGCGGCCGGTGACGGCGAGCGGGCCCCCCAACCGGGGATGGACCGGATCCAACAGTTGGTCGAGGCGATCGTACGGGCCGGTCAGCCGGTCGAGTTGTCGCTGGCGGCCGGTGTCGGCGACGGGGTTCCGCCCGCGGTGGACCTGTCGGCGTACCGGATCGTGCAGGAGGCCCTGGCGAACGTGGTGCGGCACGCGCCGGGCGCCCGGACCCGGGTGTCGGTGACCCGGGACGCCGGGGAGGTCCTGGTGTTGGTGGTCAACGGCCGCGCCCGGGAGGCGGTGGTGGAGCTGGAGGGGTCGGGCACGGGGCACGGTCTGGTCGGAATGCGCGAGCGCGTACGGTTGACGGGCGGGACCCTGGACACCGGGCCGCTGCCCGACGGGGGCTTCCGGGTCGCCGCCCGTCTCCCGCTGGACGGCGGGGACGCGTCCGCCGAGACGAACGAGGACAGCAGTTGACCATCCGCGTGATCATCGTCGACGACCAGGCCATGGTGCGGGCGGGTTTCGCCGCCCTGCTGTCGGCCCAGGCCGACATCGACGTGGTGGGCGAGGCAGCCGACGGGCGCCAAGGCGTACAGGTGTCGCGGACCGTGCACCCCGACGTGGTGTTGATGGACGTGCGGATGCCCGAGCTCGACGGCCTGTCGGCGGCCCGCGAGCTGCTCGATCCGCCGCCCGGCGTGGTGCACCGGCCGAAGGTGCTCATGCTGACGACCTTCGACATCGACGACTACGTGTACGAGGCGCTGCGCGCGGGCGCGTCCGGGTTCCTGCTGAAGGACGCCCCGCCGGCGGACCTGATCGCCGCGGTCCGGGTGGTCGCCTCGGGCGAGGCGCTGCTGGCGCCTTCGGTGACCAGGCGGCTCATCGCGGACTTCGTCCGACAGCGGCCGGCGCCGCGCAAGGATCCGGCGCTGCGCCTGAACGGGCTGACGCCGCGTGAGACCGAGGTACTGGAACTCATCGCGCGCGGGTTGTCGAACCAGGAGATCGCCGCCCATCTGGTGCTCGCGGAGCAGACGGTGAAGACCCACATCGGTCGGGTGCTCGGCAAGCTGGACCTGCGTGACCGGGCCCAAGCGGTCATCTTCGCCTACGAGGCGGGTCTGGTCCGGCCGGGCGACTCGGCCTGACGGGACGCCTCGGGTCGGAGGTCGCCTTCAGGACGTCCCGGCCGGGGCGCCTCGGCCAAGTCGTCACGGCCAAGTCGTCACGGCCGGGCGTCGGTGTCCGGAAGCCTCCGTCCGGGAGTCGTCTCCTCCACCCCCTACTGGGGTATGACCTCCGAGTTGGCTCCCCGGTGCGACGTGCCGTGCGGTACCTCCTTCCTACCTTCCTCCTCGTCACGAGGAGAGGAGAAGGGGCATGCGCCGCTTCGCAAGGACCATGGGGGCGGCCGCGCTGGCCGTGGCCGTCGTCGCGGGAACCGCCGGCTGGGCCGCGGGGGACGCGCAGGCCGTGGTCACCGGCCCGCCGCCGGGCACCGCCGACTGGCGGGCCGCAGGGACGACGGAGCGGCCGCTGCCCGATCCGTGGACGGCGACCCCCGCCGAGGTGGCACGGTTCTTCGCGGGCATCGACGAGGCCCGCGCGCTGGAGCTGCTGCGCGCCCACCCGTCGGTCGTCGGGAACCTGGAGGGGGCTCCCCTCCCCCTGCGGTACGAGGCCAATCGGCTGGCCATCATCGCCACGGGTCAGGCGCGGTACGCCTCCCTCGCCGCTCCGGACCGCCGGATCCTGGCCTTCGACCCGCGGGGTCGGGGGCAGGTCGTCGAGGTGTTCGGGGACCTGGAACACGCCTCGCGCGTCTCGGTGATCGTGCCGGGGTCGGACAACGACGCCGTCTCCCACGACGCCCCGCGGGCGCCCGCCACGGGCCCGGCGGGCGCGGCCCGCGCGCTGCGGGAGGCGACGGGCGGGCAGGGCGCCGTCATCGCGTGGACCGGCTACACGACGCCGGTCGGGGTCGGCGTGGACGCGGCGTCCGGGAGGCTCGCGGAGGCCGGTGCGGTCCGGCTGGCCCGGTTCACGGCGGGGCTCGACGCGGTCGGCGTCCCCGATCCGGTGCTCTTCTGCCACAGCTACGGCTCGGTGGTCTGCGGTCTGGCGGCCCGGCACACCGACGCCACCGACATCGTCGTGTTCGGCTCGCCGGGAATGCGGGCGGGGCACGTCACCGACCTGCGGACCGCAGCCCGCGTCTGGGCCGCCCGTGGCCCGGACGACTGGATCGCGGACGTGCCGAACGTCGAGTTCGGCGGGCTCGGGCACGGCGCCGACCCGGTCGCGCCCGGTTTCGGTGCCCGCCGGATCCCCGCCGGCGACGTCCGGGGCCACACCGGCTACTTCGCCCCCGGCACGGGTTCCCTGGCGGCGTTCGCCGCGATCGCGCGGGGAGGGTCCCGATGAGCGCGACGACCCTCGTACGGCGGACGGCCGACCGCATCGACCGGCGGACGCCGTCGCACCGCGATCGGGCCGTGGACGGTCTGCGGGCCGTCGCCCTGCTGGCGGTTCCGACCGGGCACTGGCTGCTCGGAGGCTTCACGGTGGACCCGGCCGGTGGCCTGCACAACGCCAGCCCGCTCTCCGCCTTCGGGGGCCTGGCCCCGGCGAGCTGGGTGCTCCAGATGCTCGGCATCTTCTTCCTGGTCGGCGGCTACGCCTCGGCGCTGTCGTTCCGGCGCCGCCCGGGCTCCACGGGCGCCTGGCTGAGGGCCCGGATCGTCCGGCTGGGCCGGCCGGTGCTCGGGGTGACGGCGGTGTGGGCGTTGGCCGTCCCGCTGCTGTACGCCGCCGGGGTGCCGGAGGTCACGCTGCGGACCGGGGCCACGCTGGTGGTCCAACCGCTCTGGTTCGTCGGGGTGTACGTGGTGGTGACGGCGCTGACCCCGTACTGCGTGCGGGCGGCCCGGTGGCTCGGTGGGTGGGCGGCGGCCCCGCTGCTCGCCTCCGTCGCGGTGGTGGACCTGCTGCGCTACGGGCCGTACGCGGAGGCCGTGCCGTCCTGGTCGGCCGTGCTGAACGTGCTGCCGGGCTGGCTGTTCGCGTACCAGTTGGGCGTCTCGTGGGGTGAGCGTCGGATCGGGCGGCGCGGGGCGTGGCTGCTGTTGGTGGGCGGGGCCGCACTGTTCGCGGTGCTGCTGGTGGTGTTCCACTACCCGGCGTCGATGGTCGGGGTGCCGGGTGAGGCGCGGACGAACTCGCACCCGCCTTCGCTGCTGGTGTTGGCGCTGGCATCGGTGCAGTCGGGGGCGGCGATCCTGGTGCGGGACCGGTTGGCGGGGCTGTTGGCGCGACCGCTGCTGTGGGCGCCGGTGGTCGCGGTGAACCTGTGCGCGATGACGATCCTGTGCTGGCACCAGAGCGCGATGTTGGCGGCGGCCGTTCCCGCGTCCCTCGTCGGTGAGGTGGCCGGGTTGACGACGGCGCCGGTCACCGCGGGGTGGATCGTGGCGCGGGTGGCGTGGATGCCGGTGTTCGGGCTGCTGCTGGTGGTCATCGCCCGTTACGCGCGCCGCTTCGAGGCGCCGCCCGGAGACGGCCGGCGGTCGTCGGTGGCGCGCGGGGCCGTGGCGGGGGTGCTGGCGGCGGGTTTCGCGGTGTTCGCCCTGGGTCTGGCGTAGGTCGCGTCGGCGACGGCCGTCCGCCGGGGCGGCGGAGCCCCGGGTACGGCGAGAGCGCCGCTCCCGGTGGGGAGCGGCGCTCTCGTGTCAGGTGCCGTGCGGGCGCCGGGTCAGGCGATGGAGGCCGCCACGATGGCGGCGACGGCGAGGTTGCAGCATGCGGTGACCCAGACGGCCGGGTGGGGCTCCGGGTCGACGACGATGGCACCGAGCTTGCCCGGGGTGACCAGGTCGAGCACCAGGAAGGCCACCGCCATGAGGATCAGGCCCAGCAGGCCGAAGGCGGCGGTGGACAGCAGGCCCTTGCCGAAGTCCTCGTACGTGGTCCAGATCGAGGTGAAGACGATGCCGCCGATGCCGAGGAGCGCGGAGCTGAGCAGGAGGGCGGCGTTGCGGTTGCGCTCCTCCCAGATCTGCTTCGGGAGCTTCCCGGGCGTCAGCACGTCCACCAGGACGATGCCGAGGATCAGCAGGACCAGGCCGACGGCGCCGAACGCGCTGGTGCGGCCAAGTCCGTTGATGATGTCGCTCATTGAGAAGCCTGTCTCCGGGTGGGTAGGAAAGGTGGCGGTGGCGTGTCCGCCGTGGGCTGGCCGAATCTATCGCACGGCCCGGCGGCGGACCATGGGGAGGTCAGGAAATGGCAAAGGTCAGGGCCGCGAGGGCCGCCGAGGCACCGGAGCTGACCGCGCTCGTGCTGCGTTCCAAGGCGTACTGGGGGTACGACGCGGAGTTCCTCGCGGCGTGCGCCCCGCAGTTGCGGATCGTGGGCGCGCAGGTGGCGGCCCGGCGGATCGTGGTGGCGCAGGACGAGGATGACGGGCGGCTCCTGGGGCTCGCCTCGCTGGAGGAGTGGGAGGGCACCGCCGTCCCGGCGGACGGCCCGGTGCCGGACGGCCCGGTGGCTCCGCGGGACCGCCCGTCGGACCCGGACGCGCACGGCCCGGTGCCGGGCGTCCCCCGGGGCGGGGTGGGGTCGGGCCCCGTCGCGCGGCTCGGGCTGCTGTTCGTGGAGCCGGACGCCATCGGGCGGGGCATCGGCCGGCTCCTGTACCGGGACGCGGTGCGCCGGGCCGTCGCTCTCGGGGTCCGCCGGCTGCTGGTCGACGCCGATCCGCACGCGGCGGGCTTCTACCGGGCGATGGGCGCGGTGCCGTCGGGAAGGTCCCCGGAGGGTCTGCTCCGGTTCGAGGTGGCTCCGGTGCCCCTGGCGGAGTGGGCGCGGGCCTGGACGGGTGGGATCCCGGCCGTGCACGTGGGCAACGTGGCGGAGTTCAACGCCCAGTTCCAGGACGCCTCCCTGGACGACCGGCAGGGCGCCGCGCACCACTACGCCTGCCTGGCCGCCTTCTACAGCCCCTCCCCCGCGGCCCTGGTGCTGCCCCGGGCGGTGCCGCCGGGCTGGATCCGGCTGGTCGGCCGGCAGTTGGGGTGGGGGCCGGAGGTGGAGGTGTACGACGGCGTGGCGGAGCGGGGTTCCGGGTTGTCGGACAGCGTACGGGCCCGGCCGGCGCTCGCGGAGCGGGTGACGGGGCGCGGGCTGCCCCTCGTGCCGTGGGGGCGGACGGCGGCGTTCGCGGGGCTGGTGGGCCTTCCGTGGCGACCCCGGGAGCTGCGCCACGAGTCCAAGTCGGCGGCGCACGCCCTGTTCGGCCGGATCGTGGCGGGCGGCGAACATCCGCGGATCGTCCGGCCCGGGCAGTGGCGGGCGGACAACCGCTGGACGGCGGTACGGCTGTTGGCGGCGCGGGCCCGGGCGGGCGAGAGCACCGTTCTCAAGTCGGAGCACGGCGTCGGGGGTTCGGGCACGACGGTGGTGACGCCTGCCGCCGTCCGGGAGGCGGGCGGGGCCCGGGCGGTGCTGCGGCGCCTGCCGCGCGGTCCCCTGCTGGTGGAGGAGTACGTCGCCGGCCCGACGGGCCCGGATGCCGGGCCCCGGGACCTCACCTACGACGGCTTCGTGGACGGCTCGGGTCGGGTGCGCGAGGTGGGCGCGGCGGTGATGGACGTGGTCGACGGCGCCTATCGGGGCGCGACGGTGGGTCCCGGGGTGGTGCCCGGCGCGTTGGAGGGGCCGCTGTTGGCGTTCGGGCGTGCGGTGGGCCGGGAGTTGGCCGGCTGCGGCTACCGGGGCTGGTTCGACGTGGACTTCGTCACGGACCCCGCGGGGCGGCTCGCGCCGACGGAGACCAATCTGCGGCTGACCGGGCCGTCGGTGGCGTTCATGGTCGCGGCGCGGCTCGACGTGCTGCGGGGAGCCGGGCACCTGGTCCGGATCGCCGACCGGGTGGAGCTCGGCGCCCGGCTGCCGGAGCCCCAGTGGGACGAGCTGTGCGCGGAACTCGTGCGGGACTGCGCGGACCTGGGCGCGGTGTTCGTCCCGGCCGTCCCCACCGCCGCCTTCGATCCGGCTCCGTGGTTCGGGATGCTGGTCGCCGCGCACGACGCCGGGGTGCTGGACGCGGCCGAGGAGTTGGTGCGGACGAGGGCCCTCGCCGTGGGTGCGGGCTTCGCGCCGGACGGGGTTCAGTCGTCGAAGTCGAAGGGGCTCACCGGTCTGCGGGTGACGTAGAAGGCCGCCACGGCGGCGGCGATCATCAAGGGCACGTTGAAGACGTACACGAGGGCGGCCTGGCGGGCCCAGTCCTGTTTCGCCGCCAGCCGGTAGAGGTTGTCCTGGGGCCACCAGGAGACCAGGAGGTACACGATCGCGAGGTGGGCGGCCGTGGTGATGCGCCGGCCCCGACGTTGGGCGAGCATCCGGCGGCGGCCGTTGAACAGGAACATCACGCCCAGGCCGAAGGCCAGGCATTCGAGCACGTGGAGGAGCCCGAAGAGGACCGCCCAGTGGAGGGGGATGCCGGTGAGGTCGGTCGATCCGGGCCACAGCAGGTTCGTGACGAGGCGTGCGACGGCCCCGATGGCGAGCGCGCCGCAGCCGACGGCGCACGACAGCGTGCCCCCACCGGTGCTCGCGCCGCCGTACTTGACGGCGCCGGTGTGCGCGCCGTACCCGGGCGGGGTGGGGGCGAGGAGTTGCGGCGGTCGTGGTACGGCGGCCCGGTCCTCCTGGCCGGCACGGGTCCGGGGCAGGGCCCGCAGTCGGATCACGGCGCGCGGGGCGAGGCCCGCGGGCACCTTGTCGGCCAGGTGGTCGCGGAGTTCCCCGGTGTCGGGGAGGGCGCCGGCCGGGGTCCCGGGAGGTGCGCCGTGCGGCGGGGCGACGTAGGCGACGAGCCGGTGCTCCCCCTTCCCGCCGGGGACGGCGGCCACGATGGCCGCGCCGATGCGGGGGTGGGTGCGGATCGCGGATTCCAGGGGATGGGGGTCGACGGGGCGGCCGTCGAGGTCGAAGCGGTCGCGGAGCCGGCCCCCGAACTCCAGCAGGCCGTCGGGACCGAGCCGGCCGAGGTCACCGGTGGGGACGGCGTCGCCGCCCCCGGGCGGGGTGAGGTGGATCTCCCCGTCGTGTACGTCGGCCCGGCAGCCGGGGTGGGGGATGCCCAGCAGGGAGAGCCGTTCGGGGTCGTCGAGGGGTCGGGGCAGCTGCGGGAGTTCGAACCAGGTTCCGTTGCCGGCGCACTCGGTGAGGCCGTAGACGTTGAGCACGCGCGCGCCGGGCCGCAACGCGGCCTGGACTGCCGACTGTTCGTCGAGGTGGAGCCGGTCCCCGGTGACGGCGACGAGCCTCAGCGCACCGGTTCGGGGGTCGCTCGCGTGACGGGACCGCGCGGGTGGGGGTACCCGGACGGGGTCGGGCAGCAGGGCGAGGGCGCCCGCCGGGTCGGTGTGCAGGACGCTGACGCGCTCGGTGACGACGGCCCTCAGGAGGTCCTCGGCGAGCGGCAGGGGGCCCGGGGGCAGGACGAGGGCGCCGCCGGAGCACAGGGCCCGGGTCCAGCCCGCGGCGAAGGCCGTGACGTCGGGTCCGCAGGTGAAGAGGTGCCGGTCCTCGGGGGTGAGTCGGGCGGTCTCGGCCCAGCCCTCGTGAGCGGCGAGCAGCAGCGCGTGGCCGGCGCGGACCGGGCGGGGTTCGGCGGAGCCGGTGAACAGGACGGCGGCGGGCGGACCGGTCTCGGCTCGGTGCGGTGGGCCGGTCCCCGGTCCCGGGCGGGCGGGTGGATCGGCGGGCCGTTCGGCGATCCGGGCCGCTTCCTCGTCGAGGAGCAGGGTGCGGCGACCGTCGCCGAGGTCGAGGCGGGCGTGGTGCGACGTGTGGGTGAGCAGCAGGTCCGGGCGGAGTGCGGCGAGCCGGGACCGGGCCGCGTGCGGGTCCCCGGCGTCGAGGAGGGTGTAGGTGCCGTCGGCCTTGAGGACGGCGAGTACGGCGACGATCAGGTCGGGGTGGAGGGTGGTGGCGACGGCCACCAGGGGGTGGGCGGTCGGGCCCGACTCCAGGAGGTGGTGGGCCAGCCGGTTCGCCCGCGCGTCGAGTTCCGCGTAGGTGAGGCCGTCCGGGCCGGCGAGGAGGGCGGGGGCCTCGGGGGTGTCCCGGGCCCACCGCTCGAAGCGTTCCAGGACCGTGTCGAGGGCGGGCCGGCCGGGGCGGGCGGACTTCGGTGCCTGCGTCATGTCCCGATGATGGCAGCACGGGCGGGGCGGCACGAGGAGCTGGGGCAACTCCGAAAGGCGTTCGTACGAGCGGGAGTTGACGACCCGTACGGGTGGGTTCGCCGACCACGCCTTGACCTGAAGTTATCTTGAGGTTTTAGCGTGTGGGTCATGGACATGGAAGTCACGGCGTGGACCTCGCTCCACAGTGCGATCAACGCCCAGCAGGACCGGCGCCCCTTCAACCGGGCGAGCCTTCGCCGCATCGGCGGCTTCGCCCGCCCGCACCGCCGCGGGCTCGTGCTCTTCCTGCTGCTCAGCGTCATGGGCGCGCTGCTCGCGGTGGCGACCCCGCTCCTCGCCAGCCGGGTCGTCGACGCCATCGTGAAGGGCGGGGACGGCTCGGTGGTCACCCGGCTGGCCCTGCTCATCGCCGTGATCGCGGTCGCCGAGGCGGGCCTCGGCCTGCTGACCCGCAAGCTCTCCGCCACCCTCGGCGAGGGCCTGATCCTCGACCTGCGGACCGCGGTGTTCGACCACGTCCAGCGGCTGCCGGTCGCCTTCTTCACCCGGACCCGTACGGGCGCGCTCGTCAGCCGCCTCAACAATGACGTCATCGGCGCCCAACGCGCCTTCAGCAACACCCTGTCGGGGGTGGTCTCCAACACGGTGACGCTGGCGCTGACCCTGGTGGTGATGGTGAGCATCTCCTGGCAGATCACCCTGCTGGCCCTGGTGCTGCTTCCGGTGTTCGTCCTGCCGGCCCGCCGGATGGGAGTGCGGATGGCGGGCATGCAGCGGGAGGCCTCGGAGCTGAACGCGGCCATGGGGACCCAGATGACGGAACGCTTCTCCGCCCCCGGCGCCACCCTCGTCAAGCTCTTCGGCCGTCCGGCGGACGAGTCCGCCGAGTTCGCGGCCCGCGCGGGGCGGGTCCGGGACATCGGGATCCGCACGGCGATGGCCCAGTCGGCCTTCATCACCGCCCTGACACTGGTCTCCGCCCTCGCCCTCGCCCTGGTGTACGGCCTGGGCGGTCACTACGCGCTGCGCGGGACCCTGGACGCCGGTTCCGTCGTCGCGCTCGCCCTGCTCCTGACCCGGCTGTACGCACCGCTGACGGCCCTGGCCGGGGCCCGCGTCGAGGTGATGAGCGCCATGGTCAGCTTCGAACGGGTCTTCGAGATCCTCGACCTGAAGCCCCTGATCGCCGAGAAGCCCGACGCCCGTCGGGTGCCCGAGGGGCCGGTGTCGGTGGAGTTCGACGCGGTCTCGTTCGGTTACCCGTCGGCCGACAAGGTGTCCCTCGCCTCCCTGGAGGAGGTCGCCACGCTCGACACCCGGGGCGGGACCGAGGTGCTGCACGAGGTGTCCTTCCGGGCCGAGCCCGGCCAGATGATCGCCCTCGTCGGCTCCTCCGGCGCCGGCAAGTCCACCATCGCCCAACTGCTGCCCCGCCTGTACGACGCCGACGCGGGCTCGGTGCGCCTCGGCGGGATCGACGTACGGGACCTCACCGCCGACTCGATCCGCGACACGCTCGGCATGGTCACCCAGGACGGCCACCTCTTCCACGAGTCGGTCCGGGCCAACCTGGCGCTCGCCCGACCGCGGGCCACGGAGGAGGAGATCTGGGAGGCACTGCGCCGTTCCCGCCTGGACGGGCTCGTCGCCTCGCTCCCGGACGGCCTGGACACCGTCGTCGGCGAACGCGGCTACCGACTCTCCGGCGGGGAACGGCAGCGGCTGACCATCGCCCGACTGCTGCTGGCCCGCCAGCGGGTGGTCATCCTCGACGAGGCGACCGCCCATCTGGACAACACCTCCGAGGCCGCCGTGCAGGAGGCCCTGGCGGAGGCCCTGAGCGGGCGGACGGCCCTGGTCATCGCGCACCGGCTGTCGACCGTGCGGGCCGCCGACCTGATCCTGGTGCTGGAGGAGGGCAGGATCGTGGAACGCGGCACGCACGAGGAGTTGCTGGCCGCGGGGGGCCGCTACCAGGAACTCCACCGGACCCGGTTCGCCACCCCGGGCCGTGGGTCGGGCGGCGCCGTGACCGCCGCCGGAGCATGATGGCCGCGGGGCCCCGACCCGGGCCGTCGTCGATCCTGGAGTGAGTGATGGACATCAAGCTGGAACTGGTCGCCGTCCCCGTCACCGATGTGGACCGGGCCAAGGCCTTCTACGAGCGGGTCGGCTTCCACGCCGACCACGACGTCACGGTCAGCGAGGAGATCCGCTTCGTCCAGCTCACCCCACCCGGATCGGCCTGCTCCATCGCCATCGGCAAGGGCCTCACCCGGATGATCCCGGGATCCCTGGACAACATGCAGGTCGTGGTCGCGGACATCGAGGAGGCCTACGCGGACCTGCGGGGCCGGGGCATCGAGGTGACCGAGATCCAGGACATGCCCTGGGGCTCGTTCGTCTACTTCTCCGACCCCGACGGCAACGGCTGGGCCGTCCAGCAGACGAAGCCGCGGACGGCCGCCGGCTGACCGCGCGGCCGTCCACGCCGGCCCCCGGGACCGCCCCGCCCGTCAGTCGTCGAGGAAGACGATGCGGCGGGCCGGAGCGGAGGGGCCCTGCGAGGCCATGGCCGTGAACCGGCCGGCGGGGACGGCCCGCTCCCGACCCCACGCCCGGATCTCCTCGATCTGCTCCGGATTGTTGCGGCTGAGCGGCACCGTGTTGGCGAAGGTGTCCAGGACGAACGACGGCCGCATGTGCTGCGGACCGCCGCCCAGGTAGACCTCGGCGCCGACGTCGTGCAGCGCCGCCTCGATGTCGGAACCGGCGAACCCGTCGGACAGTTCCACGAGCCGGGCCAGCTGCTCGGGGTCGGGCTCGGTCCTCAGGTAGCGGCGGTAGTAGATGCCGATGATCTCCTCGCGGTCCTGCGCGTCGGGCAGGTCCACGAAGAAGAGCTCGTCGAAGCGGCCCTTGCGGAGCAACTCGGGCGGCAGACTGCGGACGTCGTTGGCGGTGGCGACGACGAAGGTCCGCGACCGGGACTCCTGGAGCCAGAACAGGAACTGGCCGATGATCCGCTGCGGCACCCCGGTCCCGTCACCCGCGCCGGCCAGGCCCTTCTCGATCTCGTCGATCCACAGCACGCAGGGCGCGACCCGGTCCGCGGTCTCCAACGCCTCCCGGAATCGGCCCTCCGACTCGCCCAGGTACTTGCCGTGGATGGAACCCATGTCCAGCCGGTACAGCGGCAGTTGCCACTGCGCGGCGATGGCCTTGGCCGACAGTGACTTGCCGCAGCCGGGAACGCCCACCAACAGGACGCCGCGCGGCGGCCGCAGGTCGGTGGCCCGCAGGTCGGCCTGGAGCAGTCGGCCCCTGCGTCGCAGCCAGTCCCGCAGGTTGGACAGGCCGCCCACCGCGTAGTCGGCGGCCTTCAGGGGCACCTTCTGCAGACCCGTCAGGTCGTTGAAGATGCGGTCCTTGGACTGGGCGAGGACCACGACGTCCCCCGCGTCGACCGAGCCCTTCGCGGCGACCGTCGCCATCAGGTTGATCGCCTCGCCCTCGGTGACCCCCACGAGGAACTCGGCGGCCCGCCGGGTGTCGCGTTCGTCCCAGGCGATCGGGATGTGGCCCCGGTGGTCATCGAGGAAGGCGGAGATCGTCGCGTACATCTCGTCGGCATCCGGCGGGTCGAGCTGGAGGCCCATGCCGAGGCGTTGGAGACCGCTCCAGACCTGGCCGTCGGTGATCAGGATGACGCTGCCCATGTTGGTGTCGGCCAGCCGCGCGAGTTCGGCGACGTGCCGGGTCAACGGGGTGTCGGCGTCCAGGTCGTCCGGTTCCACGAGGACCAGGGTCGCGTTGGGACGGGAGGTGAACTGGGACGCGGCGAACTCCATGGCGCCGGTGAGGGAACGGTCGTCCATCAGGGGCGCGTTGGTCCGCAGATCGCGCAGCCCGGTGGCCCGGGTGTAGATCCAGAACGGCATGGCCGCGCGCCGGGCGTGGGTGGCGGCCGTGCGTACGAGGCGCAGCGCCCGCTGCTGCTCGATGGTGCGGATGCAGATGACCGGGACCCGGGCGGAGATGTAGCTGTCGAGATCGCGATGGCATTCGGCGTGGTTGGACATGGGCTGCTGGTCTCCGGTCAGTCGGTGATGATGCGGCGGCGGGCGGGGGCCGCGGGGTCGTACGACCAGCCCTCGCCCGGCGCCGGCGCCGGCCGGTCCGGCCCGGGCGCTCCCGGGCCGGCCGTGATCAGCGGGTTCTCGCGCAGGGTGCGGCGGCGGTCCTCCAGGAGCCGTGGGTCCGAGCCGCCGCGCGCCGCCCGGTCCAGGGACGCCTCCAGTTGCTCCTGGAAGCCGGTGATCTGGCCCTCGACCAGCTCGCCCAACCGTTTGCGCAGGTCCTCGGGCAGGGCGGGGTGCGCGGCGAGCGCGCGGACGGCGTCGAGGCCGGTGCGTGCCTGGACCAGGGCGCGGCCCGCGTCGAACTCGTCGCGGGCCGCTTCCAGGGCGGCGGTCAGGGCCTCGGCCCAGTCGCGCAGGCGCCGGTCGAAGGCGGCGGTGAGCTGCTGGGAGAAACGGGCCCAGGTGTCCTGGTGGTAGTCGTCGGGGCGCAGCCCCGGAAGTCGGGCGGCGGCTTCGGCGGTGGCCGCGGCTCCGCCCGTGCTCCAGTCCCGGAGGTACTGCGTCCATGTCTGGTAGGCGCCGCCGTGGCCCCACAGGTTGCTCATGGTCGGGGTTGTTCCCGTCGGGTGCCGGGGCGGCGGACCACTTGTTCCCCGGGTGGCAGTGGGGACCAGTCCGGCAGTCCTTCGACGACGCGGCGCAGTCGGGCGGTGGTGCGTTCCTCGGCGGGTTCGGCGCCGGCGGCCCACAGCCTGCGGCGGGGAGCCCCGGGATCGGGTGTGGTCATGCGGGGTGCCCTCCCGGGGAGACGGTGCGGCCTGTGAAGGGGGTGTTCCCCTCGGTGGCGGTGGCAAGTGCGGCGATCAGTTCGCGTACCCGCCCCTCGACCGCGTCGGCCTCCTGGTAGGCCTGCTGCCAGTTGGTCAGGTCGGCACCGGCCCCGACGAGCCTGTGGAGGTCGTCGCGTCGGGCCTCGGCGAGCAGGAGCCGGGCGGAGTCCTGCACCCGGCGGTTCTTGGCGGCCCCCTGGTGGATCAGGAGCCAGCCGATGCCGCCGACGAGCAGGGGGATCACGACGGCCGCGGCGGGGCTGATCGCGTTCCCGATGAACAGGCCGATCAGGGCGGTGGCGAGGACCGCCACCACCTTCGCGGGGTACTTGTAGCCGAGGGCGTCGACGAAGGGGGCGGTGTGCCGGTCCCAGTGCTCGCCGAGCCGCTTCTCCAGTTCGGGCAGCGGCGTGTGGTAGGAGCCGGTCCAGGCCGGGAGGGTGAAGTTCTGTCCGGCCACCGGGTGGGTGGCATCGAAGCGGGCCTCCACGTCCTGCGGCACCGCGGCCCGGTAGTCCCGTGAGAAGCCCTGGTGGGCGTGGTGGAACCAGTCCCGGCAGGCGGCGACGGCGAGCCGCCGGGTGGCCTCGGAGGTGCCGATGGCGCCGGGGTTGAGGGCCGCGGTGCTCTGGACGGTGAGGTAGTCGAGGGTCACGTCGTAGGAGGCCGAGTCGGCGTCCGCGTCGGCCCGCGCCCGGGTGGTGTCGCCGTCATGGGCGACGACGGCCTCCTGGTAGGCGAGGTCGCGCCGCAACGGCAGTTCCTCGTTGTCGTACTCGGAGACGAGCCGGTCCAGGATGTCGTCGACGGCGTCCTCGATGCGGTACGTCGCGGCGGGTTCCGAGTTCAGGAGGGCCGTGTACTTGTCGAGGACGACCTGTTGGGTACGGGCGGCGGAAAGCACCTGCCCGAGCTGCGGCCACTGCGGCGACACCTGGTGCAGGAAGCTGAACTCGGCGCCGGTCACGGTCGGGCACAGGGAGCCGATCTCGGCCCGCCAACGGTCGATCTGGGCGTCCTGCGCCGCCGTGTCGCTGCCGAGCAGCTCGTGCCATTCGTCCAGGGCCTCGCGGAGCATGGCCCGGCCGGCCGGCCCGAAGGCGCCCTGGGCCACGGATTCCAGGATGACGGCGAACTCACGGCCCAGGGCCGCCGGGTCCTGGGCCAGCAGGTAGTGCCGGAGCCAGCGCGCCGATTCGGCGTGCCGGCCCTGCCGGCGCAGGACCAGTGCGAAGAACAGCGAGGTGCGGTCCGGTGAGCGGCGGAACGATTCCTGGACGGCGCGCTCACACAGGGTGGGGTCGTCGGCCGACCAGGCGGCGAGGGCGACCAGCGCGGGCGCCAGCCAGTACCTGGGCGTCTGGAGCATCAGCTCGTCACCGACCGTGCGGACGGTGTCCTCCGCGACGAGGCCGATGTCGAAGGCCTGGAGCATCCCGACGGCGGTGCGCCGGACCACCTTGTGGTGGCCGAATTCGTGGTCGATCCGGTCCTGGATGACGCCGACGCGGGTCTCCGCCCGTTGGAGGGCGGCCACGAGCCGCGCCTGGGCCGCGAACGCCTGGAACTCGTCGCGCAGTTCCTGGAGTTCGGTGCGGGTCTGTTGTTGCTTCGCCTCGACGGAGTTGACCTGACCCGAGACGTGGCCGACCTGTTCGGCGACGCCGGCCACCAGTCGGTTGATCTCGGCGACCTTCCGGTGCAGCCCGTGGTCGATCTCCGTCACGTGCTCTCCCCCGATCGCGGCGCGCTGGGCCGGACCACCGAACCGTTCTCCAGTACGGGCAGGACCATCCCGTCGGAGTAGACCTCCACCCAGGCGTAGCTCGGGCTGCGCGCCAGCATCCGGGCCGCTCCGTAGGGCTCCGGCAGGACGTCACCCGGCGCGTAGTGGGTGAGGATGGCGCCGAAGAGGTTGAGGATGTGGTCCACGTACGGCGGACCGAGGTGGCAGCGGGCGAGGAAGCCGATGGGCGCGCTGTGGTGTTGCACCTCGTACTGTTCGCGGATCCAGTCGGCGAGTCGGCGTCCCTCGGCGGCGTCGATTCCGGCGTCGAGCCGGGCCACCGCTTCGAGCAGTTCTCCCGACCGGCCGCGCAGCCGGTCGGCGAGCGGACCGGGCACGTCGGCGGCACCGGTGGTGGCGGCAGCCGGGCCGGTGTCCGTCCGGAGGTCCTGTGCGGGTCCTACGACACGACGCGGACGCTCGATGTAGCCCATGGTCCCCCCGTTTCGCGCATGGACCACGCAGGTTAGTGACGTTGCGTCAATCCTGCGACCCCAAAAGGCATTTGCGCCACCAACTCTGCGCAAGTGACCCCGATGCGAACCGTTTTCAGCCGGCGACCGTCCCGAAGACCGGCCGGACCGGCCGCACGGCGACGGCGTACGACCTGCTCGTGGGCACCGACGAGACCGCACGACCCTTCGGATCCCGCCTGTCCGATCCGCGCGGGTGCCCGGCCGATCCGCCCGGAACGCGACCGGCCGCTCCCACCGCACGCCCCGTCCGACCCGACCCCACCGGCCGCGCGTCGGCCCGGCCCGGGCCCTGATCGGCCACCGCCCCACCGGGCGTCGTTTGACCTTCAAGTGGGATGAAAGTCGACAATCGACGTCATGGACGGCACCCCTGAACTGATGAGCATCAGCGCGTTCGCCCGGCGGGTCGGGCTCGCGCCGAGCGCCCTGCGCTTCTACGACGACTGCGGGGTCCTGCCCCCGGCACAGGTCGACGCGGTCACCGGATACCGCTCCTACTCCGTCGGGCAGCAGGACCGGGCCGTACTGCTGAGGTCGCTGCGCGCGGCCGGTCTGGCCCTGCCGGACGTGGTGACCGTGCTCGATGGGCCGGCCGACGGGGCCCGGGAGGTGCTGGAGCGGCACCGGACGGCGGTACGGGAGCACGGGCGGGCCGCCGACGCGGCGATCCGCGCCGTCCTGGACGGCCTTCCCGCCGGCTCCGCCCGCACCGGGTTCACCCTGGGCGGGGCCGAACTGGCCAGTGCCGCGCGGCAGGTGGCCCCGGCGGCCGGCCGCGATCCCGCGTTCCCGGTGCTCGGCTGCGTGCTCGTGGAGTTCGACGAGGACGAGGTCCGCTTCGTGGCCACCGACCGCTACCGGCTGTCGGTGCGCACCCTGCGGCCCACCGGTGTGAGCGGGCCGCCGGGACAGGTGCTGATCGGGGCGCGGACCCTGGTCGGGCTCGGGGCGTGGGCCGCCCGCGCCGGCGAGGTGGCCCTGTCGGCGGGGCCCGCCGGGAGCCCGCTGCTCGTGCGGCATCCGGGCGGCGCCCGCGAGGTGGCCGTCGAGACCGGGGCCTATCCCGCCTACCGGGAGGTGCTCGCGGCACTGGAGGCACCCGCCCATCGGGTGGTCGTGGACCGGGCGGCGCTGCTCGCCGCCCTGGAGAGCCGGCCCGACGGGGTGGCGGTCCCCGTCGAGCTGGGGCGGGACCGTCTGTTGGTGGGGCGGGCCGCGCTGCCCGCCGTGCGTGAGGAGTCCGAGCCGGTACGCCTCGCCTTCGACCCGGCGGTACTGGGGGCCGCACTGGAGGCCGGGGTCGGGCCGGACGTACTGCTGGAGGTGTCGGGTCCGGCCCTGCCCGTGCTGGTGCGCTCCGCCGACCAGGGCAGTTTCACCACCCTGGTGATGCCCGTCGCCCTCCCGGAGGGCTGACCCCGCCCGAGGACCGCCCCGAGCCGCCCCGACCCGGACCGGCCCCCGCCCCTGCCCCGCCCCCGCGCCGCGCCGCCCGACGGCGGCACCCGTCCGGGCCCGCGGCCACACCCCCGAGGAGATCCCGTGGACCCCGACAACATCGTCGTACGCCTGTGCACCGAGGGCATGGCCGCCGAGGCCGCCGGCCGGGGCGAGGCCGCGCACGCCCTCTTCCGCCGGGCCTGGGACGCGGCCCGCGACGACTACGAGGCCTGCGTCGCCGCCCACTACCTGGCCCGGCACCAGCCGACCCCCGAGGACACCGCGCGTTGGAACCGCACCTGCCTTGAGCTCGCCGACCTGGTGAGCGACGAGCGCGTCCGCCCCTTCTACCCGTCGCTGCACGGGGCGCTGGGCCGCGCCCTGCTCGAACTCGGTGAGCGGGCCGAGGCCCGCGCACACTTCGAAGCGGGCGCCGCCCGCCTGGGTGACCTGCCTCCGGGCCCCTACGCCGACTGGCTGCGACTGCGCGTCGCGGACGGGCTGCGCGCGACGGATCCCCGGCCCGCCGACCCCGATCCGGTGCGCCCGCTGCTGGAGCGGCTGTGCGCCCGCGCCGACCTCGCCTCGCTCGCCCTGCTGCTGCCCCCGTACCTCGCGAACCTCCACGGGCCGGCCGACGAGGAGCACCTGACCGCGGCCCTGCGCATGCTGCACGCCGAACGTCGGCTTCCCGAGCCGGACCTGACCGCGCTCGCCGACGTCATCGCCGCCCGGCAGCCGAGCGCCGCCACCACCATCGCCCGGGGTTCCACCGGCAGCGTCTAGGTGACGTGGGAGCGGGCGCGTTGGGCGTGGCCGTGGCGGACGCCTTCCTGGAAGGCGGCCTCGTAGGCCCGGTCGCCCAGCGCGCCCCGGGCCGTGCGTTCGAACTCCGCCCGTACGGGCCCGAGTTCCGGGGTACCCCGTTGGGGGTGTCCGACCGCCTGCCAGTAGGCGTGGCCGGCGCCGTAGTCGTGCGCGGCTCCCGCCTCGTCGCCCGCGGCGGCCCGGGCGGCGGCCAGCAGGTCGAGGCCGAGTGCCGTGCCGAAGCTGTCGCCGAGTTCCCGCTTGCCGTCCAGCATGGCCCGGGCGTGTGCGGCGGAGTCGACGGGGCGGCCCTCGAAGAGGGAGATCAGGGCCAGTTGGTAGTCGGCGTAGGCGCGGGTCCAGTGTTCCTCGCGGGCGGCGCAGCCGGCCCGCAGCCGTTCCGCGTGGTCCCGGGCGTCGTCGAAGAGGCCCATCCCGGTGAGGGCGAACACCCGGACGAGGTGGCAGCGCAGCCGTGGCGGCGAGTCGAACGGGGTGCCGGGGTGGGCCTCCAGGGCGTTGTCGGCGACGATCCGGGCGGCGAGCGGCCGGCCGGCCAGGAGGTGGCTCAGGCCCAGCAGGTAGGCGGCGTCGAGGGCGGCGGGCGCGCCGGCCTCCTCGCTCGCGGCGAGTGCCTCGCAGGTGACCGCCAGCCGGTGGGCCTCCTCCTGCTCCCCCTGGAGGAGCAGGGTGACCCCGAGCGCCCACAGGGCTCGGATCCGGTCGTCGAGGTCGACGTCCTCGGGGCGGGCGGCCGCCAGGGACCGTTCCAGGTAGCTCCGGGCGGCGTGCAGATGGCCGCAGCAGGCCCAGAAGAAGCCGACGCGGCCCGCCAGTTCCACGGCGACGGCCGGTTCGGTGGCCAGGTGGTGGTCGAGGGCGGCGCACAGGTCCTGGTGGCCGGTGGCGATCCGGTGGTAGGCGTCCCGCTGCCCCGGGCCGAGCCATTGCCGTTCGGCCGTGCGCACCAGGTCGAGGAAGTACGCGGCGTGTCGGGCCCGCAGGGCGTCCTGTTCGCCGACGCCGTCGAGCCACATGGCCCCGTACTCCCGGATGGTGTCGAGCATCCGGTGGCCGCCGTCCGGGAAGCGGCGTACGACGGATTTGTCGGTCAGCGCCGCCAACAGTGGCGGTACGTCGGCGGGCCGCAGCGGGGGCGCGGAGCAGACGGCCGTCGCGGCCGACTCGTCGAAGCCGCCGCCGAAGACGGACAGCCGCAGCCACAGCAGGCGTTCGCGCGGCGCGCACCACTCGTGGCTCCAGCCGATGGCCGTGCGCAGGGCCCGGTGGCGGGGCGGCAGTACGTCCGGTCCGCCGGCAGCGGGGAGCAGGCCGATGCGGCGGGCCAGGCGTGCGGCGAGGTCCTCGACGGTGTGCTCCGCCAACTGGGCGGCGGCCAGTTCCAGCGCGAGGGGGATCCCTTCGAGGCGGGCGCAGATGGCGCGGGCGGCAGTGATCCGCTCGGGCGTCCACGCGGGCGGCTGCCCGGGCCGGGAGGCGTCGGCGCGGGCGGTGAACAGGGCGAGGGCCTCGTCGGAGCCGGCGGTGTGGGGCAGCGGGCCGATCAGCATGACGTGTTCGTCGGCGAGTGCGAGGGGCTCCCGGCTGGTCACGAGGACGACGAGGTGCGGGGCCGCCTCCAGCAGGTCCCGTACGAGGTCGCGGACGGCGGCGGTCAGGTGCTCGCAGCAGTCCAGTACGAGGAGCAGTCGGCGGTCGCCGATCCAGGTCCGCACGGCTTCGGCGAGGGTGCGGGGGGTGTGGTCGGCCAGGTCGAGGGCGTCGGCGACGGTGTCGAGGAGGAGCCGGTCGTCGGGCAGCGGGGACAGGTGGGCCCAGTGGATCCCGTCGGGGAAGGGGTCCCGTGCGGAGGCGGTGTGACGTAGGGCCCGCCGGGCCAGCCGGGTCTTGCCGACACCGCCCGGTCCCGTCAGGGTGATCAGCCGGCGGGCGGCCAAGGCCGTGCGCAGCGCGTCCAGTTCGTCGTTCCGGCCGACGAAGGCGGCGGGTCCGCCCTCGGCGTCCTCGGCATCATGTCCCAGCACCCGCCCAGTCTGTCGTACGGCGCGGGTTCCGCGTACCGTCCCCGGGAAGGCGATGTCCCGAAGGGCGCCCGAGGGCCGCCCCGGTGCGGCGCGGTCGGCGTCGGCGTCAGGGGGCGAGGACGTCGAGCTCGTCGAGGGCCCCGAGGGCGATCCGGCGGGTCAGGGCCTCGGCGGCGACGGCGTCCCCCTCGCGGACGGCTTCGGCGACGCGGACGTGGAGGGTCACGGCGGCCGGGTCGGGGTCGTGGAACATCACGGAGTGCTGGGTGCGGCCGGTGAGCACCTCGGCGACGACGTCGCCCAGCCGGGCGAACATCTCGTTGCCGGAGGCGTTCAGCACGATGCGGTGGAAGGCGATGTCGTGGCCGAGGTAGCCCTCCAGTTGGTGGCCGCGGGAGGTGCGGACCATGCCGAGGGCGGCTTCGGTGAGCTGGGCGCACTGCTGCGGGGTGGCGCGTTCGGCGGCGAGCCCGGCGGCGACCGGTTCGACGGCGGAGCGCAGCACGGTCAGGGAGCGGAGCTGGCGGGGCCGGTCGGTGCCGGCGAGGCGCCAGCGGATGACGCGGGGGTCGTAGACGTTCCATTCCTCGGCGGGGCGGACGGTGACGCCGACCCGGCGGCGGGATTCGACGAGCTGCATGGATTCCAGCACGCGGACGACCTCGCGGACGACGGTTCGCGAGGCGTCGAAGCGTTCGGCGATCTCGTCGGTGCGCAGGACGCTGCCCGGGGGGTGCTCGCCGGCCGTGATGGCGAGGCCGAGGGTGTCCAGCACCAGGGAGTGGAGGCCTTGCGCCGGGCTGCCGTCGGTGGTCATGGCGTAAGCGTACGGTGACGACCGGGCGAGCGAATGATGTGATGTATGCCGCCCGACTCTTGAATAAGTACTACTTAATAGGCTTCAGTGGTGCCACACGAACCGATGTCGACGAGGACAGCGAGGTACGACGTGAGCTCCCAGCGCGTCATTGTGGTGATGGGCGTCGCCGGCACCGGCAAGACGACCGTGGGGCGACTGCTCGCCACCGCGCTCGAACTTCCGTACGCCGAGGGCGACGCCTTCCACCCGGCGGCCAACGTCGCCAAGATGTCCGCCGGAACCCCGCTGGACGACGCCGACCGGTGGCCGTGGCTGGACGCCATCGGGGACTGGATCCGCGACCGGGCCGGAACCCGTGGCGGGGTCGTCGCGGCGTCCGCGCTCAAGCGCGCCTACCGCGACCGGTTGCGGGCCGCCGCGCCCGGGGCCGTGTTCGTCCACCTCACCGGGGACCGACCTCTGATCGAGCGGCGCATGGCCGAGCGCAAGGGCCACTTCATGCCCACCGCCCTGCTCGCATCGCAGTTCACCACGCTCGAACCGCTCCGGGCGGACGAGCTCGGTGTCGTCGTCGACGTGTCCGGGTCCCCCGAAGAGATCACCGCCCGGGCACTGGCCGCGCTCGCCGCGCTCCCCCTGCCGCACCGCCCCTAGAGATTCGAGGATCCGTCACCGTGACCAGTCTCAGCGTCGAGACTCTGGCAGCGGCCGCCACCGGACCGATCACCTCGGCCGGGAACACCCGGCTGGGCCTCGCCGTCCTCGCGGGTATCGCCGTCATCGTCCTGCTCATATCCCGCCTCAAGCTGCACGCCTTCCTCGCCCTGACCATCGGCTCGCTCGCCCTGGGCGTGTTCGCCGGCGCGCCGCTCGCCAAGACCGTCACCAGCTTCACCGCCGGACTCGGCTCCACGGTCGCGGGGGTCGGCGTGCTGATCGCGCTCGGCGCGATCCTGGGCAGGCTACTGGCGGATTCCGGGGGCGCCGACGAGATCGTGGACACCATCCTGGCCCGGGCGAAGGGCCGGGCCATGCCGTGGGCCATGGTCCTGATCGCCTCCGTGATCGGTCTGCCGCTGTTCTTCGAGGTCGGCATCGTCCTGCTGATCCCGGTCGTCCTGCTGGTCGCCAAGCGCGGCAACTACTCCCTGATGCGGATCGGCATTCCGGCGCTGGCCGGACTCTCGGTGATGCACGGGTTGATCCCGCCGCACCCCGGGCCCCTGGTCGCCATCGACGCCCTGCGCGCGAACCTCGGCGTCACCCTCGCCCTCGGCGTGCTCGTCGCGATCCCGACCGTGATCATCGCGGGTCCGCTGTTCGCCCGGTACGCGGCCCGCTGGGTGGACATCCCCGCGCCCGAGCACATGATCCCGCAGAGCGCGTCCGTGGACCCCGAGCACCGGCCGCGCTTCGGGGCGACCGTCTTCACCGTGCTGCTGCCGGTGGCGTTGATGCTGATCAAGGCACTGGTCGACATCGTCGTCAACGACCCCGCGAACGGGCTCCAGCGGGTCACCGACGTCGCCGGTTCCCCGCTGATCGCCCTACTCGCGGCGGTCCTCGTCGGGATGTTCACCCTCGGTCGGGCCGCCGGCTTCACCAAGGAACGCCTGTCGTCCACCGTGGAGAAGTCACTCGCCCCCATCGCGGGCATCCTGCTGATCGTCGGCGCGGGCGGCGGCTTCAAGCAGACCCTGATCGACGTGGGCGTCGGGCAGATGATCCTGGACCTGTCCGAGAACTGGGCCGTCCCGACCCTGCTGCTGGCCTGGCTCATCGCCGTGACCATCCGGCTCGCGACGGGATCGGCGACCGTGGCCACCATTTCCGCCGCGGGCCTGGTGGCCCCCCTCGCCGCCGGTATGGGTACGACGGAGACCGCCCTGCTGGTCCTGGCCATCGGCGCGGGCTCGCTGTTCTTCAGCCACGTCAACGACGCCGGGTTCTGGCTGGTCAAGGAGTACTTCGGGATGACCGTCGGACAGACCCTGAAGACCTGGTCGGTGATGGAGACCATCATCTCGGTGGTCGGCCTCGGCTTCGTGCTGCTGCTCTCCCTGGTCCTCTGAGCATTCGGCCGGCCTTCTGAGCCTTCCGACGGCCCGCGGGTCGGCGCCGCCCGCGGGAATCAGCCGCGCGGGCGGCGCCGGCCGATGTCCATCTGGGCGGCGGCGAGGGCGAACCCGTCGGCGGCCTTCGCGCAGCGGTCCGCGAGCGCGGTGATCTCGGCCCGGAACGCGTCGCCCTGCGGACCCCGCCAGTCCAGCGCGTCGGCGCCCGCGCGCAGCCGTCGGGCGTGCGAGCGCAGGGCCGCGCAATGGCTGCGCAGGCCGTCGGCCGGGGCGGGCGGACCCGGAACCGGCCGGGGACAGTCGCTCAAGGGCTCCTCCAGGGGAGTGTCGTCGTGGGGCCGCCGGCCGCCCGGACGGCCGTGCCACGGATCCGGCGGGACGTCGCCCGCGGGGTCGGGGCGCCGGACCCGGTCAGTCACGGCCGGGCAGCGGGACGAGGCGCGAGTCCGAGATCCTGCCGCCCAGCCGCGCCGCGTCGGCTGCGCCGGCCCCCGGCACGCACAACAGCCGGGTACCCGGGCCCGCGTGCGCCCCGACCCCGGCGGGCACCCCGACGGCCACGACGTGGGTGACGGCGTAGACGGCGGTGAAGTCCCGGTCCCGAGCCAGTTCCAGCGCGGCGACCGCGCCCAGGCCCCGCCCGACCAGGGCCAGTTCGGCCCCCGAGGGGATTTCGCCGCGCACGGCCCGCGCCACCGCGCGGATCGTCGCGCAGGCCCGGTCCGGCAGGTGGACGACGTGCCGCAGCGCTCCGTCGTCACCGGTCAGTTCCTGGACGAGCACGGCATCGGACCCGGCGATCAGCCCGGTGTTGCGCACGTAGCCGGCGAGGGTGGCGGTGGTGTCGGCGGCGCCGGGAGTCACCTCGCCGGGACCCGGGGGTTCCTCACGTACCGGGCCCGGGTCGAAGAAGGCGCGCAGGGCGGCGCCGAGACCCAGGAGAGGAGGCGCGGTCACGGCCCGGCCGGTGGCGACCTGCCAGCCCGCGTGGTCGTTGAAGGGGTTCTCGTCGGTCAGGGCCTGCCAGGCCAGGATGTCCGCGAAGGACGGCGCAAGTGCCGTGAAGGCGTGCCGGGCGCCGCGCTCGCGGACCACGGCACGGAACGCACGGGTCGCGTCGGCCTGCCTGCCCTGCGCCACGGCACGCAGGACGGCCGCGCAGTCGGGGTCGGCGTACAGCTCGGGCCGGTCCAGGCCCGCGACCCTGATCCGGGCCTTCAGACCGCACACGGCGGTGCTCACGGCCAGGTTCTCCCGGCGGGCCAGGATCCCCGCGAGCCAGCCGGCGCTCGCCACGCCCCGCCCGCGCGGGGCCCAACCGAGTCCGGCCGGGTCGGTGAGGGTGTGCAGCAGGGTGCGCCAGGCCCGGCGGCGCCCTCCCCGGCCCAGCAACGCGGCGGCCGGCAGCCGGGCTCCGAGGGCGAGTCCGGATGCGTACCGGGCGGCCTCGCCGACGGCGTCGGCGGCTTCGGCCAGTTCCCGGCACAGGGCGTCGAGCGTCTCGACATCCGGGTCGGCGGCCGGGGCGGTCACGGCGTCGGACATGGGTTCCTCGCGTCGTGCGCAGGGGGCGGGGGCAACCGCGGACCCCCGCAACGCCGGCGGTCCACGGACGGTGACTTCGGGATCACCGTACGTCGCCGTGCCGGGGTGCGCGCTCCGACTGCGCTACGGGAGTGGGTCGAGGCCCCCGAGCAGGGCGGCGGTGTCCAGGCCGGCGGTGAGGTACTCGGTGAAGACGGGGTTGTGCAGGGCCCAGGGAGAGCGGCGGGCGCGGATCAGGTCGATGGCCCCGACGGCGGGCATGCCCCGGTCGACGAGGCACTGGGCCACGACGAGGCCCGAGCGGTTGTATCCGGAGTAGCAGCGCACGAGGGTGCGGCGGCCCGAGTCCACGGCCCGCCCGGCGGTGCGGGCGAGGTGCTGGACGCCGCGGAGCTGGATGGTGGTGAGCGCCGCGTCCGGCATCTCGCCGACGATGTGTTCGGTGTCCGGCCCGGGGCCGTGGCCGGGGACGGTGAACAAGCTGATGACGAGGTCGAACTCGTTCCCGACGACGGCGGTGCGCAGGCCACCGACCCCGTCGGCCCAGATGTGACCGCCCATCCAGAGACCGGGTGTGATCTCGTCCCAGCGGGTTCGGGGGTCGGGCACGTCCGAGGGCTTCCGGCTGGTCTTCTTCATGCTTTCGGATCGTACAACAGCAGCTCAAACACCGGGAGTTGCAACGAACACGGCCTCACGGAAGGCGGTGCGCAACGTGCTGCCGCGGCCCGGTCCCGGGGTGGTTCGCAGGGTGGCCCAGCGGCCGTGGCGGGGGGAGATCCACAGGGCCGGGCCGGCCCCGGACGGCGGGTGGTGGGCCCACACCCCGGCGGGCGCGGGATGCCAGAGCAGGCCGCGGGCGGGGGTGAGTTCACCGGTGCGGATGCGCAGCGATTCGGTCGTCCAGGCGTGGGCGATGGGGTGGTCCGCCCCGGACAACAGGTGCCGCAGGAACCGGGCGAGGTCGGCGCCGGTGGTGTGGAGGGTCGTGTCGGCCGGGCGGGTGCGGGCCATGCCGAGGGGGGCCCAGATCCTGGTGGCGGCGAATTCGGTCGGCGGGACGCCGCACAGGTGCTCGGCGAGCCGGGTGAGCGCCGCCAGGGCGGCCGGTCCGTCGGCGTGGGTGAGCAGGTGGTGGGCGGTGGTTCCGCCGGGCAGTCCGTCCGCGGCCTGGCCGCCGTATGCGGTGAGGGGGGTGTGGAGGGTCAGCTCGCCGCTGGTGACGAGGCTGCCGAGGACGGGCCACACCGCCAGTACGGCCGTCAGGGCGCCGGCGTCGAACGGGCTCTCGTCGTCGGCGTCCGAAGCCGCGTGGACGGAGTCCGCCGAACCCACCGCCCAGATCGCGTCCGGGTCGGCGCGGCCCACGAGGGCGTCGATCCGGGCGCCCTGCTCGCTGTGCGGGGTGGTCATGGTCGGCCACGCTACGTCGCCCCGCGCGGCGCGCCGGGCAGGTCGTGGCGGAGTCGGCGTCCGCCACCCGAATGCCGGGGGCGGGGCGCCCGGGCAACCGCCCGGACGCCCCGCCCGTCCTCCGTTCCCTGTCCGTCAGGGTGGGCGTCAGCTCCGGTCGGGGCGGTCGGTGACCCGCAGGGTGTTCAGCAGGGGCTTGCCGAATCCGTTGTGCGTGACGAACCGGAGGTTGAGGACCCCGTCCGTGACGGTGACCGTGTAGCTCTTCGTCAGGGCGGTGTAGGTGCCCGCCTCCAGGGAGACGTCCAGGGAGGGCAGGACCTGGGCGCCCTCCGCCAGGACGTCGAAGACGCGCTTGTTCGGCTTGGCGGAGGAGAGCTCGGCGAAGCCCAGTTCCACCGTGTAGGTGCCGTTCGGCACGTTGTCGAAGCGGTATTCGTACATGCCCTCACGGGCGTTGCGGAACAGCCGCTGGTCGTCCGTGCCGGCGATGGTGCGGCCGGTGGACTGGACGGTGGCGTTGCCCTGGTAGCCGTAGGACCCGGGGGTGTACTTGCGGTCCGGGGACCATGCGTCGCCCGCGGCGTCGGTGGCGGGGTAGTCGGAGCCCGCGTCCAGGGCGAGCTGGTAGCGCGGGATCACGATCTTGACCGGGACCGTGAGGACCGGGTTGCGGCCACTGGCCGAGGTGATCTTCAGGTCCGCGGTCAGTACGGTGCCGGGGGCGAGGCCCTCGGTGTCCACCGCGAGGTTGAGCGCCGTCCTGCCTCCGGTCGGCAGGTTCCCGTCGGCCGGGGTGGCGGTGAGCCAGGCGGCGTCCTCGGTCACCGTGAACGCCGTGCCGAGGCCGGGGTTGGTGAGGTCGAGGGTACGGGTGCGCTTCTGGCCGGCGGGCAGGACGACCTCCACCGCGGACTTGGCGGCGGTGACCTTGCCGGTGCGCAGGGACTGGGTCACGGTCGTGACGTCGGCCGCCTTGACGTCGACGGTCGCCTGCGCGGACTCGTAGGACGGGGCCGTCAGGGAGACCGGGCGGTTCCCGGACGGGCTCTGGACGACGTAGCCGCCGTCCGCGGCCGTGACGGCGGAGACGGCGGTGTCGCCGCTGCCGACGGTCACGGTGGCGCCGCCGACGCCGTTGCCGTCGTTGGCGTCGAGGACCCGGCCGGCCACGACACCGCTCTTGGTGGTCCGGAAGCCGATGGACAGGCCGTCGGTGATGACCGGGGTGTTGAAGGAGTACTTGAAGGCGTCGGTGCCGGTGGCGTTCTCCAGGCCGACGGTGGCGGTCGAGCCGCCCTTGATGCCGGTGCCGCCCGTGCCCTTGTAGGAGTAGGTCACGGTGCCGTCCTCACCGATGGCCGCGGCGAAGGAGAACTTCTCCGCCTGCGCCGACCAGTGGGACACCTCGCGCCACTCGATCACGTAACTGCGGTGCGGGGCCGTGCCGGTGACGGCGGTGAATACGCCCGAGCCGCTGCCCGCCGCGCCGACGACGAGGTCGTCCCAGAAGGGGTACAGGGCCGCGTTGGGAGTGGCCGTGCTCGGCAGGTCGCCGTTGATGTCACCGGTGTGGTTGCCACCGAAGCTGACGGTGCCGTTCGTCCCGATCCAGGCCTGGGCGTACGTCTTTCCGTACAGCGGCAGCGGGAACGGGAGGTCGACGCGCTCGGTGGTGTTGTCGCCGGTCAGCGCGAGCTGCCGGTTCCCCGGGGAGTAGGGGCGGTCGCCGGCGGCGCAGGCGTAGCCGTAGCCGTCGGTGCGTTCGGGGAGGTTGATGCTGGTGGTGGTGTCCCCGCCGACGGTGACCCTCGCCGTTCCTCCGGTGACGCAGCGGGAGGAGTGCGTCGCGTTCACGTCGTACGTGCCGTGCGGCAGGGTCACCTCGAAGCGGCCCTGTGCGTCGGCGGTGGCGGTCACGGGGGTGTCCGCGATGGTGACGGTGGCGCCCGCGGCGGGCCCGGCGGCCGAGGAAACGGTACCGGTGAGCTTGCCGGAGGCGGCCTGGACGAGGGTGAAGTCCCCGGTGGCAGTGCCGTTCTCGGTCACCGTCGCGGTCAGGGTCTGCTGTCCGTAGCCGAACTTGGCGGCGGTCAGCGCGTAGTCACCGACCGAGAGGGCGGCGAACCGGTAGCTGCCGTCGGCGGCCGTGGTGGCCGTGCGGTCGATCGGGCCGTCGGCGGTGACCTTGACCCCGGCGACGGGCTCGCCGCCCGCGGCGCGGACGGTACCGCCGAGTGCGCCGATGGCACCGCGCGGGGCGGCGTTCACTGCGGCCAGGACGTCGAGCCGGCCTTCGCCGAAGACGTTGTTGTCGGCCGGGGTGCCGCCGCACTGGCTGCTGTCGGTGTCCTCGGCGGTACCGTCCAGGAGGGACTCGGTCTGCGCGACGTCGCCTTCGAGGGCGGGTGCGGCGGACCACAGCAGGGCCACGGCGGCCGCGGTGTGCGGCGATGCCATGGAGGTCCCGGAGAACGCCTCGTAGCCGCCGCCGGGGACGGAGGATCGGACGTTCACGCCGGGCGCTGCGATGTTCGGCTTGATGATGCCGCCGGGGCCGGCGCCGCGCGAGGAGAAGGGCGCGATCGTGTTGTTGATGTCGAACGCGCCGGAGCTGTAGGAGTTCGCGTAGTCGCCCGGGGAGCCGCTGGTGGAGCAGCCCGGTCCGGCGTTGCCGTTGGAGAAGGCCGGGAAGATCCCGGCGGCGCGCCAGGTGTTGACGATCTCCTGGTACCAGGTGTCGCCGCCCGAGCCGCCCCATGAGTTGTTGACGATGTGCGGGGCCAGGTCGGGACGCGGGTTCTGGCCGTTGAGGTCGGTCGGTGCGACGATCCACTGGCCGGAGGCGAGCAGGGAGGCCTCGGAGCAGGAGTTGGACTCGCAGCCCTTGGCGGCGATCCACTTGGCCCCCGGGGCCACGCCGATCTTGTTGGCGCCGCCGTCGTCGCCGACCATGGTGCCCATCGTGTGGGTGCCGTGGTCGTTGTTGTCGCAGGGCGCGGCGGTGTCGCAGACACCCGCCGGGTCGAACCAGTTGTAGGCGTGGTCGTACGACCCGTCCGCGTTCTTGCCGCGGTACTGGTTGTTCACCGCCGGGTGCGTGTGGTCGACACCGCTGTCGATGTTCGCGACGACGATGCCCTCACCCCGGACCCCGAGCTGGTCCCACACCTGGGGTGCCTTGATCCGGTCGATGTTCCATTCGACGGCGTCGGCGAGGGCCTTCTCCCGGTGGCCCTCGGCGGGCTTGGGGAGGGTGACCTTGTCGTCGGCGTCGATGCGCGAGACCTCGGGGCGCTGCGCGAGGGACCCGGCGAGCTTTTGGCTGCCGACGACGCGCACCGCGTTGACGATCCAGTACGAGGTGTACTCGGCCTTCGCTCCGTCCAGGGCCTTGAGGACCTCGGCCTGACTACGGGCGGCGTGGTCCTTCTTCAGCCGCAGAACCGTTTCGGCCTTCGCGGCGCGGGTCTGCTGTTTCCCCGCGGCGGTCAGGTCGGCGGCGCTGTCGAGATACACCCAGAAGACGGCCTTGGCCGACTCGTCGAGCTGGGTGCGGAGCTTGGGTTCGATCTTGCGCTCGGCCGCGCTCGGTGCGGGGCCGGGTTCCGGCGCGGCGGCGGCGACACCCGCGCCGACGGGCAGGAGCAGGACCGAGGTGAGCGCGGCGAGCGCCGCGCGTAAGGATCGTCTGTTGCGTTGGGCCACGTGGGGTCTCCTCGTACGCCGTGGACAGGTTGTACGGAAAGTGCGCATGTGACGTGCGCGGGTCATGGTGAACGAGGTGCCATGCTCATTACAAGAGGGCCTTATGAGCCGAACCCGGTGCCGGCGCGGCCGGGACCGGAGCGTCCTCCGGGTGGCCTTCGGCCACGGCGCGGGCCAGCCTGGGGACATGACCTCACCCGCGCCCGACGTCCCCCTCGGAACGGCTCGGGGCCGGTGGATCCTGTTCACCACCGTCCTCGGATCGGCCATGGCGTTGCTGGACTCGACCGTGGTGAACGTGGCGCTCCCCCGGATCGGGCGGGATCTCGACGCCGACCTGGCCGTCCTCCAGTGGACGGTGAACGCCTACCTGCTGACCCTGGCCGGGCTGATCCTCGTCGGCGGGGCGCTCGGCGACCGCTTCGGGCGTCGGCGGATCTTCGTCCTCGGCGTGGTGTGGTTCGCGGCCGGTTCCCTGCTGTGCGGGCTGGCGCCGAACGCCGGGGTGCTGATCGCGGCCCGCGCCCTGCAAGGGATCGGCGGCGCACTGCTGACACCCGGCTCCCTCGCGCTGATCCAGGGCTCGATCCGGGCGCAGGACCGGGGCAGGGCCGTCGGCCTGTGGTCGGGCCTCGGCGGCGTCGGCGCGGCGGTGGGGCCCTTCCTCGGCGGCTGGCTGGTGGACGGACCGGGCTGGCGGTGGGTGTTCCTGCTGAACGTGCCGCTCGCCGCGCTGTGCGTGCCCGTCGCCCTGAAACACGTACCGGAGTCGAGGGACCCGCAGGCGCACGGGAGGTTCGACGTGCTGGGCGCGGTGTTGGGGGCGGCCTCACTGGCGCTGCTCACCTACGCGTTGATCGAGGCCCGGTCCGGATCCCCGTTCGTCGTCGCGGCGGCCGTGGGCGGGCTCGTACTGGCCGGCGCGTTCGTGGCCGTCGAACGGCGGCGGGCCGACCCGATGGTGCCGCCCGACATCTTCGCCTCCCGCCAGTTCACGGCCGTCAACCTGGTCACCGTCTGCGTGTACGCGGCCTTCGGCGGCTTCTTCTTCCTCATCGTGCTCCAGCTCCAGGTCGTCTCCGGGTACTCGGCGCTGGCCGCCGGCGCCGCGCTGCTGCCGACCACCGCCCTGATGCTGCTGCTGTCGGCCCGCTCCGGTGAGCTCGGGGAGCGCATCGGCCCCCGGATCCCGCTGACGGTGGGTCCGCTGCTGTGCGCGGCCGGCATGCTGCTCACGCTGCGCGCCGGCCCCGACGCGTCCTATGTGGCGGACGTGCTGCCCGCCCTGCTCGTCCTGGGCGCGGGCATGGTGACCCTGGTGGCCCCGCTGACGGCGACCGTCCTGGCCTCCGTGGACCCCGGGCGGGCCGGGCTGGCCAGCGGCATCAACAACGCCGCCGCCCGCGCCGCCGGTCTCCTGGCCGTCGCCGCGCTGCCGCTGCTGGCGGGGATGGGCCCGGACGCCTACCTGTCCGCGGACGCCTTCGACGCCGCGTTCCGACGGGCCATGCCCTGGTGCGCGGGGGTGCTCGTGGCCGGATCCGTGCTGGCCTGGGCCACCGTGCGCTCCCCCGCGCCCGGGGCGCCCCACCCTCAGTGCCGCACCCAGTGCGGGGTCACCGCGCCGCCGCTGGAGCCACCGGGAACGACGGCGAAGTGAGCCCGGGCGACGTGGGCGTGGGGCGAAGTGGGCGGCGGGGGCTGGTGCGGCCGGGGCGGGTGCGGCGGTCTTGGGTGCGGCGGCGGGCCGGGGCCGCACGTACGGTGGGAACGGGGCCTTCCGCGGAGGTGAGAATGTCCGACGCCCCACTGGTCCCGCGGCGCGCGGTCACCGTCGGCGACGCGGAACGCGTCGGGAACGCCGCCCGGGCCGCGAATTCGGGTTCAACTTCGGGTTGGGCTTCGGGTTCGGCTTCGGGCGCAGGCGCGGGTTCGGGCGCAGGGGCGGGTTCGGGCGCGCGTTCCGGCGCGGCGGTCCCGTCGTGCTCGCGGGCGCCGGCGCCGACCCCCACGGGCGGCTGACCCGTGTGCTGGAGCGCGGCGGCGGACCTCACGGCGGGCACGGTCGTCTCCGGCGTCGGGGTCGTGTGCCTGGCACGCGTGCGGCGGGCCCGCGACATGCCCGTCGCCGCGCTGCCGCTCCTGCTGGGCGTCCACCAGCTGGTGGAGACCGCAGTCTGGAGCTCCGGCGGCGGCTGCGGCCCCGCCACCACCGCCTGGGCCGTGATCGCCCTGCCGGTGCTGCCGCTGTGGGTGCCGATCGGGGTACTGCCGGCCGCCGGGCCGGGTGCCCCGCGCCGGCTGTGGGTACCGGTCGCCGTCGGCGCCGCCACGGCCGCCGTCCTCATCCACTGTCTGGCCACTCGGCCGGTGACCGCCGAGGTCCGCGGGCACGTCCTCGGCTACGCACTGAACGTGCCCTACGTCCCGCTCGTCCTCGCCGGATACCTGGGATCCACCCTCGGCGCCCTGCTGCTCACCGCCGACCGACGGCTGCGGCTGCTGGGAGCCGTCCTGGCGGTCGGGGCGGCGCTCTGCGCGGCGCTGTGGCGACTGGAATTCGCCTCCACCTGGTGCGCGTTCGCGGCGGTGGCCTCCGTGCTCGTGCTCGGCTGGGTGGGACGGCCGCCGCCGGCGGCGGGGTCCCCTTACTGGTTCTCGGCGCCCAGTACGAAGAGGAGGTAGACGAAGAAGGCGAAGAGGTGGCCCACGAACAGGTAGGCGATCAGTCTGATGATCAGGCCGCGCGGGAACTTGGACTCGATGCGGCTGATCAGGGTCGGCGCGGACGCCGCCTCGGCCGGCTCGGTGACCTCCGCCGGCGCGGCGCTCCCGGTCCGCGCGGTGTTCTCGGTGACGTGCGGCACGTTCTCTCCCTCGTACTGCGACTGGATCTGCGGCTGGGGCTGGGGCTGCGACACGGGTGCGGCTCCTCGGTCAGCGGGGGTGGTGCTCGGCGCCGCCGAGGCACAGCCCCGCGAGGCTGCTCTGGAGCAGTGTGTGGACGAACAGCAGGTCGACTCCGCCGGCCGTGGCCGCGGCGATCCGGTGCGGGGTGAGCGAGTCGAAGTGCGCGCTGTCCCCCGGCTCCAGCAGGTGCTCGCTCTCCCCCAGGTGCAGCCGTAGCCGCCCCGCGAGGACGTACAGCCATTCCTCCCCGGGATGGACGCGCACCAGTTCGCCCTGCCCGCGCTCCCGCGTCCCCTTCACGACCGCGGCCGGGGCGGGCACGTGCACCCGCAGCGCCTGCATGCCGCGGCCGGAGCCGCCGGCCTGCCAGTACGTCCAACCGTCGGCCTCGCGGGCGCCCGGACCACCGGCCCGTACGATGGGATCGGCCGTGGCCGGGGTTTCACCGAGCAGCTCGGAGACGGTGGTCCCGTAGGTGCGGGCGAGTCCGAGCAGCAGCGGCAGCGAGGGCTGACGGCGCCCGGTCTCCAGGCGGGACAGGTGCGCGGGCGAGAGCCGGGCCCGCGCGGCAGCCGCCTCCAACGTCAGTCCTGCACGTCGGCGCAGGTCACGCAATTGCGGGGCCACGGTGGGGAGCTCGGCGGGGATGCCGTCGGGCGCTTCGCGGTCCGGATCGGGCTCGGGACCGGCCGTGTCGTCGTCGGGACCGTCCCCGGGGGCGGGAGTCATACTCCGATTGAGCCAGAGACTTGCCTTTCTGGCAATGTTGCTTGCCTCCGAGGCAAAATCACTCGTCCTCGGCCTGCGCGGACCGCGCGGCATCGTCCGGGCCGGTGTCCCGGCCGGCGTCCGCGCCCGTCCCCGCGCGGGCACCCTGCGCGAGTACGGTCTCCACCGTATCCGCCTCCCCCGCCGTTTTGTCCGGGCGGTGGCGCAGTACGCGGGCGAAGCGCAGTGCCACGCCCGCCGGGTAGCGGGTGGAGCGTTGCAGGCCGTCGTAGGCGATCTCGACGACGAGTTCCGGCCGGACCCGCACGGTGTACCCGTCGTCCTCCACCGCCAGTTCGCCCAGCCGCTCCGTCTGCCAGGCCAGCATGGCGTCGGTGAGGCCCTTGAAGGTCTTGCCGAGCATGGCGTAGGTACCGTCGGCCGCCCGGGCACCGAGGTGCAGGTTCGACAGGAGACCGGTACGGCGGCCGTTGCCCCGTTCCACCGCGAGCACCACCAGGTCGAGGGTGTGCACGGGCTTCACCTTGAGCCACTGTTTTCCGCGCCGGCCGGCCGCGTAGGCGGAATCGAGCGCCTTGACCACGACCCCTTCGTGACCCCGGTCCAGGGTTCGCGTCCAGAACTCCTCGGCGCCCGCCTTCCCCGTCACCGGGTCCTCCGTCACCAGACGGCCCACCCGGTGGGCCTCGGGGACCAGCGCGGCGAGTTCCGCGTACCGCTCGCGCACGCCGAGGTCGAGCAGGACCCTGTCCCCGGACAGGAGCAGGTCGAAGAAGTAAGCGGTCACGGGGAGCGTCCGGCGCGCGGCGGCCACGTCCAGCCGGGAGCCCACCCGCGCCGCGATCTCCTGGAAGGGCACGGGACGGCCGTCGGGGGTCTGCCCGATGACCTCACCGTCCAGGATGAACCGCTCCCCGGGGAAGGTGCGGACCAGTTCGGCCACCTCGGGGAGCCGGTCGGTGATCTCGTCGAGGGAGCGGGTGTGGATGCGTACGTCGTCCCCGTCGCGGTGCACCTGGACGCGGATGCCGTCGAGCTTCTCCTCGACCGCGCAGGGCCCGAGCGCGGTCAGGGCCGCGGCAACGGACGGGGCCGTGCCGGCCAGCATGGGCTGGACGGGCCGTCCGACCCGGAGGGTCACCCGCTTCAGCGCGGCCGCCCCCTCGGCCAGGACTGCGGCGGCGACCCGGGGCAGCGATCCGTCGAGCATCACGGCCCGGCGCAGCGCGGCCGCCGGCACCCCGGCCGCGGCGGCCACCCCGTCAAGGGCCACGGCGTCCAGGGCGCCCTGCCGGACCTCCCCGGACAGCAGGCTGCGCAGGAACCGCTGTTCCGGCTCGGTCGCGGCGCCCATCAGGGTGTCGACGATCCGGGCGCGCTCGGCCTGCGCGCCGGGCCCGGCGACGGCGGCGAGGGCGGAGACGGCGGCGTCGACGCCCGTCACGGTGAGCGAGGGCTCGGCTGCGGGTTCGCTCGCGCGGCCGAGCGTGCGCCATCCGACGCCCGGCCGGCCCTGCGGCAGGCGCCCGGCGAGGTAGGAGACGACCAGGGCCGCCTCCTCGGGCGGAGCGGCGGCGAACAGGTCGGCCAGCAGGGCCGTCTTGCGGGAGCGGGCGGAGGTCTCGGCCACCTCCCGCGACACCCTCGCGACCTCGGAGAGCAGCATGCGGTCCATCCTGCCGCCGACGTGCCCGCGGCGCAGCCCGGGTCCGGCCCGGGGCGGATACCGCGGCCGGGTACCGCAGGTGCGGTACGCGGGTGACCGGGTGTAGTCCTTGAGAAGGTGCGGGGCTACACCTGAAGGAGCTCGGGTCGGGGGACCAGGGGCTTTAGGGTTTCGGTATGAAGCTCCGACTGCCACGGCGCCGCCGAGACCGCCTGCTCTCCGGTGTCGCCGCGTTCGCCGTCCTGGCCGGCGCCGGAACCTGGACCGCGGCCGCCGCGGCCGGGGACGCGCCGGCCGTGCACCGCCAGGACCAGGTCCTGAACCTGCCCGGTGCCGGGATCGACACCTCCTACTTCACGGCCGGCGGCGGGAACGGGAAACGACCCGCGGTGCTGCTGGGCCACGGCTTCGGCGGGAGCAAGGAGGACGTGCGCGCGCAGGCCGAGCGGCTGGCGCGCGACGGGTACGCCGTCATGACCTGGTCGGCGCGCGGATTCGGCCGCTCCGGCGGGCTGATCGGGCTCAACGACCCGGACCACGAGGTCAAGGACGTGTCCGCGCTCGTCGACTGGCTGGCGAAGCGCCCCGAGGTGCGGCTGGACGCCGCCGGTGACCCCCGGGTGGGCGTCGCGGGCGCCTCGTACGGGGGCGCCGTCTCCCTGTTGGCCGCGGGCCATGACCGGCGGGTCGACGCGATCGCGCCGCAGATCACGTACTGGAACCTCGCCGACTCGCTCTTCCCGCAGGGCGTGTTCAAGAAGCTGTGGACCGGCATCTTCTTCACCACCGGCGCGGCGGGCGGCCTCCAGGGCGGTCCGCAGGCGCCGACGGCCGCGGGCCCGACTGCGGCTGCGGCCACCGGTTCGGGCTGCGGACGGTTCGAGCCGCAACTGTGCGCCATGTACGAGCGGGTCGCGGTGGCCGGCAAGCCCGACGCCGAGGCCCGGGAACTGCTGGAGCGGCGCAGCCCCTCCGCCGTGGGCGACCGGATCAAGGTTCCGGCGCTGATCGTGCAGGGCCAGGACGACTCCCTCTTCCCCCTCGACCAGGCCGACGCCATGGCGAAGGCCATCGCGGGGAACGGCGCGCCCGTCTCCGTGGACTGGGCAGCCGGTGGTCACGACGGCGGCATGCGCGAATCCGACCGGATCGAGGGACGGATCACGGCCTGGTTCGACCGGTACCTCAAGGACGACGAGGGCGTGGACACCGGCCCGGCCTTCCGGGTCTCCCGCTCCGGCGGCATCGACTCCACCGACGGGCAGATCAAGCTCCGCGGCGCGACCGGCGACACCTACCCGGGGCTCGGCTCCACGCCACGCGAGTTCACCCTGTCGGGTCGCGAGCAGACCTTCGCGAACCCGGCGGGCGGCACGCCGCCCGCACTGTCGGCCCTGCCCGGCATCGGTGGACAGCTCGCCGCTCTCGGGACCGGTGTCGCCCTGGACTTCCCCGGGCAGAACGCCCGCTTCGAATCGGAGCCGCTGACCGAGGACGTGCGGATCACCGGCACCCCGGCCGTAACCCTGAAGGTGAGGTCGACGGCCGGCGACGGTTCGGCCGTCCTGTTCGGCAAGGTGTACGACGTCGGCCCCGACGGTCGGCAGCAGGTGCTGCCGAACCAGCTGGTCGCCCCGGTGCGGGTGGAGGACGCCCGTGAGACCGCGACCGTCCGGCTGCGGCTCCCGGCCATCGACCACGCCGTCCGGGCCGGGCACCGGCTGCGGCTGGTGGTCGCCGCCACCGACCTCGGCTACGCCTCACCCGCCGCACCGGCCGCGTACACCGTCTCGGCGGAGGGCCCGCTGGCCGTGCCCGTCGCGGACGGGGTCGCGACCGCCGCCGCCGACCTGCCCGCCTGGACCTGGTGGCTGCCGCTCGGCGCGGTGGCGCTCGCCGTGGCGCTCCTCGGGATCCGGCGCACCGGCGGGGGTCGCGGCGGGAGCCGGGTGGGAGAAGCGCAGCCCGAACCCGCACTGGCCGACGTACCGCTGGACATCACCGGGCTGACGAAGCGCTACGCCAAGGCCGCGGACCGGTACGCGGTGCGGGACCTGTCCTTCCGGGTGGAGAAGGGGCAGGTGCTCGGTCTGCTCGGACCCAACGGCGCCGGGAAGACCACCACCCTGCGGATGCTGATGGGGTTGATCTCGCCGGACGCCGGGGAGATCCGGGTCTTCGGGCACCCCATCCGGCCCGGGGCTCCGGTGCTGTCGCGGGTCGGGGCGTTCGTGGAAGGCGCCGGTTTCCTGCCGCACCTGACGGGCCGCGCCAACCTGGAGCTGTACTGGCAGGCCACGGGCCGTCCCGCCGAGGACGCGCACCTGGCGGAGGCGCTGGAGATCGCCGGGCTCGGCGACGCGCTGGAGCGTGCGGTGCGGACGTACTCGCAGGGCATGCGCCAGCGGCTCGCCATCGCGCAGGCCATGCTCGGCATGCCGGACCTGCTGATCCTCGACGAACCGACCAACGGCCTGGACCCGCCGCAGATCCGCGAGATGCGGGACGTGATGATCCGCTACGCCGCCGCGGGGCGGACCGTCATCGTCTCCAGCCACCTCCTGTCGGAGGTGGAGCAGTCCTGCACGCACCTGGTCGTCATGGACCGGGGCCGGCTCGTGCAGGCGGGGGAGGTCGCCGAGATCACCGGCGGCGGCGACACCCTGCTGGTCACGTTGGAGGGGCCGGTGGACGCCGTGACCGTGGAGAAGGTCGCGGCCCTGGAGGGGGTCGGCTCCGTGCTGCCCGCCGACGAGGGGCTCCTCGTCCGGCTCGACGGCGTCAGCGCCGCCGGGCTGATCGCCGAACTCGTACGGCTGGACGTCCCGGTGTCGGCGGTGGGGCCGCACCGGCGGCTGGAAGACGCGTTCCTCACCTTGATCGGAGGTGCGGCGTGAGCGCCGTACAGCAGGAGACCGCGCCGGGCTACCGGGCGAACCGCACCCTGCCGCTGCGGGTGGAGGCACTGCGGCAGTGGCGCCGGCGGCGGACGCTGGTGATGGCCGGCGTGCTGGCCGCACTGCCGTTCGTCATGATCATCGCTTTCGCGGTGGGTGGTGGCGACGACGGTCCGGGCGGCGGCAACGGCCGGATCAGCCTCATCGACACGGCGACGGAGTCGGGCGCGAACTTCGCGGTCACCTGCCTGTTCGTGTCCGCCGGATTCCTGCTGGTGGTGCCCGTGGCGCTGTTCTGCGGGGACACGGTGGCCTCCGAGGCCGGCTGGTCCTCGCTGCGCTACCTGCTGGCCTCGCCGGTGCCCCGGGCCCGGCTGCTGTGGAGCAAGTTGGTCGTGGCCCTCGGGTTCAGCCTGGCGGCGATCGTGCTGTTGCCGGTGGTGGCACTGGCGGCGGGCACGGCCGCGTACGGCTGGGGGCCGCTGAAGCTGCCGACGGGCGGGGCGCTGCCGGCCGCGGACACGCTGCCGCGGATCGCGCTGGCCGTGGCGTTCGTCTTCGTCTCGCAGTTGGTCACGGCCGGGCTCGCGTTCTGGTTGTCGACGCGGACGGACGCGCCGTTGGGCGCGGTGGGCGGGGCGGTCGGCCTGACGATCGTCGGGAACGTGCTGGACGCCGTCACCGCCCTCGGGTCGTGGCGCGAGTTCCTGCCCGCGCACTGGCAGTTCGCGTGGGCGGACGCCTTGCAGCCGCAGTTGGAGTGGGGCGGGATGATCAAGGGCGCCGCGGTGTCGGTGTCGTACGCCGTGGTGCTGTTCGCGCTGGCCTTCCGGGGGTTCTCGCGCAAGGACATCGTGTCCTGAGCCGGCCGCCCGGCCCGCATCCGGCCCGAGGGCCCCGCACCCCGCGCGACGGCGGGGTGCGGGGTCCTCGGGCGTTCGGGGCGGGCCGGGCGGGCGGCCCGGCCGGCTGATGGAAACGGCCCGGGCGGCCCGGGAGCCCGGGCGGCCCGCTAGGGCAGTGGAAGGACGCGTACGGGTGAGCCGTCGAGGAAGGCGAGGACGTCCTCGACGGCCTCGCCGTAGTACGTGGCGTAGTTGGCCCGTGTGACGTAGCCCAGGTGCGGCGTCGCCAGGAGGTTCGGGGCGGTCCGCACCGGGTCCTCGGCGGGCAGCGGCTCCGTGTCGAAGACGTCGAGGGCCGCGCCCGCGATGCGCCCCTCGCGCAGGGCGTCGAGGAGCGCGTCCTGGTCGACGATGGCGCTGCGGGAGGTGTTGACCAGGTGGGCGTGCGGTCGCATCAGGGCCAGTTCGGGCGCCCCGATCAGGCCCCGGGAGCGGTCGCCGAGCGCGAGGTGGACGGAGACGAAATCGGCGTCCGCGAGGAGTTCCTCCAGGGATCCGGCGAGGGCGACGCCCACCTCGTCGGCACGTTCCTTCGTGAGGTTGGCGCTCCAGGCCGACACCTCCATGCCGAAGGCGAGGCCGATCCGCGCGACCCGGCTGCCGATCTTGCCGAGACCGAGGAGGCCCAGGCGTCGACCGTGCAGGTCGGCGCCGACGGTCCGCTGCCAAGGTCCCTCACCCGACCGCAGGCCCGCGGCCTCCACCGCGATCCCCCGGGCCAGGCCGAGGAGCAGGGCCCACGTCAGTTCCACGGGTGGGGTGGAGGAGCTGGCGGTGCCGCACACGGTCAGGCCGGTGCGCGCGGCGGCCTCGTAGTCGATCACCGAGTTGCGCATGCCGCTCGCGACGAGCAACTTGAGGCGGGGCAGCCGCTCCAGGAGGCTCGCCGGGAACGGCACCCGCTCGCGGAGCGTGACGACGAGGTCGAACCCGGCGAGACGGGCGGCCAGTTCGTCCTCGTCGTCGAGGTGGTCGTCGAACGTGACCACCTCGACGCCCCGAGCGGCGACCGCCGACCAGTCCGCGAGGGTGGTGGCCGCGCCCTGGTAGTCGTCGAGGACGGCGCAGCGCAGGGGCTCCGCCGCGGGGGTGGCGTCCGTCATGCGGGGCTCCCCGCGACGGTGTCGATCTCCGCGAGGAGTTCCGCCTCCAACGGGCGGTCGGCGACGGCCGCGTTGGCGCGGACCTGCTCCGCGGAGGTGGCGCCCGCGATGACGGAGGCGCAGCCGGGCCGGGCCGAGAGCCAGCCGATGGCGAGTTCCAGCACCGTGCGGTCGTACTTCTCGGCGATGGCGGCGAGCGCCTCCACGGTGTCGAGGCGCTCCTCGGTGAGGTAGGCGTCGCGCCCTTCGAGTCGGGAGCCGGCCGGGACCGCCGCGCCGCGCCGGATCTTGCCGGTGAGCAGGCCGTTGGCGAGCGGGAAGTACGGCAGGACGCCCACTCCGTAGTGCAGGGCCGCGGGCACGAGTTCCCGTTCGGCGGACCGCTGGAGCAGCGACCATTCGTTCTGCGCCGACACGAACGGCGTGGCGCCCGTCTCGCGGGCGACGTGGGCGGCTTCGGCGAGCTGCCAGCCGCTGAGGTTGGAGTGCCCGATGTAGCGGATCTTTCCCTCGGTGACGAGCTCGGTGAGCGCGGCGAGGGTTTCGGCGATCGGAGTGGTCGGGTCGGGGCTGTGGAGCTGGTAGAGGTCGATGTGGTCGGTGTCCAGACGGCGCAGTGAGGCCTCCACCGCGCGCCGGATGTAGGCGCGACCGCCGCGGGCGCCGGCGGCGGCCCCGTATCCCATGTCGACGCCGTCGTAACCGAACTTGGTCGCGAGGACGACCTGGTCGCGGCGGCCCTTGAGGGCTTGGCCGAGGTGGCTCTCGGAGCCGCCGCTGCCGCCGTAGATGTCGGCGGTGTCGAGAAGGGTGATTCCCGCGTCGAGGGCTGCGTCGACGACGGCGCGGGTGGCTCGGGCGTCGAGCCGGCCGCCGAAGTTGTTGCAGCCCAGGCCGACGGCGGAGACCTGAAGTCCTGAACGGCCCAGGGGCTTGTGGTGCATGTGCTTCGCTCCTCCGTGATCGTCCGGTGCCGGAACGGCAAGTGATCACTCTAGGGCCGCCCGATCGGGAGGAGTAGTACGGCCCGTGAACTCCGCGTCACGCCCTTGGGACCCGGTTTCCTCCGGGTTCCGCCGGTCGGGTCCGCGTTGCCGTGTGCGGCGCCCCGGTACGTCGGCGGGGCTCTACGCGGGGCCCCAAGGGCTGTCCCGTAATCCCCGGTGGATCGGCGCGCGGCGTCGGACGCGGTGCCTCGCAAGGCGGAGGAGCGTCCTCGTACCGGGCGTATTCGGGCGTTCCGACAACGCGGCGAGGTGCCGTGGCCGGCGTCGTACGCCCGCCGGGGATTACGGGACAGCCCTCAGCCGATCCGACCCGCGCCCGCGGAGGGCACGGCCCGGCTCACGTGCGGCGGAGTGAATCCGGCTGCGGCGAAGGCCCCGACGACGGCGCGGGTCACCTCGGCCTCGGCGTCCACGTCGATCAGTGCCAGGGCCGAGCCCCCGAAGCCACCGCCCATCATTCGGGCCCCGTACGCTCCGGCGGCGTTGGCGGTGGCCACGGCGAGGTCGAGCTCCGGGCAGGAGATCTCGTAGTCGTCGCGCAGCGAGGCGTGTCCCTCCGTGAGCAGTGGGCCGACGGCGCGCAGCCGTCCCGCGCGCAGTTCCGCCTCGACCCGCAGGACGCGTTCGTTCTCGGTGACGACGTGCCGGACGCGGCGGCGTCCGATCGGGTCGGCGAGCCGGGTCAGCGCCTCGGGCAGGTCCTCGTACGGCAGGTCGCGCAGGGCGGGCAGGCCCAGTGCTTCGGCGGCCCGGTGGCAGGAGGTGCGGCGCCGGGCGTACTCCCCGTCGGCGAGGTCGTGCTTGACGCGGGTGTCCAGGACGAGCAGCCGCAGCCCTGACGCGGCGCAGTCGAAGGGGATGTGGTGTTGTTCGAGGCTGCGGGTGTCGAGGTGCAGGGCGTGCCCCTCGGTGGCGCAGGCCGAAGCCATCTGGTCCATGACCCCGCAGGGCACGCCCACGTAGGCGTTCTCGGCGCGACGTGCGAGGGCGGCCAGCTCCGGGCCGCGCAGCGGGATCCCGTACGACTCGGTGAGGGCGAGGGCCGTGGCCACCTCCAGGGCCGCGGAGGAGGAAAGGCCCGCCCCGGCAGGTACGTCGGACCGCACGTGGAGGTCCGCCCCGCCGACCGGAAGGCCCGCCTCCAGGAGCGCCCACGCCACCCCGGCGGGGTAGGCCGTCCAGCCGGCCGGTCCGCGCGGGGCGCGACCCGGATCGAGGTCGGTGAGGTCCAGGGTGACCACACCGGCGGACACGTCGGCGGAGTGCAGCCTGAGCCGGCCGTCGGTGCGGCGGCTGAGGGCCACCTCCGTGCGTTGCGGTAGCGCGAACGGCAGCGCGAAGCCGTCGTTGTAGTCGGTGTGTTCGCCGATCAGGTTGACCCGGCCGGGCGCGGCCCACACCCCGTCCGGCCCGCTCCCGTACAGGTCCCGGAATTCTCGCGCCGTGCGGTTCACGGGCTCGCCACCTCCCGCAGCCGGGCGGCCGCGTCCTCGGGCCGGACGTCGTTCATGTAGGCCTCCATCCCGGACTCGGTCCCCGCGAGGTACTTCAGCTTGTCCGCGGTGCGTCGGATGGTGAACAGCTCAAGGTGGAGCGCGAAGTCCTCGCGCCCTTCGCCGGTCGGCGCCTGGTGCCAGGCCGAGATGTAGGGCGTCGGTTCGGATCCTGCGAACAGTCGGTCGAAGCGGCGCAGGAGTTCGAGGTAGAGCCCGGGGAGTTCGCCGCGGGCCGCGTCGCCGAGGGCGGGCAGGTCCGGCACCCGGGCGTGCGGATGGAGGTGGACCTCGTAGGGCCAGCGGGCGGCGTACGGGACGAAGGCGGTCCAGTGTTCCCCTTCGAGGACGGTGCGGGTGCCCTCGGCGCGCTCGGCCGCGAGCACTTCCTCGAAGAGGTTGCCGCCGGTGCGGTCCCGGTGCGCGGCGACGGTGGCGAGCATGCGGGTGGTGCGCGGCGTGACGAAGGGGAAGGCGTAGATCTGGCCGTGGGGGTGGGCGAGCGTGACACCGATCTCGGTGCCGCGGTTCTCGAAGCAGTAGACCTGTCGGACGCCTTCGCGCGCGGCGAGTTCGACGGTGCGATCGGTCCAGGCGGCCAGGACCAGTGCGGCACGGGACTCGTCGAGTTCCGCGAAGGAGGTTCCGTGGTCGGGCGTGAAGCAGATGACCTCGCAGCGTCCGGTGTCCCCCGAGAGGGAGGGGAAACGGTTCTCGAAGACGGCCACCTCGTAGTCCGGGGCCGGGACCTCGCTCGCACGTCCTGCGGTGGAGGGGCACAGGGGGCAGTCGGCCGCGGGCGGGAGGTGGGTGCGGCCCTGGCGGTGGGAGGCGATGACGACGGCGTCCCCGAGGAGCGGGTCACGGCGTACTTCGGAGGTGGCGACGCCGGCGCCGGCTTCGAGGGGGCGGGTGTCGGGAACGGCGCGGACGGGGGCGGGGCCGGTTGCCGTGCCCGGGTCCGGATCCGCGTCGTAGTAGAAGATCTCGCGGCCGTCGGCGAGGCGGGTGCTCGTACGTTTCACCCACGGATCCTCTCTCACTGGGGCGTGATCGCGGTCGGGCGGCCGAGATCGGGCCGGTCACTCAGCGGGAGTTCGGTGCCTGGGCGCTCCATTTCCAGGATCACGATCTCGTTCTCGGCGGCGCGCCACAGGGGGCCGGGGGCGTACAGGGTGCGTTGCGGGCCGCGCGGGGTGTCGTAGTTGCCGAGCAGGAAGCCGTTCAGCCAGACCAGTCCGGTTCCCCAGCCGGAGAGGTCGATGAAGGCGTCCGCCGGCGGTTCGTGGGGGGTGTGGCAGAAGCGGTGGAAGGTGGGCTCCGCCGTCGCGTCGGCGCCGTCGGCGTCGGTCGGGGTGGCCTGCTCGGGCCCGGTGCCCGCCGGCGTCGACCAGTCGAGGCCGGTCAGGTCGGTCAACGGCAGAGGGGTGATCTCCCACTCGAACAGGTTCTGGTGGCCGTGGCGCACACCGCGCCAGATGCCCTTGCGGTCGTCGAGCAGCGGCCCGTAGTTCACCCGGCCCCGGGCCCTCACCAGGATGTCGAGTACGACACCCGCCTCTCCGACGGGCAGGTCGATGCCCTCGTCGGGGGCGTTGCGGTCGAGGGTGCCCAGGAGCCGGCCGTCGGCGAAGATGTGGGCGTGGTCCCCGAGGCCGTCGATCCGCACGGGCATGGCGGCGCGCGGCCCGGTGACGGTGGTGCGGTAGTGGATCAGACCGTGGTCCTGCCCCAGCTTCTCCATGGACTCGGGCGCGGGCCTGCGGATTGGGCCGCCGCCAAGGAGCCTGAGCGCCCCCAGGAGCGGGGCGGCGCCGGCCGGGGTCGCGCGGGCGGGGGCCATCCGGGGCGGCGGGGCGGGCAGCGGGCCGTCGGGGAGCGGAAGGTACTTGCCGATGACCTCGCGGAAGGCGTGGAACTTGTCGGTGAGTTCGCCGGCCTCGCCGATCGGGGCGTCGTAGTCGTAGCTGGTGACGGTGGGCAGGTAGCCGGGGTCCGTGGGACGTGACCCGGTGTGGTTGGCGCCCGCCCAGAAGCCGAAGTTGGTTCCGCCGTGTGCCATGTAGAGGTTGACGGAGGCTCCGGTGGCGAGGAGTTCGTCGAGGGATTCGGCGGACTCCCTTACGTCGCGGACGTGGTGGCCCTCTCCCCAGTGGTCGAACCAGCCGATCCAGAACTCCATGGCGGTCAGCGGGCCGGTGCGCTGGTAGCGCCTCAGGACGTCGAACCGTTCGGCGGGTCGGGCTCCGAAGGTGGCCGTCGCCAGCCGGCCGGGGACCGTGCCGCCCTGGAGCATGGCGTCCTGGGCGCCGTCCGCGGTGAACAGCAGGCAGTCGAGACCGCGTCGGGTCAGGGCGTTGTCGACGTGCGCGCGGTATCGCGCGTCGTTGCCGTACGAGCCGTACTCGTTCTCGATCTGCACGGCCACCACGGGGCCCCCGCGGCTCGCGAGGTGGGGCAGCAACTCGGGGACGACGAGGTCGAACCAGCCGTCCACCTCGGCCTGGAAGCGGGGGTCGGAGCACCGCAGGTGCAGGCCGTCGACGGCGAGGAGGCGGGCGGGCAGGCCCCCGAAGTCCCATTCGGCGCAGATGTAGGGTCCGGGCCGGACGATGGCGTCGAGCCCGATGTCCTGGGCGAGGCGCAGGAACCGGCCGACATCGCGCGGGCCGGTGAAGTCGCCCTTGCCCGGGCCGGTCTCGTGGAAGTTCCAGGGGACGTACGTGTCCACGGTGTTGGCCCCCATGGCCCTCAGCCGCCGCAGCCGGTCCTCCCACAGGTCGGGATGGACCCGAAAGTAGTGGAGCGCACCCGAGACGATGCGGTGGGGGCGCCCTGCCCGGCGGAATCCGTCCTGGTCGTGCGTGAGCATGCGCTGGCTCCCGGGAGAGGTCGAGATACCGTGAGGCGGAGGACGGAGCCGAATATATGAACGCCCCGTCCGCCCGGTCAATGACCGGCTGAGCGGATCCGATCGAACCAATCGGATCGATCGGATCGACCGGATCGATCGGATCGAATACCTGCGATGGCCGCACGAACGGACCGTTCGGATCCCGTCCTGGCCCACCGGCCGGCACGGCTCGGACCCGCCGGAAACCAGGGGGCCCTCGTGGGACCACGTGTGGACCGACGTCAGGCGCAGGTGGCGGCGCTCGTACGGGCCCGCGGCAACGTCCGGGGGGCCGGCCCGGCCCACGAGCTCGGCGTTTCGGCCGTCACCGGGCGCCGGGACGCCGAGGCGACGCCCGCCCGGGGCGAGATCCAACGGATGCACGGGGTGATCAGCAGGTCGCAGGACGCACGCCGCGGCTCCCCCGAAGCGTCCGCCGCCGGCCGGGCGCACGCCCGGACGGGGTCCGCGACGGGCGGGCGGGTTCCGCGATGGGCGGGCTTGGTGATGGAGAGGGTGTCCCCCACCACCGACTGTTACGCACGGCGCGGTTCCCCGAAGCGGCCGGCGCCGCCCGCCCGTGCGGGCGGGTTCCGAGACGGGCCCCGTGGTCGGGATGGTGATCCCCACCACCGGGTGTTGCACGCCGAGGTCGATCGGGGTGCCCGCGCGCTCGTCGAGGCACGGGCCGTAGCGCCTCACCGTCGGGCTGACGCGCCACCTGAAGGCGAGGACCGCACCCGGGCCGAGCGCCGGCTCTCCACCGGGCGGACGGCTGCCCCTGGCCCCGAGCTGGGACGCCGGTTCCGCCGCTCCCGGAGAAGGCGTCCGCCCGGCGGAGTCCGACGTGCCGACCGTGCTGGTCGGGCGGACCGTCCCTGCGGGACACCCCGCCGCGACGCCGGACCGGGTGGTGTCCGACCACGCCCACGGGGCGGCGCGAGCCCATCCGACACCCGGTGGACCAGGGGCATCGGCGGATCGCCCTCTCCGGCCAGGAAACCCACCGACGACCGCCCGCCTGCGCCCCGCGCCCCGGGTTCGAGGCCGCCGTGAGCACCCTCGACCCGGAGCCGGAGCCGACCCCGCCCTGGCCCACGGCGGCCGGGACCTGGGCCGCGAGGACCGGTGCGACCCTGGCCGGATTCAGGGATGCCGGGGTGACTGGCGGCCTCGCCCGCACCTTGGCCCACCTGTGCGGAGCCATGAGTTCGGCGGGGTGACCGCGGTGCTGATCCACAAGGACACCGATGCCGTCATGCCGATGCCGTCATGCCGATCCCGCATCTCCAGGCCCGAGGTGTGCGGGTGGCGGAGGGCCCTGGCACTGATCACCTACGGCGACGGAGGTGGCCCAGCCCTCGGCCGGTGCCGCCGCCACCTCCTCGGCCAAGGGCAAGACCTACAGGGTTCACGGTCTGCTCCCCTCGGGCGGCGGGGCCGTGGAGCTTCGCACCATGAGCTCGGTGGCCAGGGTGGTGATGCCCCCGGGGGGTGGGGTTCTGCGACCGGTCACCAGGTTCGCGGCCAGGATCCCGGCCTCGCGCAGCGGCACCCGCACCGTGGTGAGTGCGGGGGCGGTGTCCACGCAGAACGGCAGATCGTCGAAGCCGGCGACGGAGACGTCCTCTGGGATGCGCAGGCCCGCTTCGCGCAGCGCGGCGACGACACCCGTCGCGACGGCGTCGTTGGCCGACGCGACGGCGGTGAAGGGCACGGCGCGCCGGAGCAGCTCCCGGGCGGCGTCATAGCCCGCGGACCGTTCGAACCCGGCGTGCACGATCAGCGGGGCGCAGGTTTCGGGAAGGGCGGGGTCGTGGCGCGCCAGGGCGTCCCGGTGTCCGGCGAGGCGTTCGCGGGAGCTGCTCAGCCCGGGCGGACCGGCCACGTAGGCGATGCGACGGTGGCCGAGGGCCAGAAGGTGCTCGGCGAGACGGAAGGCCCCTCCCCGGTCGTCGAACACGACGGTTGCCACCGGTAGCCCGGCGTCAACGGGCAGGGGCGGGCGACCGCAGAGGACCACGGGCGCCCCGGTGGCCGCTATGCGCGCGACCCGGGCGGCGAGCGCGGTGGTGTGGTCGGGATCCTCGACGGCCCCGCCGGTGAGGACGATGCCCCCGGCCCGCTGTCCTTCCAACAGGGTGAGGTAGGCGATCTCGGCTGCGGGGACGCCCTCGGTATTGCAGACGACGGCCAGGCGGCGCGGCTCCGCGCGACCGGTCGGGTCCAGGGCGCCCTGGAGGGAGCCGGCCAGGACGCCGAAGAAGCTGTCCGCGACGTCGTGCACCAGTACGCCGATGAGGTCCGAGGTGGCTGCGGCGAGTGCCCGGGCGGGGCCGTTGGCTACGTAGCCCAGTTCCTCGACGGCTTGCTCGACCCTTGTGCGGGTGCCGCCGGCCACCGGATAGCCGCCGTTCAGTACGCGTGAGACCGTGGCCGGCGATACGCCTGCGTGCATCGCGACCTCGGCCAGAGTGACCGCCATGCCGAACCTCTCCTTCTGCCCTCGCGGGCCGCCCCCGGTCGTCGTCCCATCCGGTGTGGATTTCCACCATGGCACATTCAGCAAGCGCTTTCTATCCCTCGAACGAGGGTTGTCAAGTGGTGGACGCGAGGCCTAGCCTCATTCGAGAGAAAGCGCTTTCTACAAGGCGCGGATACGGACGAAAAGAGCGACGAACCGACGGAGGACCTCATGGAACGCAGGACGATCAAGATCGCGATGAACGGCGTGACCGGACGGATGGGATACCGGCAGCATCTGGTCCGGTCCCTGCTCGCGCTGCGCGAGCAGGGCGGGCTCGACCTCGGGGACGGGTCGGTGCTATGGCCGGAGCCCGTTCTGGTGGGCCGGCGGGAGACCGCGCTGCGGGCCATCGCCGAGCGGCACGGCCTGGAGGACTTCAGCACCGATCTGGAGGCCGTGCTGGCGGATCCGTCGGTGGAGATCTACTTCGACGCGCAGGTGACCGCGGCCCGCGTACCGGCGGTCCGCCGTGCCATCGCCGCCGGGAAACACGTCTACTGCGAGAAGCCGACCGCCCTCACCTTCGAGTCGTCGCTGGAACTGGCCCGACTCGCCGAGGCGGCCGGGGTCAAGCACGGCGTGGTGCAGGACAAGCTCTTCCTGCCGGGCCTCCTGAAGCTGAAGCGCTTGATCGAGGGCGGATTCTTCGGTGAGATCCTTTCCGTGCGGGGCGAGTTCGGCTACTGGGTGTTCGAGGGGGACTGGCAGGCCGCACAGCGCCCGTCCTGGAACTACCGGTCGCAGGACGGTGGGGGGATCGTGGCCGACATGTTCCCCCACTGGGAATACCTGCTGCACGAACTCTTCGGCCGGGTCAGTACGGTCCAGGCCCTCGCCCGGACCCACATCCCTCGGCGGTGGGACGAGGAGGGCAAGCCGTATGAGGCCACTGCGGAGGACTCCGCCTACGGGATCTTCGAGTTGGAGGGCGGCGCCGTCGCCCAGATCAACTCCTCCTGGGCGGTGCGGGTGCACCGCGACGAGCTGGTGGAGTTCCAGGTCGACGGGACGCATGGAACGGCCGTCGCCGGCCTCCGCGGCTGCCGCGTCCAACACCGCGCCGCGACGCCGAAGCCGGTGTGGAATCCGGATCTGCCGCAGACCGAACCCTTCCGCGCCCAGTGGCAGGAGGTGCCGGACAACAGCCCGACGGACAACGGCTTCAAGGCCCAGTGGGAACTCTTCCTGCGTCACGTCGTGCGCGACGAGCCCTGGCGATGGGACCTGCTCGCGGGGGCCCGCGGGGTGCAGTTGGCTCAGCTCGGCCTACGCTCCTCCGCGGAAGGCCGACGGCTCGCGGTGCCCGAGGTGACCCTGTGAACAACATCCTGCTCCCTTCCGCGGATGGCAGGTTGCCGCTGCACAGGCCCCACACCCCGCCGCTGCCGCCCCCGGTACCCGCCCCGGCCCGCACCCGTGTGTCCCACGCGGCGCCCCAGGTGGCCGCCGACCCGCTCGCCACGTCGGCCGACAGCCGCCCGAGGATCGAGAGGGAAGGCACGCCGGCGTGCCGACACCGCCTGTGGGATCAGGGACTCGGGGTGGCGGAGACCATGGACACCGCCCGGCGCAGAATGACTCTTGCCTTCGATCCCCTCGACCCGATCGCCGCCGGGGCCGCGGTCGCCCTCGACCAGGGCAACCCGGCGCGCACGCGCGCACTGCCGGACCCGACGGTCGCACCGGCCCGGCACCCGTTCGCGTCGTCCACCCGCCCGCTCGGCCTGCTCCCCGATCCAGGACCCGCCGAGGCACGGACCCGCCGGCTCCCCCACGTGGTCGAGGTGACCTCGTGACCCGCGCGACGGCTCCGGCCCGGCTCAGCCTCAACCAGGAGACGATCCGCCAGTGGTCGCTGCCCGAACTCGTCGCCGGGTGCACGGCAGCGGGAGTGAGCGCGGTGGGGCTGCGGCGGGAGCCGGTGCGCGGGTTCGGCGTGCGGAAGACGGCCGAGCTCGTCTCCGGGGCCGGGCTGCGCGTCAGCTCGCTGTGCCGGGGCGGCTTCCTCACCGCCGCCGACCCGGCGGGCCGGGCAGCGGCGCTCCGGGACAACCGGCGGGCGGTGGAGGAAGCCGCCGAGCTGGGGGCCGACGTCCTGGTCCTGGTCGCGGGAGGTCTACCCGCGGGCGACCGCGACCTGGTGGGGGCGCGCCGACGGATCGTCGACGTGCTCGGCGAGTTGGCCCCATGGGCCGCCGGGTTCGGTGTGCGGCTCGGGATCGAGCCGCTGCATCCGATGTTCGCCGCGGACCGCTGTGTGGTCTCCACGCTGGGCCAGGCCCTCGACATCGCCGAACAGTTCCCCGCCGAGTGGGTGGGGGTCGTCGCCGACTCCTACCACCTGTGGTGGGACGAGCGGCTGCCCGGCGAGCTGCGGCGGGCCGGTGGCGCCGGGCGGCTGGCGTCGGTCCAGGTGGCGGACTGGGTGACCCCGCTCCCCGAGGGGGTGCTGCTCGGTCGGGGGCAACTCGGTGACGGCTGCGTCGACCTGCGCGGCTTTCGGGAGCTGGCCGACGCGGCGGGCTACCGGGGGCCGGTCGAGGTGGAGATCTTCCATCCGGATCTGTGGGCGCGGGACGGCTCCGAGGTGCTCAAGGAGGTGATCGAACGCTACAGGCGACACGTCGAGTAGGACGGGAAGCGGTCCGGGCGTGCACCCGGGGAACAGTACGGACGGGACGAGCAGGTTGTGGTGACCGGGGTGCGTGGTAGGCGCTCCTTCCCTTTGCGGCGGGCAGGGGCGCACTGGGTGCCGGAGCCCGCGGAGCGAGCGGCTGCCGAACCTACCCGTGACTCCCACGGGACGATGCGCGCGCCGGCGCGGACTCCTGCTGGGCGGCGCGCTCCCCGTCGCGGAGAAGCCGTTCCCGGTCACGGCTCGCGAAGCTCGGTGAGCTCGGTGAGCTCGGTGAGCAGGGTGACCGGACGCGTCACCCCGGGTCGGCACCACCTCCCCGTGCCTCTCGGACCCGACCCGGACCCCGGGCGCACCGACCGTCGGATGGCACCGACCGGCCGCGGTGGTGGTCGTGGTGGTGTTCCGACCTCCGAGCGTGGGCTCGGTGGTCACGGGAAACCGGCTGCGGATCGAGCTCTGGCACTTCGCGTCGGCAGCCGGGTCCGTGCGGCACGTGGCGGCCGGTCCGGGGCGACGGGGTGGCGTGGTTCGGGACCGGAAGGACGGTGGCCGGCGCCGTGCGGAGCCGCCAGGTCGCGTGCCGTGTTCCATGCCCATCTCCGCTTCGTCCGGCAACAGTTGGGGACCCTGCCGTCCGGGCTCGCGCTCGCGCGGCGCAGGTCGTGTCCGCGCTACACGGCGACGCCATCGGAGGCCCGGACGAGGAGGGAGTCGGCAGGGACGGAGCAGGAGGTGCTGGGAAGATGGCGCTGGACTTCACCCGGATGGGCCGCCTAAGGTCGGTCCGACGGCATCGCGTGTCGGTCACCGACCGGGTGAGGCATGGAGGTGTCCGTGACATGCCTTGCGGAGGCATTCACTCATGTCGGTCCAGCTCAATCACACGATCATCCACTCCCGTGACAACCGGGAGTCCGCCACTTTCCTGGCGCACATCCTCGGTCTCGAAGTCGGTACGGAGTGGGGCCCGTTCATCGCCGTGGAAACCGGCAACGGGGTCACCCTCGACTTCGCGACCATCCCCGCCGAGTCCATCGTGGCGCAGCACTACGCGTTCCTGATCCCGGAGGAGGAGTTCGACTCGGCGTTCGAGAAGATCCGAGCCGCGGGGATTCCGTTCTTCGCCGACCCGCACGGCAGGCAGCCGGGCGAGATCAACCACAATGACGGCGGTCGCGGCGTCTACTTCCCTGATCCCTCCGGCCACGGGATGGAGATCATCACCCGCCCGTACGGCGGCTGATCCGTCGCCTTCGGATCGTTCCGGTCGGCGTGCGCCGTCCGGGCTCCGGGATCTTTCGTATCCCGGCCCCGGCCTCCCCGGCGCGGGCCGCGCCGCCCCGCCTGTCGAGGGGACGGTGCCGCCGCTCGGTGTGCACGACCGAGCCGCAGCCGGTACCCGGGCGTCCCAGCAGCGATGATGGGTGCATGAGCAAGCCCCCTGCCTCCCGTCATCGTCTCCGCCTCGAAAACCACCAGGGCGACAGTCACCCGGAGAGCCTCGGTCAGGCACACCGGCCCTTGTCCGGCCTCACCACCGTGACCTGCGCCTGCGGCCTGCGGAGCGATCCGCTCCCCAGCGACGACGCCCGTCTCGTCTACGAGCAGCACCGTTACCTCATTCGTGACGAGGTGACCCAGCAGACCCCGTCCCCCCGGTAGCCCGGCGGGCCGCCGCACGAAGGTGTGGTGGCCCGTCGGCGCCCGTCACCGCATCCGGCGGCGGCGGGCCCTCCCCCGGCGCTCGACGTCGATACCGGGTCCGTCACCCGCTACCGGGTCCGTCACCCCGCTACCGGTCCGTCAGCACCCCACCGGCCCGCCACCGACAGGGCCGGCAGGTCGGGAATCATCCCGGCCAGCCACCCCGTGGGCTCGGCCGTGAACTGCGGGGCCCCCGAAACCTCCCACCACGAACGGACCGCGGTGGTGCGCACGGTTTCCCGGGTGCGCTTGTCGACGTATTCGACCGTCCGCTCACCGGTTGCCCTGGTCGCGACCTGGCCACGCTTGCAGGCGTCGGGGTAGTCGTTCCAGTGGACGCCCTTCTCCGATCGCAGGAGCCCTTTCATCCCCCCGGTCGACACCCGGTGGAGCCGCTTGTGCGGGAAGTGGGCCTGCGCGGCCATGGCGACGCTGTTGCGGATGGCGTCCCGTTGGCGCCATAGGAAGTAGTTCGCCACCTCCACCGGGTCCGCCATCGTGAACACGCGCGCATCGAAGAGCGCCCGTCGCCCCGGGCGTCGCTCGTTGAGGACGGCCGTCGCCAAGGACGCCGCGACGGACAGTTGCTTGGCCGCGACCCCGCCGAACCACGGCTCGGTCGCGGGCGTCGCGAAGTCGGTGAGGAGCAGGCTGATCTCGTCGGACTGGGTGTACCCGATCGCCGCACCCGCCGCCTCCGTGCAGAGCGCTTCCGTGACGGCGGCCATGTCCGCCACGAACGCCATGTCGAACGGCTTGTCGGCGTCCCTCAAGTAGGTGTGGAAGGCGCGCCCGTCGAGTCGGAGGATCGTATAGGTGGAGCGCGGCAGGACGGTCCTGTGCGCGGCCTCGTACCGCTTCATGCGGTCGCCCAGCGCGGTGGTGTCGCTCAAGGTGGGCCCCCCGGTTCGTGTGCGGCCAGGCTATCCGCGCCCATGACCATGGACGGCCCCATGTGCCCGCCGCGTCGGACCCCGGGAGAACGAAAGCCCCCCGACGGACATGGAACGACCAACGGCGAATGCCCGTGCGGGAGGTGCTCCCGTACGGGCATTCGTCGTGTTGCCTGCTACCGCGTCATACGCGCTTGGCAGGGGCGGCAGGAGTCGAACCGCGACCTACCGTTTTGGGGTCTTCAGTAGGGCCGTACTGCCCGATTCCGCCCCATGCCGTCGAGGAACACCGGCAACATCGGGTCGATCAAGCAGGGGCGCCTGGACGCGGCGACCAGCTCCGGTGTCGGGATCGTGGCCACCGGGTCGGCGGTCCGGCCGACCGGCGTGCTCCGGGTGTCGGCCACGGCTGGCAGCAATCGGTTGCGGTGGGCGCAGACGGTGACGTCCGCGGCCCCGACGGTCGTCAAGGGGGGTTCCTGGCTGCGCCTGGCCCGCATCGCATGGACGAACGCCCCTTTCGGGCCTGCGGGCTGGAACGGGGCGGCTTCGTGCGTCAGGGCGCGAGTTCCTTCTTCAGCTGGTCGACCTGCGGGCCCGAGTCCTGCTTCGGCATCATCCACCGGTACGCAGTTCCCACACCGTCCGTGTAGATCAGGGTCCCGCCAGCCTGCACGGTATCGAGGTCGAAAACGGCCGAGTCGAGAACATGGGTGCCTGGCTGCACGGTCCGGCCCGCGTTGAACGAGTCGGCGACCACGTTGTACGCCTCGCCGTTGCCCTGCTCGATCGCCTGCCCGTCGGGCGCCGCCCAACTCCAGCCACCGGCGTCGATCGGCGCGGCCTGATCGGCTGCGACCGCGGTGGTCGCGCGGGCCTTGTAGGCGACGACCGCGAACGTCTGCTTCGTCGGCTTGGACCCGGGCGCCGCGGCGACGTAGACGATGCTCGTCGGCGTGATTTCGAGGCGGCCGGTGCCGCCCGCGCCGACGGTCGCGGCGGGCTGACCGAGTTGGAGCGCGGCGGCTGGCGCGGACGGAGCGGGCTGGCTGACGGCCGCGGCGGCGGTCGGGTTCTTGGGTTCGTCAGCGGGCTTCGGGTCGCTGCTGCACGCGGCGAGGGCGAGCGTGGCGACAGCGAGGATGACAGTGGTGCGGGCGCGCATGGCGGTTCCTCCTGGTCGTGAGGCTGGAACCGTAGCTCTCCTCGCGCACCCGTATGGGCTCGTTGCGGAACTGGAGCATAGAAGCACCACGCCCCCTATCGCCTTCGGACGGGAGGGGGCGTCTCCGTGCGTTCGGGGTCAGTCGAGCGCGTTGATGGCCTTGAGGATCAGGGCGCGCGCCTCCGCTCCGTACACGGCGGACGAGCGCAGCTGCTCGAACGCCTTGAGGTAGAGCGCGATCTCAGACGGCTGCGTGATCTTCACCTGTGCTGAGAGGAGCTCCACCGAGACGAGAGCATCGTCGTACACGTGGAACGTCTCCACGGGCCACACAGGACGAGACCCCAAGGCCGAAGGAATGACGCCCAGCGATACACCGGGCAGTGCGCCAGCGGTCAGCAGGTAGCCGAGCTGAGCAGCCATGGCCTCCGCATCTCCCATCCGGTAGTGCAGAGCGGCCTCCTCGACGATCAGGACGGCTCGGCGTCCTGGGTCATGGATGACCTGTGAGCGGCTGACGCGAGCCCGGGCGGCGTCCAGACCGCCGCCGGGGACTTCCTGAAAGCGGGCGATGACGTCGAGGAGGCCAGCCGCGTAGCCCTCCGTCTGCAGCAGTCCCGGGACGAGGGTGGACGAGTAGATCCGGAACAGGTGAGTCCCCTGGAAGAACTGCACCCATGAGTCCTGAAGGCGTCGCAACCCGCCCTGTGTCTGGTGGCGCCACTCCTTGTACATAGTCTCGGCGTTGCGTGACTGCGCGATCAGATCGGCCGTTTCAACAGTCGCACCGCAGGCCTCGCACCACCGCCGGATGTCGTCCGGTGACGGCGGGGTTCGCGCGTTCTCGATGCGAGAGGACTTCGAGTGCGTCCACCCGCAGCGTTGGGCCAGCTCGCCCCCGGTGATACCCGCGTCGGCTCGCAACGTGCGCAGCCGGTCGGCGACGCGTTCACGCGCGGCCTGTGCTGACGAGGATGGGGAAGCGGGCATGAGCTGGCCTGTACGCCTTCGGCTAGTAGATCTTGAAAGAGTCGTGAGGGTAGGCCCTGGCCCACACGTCACGGAACGCATCAGCGCACAACCGGGCCGCTGCCGGGTCCTGGCTGACTTCTCCTTCTGCTGACGCACCTTCGCCGGTGAAGTGGTTCCACCTGATCAAGCGATCGTCGAAGAGCCAGAAGTCGTTCCCCGGCAGTGGGATGTCGGATGCTTCGCGGCGCGGCAACCAGCGGACCTCTTCCCCAGCCGCGACGTTGATACCGGCCGCCGAGTGCTCGTAGCGGATGTAGTCGCTGGCCGGCATCGAGATGATGCGCGCCCGCCGGACGACCACGCCCCGCCGAACCGCGCGCCCGACGAGGTCCACCCACGGCTTCCAGTACGGCGAGTTGGGATCCATGTCCCGCTCGCCGGTCGCTCGCCAGGTCGCGAAATCCCCCGCTTCCGAGGCCACCCCGTAGCTGTCGCGCATCTCCAGGTGCACAGCACTGCTGACGGCCCCGTCGAACAGCTCAGGAAACGTTGGCAGCACGCTCTGCTGCATCGCACGCCTCCCTCAGCATCGCCGCCATGCGGAAGGGCACCCTTACGACCGCCTCGTTCGGCGGGATCCCTTGCGCGTGGCCGGGCACCTGGAACACCGCGCACTGCGCTTCCAGCTCGGGCCCGGGCTTCCACCCCTGGATCACGATCTCTCGCTTCTCCTCATCCACCCAGACTGTCGGACTCTCCGCGGTCCCTGTGTGAGGGTCAATACCGATGAACCGTAAGGTCATTGCCGCCTCCAGCGCTTCCGATGTGCACGGATGTACAGGACGTTGATGTGTTCGAGGGCCGTCGTCAAGAGCGCGTTCGGACTTTCACCACGTGCGATGGCATCTCGTGAACATCCATGCACATTCGTGGCGATCTTGCGTCGCGGATCGCCACGCTCAGTGGCACCACCCGCTGACGACGGTAGGGAGACCGGCATGGAAGTCCGGGAGACCGGAGCCAACCTGGCGTTCGATCACGAGGACCACCCGCTTCTGCACCAGCAGGTGCGCGACAAGGCGACCGGAGCCCAGGGAGAGCTGATGGCCGTCGTCCGGGAACCCGTCGGAATGGCCGGGGGCCGCCAGACGTGGGCCCGAACCGCGTACATCCGGCGCGCGGACGGCCGGGAAGTCACGGCGTCCCCCCAGGCGCTGGAACAGCCATGACCGCGGGTCGGATCTGCCAGCGGTGCCAGCGGCCGCTCGGCGCCGACTTCGAGACCGTCATCGGGCACTCGATGTCCGGGGCCCGGCCCGACCAGTACCAGCACCGCCGCGGCGACCCGTCGTGCCGGCCGATCACCGCTGCCGAACGCGAGCGCGGCTACTGAACTCCCGGCCGCTGGTGCTCCGCCGTATCCCGGCGGCCGGGCCCCCACCACCGCCCACACCCGCATCCCCTCGACCAAGGGAGATCCATGTCCACTCCAGCCCCACCGCCACCCTGTAGCGCCGGCCGCCAAGGCGAACAGCCCGCGCCCGCTGTCACGGCCGGTGTGCTCACCGCGGCGCCCGGGTCCCGCGACGCCCGTGCGCTCCTGGACGCCGACGCGTTCATGACCGTGACCGCAACCCTCTCGCAGCGGCACCCCGGCATGGGGTGGGAGATGGCCGAACGGGTCATCGTCGAGGCCCTGAAGTTCGTCGCCTCGGTTGCCGAGGGAACCGACGGGCTCGTGCCGTCCCCGCTCGTCGATGCGGGCTGGCATGCCCTCATCGAGAACACCGAGATCTACCAGCAGCTGGGCTCCCGCCTCGACGGGTTCGTGCACCACTACCCGGCCGTGGCGGGCGGCGTACAGCCCGCACCCGGCTGGGAGGAGCGGACGGCCGCCGCGATCGAGCACGCCGGTTTCACCGTCGACAAGGAGCTGTGGACGTGATCACTACCGAGTTCTGTGAGACCACGACGGACGTCACGACCTGCGAGGCATGCTGGGTGGCACCCGTGGGCACTGTCCGCCCCACCCCGCTCCGACGAGACCTGCTGTGCGTGCCGTGCGCCGAGGGCGGGTACCCGCCGCGGGTGGTGCAGTTCCCGCCGCTGGGCATCTACGGCCTGACGGCTCGCCGCCTGAAGATGGGTAAGCACGGCGCCCCGGGCGGACCGCAGATGCCGCCGGACCCTGGCCCAGCTGCCTTCGCCGCCGCCCACCCCGACCCCCGGCCGTCCGCCCGTGTAGGGGGGGGTGCCCTGCAGAGCTACCCGCTTGCTGAACGTTCGGGCCAGCAAGGGCCAGTAGGCGATCATGAAAGCGTGAGAGCCCCGCCAATCCAACGGCGGGGCTCTCACCCTTTCCCTGCGCAGAGCCCGTTCGTCTCTTGCGCAATCAAGCAGGGGCGGCACGAGTCGAACCTGCGACCTACGGTTTTGGAGACCGTTGCTCTGGCCATCTGAGCTACACCCCTTCGGCGAGACCAACCATGACACGACACCGACCGAAGATCCACATGTTTCCGGGGGTCAACCGGATGAAATTTCGGCCCGGGTGACTGCGCCCTGAGTCCGAAGCCAGTCGGCCAGGGAAGGATCCGCGCCGGTCAGAGCCACATCGAGCGGGGTCAGCTCGTCGTGGCCGATCCAGTTGATGTCCGCGCCTCGGGACAGCAGGTACCGGGCCGTGGGCAGTTGTCCGCCCTGGCAGGAGCTCCAGAAGGCGCTCGTGATGTCGTCCGGGTGTGCGGGGAAGGCCGTGAGGAGAGCGGCGACCCGGTCGAGCAGGCCCAGGGTCGCGGCGTCGTGGAGGTCCGGGTGGGCCCCGTGGTCCAGGAGCCGTTGGGCGGCCCGCCACTGGCCGAAGGCCCGGGCGTCGGCCAGCGGGGTACCGCCGCCGATCACGCCGCCCCGGGCCTCGATGTCGGCGCCGGCCTCGACCAACGCGTCCACGGCCGCGACGTCGTCGTTGCTCGCGGCCCAGTGCAGCGGGGTCTCCTCATGGGCGCCCACGAACCGTGCCGCCGGATCCGCACCGGCGGCCACGAGGGTACGGATCACCTCGGCGGTGCGCGGGTGGTGGCCGGGCCAGTCGGTCGCGATGTGCAGCAGGCTTCGCTCCCCCGCGGCCTCGCCGCGCCGGACGATCCGGGTGGTCGCGAGCCCCGGATCGGCGCCCAACAACCGTCGCAGTTCCGGGAGGTCTCCGCCGCGAATCGCGGTGGTGACGGCGATGGCCCGGGGGTCGTCCGCTTCAAGTACCCGCATCCGTCAAGGCTACCGGGATCCCGCCCGCGCCCCGCCCGTCACCGCCTCCGCGCGCCCGCCACCCACCTGCCGAACACCGGCGGCCTGCGTATCGCCGGTCCGGACGACCCGCAGCAACCGGAATCAGTCACAAGTTACCTCGACGTATGTAGTGACTTACCAGCCACCCGACAGTAGAACTTGTTCTCACTCCGTCGAGAGTGAGGAACGTCACATGAGTGACAAAGGCCTGAACAGCAAGGTATCCAACGGTGTTTCGCGTCGCGGGTTTATCGCTGGAACTGGTTCTATTCTTGGAGCCATGGCCCTAGCGGTCAACGCCACTCCGGCCCATGCCGGGGCCTCTGCGGGAACCGCCGTCGCGAACACACCCATCGAGTCCGGGGCCCGCGTCCCGGCCCTCGTCATCGGCACCGGGTACGGCGGCTCCGTCGCCGCGCTGCGCCTCGCCCAGGCGGGCGTCGACGTGCACATGATCGAGATGGGCATGGCCTGGGACACCCCGGGCACCGACGGGAAGATCTTCGCCAACACCACCAAGCCGGACTACCGGTCCTACTGGCTGCGCACGCGGACGAAGGCACCGCTCAGCAACTTCCTCGGCTTCCCGATCGACAAGGACGTCCCGAAGTACACGGGCATCCTGGACGCCGAGGAGATGGGCGGGATCATCGTGTACCAGGGGCGCGGCGTCGGCGGCGGCTCGCTCGTCAACGGTGGTATGGCGGTGACCCCCAAGCGGCAGAACTTCGCCTCGATCCTGCCGTCCGTGAACGCCGACGAGATGTACGACACCTACTACCCGCGGGCCAACGCCGGCCTGGGGGTCGGGCTCATCGACCCCAACTGGTTCGAGACCGTGGACTGCTACCAGTTCTCCCGCGTCGGCCGCAAGCACGCCCAGCGCTCCGGCTTCCCGTTCGTCTTCGTCCCGGACGTATACGACTGGGACTACATGAAGAAGGAGGTGGCCGGCACCGTCCCCAAGTCCGCGGTGGCGGGCGAGATCCTCTACGGGAACAACGCCGGCAAGAAGTCCCTCCAGCAGACCTACATCGCCGCGGCCCGCGCCACCGGCAAGGTCAGCATCTCGCCCCTGCACCGGGTCACCACCGTCTCCCCCTCGGCCGGTGGCGGCTACACGGTCGTCATCGAGCAGTTGGACACCACGGGCGCCACGATCGCCACCAAGAGCGTCGTCGCCGCCAAGGTGTTCTTCGCGGCCGGGAGCGTCGGCACGAGCAAGCTCCTCGTGAAGCTGAAGGCCACGGGAGCGCTGCCGAACCTCAACAACGAGATCGGCAAGGGCTGGGGCGAGAACGGCAACGTCATGTGCGGCCGCGCGAACCACATGTGGGACGCGACGGGGAAGGTCCAGGCATCCATCCCCTGCGGGGGCATCGACAACTGGGACGCCGGCGGCGCCTTCGCCGAGGTGGCGCCGCTGCCGACCGGGATCGAGACGTACGCCTCGTTCTACCTGTCGATCACGAAGAACCCGCACCGCGGCGAGTTCACCTGGGACGCCGCCGCGCAGAAGGTGGGCCTGAACTGGCAGACCTCCTGGAAGCAGCCGTCCATCGACATGGCGAAGAGCATCTTCGACAAGATCAACTCGAAGGAGGGGACGATCTACCGGACCGACCTCTTCGGCCTGAACAAGATCTGGGGCGACCACCTCACCTACCACCCGCTCGGCGGTGCGGTGCTGAACAAGGCCACCGACAACTACGGTCGCCTGCACGGGCACCCCGGCCTGTACGTGATCGACGGAGCGCTGATCCCCGGCAACACCAGCGTCAATCCGTTCGTGACGATCACCGCGCTCGCCGAACGCAACATCGAGAAGATCATCGCCACGGACCTCTAGCGGGGGTCCGACGACGACGGGGCCGGCCGGACTCTCCGGCCGGCCCCGCTCCACGTCGGTCGCCCCGAACCGGCTCAGGTGCCCGGCAGCATGCAGACGCTGTCGAGGCCCAGGACGTGATTGAGACGTCCGAAGGCGAGCCAGGATCCGATGCTCATGCTCAGCTCGACGATCTCCAACTGGCTGTAGTGCGCGGTCATCCGCTCCCAGAAGTCCTCGTCGAGGTTGTGGTGGTCCAGGGCGTAGCGCTCCGCGTACTCGGCGGCCAGCCGGGTGCGGTCGTCGAAGGCCTTGGTGGTGCGCCACTCGGAGACCGCGTCGGCGAACTCCTCCTCGACCTTCTCGCCGTCCCGGTCGGTGCGCCAGTCGAGGCAGAAGACACAGCCGTTGATCTGCGCGATGCGCAGCCGGGCGGCCTCGAACTCCCGCAGGCCCAGGGTGGTGTGGGCGTAGACGGAGAGGGAGAAGTTGGCGGCGGCCATGCCGATGCCGGGGACCATGTCCCCCCACACGTACTCGATGGGGTGCTGGCCCTCGGGAATGTCGATGTTCACGGCTGCTTCCTTCCGAGTTTGCCGACTGCGGGACGCAGCGGGATGTCGAGCGCGTCGTAGAGTCCGGGTTCGGCGGCCACGAGCCAGTCGATGGCTCCGACCAGCCGGCCGACGGCGGTGGCGTTGCCGCCCGCCGAGCGGTTCTCGCCCTCGTCGGTCGCCTCGATGGTGACCTCGATGCGGGGGCGTCCTTCGATGACCACGCGGTGGGCGCCTGCGCCGTCGGGCGGTGTGGGCCAGTCGGGGGCGCAGGAGGCGTGGATGCGGGTGACGTGTTCGATGACGATGCGGGGCTCGCCCTCGACGATGCCTTGGACCTCGAAGCGGATGGCTCCCTGCGTTCCGGCCTCGAACTCGCCCATGGTGCGGGTGCTGACGGTGGTGTCGAGGGCCCGGCGCTCCGAGGTCTCGCGGATCTCGTCAAGTTCGACGCCGAGGGCCCGTGCCATCATCCGGACCTGGCCTCCCCACACCATGGTGGGGATCGAGGGCATGAGCATCATGGGCTCGAAGTCCATCGGCCGGCCCATGCCGATGAGGTCGCGGACCGAGTCCGGCTGGTCGTACGTGGAGTAGTCGAAGATCTCCTGGCAGCGGATCACGTCGATGGTGGAGCCGAGGCCGCTGAGGAGCAGCGGCAGGACGTCGTTCCCCCAGCCCGGGTCGACGCCGGAGGCGAAGAGGGAACCGCCGCCCTCCGCGACCGCGGCGAGCACCGGGTCGCGGAATTCGGGCGGGGCGTTGCGGTGGTCGTAGAGCGGGTACAGGGCGGGGCTGACGACGGCCGCGCCCGCGGATATGGCGCGCACCAGGTCGGCGAGCGCGTCGTCGGGGCGGACGTCGCCGGACGCCGCGTAGACGACGGCGGCGGGTCGGGCGGCGAGCACCGCTTCGATGTCGTCGGTCGCCACCACCCCCAACGGGTAGTCGAGTCCGGCGAGTTCGCCGGCGTCGCGGCCGACCTTGCCGGGGTTGTGGACGATCACTGCCGTGAGTTTGAGCGCCGGGTGGGCCTCGACGGCGCGGATCGCCGCGCGGCCTACGTTGCCCGTGCCCCAGACCACCGTGGAAATCATGCGCGGAGGGTAGCGAGGAGCTCATGAGGTGCCCAGGGCCGTGAACGATGAATTTCGGACGGACCCCCCGACGGGTGTAATCCGAGGTGGACACCCCCTTGACCCAGATGGTCCAGACCAATAGTTTCCGGATTGCACAGCGCACGCGTTACGCACGGCCCAGGAGCACCACTCCCCGGATCCGCAAAGGAAGCCCATGCGCCGCAGCACGATCGGCAGACTCGTCGTCGCCGCCTGCTCCCTCTCCCTGCTGACCGCCTTCGCGCCCGCCGCGACCGGCGCGCAGGGCGACACCGCCGGTCACGGCCGCACGTACAAGAAGGTCGGGTACTTCACCCAATGGGGCGTCTACGGGCGTGACTTCCAGGTCCAGGACCTCGACGCGAACGGTACGGCCGGGAAGCTCACGCACATCAACTACGCCTTCGGCAACGTCAGCGCCGACGGCAAGTGCTTCACCGGCAACGTGGCCGGCCAGGCGGACGCCTGGGCGGACTACGCGCGCCCCCTGGACGCCGCGAACTCCGTCGACGGGGTCGCCGACACGGCCGAGCAGCCCCTCGCGGGCAACTTCAACCAGCTCAAGGAGCTCAAGGCCAAGCATCCGAACCTCAAGGTGCTGATCTCGCTCGGTGGTTGGAGCTGGTCAACCCACTTCTCGGACGCCTCCCTCACCCCGGCCTCCCGCAAGGCCTTCGTGCAGTCCTGCATCGACCTGTACATCAAGGGCAACCTGCCGCAGGACGGCGCGCGGGGTGGGGCGGGAGCCGCGGCAGGGGTCTTCGACGGCATCGACCTGGACTGGGAGTGGCCCGGGTCCGAGGCGAACACCGGCACGAAGTTCCGGCCCGAGGACAAGCGCAACTTCACCGAGCTGGTCAAGGAGTTCCGTACGCAGCTCGACGCCCACGGGCGCGCGCAGAAGCGGAAGTACGAGCTGACGGCCTTCGTCCCGACCGCACCCGCGAAGATCGACGCGGGCTTCGACGTCCGCCGGATCATGCGCGACCTGGACTTCGTCAACCTCCAGGGCTACGACTTCCACGTGTCGGGCGAGAAGAACACCGCCCAGCAGTCGGCGCTGTACGCCCGGAAGGACTTCAGCGTGGACGGCACGGTCCGCGCCTGGCGGGACCGGGGTGCGCCCGCGCACAAACTGGTGGTCGGCATGCCGTTCTACGGGCAGGGCTGGACCGGGGTCCGCGGTGGCGGGGACGGCATCGGGCAGCCGGCGACGGGCCCGGCGCCGGCGACGTGGGCGGCCGGGTACGAGGACTACAAGGCCCTGAAGAAGCTGGCCGACTCGGGGACCTACAAGGTCCACCGTGACCGGCGCGGCGGGCACGCGTGGCTGTTCGACGGCACCACCCTGTGGACGTACGACGACCCGCAGGTCCTGCGCGCGAAGGGCGAGTACGTCCGCGAGAAGGGCTTGGGCGGCGCGATGTTCTGGTCCCTGGACGGCGACACCACCGACGGTGAGCTGACGAAGGCCGTCGACCGGGGCCTGCGCGGCCGCTGACGGTCGGTCCGGCCCATGGGTCCTGGGCCCCATGGGCCCCGGGCCGATCGGGCCCCCTGCACCGGCGCCGCCGGGCCGCGAACATCGCACCGGCCCGGCGGCGCCCACCACGTGACGTCCGCGCACGGGGAACTCGACGCCGCGGGCGGCCGACCGGCCCGCGGCGTCTCCTGCTTGTTCGGCGGCGCCCCGGCCCCGAGCCGGTTCACGGAGCGGCTCCCGTACACGACGCGGGCCCACCCGCTCGCGGACCTACGGCCCGCCCTCGAACTCCCCCACGGCCCGCCGGTGGGCCGCGGCCAGCGCCGCCGTCTCGGCGAAGGCGGGGACGCGGCCCGTGCCGCCCCGGCCCGACACCGACAGGGAGGCGGCCGCCGCGCCGTGTGCCACCGCGTCGGCGAGGGTGTCGCCGAGGGCGAGGCGGGCGGTGGCGGTTCCGGTGAAGCAGTCCCCTGCGCCGGTCGCGTCGACGGGGTCCGGGTTGACGGGGACGGGGTGGTGGACCGGCCCGGTGCCGTCGTCCAGGAGCAGTCGGCCGGCGCCGGCCGTGACGGCGACGGCCCGGGCGCCCAGGGCGCGGCAGCGGGCGGCGGCGGTGACCGGATCGTCGGTGTCCACCAGGGCGAGGGCGTCCGCCGGGCAGGAGGTCTTGAGCAGCCCCGTCAGCGGGGCGATCCGGGCCAGGAGCTCCCGGGCCTCGTCCCGTCCGGTCAGCCGGGCCCGGTAGTTGGGGTCGTACGTCAGGTGGCCGCCGGCCGCGTGGACGGTCCGCGCGGCGTCCAGCACGGCCTCCCGGGCGGTCGGGGAGAGGGCTCCGGTGATCCCGCTGGTGATCAGGGAGCGGGTACGGGCCAGGAGGTTTCGCCAGCCGTCGACGTGGGCCGGGGCGAGGGTGGAGCCGGCGCCCGCGGTGCGCCAGTAGACGAACTCGCGCTCGCCCTCGGTGTCGGCGCAGAGCAGGTAGGCGCCGTTGGGCCGCGGCGCCCGGCGGACGTGGGAGACGTCCACTCCGAGTTCGGTGGCGCGGCGCAGCAGCGGGACGCTGAGGTCGTCGTCGCCGACGACGGCCAGCAGGGCGGTGCGCGCTCCGGCGGCCGCGGCGGCGGCCGCGGCGTTCAGCGCGTCGCCGGAGTAGGAGATGCGGGCCGGGGTGCCGTCGACCGCTTCGCGCGGGGCGGTGTCGGTGTGGATCTCGACCAGGACCTCGCCGAGGACGAGGACGTCGTAGCGCGGGAAGGGGGGCACGGTCAGCGCTCCGGGGCGCAGTCGGCGCAGCACGGTCCGGCCAGCTCGGCGAAGACGGCGGCCAGCTCGGCCGGGTCGTCGGGCAGGCCGCCGCCGATGCCGACGGCGCTCGCTCCGGCGGCGAGCCACTCCCGGACCTCGCCCGGTCGGATGCCGCCGGTGGGGACGAGCAGCGCGTCCGGGAGCACGGCCTTGAGGGAGCGGATGAACCCGGGACCGCCCACGTGCGCCGGGAAGACCTTGGCCGCTCCGGCGTGGCGGGCGGCGGAGGCGATCTCACCGGGGGTGAAGCCGCCCTCCACGAACACGGCGTCGTGTCGCGCGGCGAACTCGCGCACCTCGGGGGCCGGGTAGGGGGAGATCAGGAAGCCGGCGCCGGCGGCAAGGGCCTCCTCCGCCTGGGCCGCGGTGGTGACGGTGCCGACGCCGATGAGGGCGGGGCGGCCGTGCGCGTCGCCGAGCGGGGCGGTGCGGGCGACGGCCGAGGCCCAGCCGGGGGTGGAGGTGGTCAGCTCCACGGCTCGGCATCCCGCTGCGAGCAGGGCTCCGGTGCGGCGGACGGCTTCGTCCGGGCCGGGGTCGCGCAGTACCGGCAGCAGGCGCTGGGCGGCCATCACCGCGTACGGATGGCAGGACATCGGACCCCCCGATTTGTTCCACGTAGCGGAACTGCATATCGTGTAATGGAACTCAGTGGTCCAGACCTTACACACCCAGGGAGCCCGCGTGTCAACGGAGCGAGCACCGTCGACCCATCCGACGCACGCGGACGGCCCCGCCGTTCCGGGCGACCCCAGCGGCCCCTCCCCCCGGTCCGGCGGCCGTACGTCGGCGGCCGGGTCGGCGTTGGAGAAGTCGATGCGGATCCTGGAGGCGGTCGCCGCGCCCGGCGGGCCGCACCGGCTGACGGACGTCATGACGGCGGCGGCGGTCCCCAAGTCGAGCACCTTCCGCATCCTCGCGGCACTGGTCGAGCAGGGCTTCGTCCGCTCCGACGGCGACGGTCGCTACGGGGTGGGCCCCCGACTGCGCGGGCTGTCCGCCGTGGTCGGTGGCGGGGAGCCCGCGAGCGTCCAGCAGATCCTGGACGAGCTTCGGCTGGCGACCGGCCAAACGGTGCACCTGGCCCTGCACAGCGGCGAGACCATCACCTACATCCACAAGCTGGAGAGCGGCCAACCCTTCCGTACCGCCTCCCGGATCGGCATGCGAATGCCGCTGCACACCACGGCGATCGGCAAGGCCGTCCTCGCCCACCTCCCCCCGGAGGAACTGCGGGAACTGCTCGACGCCACCGGACTGCCCGGGCGCACCCCGCGGACGCTGACGGACACACGGGCCCTCGCCGCCGAACTGGAGGCGGTGCGGGACCGCGGGTTCGCCGTGGACGACGAGGAGAACGAGCCGACGATCCGCTGCATCGGCGCGGCCGTGCTCGGCGCCGACGGTCGCCCGCTCGGCGGCGTCTCGGTGACCACCGTCACGTTCCTGGTCTCCCGCGAGGAGATCGAGGCGTACGCCCCGGCCCTGCGCACCGCCGCGGAGGCGCTGCCCCCCCTGCTGTGACCGCCCCGAGCCGCCGGTGGGTCGCCCCCGGGTCGCTCCGGCGGGGGCGCGGAAGTGGCGCCGAAAACTTCTTCCGGATAAGTGTTATCGGGGCCCCTCTCGACGGTCTCCCAGTTATTGGGCATCATCGACCGCCGGTACGGACAGGGACTTTCACATGAGCACACAGCACACGGCAGCACTGGTGGCAGCGGCCCGCGCGGGCGATCCCCGCGCGCAGGACGAGCTCGTCAGCGCCCACCTGCCGCTCGTCTACAACATCGTCGGTCGGGCCCTGAACGGGTCCTGCGACGTGGACGACGTGGTGCAGGACACCATGCTGCGCGCGCTCGACGGGCTGGGCGCCCTCCGGTCGGACGACAGCTTCCGCTCCTGGCTCGTCGCGATCACGATGAACCGGATCCGGGCCCACTGGCAGGCCCGCAGCAACGGCCTCGGCGAGAGCGGGCTGGAGGAGGCCGGTGACGTCGCCGACCCGGGCGCCGACTTCGCGGACCTGACCGTCGTACGGCTCCACCTGTCGGGTCAGCGCCGCGAGACCGCCCGGGCGACGCGCTGGCTGGAGCCCGACGACCGGGCGCTGCTGTCCCTGTGGTGGCTGGAGTGCGCCGGGGAGGTCACGCGGGCCGACGTCGCCACGGCGCTGGAGCTGACTCCGCAGCACACCGCGGTCCGGGTGCAGCGGATGAAGGCGCAGTTGGAGGCCGCCCGGGTCGTGGAGCGGGCATTGGAGGCGCAGCCCCCGTGCGACGGGCTGCGCTCGATGACGGCCGGCTGGGACGGGCGGCCCTCGGCCCTGTGGCGCAAGCGAATAGCCCGGCACGCCCGCGAGTGCCTGCGCTGCTCGGGGCTGTGGAACGGGCTGGTGCCCGCGGAGGGCCTGCTGGCCGGCCTGGCCCTGGTTCCCGTCACGGCCGCGCTGCTGGCGGGCGTACGGTCGGCCGTTTCGGCCGGCTGGACCCCGGTCGCGGCGGCCTCGTTCGCCGACGCGGCGACCCAATTGACCCCGGTGGTGTCCGGACCGGGTCGCGCCGCGCGCCGCCGGACGGGCGACACCGGCACCGGCACCGGCACCGGCACCGGCGGTGACCCGGCCGGCAGCCGCGGGGCGCTGCGCAAGCGGCGCCAGAACCGACGCCGGGCCATCGGCGGCGCCGTGATCGCCGCCTGCGTCGCGGGCGGCGGCCTGGTCTACCTGGGATCACTTCCCGGTTCGGGCGACACCGAGGCGACCGGCGCCACGCCCGCCTCCCCGCTGGCGGCCCTGTCGGCGCCCGACACCGGCGCCCCGTCCTCGTCCGTATCGGCGTCCCCCTCCGCTTCGGCTTCCGTATCGGCGCCCCCCTCCCCGTCCGTCTCCGCCTCGCAGTCCGCGTCGCCGTCGCCGTCCGCCGTCAAGTCCTCCTCGTCCGCCCCGACGCCGACCCGTAGCACCCCGCCGACCACGAAGGCCGCCGCGCCGGCTCCGGCGCCCGCCCCGCAGGGTGTCGTCGGCCAGGTCCTGGCCCTGGCCAACGCCGAGCGGGCGGCCGCCGGCTGCGGCCCCCTCAAGGACGACGGGCAACTGCGCTCGGCCGCGCAGGCCCATTCGGCGGACATGGCGCAGCGGAACTTCTTCTCGCACACCAACCCCGACGGGGCGGACCCGGGGGCCCGGACGACCGCCTCGGGGTACCGCTGGTCGACGTACGGCGAGAACATCGCCAAGGGGCAGCAGACCGCCCAGGCGGTGATGGACTCCTGGATGAAGAGCCCGGGGCACCGCGCGAACATCCTCAACTGTTCCTTCAAGGACCTCGGCGTGGGCATGCAGCCCGGCGCCGGCGGCCCCTGGTGGACGCAGAACTTCGGCGCCCGCTAGAACCCCTTCGCCACGCTCCCGTCCGGCACGCACCGGACGACGCGAGGCCGCCCTGCGGGCGACGACGGGAGTTCGACGAACCGGCCCCGGGCGGTCCCCGGGGCCCACTCACCCTCAATCCCCTCCATGACTCAGAATCCGGGCAAGATAGGACCTGGAACCAAAGGGGCTGATGAGAGCGGGCGGGGTGAGGCTGGTGGCGAGGAAGGAACTCCGGCCGCACCAGCGCGAAGCCGTGGACGCCGTGGTGCGCGCGCTGCAAATGCCCGCGGACGGTCGGGTGCCCGAGCGGGGCCTGCGGACTCAGGTGATCATGGCCACCGGGTCCGGCAAGTCCCTCGTCGCGGTGCGCTCCGCCGAGGAGTTGCGGGCGACCCGGGTGCTCGTCCTGGTGCCCTCCCTGGACCTGCTGGTGCAGACGGTGGTCGGCTGGCGCGAGGGGGGCCGCACGGGCCGGGCCTTCGCCGTGTGTTCGTTGCGCGGCGAGGACGTCGGCCTGCCGACGACCACCGACCCCGCGGAGCTGGCCCGATGGGCCGGCGGGTCCGCGCAGCGGGTGACCGTTTTCGCCACGTACGCCTCGCTGGGCCTGGGCACCATCGAGCGGGCGCACGGGGCGGCCCTGCCGTCGTGGGACCTGATCGTCGTCGACGAGGCCCACCGGACCTCCGGGCGGATCGGCAAGCCGTGGGCGGTGGTGCACGACAACACCCGGATCGCGTCCCTCCGGCGGCTGTACATGACGGCGACGCCGCGGGTGTGGCGCGACGGCGAGGACGGGGAGGACGGCGAGGAGCAGATCGGCGGCGAGGGCCTGCGGGGCGGGGGCAGCCTCGTGGCGTCGATGGAGGACGATCCGCTGGGGCCGTTCGGCGCGCGCTGCCACACCCTCTCGTTGTCGGACGCCATCGACCGGGGGATCTGCGCCCCCTACCGCGTCGTGTGCGTCGACGTCTCGGATCCGGGGTTCCGTCCGGCGCTGCTGCTGGGTACCGACGGACGCTCCGACGAGGTGCGCGGGATGCGGCTGGCGGCGTTGCAGGCGGCGCTGGTGAAGGCCGCGGCGGACCAGGGGTTCCGGCGGACTCTGGTCTTCCACCACCTGACGAAGGAGGCCGAGGCCTTCGCGGCGGGCCTTCCCGCGGTCGCGGCGCGACTGCGGGCCACGAGCCGGGCCCCGCTGCCCGCATACCCGCGCACCGTGTGGGCGGACTGGTTGGGCGGGCAGCACACGGCGGGGCACCGTCGCCGGGTGCTGGAGGCGTTCGCCGACGACCGGATCGCCGACAAGGCCTTCCTGGGCAGCGTGCGCGTGCTGGGCGAGGGCGTGGACACCAAGGAGTGCGACTCCGTCTTCTGGGCGGACGTCCGCGGTTCCATGCCCGACCTGGTGCAGGCGGTCGGCCGGGCGCTGCGGATCCGCCCGGGTGAGGGGAAGGTCGCCTCTCTCGTCGTGCCGGTGCTGTTGGGCCCCGGCGAGAGCCCCGATTCGATGCTGACCTCCCGCGCGTACGGCGACCTCGCGCGGTTGCTGGAAGCGCTGCGGGCGCACGACTCGCGGCTGGTGGAGGCGCTGGCCCAGCCCCAGTCACCGAGTCGCTCGCCGGTGCCCCCGGGTACGTCGGGGGCGGGAACCGGTCCCGGGCCGGGGGCCGAGGCCCTGTTGAGCTTTTCCCGGCCCCACGACCCGGCGCTGCTGGCGGCGTTCATCCGGCTGCGCGTGCTGAACCCGGAGCACACGCGGTGGCGGCGGGGCGCGGAGGCGGCCCGGTTCTACACGGCCGCGACCGGGGACCTGAAGGTGCCGTTCGCCTACAAGGTCCCCGAGGCGGAGGGGACGCCGGCGGCCTTGGCGGGGTTCCCGCTCGGCCAATGGATCGCCGACGCCCGGCGCACGTACCGCAGGGGCGCGCTGGGTCGGGAACGGACGCTGGAGCTGGACGAACTCGGCATGGTCTGGAACCACTTCGACGTGGCCTTCGAGGAGGGCCTCGCGGCGGCCCGGGCATGGGCCGCCGATCACGGGCACCTGTTGCCGCCCGTGGAGGCGACCTGGCGCGGGGTTCCCGTCGGGGTGTGGGTCAAGAACAATCGGGCGGCCGCCCGCCGGGAGGGGCCCGGGGCGCTGTCGCAGGAGCGGCGGGAGGCCCTGGAGGAGATCGATCCCTCCTGGTGTCCTGCCTGGGACATCGGCTGGCAGCGGGCGTTCCTGCTGACCCGTGCCCATCTGGAGGCGGGCGGCCGGCTGCCCGCGGAGCCGGGCCGCGTGGTGGTCCAGGGCGAGGACCTGGGCCAGTGGGTCCGGGCCCAGCGGTTGGGTTGGGACCGGCTGGCGTCGGCCCAGCGGTGGCTGCTTGAGCACACGCTGGGCCTCACCCGCGCGGCCGCCGCGGAACGTCCCGCGCCGCGCCGCAGCCACGCGGTGGCCTGGACCGAGCACCTGGAGGCCGCCCGGGAGTTCCACGCCCGGGAGGGGCACCTGCGGGTGCCCCGTGCGCACGTGGAGCCGGTCGGCGGCCACGAGGTGCGGCTCGGCGCGTGGATCGCGAACCAGCGTGCCCGGGCCGGGAACCTCGCCCCGGACCGGGCTGCCGCCCTGACCGCCCTCGGTATGCGCTGGTCGGCGTCCCGATGATCCGGGCCGTGCGCCGGGGGTGACGCGCCTCAGTGGTGGAAGCCGGACCGGGGTTCGGTCGCGGGGACCGGCTGCGGGTGGGCCGCGAGGTGTTCCACGGCCCGGCGCAGGTCGGCGACGAGCAGGGCGATCTGGTCCCGGGTCACCCCGTGGCGGATCAGGACGCGTTGGATGACGGTGTCCTGGCGGTCGGCGGGCAGCGGGTACGAGGGCACCTGCCAGCCGCGCATCCGCAGCCGGTCGGAGAGGTCGTAGAGGGTGAAGCCGGCGCCCTCCGGGTCGGCGAGCGTGTACGAGACGGCGGGGAGGGCGCCGTCCCCGTCGTAGAGGAGGGTGAAGGCTCCGATGTCGGCGATCTGCCCGGCCAGGTAGCGGGCGGTGTCGGCGCAGGCCTGCTGGACGCGTCGGTATCCCTCACGGCCCAGGCGCAGGAACAGGTAGTACTGGGCGATGACCTCGCCGCCGGGGCGGGAGAAGTTGAGGGCGAAGGTCGGCATGTCACCGCCGAGGTAGTCCACGTCGAAGACGAGGTCGGCGGGCAGCAGGTCCGCGGTGCGCCACACGATCCAGCCGACGCCGAGTGGTGCGAGGCCGTACTTGTGGCCGGAGGTGTTGATGGAGGCCACGCGCGGCAGCCGGAAGTCCCACACCACGTCGGGGTGGAGGAAGGGGGCGACGAAGCCGCCGCTGGCGGCGTCCACGTGGAGGGGTACGTCCCAGCCGTGCTCGGCCTGGATCCGGTCGAGTTCGGCGGAGAGGTCGGCGACGGGCTCGTAGTCGCAGGTGTAGGTCACGCCGAGGATGGCGACGACCCCGATGGTGTTCTCGTCGACGTGGGCGGCGAGCTGGTGCGGGAGCAGTCCGGTGGCTCCGGGTTCCAGGGGGACCTGTCGGAGCTCGACGTCGAAGTACCGGCCGAACTTCTCCCAGCAGATCTGCACGGGGCCGCACACCAGGTTGGGGCGGTCGGCGGGCTTGCCCTCCGCCCGGCGCCGGGCCCGCCAGCGCCATTTGAGGGCGAGGCCGCCGAGCATGGCCGCCTCGCTGGAACCGGTGGTGGAGCAGCCGGTGCCCGCGGTGCCGGCCGGGGCGTTCCAGAGGTCGGCGAGGATGTTGACGCAGCGGGCCTCGATCTCGGCCGTCTGCGGGTACTCGTCCTTGTCGATCATGTTCTTGTCGAGGCACTCGTTCATCAGGCGGTGCACGCCGTCGTCCGACCAGGTGGTGCAGAAGGTGGCCAGGTTCTGGGCTGCGTTGCCGTCGAGGAGCAGTTCGTCGTGGAGCAGCGAGTAGACGACCTCGGAGGGCGAGGGTTCGTCGGGCATGCGGAACTTCGGAAGGATCTGGCCGCTCAGGACGGACGCGAACACGTCCACGTCGGCGTCCCGGGATTGCGCGTCCTTCGTCTCATGAAGAGCCATATCCGGACTATACGGTGCGAACTGCAACGAACCCGACTCCCTCGACGGAGGTTCGCGTCACCTCTTCCGGCCGAGTCCGCGATGTGACCCCGCCCATAGGAACCCGGCTCGGCCGCAAGAATTACTGACCAGTAGCATTAACCCCGTAGATCTTCCCGTCACAGCCCCCGGAGTCGCGCGGGACGGGAAGATCGGCCCATTCGTTTTATATGAAACTTATCGGGTGATGTCCGGATAGCGGCCAACTGCCCGCGCTGCCCTGATAGTTCTACGGCCATGAACAAGATCACCCGTCGGCAGGCCTTGGGCACCACTGCCGGCGCACTCACCGTCCTCGGCCTCGCGGGCGCCACCACGCACGCAGCCGCCACCGACTCCCGGGCCGCCGCCACCCCCGCCGGCACCGTCGACGAGGTGTACAAGGGCCGCCGCATCCAAATAACCCCCGGCCAGGGCGGCCACCACGGCGGTCACCACTCCCCCGGCATGCCGACCGTCCGCATAGACGGCCGCGAGCTGCACGTCATGCGCAACGCGGACGGCACCTGGATCAGCGTGGTCAACCACTACGAGACGTTCGCCGATCCGACCTCGTTGGCCCGGGCCGCCGTGCGCGAGCTCCAGGGCGCCGCCCTCGCACCGTTCGCACCGATGGGAGGCGCGGCATGACCGTCCGCAAGAACCAGGCCGCGCTGACCACCGAGGAGAAGCGCGCCTTCACCAACGCGCTGCTCGAACTGAAGCGCACCGGCCGTTACGACCGCTTCGTGACCACCCACAACGGGTTCATCATGAGCGACACCGACTCGGGCGACCGGGTGGGGCACCGCTCCCCGTCCTTCCTGCCCTGGCACCGCCGCTTTCTGCTGGAGTTCGAGGCGGCGCTTCAGGCCGTGGACGCGAGCGTGGCGATCCCGTACTGGGACTGGAGCGTCGACCGCACCACCCGTTCCTCCCTCTGGGCCGCCGACTTCCTCGGCGGCACCGGCCGGGCCCGTGACGGACAGGTCATCGACGGACCGTTCGCCTACTCGACCGGCAAGTGGGACGTGAACGTCCGCGTGGACGGGCGCAACTACCTGCGCCGGGCCCTGGGCACCGGGGTCGCCGAGCTGCCCACCAAGGCCGAGGTGGACGCCGTGCTGGCCATGCCCGTCTACGACATGGCCCCCTGGAACAGTTCCTCGAACGGCTTCCGCAACAACCTGGAGGGCTGGCGCGGCGCCAACCTCCACAACCGGGTGCACGTCTGGGTCGGCGGCCAGATGGCCACCGGCGTCTCCCCCAACGACCCCGTCTTCTGGATGCACCACGCCTTCATCGACAAGCTGTGGGCGGACTGGCAGACCCGCCACCCGCAGTCCACGTACCTCCCGGCCGCCGGCACGCCGAACGTGGTGGACCTGCGCGACACGATGCGGCCGTGGAACGACGTGACCCCGGCCGACATGTTGGACCACCGGAAGTTCTACACGTTCGACACCGAGCCCGTCGCGGCGGGCAGCCAGCGGTAGTGCAGTTCGGGGCGGCCGACCTGGCCGTACCGGGGGGCCCGGTCCGCACGGCCGGTGTCCACCAGGTGCTCCAGGTAGCGCCGGGCGGTGATCCGGGACGTCCCGGCCGCCTCGGCCGCCCCCGCGGCGGTGAGCCCCTCGGGCGCCGCGCGGAGCAGGGCCGCGACCCGGTCCAGGGTCGGGGCACTGAGCCCCTTGGGCAGTTCCGCCGGACCGGGCGCGCGCAGTGCGGCGAGCGCCCGGTCCACGTCGTCCTGACCGGCCGCCTCGCCCGCCGACGCGCGGAACTCGGCGTAGCGCAGCAGCCGTTCGCGCAGGGTCGGGAAGGCGAAGGGCTTCAGTACGTACTGCACGATGCCCAGGGAGACGCTCTCCCGGACCACGGCCAGGTCCCGCGCCGAGGTCACCGCGATCACGTCGGCGGGGTGGCCGGAGGCACGCAGTCCGCGGGCGAAACGCAGCCCGTTGCCGTCCGGCAGGGTGAGGTCGAGGAGCAGCAGATCGACCCGGGTGCGCTCCAGGGTCCGGGTGGCGTCGGCGAGCGTGTGGACGACGGCGACGACGGTGAAACCGGGAACCCGGCCGACGTAGAGCGCGTGCGCGTCGGCGGCCACCGGATCGTCCTCGACCACGAGGACCCGCACCTTCGGGGCGCTCATGCCGGTCCCTCCCCACCGCGCCGCTGACCCGGTATCCGCACGGTCGCACCGCCCGCCGCTCGCGACTCCTGATCGGCATCCGCGCCCGGACCGGCCCGCTCCGGGGCCGGGTCCGGGACCTGTCGTGGGTCCGGATGCGGCTGCGGGTCCGGATTCGACTGGGGATCCGGGCCCAGCCGGTGTTCCGACCGGGGTTCCGGTTCCGGGGCCGAAGGCAGTCGTACGGTGAACTCCGCCCCGTACCCCGAGGTGCCGACCGCGGCGTCCGCCTCGCCTCCGTGGCGGTGCGCCACCTGTCGGACCAGCGCGAGACCCAGCCCGCGTCCCTCCCCCTTGCCGGACCAGCCGCGCCGGAACACGTCCACCCCCTCGGGCAGCCCGGGGCCGTTGTCCGCGACCCGGAGGAACAGCCCGCCCGCCTCCCGGCGCACGGTGACCGCGATACGCCCTCCCGGGACCCCGGTGAGGGCGTCGACGGCGTTGTCGATCAGGTTGCCGAGCACCGTGACGAGGTCCCGGGCGGGCGGGATCCCCGGTGCCCCGTCGACGGCCCCGCTGTCCGGGGTGACGACCAGCTCGATGCCGCGCTCGTGCGCCTGCGCGGCCTTGCCCAGGAGCAGGGCCACCAGCACCGGTTCGCCCACGGCGGTGACCACCTCGTCGGTCAGGGCCTGGGCCAGCTCCAGTTCGGCGGTGGCGAAGTCCACCGCCTCGTCGCTGCGGCCCAGTTCGATGAGGGAGACGACGGTGTGCAGCCGGTTGGCCGCCTCGTGCGCCTGGGCGCGCAGAGCCTGGGTGAACCCCCGCTCCTGGTCCAACTCACCGGTGAGCGACTGTAGTTCGGTGTGGTCCCGCAGGGTCACCACCGTGCCCCGGCGGCCACCGCCGGCGACGGGCGAGCTGTTGACGACGAGTACCCGTCGGGCACTGAGGTGCACCTCGTCGACCCGGGGCCGGTCGGAGAGCAGGGCGCCCGTCAACGGGGCGGGCAGTCCGAGGTCGGCCACTCCCGTGCCGGTGACCTCGTCCCGCAGGTCGAGGAGTTCGCGGCCCGCGTCGTTGATGAGGGTGATCCTGCGCTGCCCGTCGAGCATCAGCAGCCCCTCCCGGACGCCGTGCAGGGCCGCCTGGTGGTAGTCGTACATCCGGCTCAGTTCGGCCGCGTTCATGCCGTGGGTGTGACGGCGCAGGCGGGCGTTCACGACGTACGTACCCACCGCGCCGAGGGCCAGTGCCCCGGCCGCCCACCAGGCCAGGGCGGAGAGCTGCGCCGCCAGCCGGTCGCTGACCGCGCGGACGGTGATGCCCGCGCTGACCAGGCCGGTGATCCGGCCGTCCCGGTCGGCCAGCGGGGTGACCACGCGGATCGAGGGGCCGAGGGTGCCCGTGTAGGTCTCGCTGAAGGTCTCGCCGCGCAGCGCGGGGGCGGTGTTGCCGAGGAAGCGCTCGCCGATGCGGCGCGGGTCGGGGTGGGTCCAGCGCCTCCCGTCCGGGGTCATGATCGTCACGAAGTCGACCCCCGAGTCGGTCCGCACCCGCTCCGCATAGGGCTGGAGCGCGGCGGTGGGGTCGGCCCCGTGCGCGGCGGCGCCGACGGCCTCCTGCACGGACGGCGAGTCGGCGACGGCCCGGGCCACGGCCCGGGCCTGCCGTCGGGCGGCGTCCTCTGCCTGGCCTCGGGCGGCGGCCCAGGCGAGGACGGCACAACCGGCGACGACGACGGCGACCAGCAGGACCTGCATCACGAAGAGCTGGCCGGCGAGGCTCCGGGGCGGTCGAGGGAAGCGGAACATGGCGCTCAGTGTGCACCCGGCCGTGAACTCAATGAACGCAAGGGTGACCGGGGTCACATGCTGGGCGATGGTCTCCCGGAACGCATTCACCACCAGGAGGCGACGTGGCCGCCAGACGCGACAAGACGCACTACCTCTACATCGCGGTGATCGCCGCGGTGCTCCTCGGCATCGCCGTCGGCTTCGCCGCGCCCGGCGTGGCCGTGGAGCTCAAGCCGCTGGGCACCGGCTTCGTGAACCTCATCAAGATGATGATCTCGCCCGTGATCTTCTGCACGATCGTGTTGGGCATCGGATCGGTGCGCAAGGCCGCCAAGGTCGGGGCCGTGGGCGGACTCGCCCTCGGCTACTTCATGGTCATGTCCACGGTCGCCCTGGCCATCGGGCTGCTCGTGGGCAACCTGCTGGAGCCAGGCAGCGGCCTGCACCTGACCGAGGCGGTGCGCAGCGCCGGCGAGGCACAGGCCAAGGCGGGCGGGGCGGAGAGCACTCCGGAGTTCCTGCTCGGGATCATCCCGACCACCCTGGTCTCGGCCTTCACCGGCGGCGAGGTGCTCCAGACGCTGCTGGTGGCGCTGCTCTGCGGGTTCGCGCTGCAGGCCATGGGGACGGCCGGCGAGCCGCTCCTGCGCGGCATCGGCCACGTGCAGAAGCTGGTCTTCCGCATCCTCGCCATGATCATGTGGGTGGCTCCGGTGGGAGCCTTCGGCGCCATCGCGGCGGTGGTCGGGGCCACGGGCGTCGACGCGCTGAAGTCCTTGGCCGTCATCATGATCGGCTTCTATCTGACCTGCGCGCTCTTCGTCTTCGTCGTCCTGGGCACGCTGCTCAGGGTCTGCACGGGCATCAGCGTCTTCGCGCTCCTGCGCTACCTGGGCCGGGAGTTCCTCCTGATCCTCTCCACCTCCTCCTCGGAGTCGGCCCTGCCGCGGCTGATCGCCAAGATGGAACACCTCGGCGTGTCCCGGCCGGTCACCGGGATCACCGTCCCGACCGGGTACTCCTTCAACCTGGACGGCACCGCGATCTACCTGACGATGTCGTCGCTGTTCGTGGCCGAGGCCATGGGCGAACCGCTCGCGCTGGGCGAGCAGATCTCCCTGCTGCTGTTCATGATCGTGGCCTCCAAGGGAGCCGCCGGGGTCACCGGGGCGGGCCTGGCCACGCTCGCGGGCGGCCTCCAGTCGCACCGGCCGGAACTGGTCGACGGAGTGGGCCTGATCGTCGGGATCGACCGCTTCATGAGTGAGGCACGGGCCCTGACCAACTTCGCGGGCAACGCGATCGCCACCGTCCTGATCGGGACGTGGACGAAGGAGTTCGACCACGAGCGCGCCACCGAGGTCCTCGCGGGCCGGACCCCCTTCGACGAGTCCACGCTCGTGGACGACCACGCCCCGGAGCCGGGCGCACCGCAAACCCCCCTGCCCGCACCGTTGTCCGAGCGGCCGGACACATCCGGCGACGACAGCCGGTCGGCCACCAAGGACGGCGTACCGGCGTAGCCGCCGCGCCTCCGGTTCGGGATTCGTGCCGCGACGACCGGTACGTCCGGTACGAATCCGCCGAAGTCGGCCGGGCAGGGCTCGCCCCCACGGTGCCCCGCCCGGTCGACGGCGATTTTCAGCCATGGGGCCGCCAATTCTGCTGCGGTAAAAGGTACTTCCCTACGGGGCCGCGCGTCTGACATCTTGCGTCCACCACTCGTTTCGTACGGCCCGGTAGGCGCCATCAGCGCCACCGGGTCATCGGAGGACGCATTGATACCCCACATATCCAGCCGACCTCGACGTACCCTGGCGCTGGCCACCGCACTCGGTGCGGCCCTCGTCTTCGGAGCCCCCGCCGCGTTCGCGGGCACCGACCCGGTCTCCCCCGCCCCGTCCGCCCCCGCTGCCATGGCCAAGTCCGCGGCGCCCGCTTCCCAGAGTGCGACCTGGGCTGCCGGCACCCGTTCCTACCTGGTGATCACCGCTCCCGGTGACAGCACGGCGGTGCGCAACGCCGTGACCGCCAACGGCGGCACGGTCTTCGCGAACTACGACGCCATCGGCGTCATCGTCGCCCACTCCTCCTCCGCCTCCTTCGCGGGCACCATGCGCGGCGTGAGCGGCGTCCAGCAGGTCGGCGCCACCCGTACGTCGGACGTACCGGCGGACGCCTACAACCCGGCCCTGCCCGCCAATCCGGCGCAGTCGAGCACCCCGGCGGGCGAGCCGGTCCGCGTCGACATGACGCAGATCAAGGCCGACCAGGCCTGGGCCGTCACCACCGGTTCCGCGACCGTCAAGGTCGGCATCCTGGACACCGGTGTGGACGACCAGCACCAGGACCTGGCGCCGAACTTCAACGCGGCGGACTCCGCGTCCTGCGCGTACGGCAAGGCCGACACCCGCACCGGCTCCTGGCGGGACGTGGGCACCCACGGCACCCACGTGGCCGGTACGGTCGCCGCCGCCAAGAACGGCAAGGGCGTCATCGGTGTCGCCCCGGGCGTGAAGATCTCCTCGGTGCGCATCGCGGAGCCGGGCACCTCGCTCTTCTTCGCGGAGAACACCGTCTGCGGCTTCATGTGGGCCGGTGACCACGGCTTCAAGGTCACCAACAACAGCTACTACACCGACCCGTGGCAGTTCAACTGCCCGGACAACGCCGACCAGGCCGCCATCATCGAGGGCGTCAAGCGCGCCCAGGAGTACGCGGAGAGCAAGGGCTCGCTCCAGGTCGCCGCGGCCGGCAACAGCAACCTGGACCTGGCCAACAAGACGACCGACACCGAGAGCCCGAACGACTCGACGCCGGTCACCCGCACCATCACCAACGCCTGCCTGGACATCCCGACCGAGCTCCCGGGCGTGGTCACGGTTTCGGCGATGGGCACCACCGCCAAGGCCTCGTACTCCAACTACGGCCTGAACGTCGTCGACGTGACGGCTCCCGGCGGCGACGCCACCGGCATCTACAGCACCCTGCCGGGCGGCAAGTACGGCAGCATGAGCGGCACCTCGATGGCCTCCCCGCACGTCGCCGGTGTGGCGGCGCTGCTGGTGAGCACCAACCCGGGCATCACGCCGGCGCAGCTGCGCGACAAGCTGGCCACCCAGGCCAACGACGTCGCCTGCCCGTCGGACAGCCGCTGCAAGGGCACCACCGCCAAGAACGGCTTCTTCGGCGAGGGTCAGGTCGACGCCCTGAAGGCGGTCGGGTCCACCCCGCCTCCCGGCAAGTACTTCGAGAACACGGCCGACGTCGCCATCGGTGACAACACCACGGTCGAGAGCTCCATCGCGGTCAGCGGGGTGACCGGCAACGCCCCGGCCGCCCTCAAGGTCGGGGTGAACATCGCCCACACCTACATCGGTGACCTGAAGGTCGACCTGATCGCGCCCGACGGCTCCGTCTACACGGTCCACAACCGCGCCGGCGGCAGCACCGACAACATCAACCAGACCTACACCGTCAACGCCTCCTCCGAGGTCGCGAACGGCACCTGGAAGCTGCGCGTCAACGACAACGCCGGCGGCGACACCGGCAAGATCGACGCCTGGAACCTGACCTTCTAGCAGGTCCGGGGGCCGGGGAGGCGTGGGGCCCAAGGGTTCGACGCCTCTTCCGGCCGGTCGGTGACGACATCGCAGCATTGCTGGATGCTGCCGGGCCATCGGGGAGCAGTGCCACTGCGCCCCGGTGGCCCGCGTCGTTTCACGCAGGCGCGCGGGCCGCGCAGCGGGTCGCACGGCGACCGGGGCCCGGGCCCGTACCGGGCTCAGCGCCGCCGCGTGCGCAGGACGCAGTCGCCGCAGAAGCCGCCCCCAGGGACCTGGTAGTAGAGGCAGCAGCTGCGCCGGACGAAGGCCACGCCCAAGCCCTCCTCGTGGATGAAGGTGCCGCTGCCGGCCAGTGCGCCGCCGTCGGCGAGCAGGGCGCCGGCCAGGTCGACCGCGGGGCCGCCCTCGACCCGGTCGAGCAGGACGCGCAGGGCTCCGACGAGTCCGGATGCCGCGTTGCCGCGCAGGACCTTCACCGACACCCCGAACCGCTCGCGCAGCGGGGTCTCCAGGAGGTCCAGGTTTCCGAGGACGGTCTCCCCCAGCGCGTCGGCGGGCAGTTCGCCCGGCTCGGGAAGCCACAGTTCCATCGAGCCCGCGTCGGGAAGCCGCCACCGGACCCGGTCGGCGGCCAGGTCCGGTACCCGACCCGTCAGCGCGGCGCAGCCCAGGCCGATCGACCACAGCCGCGAGGCGATCCCGAACTGGGCGGTGGAGGCCGCCACCCGGTCGGGACCGCTGCCGATCCGGCGGCCCACCTCGCCGACCCACGGGTCGAGGTGCTCCCCGTACAGCGCGGTGAGCGGCCGGAAGCCGGGCCCGGGCGGTTCCTTGCCGTGGGGCACGGCGAAGAACGGCCCGACGGCGGCCAGTTCCCGCAGTGCGTCGTCCATGTCCATGCCCCGGATGATCTCAGGGCGGGCCGGGCCTCAGCCGACCGGGGAGTGGGCCGCCACCTCGAAGTCGGACATGTCGAGGCCGCCCTCCTTCGTGTCGTCGTTGGCGAAGACGAAGGATTCGATCGGTACGTCCCGCTCCGCGCTGAGCTGGGCCACCAGTTCCTGGAGGACCACGGTCTCCAGGACGACGCGGACCGCGTCGGCGGTCCGCGGCAGGCGGACGACGAAGAGGTTCTCGGCGATGTCGACGTCGGCCGTGGTGATCAGGAGCGTGAGGTGGCCCGCGGCGGCCAGCGCGCGGGCGAGCTCGATCTCGCGGCTGTCGCCGTACACCAGGTGCAGGGTGTTGCCCGCGGATTCCATCTCCCCGTGCAGGTAGTTGCGGGTGGCGGAGGCGGCCGCGGTCATCCGGACCACCTCGCGCAGCAGCAGCGCGCCCTCCTCGGCCGAGGCCCGGGAGGCGCCCGCCGCCACTCCGTCGGAGGCGACGCAGCGGGCGCCGCGCTCGCGCAGACCGGCGACGGCGGCGACGGCCTGCAGCCGGACCCCGCCGATGCGCTCCTCGATGTCGGCCCAGGGGTCGCCGTCCCGCCCTGCGATGGCCCCGGCGATCAGGTCGAGGGCCACGACGGTGCCGGTGTAGCCGATGGTCGAGGCGTAGGAGTCCGGCTCGTTGCCCAGGTCGACGGTGAGGTCGGCGAGTGCGCCGAGGGGGGACGGCACGACGTTGAGCAGGGCGGTCCTCACGATGCCCGGGGCCGCGCACTGGAAGGCGGCCAGGGTCTCGGAACTGCGGCCGCCCTGGGACACGGCGATGAGGCAGTCGGTCTCGAAGCCTCCGGTGCCCGTCTCGATCTCGCTGGACAGGACCCGCTGGGTCACCACCCCCGCCTCGCGCAGCTGCTGCACGGGGACGGCGAGGGCGGCGTACGAGGCTCCGATGCCGGTGAACAGGGGGCGGCGGGCGCCGCGCAGGGCGGCCAGCTCCGGGGACGCGAGCTGCGTGCGGACGCGGGCGGCGATCCGGGCGAGCGCGGCGCCCTGGGCGGCCTGGCCCTGGAGGAAGGTGATGCGGGATCCGGACATGGTGGCTCCTTACGGGGCGGGGTGGCGGTGCGGGCGGAGGAGGCGGTGCTCAGGTGGTGGCGTCGCTCCTGCCGGACCCGGGGCTCGTGGCGGGCTCGACGTGCCCGGTGCTCCCGGCGGGCTCGACGCCCCCGGCGCTCTCGGCGGGCTCGGCGTCCTTGGCGGGCTCGGCGTCCGGATCGCGTTCGCGTCCCGGTGTCGGCAGGTCGAACCGGACGATGGCGAAGCGGAAGATCACGTAGTAGATGGCCGCGAAGGCGAGGCCGATGGGGATGAGCAGCAGCGGCTTGGTCGCGATGCCGAAGTTGACGACGTAGTCGATGGCTCCGGAGGAGAAGCCGAAGCCGTCGCGGATGCCCAGGGCGTAGCAGAGGGCCATGGACACACCGAAGAGGGCGGCGTGGATCGCGTAGAGGACGGGCGCCACGAACATGAAGGCGAACTCGATGGGTTCGGTGACTCCGGTGACGAAGGACGTCAGGGCCACGGAGATCATCATGCCCTTGACCATGGTGCGGTTCTCGGGGCGTGCCGTGTGCGCGATGGCCATGGCGGCGGCGGGGAGCGCGAACATGTAGATCGGGAAGCCGCCGGTCATGAACTGGCCCGCGGTCGGGTCCCCGGCGAGGAAGCGGTGGATGTCCCCGTGGACCTCGGCGCCGGTGGTCGGGTTCACGAAGGTGCCGGCCTCGAACCAGGGGAAGAACGAGAAGAAGTGGTGCATCCCGATGGGGATGAGGGCCCGGACGACGAGGCCGAAGATGCCGGCCCCCCAGGCGCCGGTGCCGACCAGCCACTCACCGAAGTGGAAGAACCAGTTGCCGACGGTGGGCCAGACCACGCCGAACACCACTCCCATGCCGACGCCCGCGAAGGCGCTCAGGATGGGGACCAGACGTCGGCCGCCGAAGAAGCCGAGCCAATCGGGCAGCTTGGTGCGGCTGAAGCGCTGGTAGAGCAGGGCCGCGATGAGACCCATGACGATGCCGCCGAGCACCTTGGCGTCGAGGGGTTCGCCGTCGGCGCCGTGGGGGAAGGCGGGGCTTGCGAGTACGGCCTTGAAGACCAGATATCCGACGACCGCCGAGAGGGCGGTGGAGCCGTCGGCCTTCTTCGCGAACCCGATGGCCACGCCGACCGCGAAGAGCAGCGGCAGGTTGGCGAAGACCGCGTCTCCGGCGGCGGCCAGCACCATGGCGAGCTTCCGCACGATCAGCGGGAAGTTCTCTCGGCCCAGCAGGTCGTCGCCACCGAGCCGGGTGAGCAGGGCGGCGGCGGGCAGCGTGGCCACGGGCAGCATCAGGCTGCGGCCGATGCGCTGCATGACCGGCATGATCCGGGCCGGCTTCTTGCGGGCGGCGGGCGGGGCGGCCGGAGCGCTGGCCGTACTCATCGCGGAACTCCTCGTCGAGCGGATGATGGGGACGATCCCGAAGGTAGTGAGTGGTTTTTAAGTGGTCAATAGTGGTCTGCTGTGGTCTACCGGTGGGGAGCGAAGAGCCTCCCAAGGTCCCCCAGCCTTCGGGACTTCAGTCCCAGACCAACTGGTAGCAAGTGGTATTCTCGCGGTCATGACCGACAACGCCGCTCCCGCCACCGATCCCGCCCGTGGGGCCGAGCCCCTCTGGGCCCGGGCCGCCGACCGGATCCGCGAGGAGATCGCCCGGCGCGGCCTGTCCGAGGGGAGCAGGCTGCCGCCCGAGCGCGAGCTCTGCACCCGACTGGAGGTCTCCCGCGTCACCCTGCGCCGGGCACTGGCCCATCTGGTGGAACTGGGCCTGGTCACCTCCTCGCACGGACGCGGATGGTTCGTCGCCGCCCGCTCGGCGCCCGCTCCCGCCCGCGACTGGCCCAAGGACCTGGAGTCCTTCACCGCCACCGCCCGCCGCAAGCACATGCGCCCCGGCTCCATCGTGCTGCGCCACGACACGGTCGCCGCGTCCCTGGACGACGCCGAGCGGCTCGGCGTCCCGGCCGGGACGCCCCTGATGCGCCTGGAGCGCGTACGGCTCCTCAACGACGTCCGGATCGCCCTCGACCGGACCCTGCTCGTCACCGACCTGGCACCCGACCTGACCGGGACGGACTTCACGACGGCGTCGCTGTTCGAGGAGCTGCGGCGATGGGGGGTGCAGCCGGAGCGCGCCGAGGCCACCATCGAGGCACGCACCGCCGACGAACCGCTCTCCGGGCACCTCGCGATCGCGCGGGGCGCGCCCGTCCTGGTCCTGGGCCAGACCGTGTACACACGTGATCAGCGGCCGTTGTTGTTGTCGACGGTGGAGTACAGCGGGGACCGCTACCGGCTGCGCACCACCCTCCAGACAGACTGACACGGCACGCCCGTGCGCCCGGGCGCCATTGGGCACCCGGGCGCACGCCGAAAGGCCCTGATCCGCGGGCACGCGGCCACCGGGAGACCCGGGGCGGCCCGCGGCCGGCCGCTCATCGGGTGGCGAGGAACTCCAACAGCGCGCGGTTGACGGCGTCGGGCCGCTCCACACCGGGCAGGTGGCCCGCCCGCTCGATCACGGTGAGCCGGGCGTGCGGGGCGAGCTCGCACATCCCCTCGGCCTCCGCGACCGGGGTGTAGACGTCGTCGGCCCCGACCAGCAGGAGACAGGGGACCGTGGCGGGCAGCGCCCGCAGCACGGGCCGGTAGTCGGGCCGCTCGGCCCGCCCGCGCAACGCGGCCGCCGCACCCTCCGGATCGGTGGAGCACATCATGGCCCTCACCCGCGCGGCCGCCTCGGGCAGGCCGATCACGTTGTAAGGCGCCAGCATCTTGTCCATGACCTCGTTCGCATACGGCTCCATGCCCTCCGCGAGGAGCCGCTCGGCGACCTCCAGACGGAACTTCCTGCCGTCCTCGGTCTCGGGGGCGGGGGAGGTGTCGCAGAGCACGAGGGCCCGTACCAGACCCGGGTGGCGCAACCTGACCTCCAGCGCGATCTGCCCACCCATGGACACACCGCCGACGACTGCCTGTTCGATGCCCAGGCGGTCGAGCAGCGCGGCGAGTTCGTCCGCGAGGTCGGCGAGCAGGATCTTGCCGGGGCTGACCGGGCTTTCCCCGTATCCCCGCAGGTCAGGCATGATCACTCGGTAGCCGGCGGCAGTCAGCGCCGCCGCTTGTGGGGCCCACATCGACCGGTTGAACGGGTGCCCGTGAATCAGGATCACGGGCTCTCCGTCGCGGGGACCCAAGTCGTCGAAAATCAGTGTCGCGTCGTTGCCGAATTGGGGGTTCATGAGAGGACTTTAAGGGGCTACATTGAGCCACTCGCGTTCACCTGACAGCCCGTTGCCTTTCACTCGCGTTTTGCGCGGGGGGTGACGTCAGGAGCGCAGACTGTGCAACCACCCCACCGCCCAGAAGGACCGAAGGCTCCGTGCCCGTACCCGTACTCCTCGCCGGCCGCTCCGCGCGGCTGGAGCCCCTCGCCCCCCACCACACCGAGGCCCTGGCCCTGGCCGGGGCCGAGGATCGTACGACTTACGCCTTCACTCCCGTGCCGCACGGGTTGCAGGCGTCCCACGAGTACATCGAACGCGCGCTCGCCGATCAGGCGGCGGGTCGATCGCTGGCGTTTGCCGTGGTCAGAGCCACGGATGGGCGGGTCGTCGGTTCGACCCGCTTCCTCGAACTCGACTACTGGCAAGGTCCGCTGGTGTGGCCCGCCGTTCCCGGGGTTCCCTTCGGTGATCCGGCGACCGCGATCCCCGACGCGGCCGAGATCGGGAACACCTGGTTGTCCCCGAGCGCCCAGGGAACCGGGATCAACACCGAGGCGAAACTGCTCATGCTCCGACACGCCTTCGAGACGTGGGGTGTGCGCCGGATCTCGCTCCGGGCCGACGCCCGCAACGGCCGCTCGCGCGCCGCGATGGAACGTCTCGGCTTCACCTGCGAAGGCGTCCGCCGGGCCCACTCGCGGGGACTGGACGGCGCGGTGCGCAGTACGGCCTTCTACTCGGTGCTCGACGAGGAGTGGCCCACCGTCCGGTCGGTCATCGAACTGCGGATCTCGGGCGCAACGCCCCGCAAACGGCGCCGCAAGACGCTGATCCCGGCGTAACGGTCCTGCCGCACCGGGCGATCCCGCCCCTCGACCCACCTCCGACCCCGTCGTCCCCGGCCCCCTTGCCGGCGGACGACGGGGTCGTTGGCAATGGCCTCCCCTCCGGAATCCCAAGAGAAGGGAAAATGCGGAACCCCCGGGATCTTTCGTTCATCATTCGAACGGAAGCGTCCACCCCCCGACGGGGCCAGCAACAGCCGGAGAGCCACCGCACATGTCGTACTCACCCGACGGGCCGCACCAGCCGCCGTACCGGCCGCAGGGGCAGCCGCCACAGCCGCAGCCGCAGCCGCAGCCGCAGCCGCCCTACGGTCAGCCCCAGTACGCCCGGCAGCCGCAGGCCCGACCTCCCCACGACCCGCCCGGGCCGTACGGCCAACAGGACCACGGACAGCAGGGCTACGGACAGCAGGGCCACGGGCAGGAGGACCGGTACCAGGGGTACGGGGGGTACGAGCCGCCGTACGAGGAGGAGCCGCCCCGCCGCACGTCGCGGGTCAGGCGCTGGGTGATCGCGGGCACCACCGTCCTGGCCCTCGCGGGCATCGCGGCGCTCGTGATGAACCACTTCGAGATACCCCCGTTCACCGACAAGGGCAAGGCCGTGTCCTTCGGCGGCCCGACCGGCAAGGGCGGCGCGAAGGCCGCCGCGAACTCGAAGATGTCCATGCCCACCGGTCCGGCGGCCGACTTCAAGAACTCGATGACCCTGGGCGACGGCACTCACGTCGCGGTGACCACGGTGACCGGCAAGAAGTCCGGGTTCACGGGCAAGGTCTGGGTGTGGGCGCCCAAGGAGTACGACGACCCCAAGTTCGCCAAGAGCGGCTTCCCCGTCATGATCGCCCTGCCCGGTGGCGCCGGCTACCCGAGCAACTACTGGATGGGCACCGACCTCGGCCTCCAGACCAGCATCAGCAAGTGGTACTCCGAGGGCAAGAGCAAACCCTTCATCCTGGCCATGCCGGTGCTGAACCCGGGCCCGGACGACAAGGGCGTCTATTGGGACGGCTCCGACATCCCCGGCCAGCCCAAGATGGGCACCTGGCTCACCGAGGACGTCCCCGACCTCATGCGGGAGAACTTCCGCACGGTGAAGTCCCGTGACGGCTGGGCCTTCATGGGCTCCTCCACCGGCGGGTTCGCGGGCCTGAAGGCCGTCCTCAAGCACCCCGACAAGTTCAAGGCCGTGATCGCCTCCGGACCGGACGTCGTCCCGGACTCCTCCCTGTGGAAGGGCCACGACAAGGAGAAGGCCGAGAACAACCCCGAGCTGCTCGCCAAACAGCTCATCGACAAGAAGGGCCCGGAGGTCTACCTGGCCTTCCAGGTCGGGGACAGCGAAAGCAACAAGAAGACCCTGCCCGACGTCCAGAAGTTCGTCGCCACCTACGGCAAGGGCCCCATCCACACCAGCCTGAAGGTCATACCCGGCGGCAAGCACAACGCCAAGACGTACGTGCCCAACATGGGCGAGGGCCCGATCCAGTTCATCAGCCAGGTCATGGAGGGCCCGGTCGAATAGCGGGTGCCCCGCCGAGCCCTACGGGGTGAGCACGGCTCCGGCGTCCGGTCCCACACCCCGTTCCTCCCGCTCCGGCCCGCCGAACCCCTTCGGCGGGCCGACGCCGTCCCAGGGCTCCCAGCCGGGCTCCCCCGAGACCGCGAAGCGCACCCAGGCCGCGTGCATCTCGTCGGCCAGCGCCTGCGGGGCGTCGGGCCCGGCCAGCCAGGAGGACTCCGGGGCCCCGAGCGTGTCGAACACGAAGCCCAGCTCCAGGGCGTGGCAGGCACCGAGGCCCGGGACGCCACTGCTCCAGCGGAACTCGTACAGGTGGCTCGGCGCCCGCCGGGGGGCCGCCGCGAGCCGTCTCAGGGGGTCGCGCAGGATCCGGTCGGTGAGCAGTTGCCCGGCGAGGTCGGCCGGTCCGGCCCCGGGATGCGCGGCGCGCAGCGCCCGTACGGCGGCACGGTCCTTGCCGCTGCGGACGCGCGCCAGGGACACGGCCGAGGGACCGAGCCGGTCCAGCAACCGCATGCCGCCGGTGGGAGCGAGCCAGAGTCGGTGCTCCTGCGCGGTCCAGCCCAGCAGCAGCGGTACGTCCGAGCCGGTGGCGGCCTCCAGCGGGTCGACGGGGAGCGAGTCCGGGTCGGTGACCAGGCCGAAGGCGGGGCCGCCGAGCACGGGCGAGGAGCGGCGCAGCACCGCCGCCTGCGCGGCGAGCAGGGCGGGTGTCCCGGCCGCCGTGAAGGCGGAGGCGGTGGCCGGGACCTTGAGCAGGGACGCCATCCGGCGCACCATCGCGCGCACCTTCTCACGGGGCGTCGCCTCGGGGGCGCCGCTCTGCAGGACGGCCCGGGCGAAGAGGCCGGACGCCCGGGGGGCTCCGAGCAGGGCGCCGATGCTGATCGCCCCGGCGGACTCGCCGAAGAGGGTGACCCGGTTCGGGTCACCACCGAACGCCTCGATGTTGTCCCGGACCCACTCCAGGGCGGCGATCTGGTCGAGGAGGCCGCGGTTGGCGGGGGCGTCGGGGAAGAGGCCGTAGCCGAGGACGCCGAGCCGGAAATTGATCGAAACCAGGACGACACCGTCACGGGCGAACGCCGAACCGTCGTAGACGGGCACGGCGGAGGAGCCGCGACTGTGGGCGCCGCCGTGGATCCACACCATGACCGGCAGTCCGGCCCCGGGGGTGGGGTCCGGGCTCCACACGTTGAGGTTCAGGCAGTCCTCGCCGGGGATCTCCGGGTCGGGGAGCAGCGCCGCGAACTTCGGCGGGTAGGGGACCTTGGGGGCGGTGGGCCCGAACGCGCCCGCGTCCCGTACGCCGTCCCAGCGCGCCGGGGGCGCGGGGGCGGCGAAGCCGAGGGCGCCGACCGGCGGGGCGGCGTAGGGGATGCCGCGGAACACCGCGGTCCCGCCGGCCTCGCGGCGGCCCTCGACGACGCCCCGTCCGGTGACGGCCCGGGGCCTTTCTCCACCCGCCGCTGCGTTCATGCGTCCCTCCTGATGTCCCTCGTGCCTGCCGTGCCGCCGGGGGCCAGTCGGGGCGGTGGCGCCGTCCGTCGGCCGTCCGTCCCGTCGTGGACCGTCGTGGACCGTCGTGGACCGTCGTGCGGCGGCCGGTGTTGTCCCTGCACGTCACACCTTGCGGCACGGTCGCACAGCCGTCCAACGGGTGACAAGGCGTGACCCCGGCGGGGCCCCGCCGGGTTGACCGGCCATGCGAGCGATTCTCGGGCCCCGCGCCCTCAACGGTCTCCTTCCCCTCCTGCTGCTGGCCGCGGCGGGTGCGACCGGTCCCGCCCTGGCGGCCGGTCCCGACTTCCAGTACGTGGGCCAGGACGATCAGGTCCACGGGCTGACCGCGCCGAAGGGCTGCGTGGAGGCGGAGGGCGGCGGTTCCCGGGCCGTCACGAACCGGACGCGGGGCACCGCCACGCTCTACCGCGAGCCCGGCTGCAAGGGCGTCGCGGTGGCAGAACTGAGGCCGGGAACGGTCACTCAGGTACGTCCGTACTTCGCTTCCGCCCGTTTTACGGTCACCGGTTAGGCCCCGGAGCCGTGACCACTCGGCGGTCCCAGCGTTGTATGCCATGTCAAATGCCGCAGCTTTTGCGGCGCCCCACGTTTCACGAGGAGATCTTGATGTCGCGTATCGCGAAGGCATTCGCCATCACCGCCGTCACCGGTAGCGCCGTGGTCGCCGGTGCGGGTCTGGCCGTCGCCGATGCCGGAGCGCACGGTGCGGCGGTCGGCTCCCCCGGTGTTCTGTCGGGCAACCTGCTCCAGGTTCCGGTTCACGTCCCGGTCAACGTCTGCGGCAACACCGTGAACGTGATCGCCCTGCTGAACCCGGCCTTCGGCAACACCTGCGTCAACGCCTCGGGTGGCGGCGAGCACCACAGCGAGCACCACACCGAGGGCTACGGCGGCTGATCGCGCCCCACTGGTCAAGGCCCCCGGCTTACGGCCGGGGGCCTTTCGCGTGTGCGGCGTCGGGCCCCCGAGCGGGGTCATTCGTAGCGGTAGGTGCCCTGGTGGCCGAGCATCTCGCGCGGGGTGACGTCCCAGGGGGGCATCGGCTCGTCGAGGGCGATGACCCTGCCGCGCTGGAGATCGCCGTAGCCGAGGGGGGCGGCGGGCAGGTAGCCGGAGCGGGGGTGCTTCTGCTGCCAGCGGTCCCAGATCAGGTCGACGAAGGCGTGGTGCAGCCAGAAGGCCGGGTCGTTGGGGGCCGTCCCGCCGGTCATGTGCCCGCCGATCCACTGGTGGACCTTGTTGTGGTTGCGCCAGCGTTCGCTCTTCGGGGCGGCCCACCCCTCCAGCTTGTTGCGGAAGCCGCCGGCGGTGGCGGTGGAATCCCACGGCGAGGTGTCGTAGGCCGGGTCGTCGAGGGCCCACTGGAGTTCCGCCGCCGTCGGCAGGGTGATCGGGTTCCCGGGGCGGCCGAGGTTACGGGTGAGGAAGCGGGCCTCGGTGACGCCGACGGTGACCGTCCAGTTGCCCCGGTCGTAGGCGAAGGGGCCCGTCATGACCCGCCGGTCGCTCTCCCGGCCGGTCCCGCCGAGGAAGTCGTCCGCCCACAGCGAGGAGACGGGGCTGGTGTCGGTCGTCCAGTCCCAGTAAGGGACGGAGACCCCCGGATCGACGGTCCGCAGCTGCTGTTCGAACTCCAGCAGGTAGCGCCGGTGCCAGGGGAAGAACGACGGGGACATGTGGCCCACGCGGAGCTTGCGGTCCCGGTCCGGGACGAAGTACTTGTCGTGGGTGCGCACGAACGCGTCGTAGGTGCCGTTGCGCTTCAGTTCCAGCACGGCCGCCGTGAAGCGCTTCTTCTGGGCACTGGTCAGGTTCTTCTGGTTCTGCCGGGTGTACAAGGGGCTCCTCCCGATTCCCGATTCCCGTCCCTCAGCCGTGGTGCGGGGCCGCGAGGGCCAACTGGGTCGTGCCCAGTTCGTCGACGGCCGCCCGGGCCAGCTCCATCGGGGTCCCGTAGGACTGGAAGTGGTTGATCCCGCTCAGGTAACTGCCGTCTGCGCGGCGCATGACGTGCAGGGGGCGCCCGTCGATGCGGACCGTCGCGGAGACCGGGTCGATCGCGATGTGCCTGCCGCGGTACGTCTCCTCGGCGAGGGGGGCCGGGGTCAACGTCTGGCGGGGGCGCCGGGCCCGCAGTACGGGAGCCACGGCAGCGGCCGTCCCGGCGACCACGGCCGCGGTGAAGGCCGTACGGAGGAACGCGCGACGGGTGGGTGGTGCGGCGCCGGGGCTTGCGTACATACGGTCTCCCTCGCTCTGTGGTCCGCGTTACGGGGTCTAACGCGGAGCGGCGGGCGAGGTCACCTCTCCGGCTCGTCGTCCTTCGGGTGCTTGTAGAAGAGGGTGGTCGGGCGCAGTCGGCCCTCGGGGTCGGTGGCGTAGTCCGGGATGGTGCCGGCCTCGGTCCAGCCCGCCGAGCGGTAGACCCGCTCGGCACCGCTGCCCGTCTCGGTGTCGAGGAACAACAGCACCACTCCGGCGCGGGCGGCCTGCGCCTCCGCCTCGGCGAGCAGCGCCCGGGCCGTGCCGCGGCCACGGGCGGCCGGATGGACCATCAGCTTGCGCAGTTCGGCACGGTGACGGCCGTTGGGCTTCGATTCGCGGTACCAGGCGACGGTGCCGTCGAGGGCGCCGTCCGCGCCACGGGAAATCCACAGGGCGAGGGAGCCGTCCTCGACGGAGGGCGCCAGGGAGTCCCACCAGTCGACGGCGCCCGCGTGGTCGAGGCCGGAGAGGAATCCGAGGGAGGCGCCGCCCTCGACGATGTCGACGAGGAGAGCGGCGAGTTCGTCGCGGTGGGCGCGCAGGTCGGGGGCGGAGAGCCGGGTGATGGCGGCCGTCGTACGGTGCGTCATGCGGTGAGGATAGGGATCGGCCCCGGCTCCCTCGCGGGCGGGGCGGGCGGAGTCCGCGGGAGTCAGCGGCCGACCTGAGGGCGAGGCGAGGCACCCGCCGGCCCCGGTGCGGGGCTCCGGCCCGGTGGAGGCCCGGGGAGGGCGTGCGGCACGGCGTCTCCTTCGCGGTGCCGGCGGGCTGCGGCGGACCCTCCAACGGCCGGGCGACTCGTCGAGCGGCCGGCCGGGCGACTCGTCGAGGCTGCGCGGACCTTCGCCGAACGCCCCGTCGGCCGTGGTGCCGCTCCCGCCCTCCTTCGACCGCCGAGCGTGCCCCGACCAAACGTCGCGCCGTCCCGTGCTCCGCCTCCGGGGCCCGCACCCCCGGCCAGGTTCAGCCGAGCCGTGTCGCGCCCGGTCCCGCCGTCGACCTCGCGGTGTCCGCCGCCGGGAAATCGTGAGCCGGGAGATCGGTGGCCGGAGGATCGACGGCGGGCGGATCGGCGGGCGGGGACGGTATGCGGGTGTGCGTCAGGGTGCGGAGCATGGCCGCGCCCGCCAGCACGGCGGCCAGGTGCACCGTGCAGGAGACGGCGGGATGCTCCGGCGGGATGAGGTCCGGGGGCAGGGCCACTGCCGCGTACAGGGTGAGTGGCAGCTTCCACGCGCTCCACGCGAAGAGCGAGCCGGAGCCGATCCAGCCGAGCACCAGGGGCACCCCGCGGGGCAGCCCGGCCGGACGGCTCCGTGCGAGCGTCCAGACGGCGGCGGAGCCGGTGAACGCCCAGAAGGCACCGATGGCACCGAGGACGTAACCGTCGGTGGTCCGCCGGTCCGGGTGTGCGACGCCGATCGTCCCGCCGAGCGCCCAGTGGAGCCAGACCAGGCCGACAAGCGCGCCGAGGACGGCTCCCCACGGCGGTGAGCTGCGCGGGCCGTCGCCGACGCGCCCGGAGAAGGCAGCCGGCCGGCGGCGCCGCAGATACGCGGGGACCGCGAGGGTCAGGCCCAGCCCCACCCCCAGGAGGCTGGCCTGGAGGAGAAGCCCTTCCCAGCGCGGCATGACGGGGTCTTCCCCTCCGGACCCACCACCGCCCGAACCGCCCGGGTCCCCGCCCGCTTCCAGGAGCGTCGAGAGCACGCCGAACGGCAGGAGGGAGACGAGGAATCCCGACCCCACCCACGCGCAGAACGCGACGGGCGCCAACGGCATCCGCATCCCCCAGGGCCGCACCAGCGCGAGGGACATGACGATCCCCGTCGCGGCCATGACGACGGTGACGGTGTTGAGCACCACCCATTCGGCCAACCCGAGGCCCTGGCCGACGGGCAGCGCGCCCGCCAGGGCCCCGGCCACCCACACGACCTTGATCACCAGGTACGGCGTCAGCGCGAGCGCGGCCCCGTGGGCCGCGATCCGCCCGGCCTTGTCCCACCCGTCCATCGGGTCCCCCTCCTCCGGCAGTGATCCCACTCTCGGACACCACCGGCAAGGGCCACGACCCCCGCTCGGGGGATGCGTCTCCCCCACCCGGGGGAGACGCATCCCACCGCCGGGCCTACGGAGCCGGGAGCTCCGCGAAGTCCGCGACGAGACCCCTGTGGTGGCCGGCCGTACCGAGCGCCAGCGAATCCGCCTTGGCCCGCTTGAGGTAGAGGTGGGCCGGATGCTCCCAGGTCATGCCGATGCCGCCGTGGAGCTGGACGCACTCCTCGGCCGCCCGGACGGCGACGCCCGAGCAGTGGGCCTGGGCCACGGCGACCGTGAGGGGCGCGTCCGCGGCTCCGGTGGCGAGGGCGTCTGCGGCGGCCCTGGCCGCCGCGCGGGCGGAGGCCACGTCGAGCCACAGCCGCGCGAGGCGGTGCTTGAGGGCCTGGAAGGAGCCGACCGGTCGGTTGAACTGGTGTCGGCCGCGCACGTATCCGACGGTCTCCGTCAGGCACCACTCGGCGATTCCGAGCTGTTCGGAGGCGAGCAGGCCGGCTCCGCCGAGCAGGGCGCCGGCGACGGCCGCGCGGGCGGTGGCGGGGTCGGCGAGCAGGGTGCCGGGCGAGCCGTCGAGGGTCACTCCGGCGAGGGGACGGGTCAGGTCCAGCGGGACGGACGCCGTGAGGCGGGCGGAGGCCGCGGGGACGGAGTGGAGTCCGGTGTCGGCGATGACCAGCAGGACATCGGCGGCCCCGGCGTCCGCGACGGAGGTGATCCTGCCCGTCAGCACGCCTCCCCCGGAGTCCCGCGCGGGCTCCGGCAACGGGGCTCCCGGGGCCAGGGTCAGCGGCAGGGCCGGTACGCAGACCTGCCGTCCGGAGGCGAGTTCCCCGAGCAGCGCGGCGACTTCGGGGGTCGAGGTGTCGCAGCCGAGCAGGATCTCCGTGGCGAGGACGGAACTCGTGAGGTACGGGAGGGGGGCGACCCGGCGCCCGAGTTCCTCCAGGACGACGGCGGCCTCCCGGTGGCTCGCACCCTGGCCGCCGAGCTTCTCGGGAACGAGGAGTCCGGCGGCTCCGATCCCGGTGGCCAAGGTGCGCCAGAGCTGCGGGTCGTGGGGCCGGCCGGTCTCGGCGCGCGCGAGGACGGTCGCCGCGTCGCACCGGTCGGCGAGCAGGTCCCTTACGGCGGAACGGAGTTCCTCCTCGGTTTCGGAGTACAGCAGGTCGAAGGGGGCGCGCTCGGCCGTCATCGGGAGAGGTCCTTCCAGGCGAGGTCCTTGTCGTCGCGCGGCTCGGCGGGCAGGCCGAGAACGCGTTCGGCGACGATGTTGAGGAGGATTTCGCTGGTGCCGCCCTCGATGCTGTTGCCCTTGGCGCGGAGGTAGCGGTATCCGGCGTCGCGGCCGGTGAAGTCGACGGTTTCGGGCCGGCGCATCGTCCAGTCCTCGTACAGCAGTCCCTCCTCGCCGAGGAGTTCCACCTCCAGGCCGCTGATCTCCTGGTTGAGGCGGGCGAAGGTGAGCTTCATGCCGCTGCCCTCGGGGCCGGGTTGTCCCGCGGAGAGCTGCTGGCGCAGCCGTTCGCCGGTCAGGCGGGCCACCTCGGCCTCGACCCACAGTTCGAGGAGCCGCTGGTGCAGGGCGTGGGTGCGCAGGGCGGGGCGTTCGCGCCAGGCCGCGGCGACGGGGGCGATCATGCCGCCCTCGCGGGGGATGCGCATGCCGCCGATGGAGACGCGTTCGTTCATCAGCGTGGTGCGGGCGACCGCCCAGCCGTCGCCGACGGCGCCGAGGCGGTGGGCGTCGGGGATGCGGACGCCGGTGAGGAACACCTCGTTGAACTCGGCCTCCCCGGTGATCTGGCGCAGCGGCCGGACCTCGACGCCGGGGGCGTGCATGTCGCACAGGAAGTAGGTGATGCCGCGGTGCTTGGGCAGGGTGGGGTCGGTGCGGGCGATGAGGATGGCCCAGCGGGCGGTGTGGGCGCTGGAGGTCCACACCTTCTGCCCGTCGACGACCCATTCGCCGTGTTCCTCGTCGAGGACGGCTCGGGTGCCGAGCGCGGCGAGGTCGGAGCCGGCGCCGGGCTCGCTGAAGAGCTGGCACCAGACTTCCTCGCCGGTCCACAGGGGGCGCAGGAAGCGGGCCTTCTGCTCGTCGGTGCCGTAGGCGAGGATCGTGGGCGCGGCCATGCCGAGACCGATGCCGATGCGCCGCGGGTCGTTGTCGGGGGCTCCGGCGGCTTCCAACGCGGCGTCCACGGCGGCCTGGAGGGCGCGGGGCGCGCCGAGGCCGCCGAGTCCCTCGGGGTAGTGCACCCAGGCGAGGCCGGCGTCGAAGCGGGCTCGCAGGAAGTCGATCGGCGTGGCGGTGGCCGGCGGGTGGTTGGCGAGGAGTTCGTCGGTGCGGGCGGCGAGGTCGGCTGCGGTGACGGTCATCGGGTGCCTCCGTGGAGGGCGGGTACGACGACCAGCCGGCCGGTCGTGGTGCCGTCGGCGAGGCGCTGTACGGCGTCGGCGGCGTCGGCGAGCGGGACGCGTTCGCTGATCAGGGGTTTGATGGCGCCTTCGGCGGCGAGGCGGGTGAGTTCGCCGTGGCAGGCGAGGACGGCCGCGGGGTCCTTGGTGGCGTACAGGCCCCAGTGCAGGCCGAGGACGGCGTAGTTCTTGACGAGGGCGTGGTTGAGGGCGGGGGTGGGGACCGTGCCGCCGGCGAAGCCGACGATCACGATGCGGCCCTCGAAGGCCACGCACTTGGCGGAGGCGTTGTAGGCGTCGCCGCCGACGGGGTCGTAGACGACGTCGGCGCCGTGTCCGCCGGTGAACTCCTTGACCCGGGCGGCGATCCCGGCGGTGTCCTCGTCCGTGCGGTCGATGACGAGGTCGCAGCCGAGTTCCTCGGCGATGAGCGCCTTGGCCTTGCCGCCGACGACGCCGATGACGGTGGCTCCGGCGGCCTTGCCGAGTTGGACGGCGGCGCTGCCGACGCCGCCGGCCGCGGCGTGCACGAGGAGCGTCTCGCCGCTCCGCAGGCGGGCGCGGCGGTGGAGACCGAACCAGCCGGTCTGGTAGCCGACGTGCAGGGCCGCCGCTTCGGCGTCGTCGAGGGTCTCGGGGGCCGGGAGCAGGCCCCGCTCGGGGGCGGTGACGTATTCGGCGAAGCCTCCGTGGGGCAGGCTCGGGTTGGCGATGACGCGACGGCCGTCCTCGGTCTCTCCGCAGATCTCCACGCCGGGGGTGAAGGGCAGCGGGGGCCGGATCTGGTACTGCCCGCGAGCCAGTAGCGCGTCGGGGAAGTTGATGTTGGCGGCGAGTACCTTGAGCCTCACCTCGCCCTCGCCGGGCACGGGTTCGGGAACCTCTTCGAGGCGCATGGCCTCGCGGGGCTCTCCGTGGGTGTGTACGCGCCATGCCTGCATCCGGGGCCTCCAGCCGCCGTCGAGGAACCATGCTCGGCGGCATACTAAGCGGTCGCTTGCACTCTTGGGAACCGGCCCGTCCGGGGCGAAATCCGGACGTTCCCGAAACGGTGGGCATCCTTCCGGCCAGCGCACGACGTCTCTGCGGGCAGCATGTGACCCGTACGCGTCATGACATGGCGTGGTACGTCACCCGACCCGGGGGGAATCGAATGAAGCGCATGACGGCAGCGGCGGGGGCCGCGGTCGCTCTGGCGGGGCTGATCACGGCGGGCGGTCCGGCCGCCGCGGCGCCTCCGCTCTGCAAGCCCGACGTCCTACGTCTGCAGGCCCTGCCCGACGGGCCGGCCGGCGGTTCCTTCGGCGACCGGGTGAACGCGCTGGGCTCCGGCGACCTGGCGGTCGGCACCTCGAAGCAGCGTCCCGCGTACTGGCAGGGCACCCGCGTCCACGCGGTGCCGCTGCCCGCCGGGTACGCCACGGGCGAGGTCCGGTCGGTCAACTCCAAGGGGCTGATGGCCGGCACCCTGAAGCAGGCGAACAGCGACAACCGGGTGCTGTTCACCTACCGGAAGGGCGCGCCGGCCGTACGGCTGCTGAGCGCACCGGCCCCGTCACCGTACGAGGGCAAGGCATTCGTCAATGACTCGGGCCGCGTGGCGGGCCTGGACGGCACGGTCGCCAAGGAGTGGGTGAACGGGCAGCCCGTCCGCACCCTGGAACTCCCGCCGGGCACCGATTCCCGGACCCGGATCACCGAGGTCAACGGCATCAACGGGCGGGGGGACATCCTGGGCTCCGCCCTCCTGCAGCACGAGACGCAGGACGGGATCGTCCACCGCTCCTTCCCCGTGGTGTGGCCCGCCGGCGGCGGGCCCGCGCAGGGGCTGACGCCGGTGAGCGAGGGCGACTACTTCCGCACGACCGTTCCGACGGGCATCGACAGCGCGGGCACGGTCGTGGGCCACGAATCGGAGGGTTGGCGCGACGTCCGGCGCGATGTCGCCCACCTGTGGCGGAGCCCGTACACGGCCGCCCCCGCGGCGGTTCCCGACCTGCCCGGTCAGACCGAACTGCTGACGAGCGGGATCAGTCCGACCGGCCGGGTGATGGTGGGCACGGCCTACTCCTGGGAGGACTACTCCTACCCGAAGCCCACCCAGGCCGCCCATTGGACCGGCAACGGCCCGGTGAAGGCCCTCCCCACGCCGACGGCCGGGGCGCACGGCGAGGCGACGGCGGTGTCGGGCGACGACCGGGTCGCCGGAGCCGAATGGTCGCCGGCCACGAACGGGTTGCTCGTGTGGACGTGCGCGTCACGGCAGGCGACCATCCCCCAGCCCTGACGGTCGGGCGTCGGAGCCACCCGACACCGTGCGGCGGATGACGACCCGGCGGGCGCGGCGGGACCAGGGAGGTCCCGGATCCGGTCCGGCCCGTCACGGGCATGGTGATCCGAGCGTCCGCACGCTATCGATGGGCGCATGGACAACCAGCCGCGCGGCCTGCCCGCGCCTCCCCCGCCCGGATCCGCCGCGCTGCCCCCCGGTACCTACGCGGGGCAGGTCGTCCTCGTGACGGGTGGCGGGTCGGGGCTGGGCAGGGCCATCGCCGCCGAGTTCGCCCGGCTCGGCGCCGATCTGGTCATCGCGGGCCGTCGCTCCGAACAGTTGGCGGCGGCCTGCGGGGAGTTGGCCGCCGTCCCCGGGGCGGGCCGGGTGACGGCCGCCGTCTGCGACATCCGCGACCCCGAACGGGTCGCGGACGTCTTCGACGCCTCGGAGGCGGCGCTCGCCCTCCCCGACGTCCTCGTCAACAACGCCGCCGCCAACTTCCCCTGCCCGGCGGAGGACCTGTCCCCCAACGCGTGGCGGGCCGTCGTCGACACCACCCTGACCGGCACCTGGTTCATGACCCGCGAGTTCGGTCGCCGCCACCTCGCGGCGGGCACCCCGGGGTCGATCGTCAATATCGGTGCCTCGTACGCCTGGACGGGCGGCCCCGGTTTCGCCCACAGCGCCGCGGCGAAGGCCGGCGTGAAGAACCTGGTGGAGACCCTCGCCGTCGAATGGGGCCCCTACGGAATCCAGGTCAACGGCCTCGTCCCCGGGCTGTTCCCCCACGAGGACATGACCGAGGACATCCGCGGTGGGCTGGAGCGGGCCGCCCCCGGCGCCAAGGACGCCCGGCAGCCCGCCCTGCGGGTGGGCGTTCCCCGTGAACTGGGCTGGGCCGCGACCTTCCTGGCCTCCCCCTACGCCCGTTTCGTCACCGGGCACACCCTCGTCGTCGACGGCGCCAACTGGCAGCGCCGGAGCCTCGTCAGCCCCGAGGTCGTCCCGCTGCGCGACCAGCTGGGGCGTCCGCCCTTCGGGCACTGACCCGCCGGGGCCGGCACGCGGGGACGGCCGAATCCGCGCACGGGCCGGACGACCGGGCCCGGTGCGAGCGGTACTCCACCCGGCCCGTCCTCACGTCCCCTTGAACTGCGGGGGGCGGTGCGCGGCGCCCGCTCCGTAACCCTCCCGGCAGTCGTCGGAGGTGAGGGTGAGGGCCGCGGTCATGGCGACCCGGTCCAGGGCGGCGGGCAGGGCGGCGTCCGCGAAGGAGTCGACAGCCCGTTTGATGCCCTGGACCGCGAGCGGCGCGTTGGCCGCGATCTCGGCGGTCAGCGTGCGCGAGGTCGCCTCCAGTTCGGACTCGGGCACGACCAGTTGGACCAGGTTGAGGCGCTCCGCGGTGGCCGCGTCGATCCGACGGCCGGTCAGGGCGAGGTACTTGGCCCAGCCCGCGCCGGCCTCACGGGCGATGCGCAGGTCGCCTCCGGCGTCGACGGCCACGCCCAGCCGGGCCTCGGGGAGGGCGAAGACGGCGTCCTCGGAGGCCACCCGGACGTCGGCCATGAGCGCCAGCTCGAAGCCGAAGCCGAGGCAGTAGCCCTGGACGGCGGCGACGACCGGCTGCGGGAGCCGGGCGAGGACCGCGAAGCGTTCGTGGACCCAGCGGATGCCCTCGTAGTAGTTGCGGGTCCGTTCCGCGGCCGACCCGCCCGTGATGGCTCCGCCGGGGGCGGTCACGTCGATGCCCGCGCAGAAGGCCCGTCCCTCGGCCCGCAGCAGGACGGCGCGCACCGAGGGATCGAACCGGATCCGGTCCGCGAGGAGGCCCAACTGGCGGGTGGACTCCCAGCTCCAGCCGTTCAGTTTGTCCGGGCGGCACAGGGTGAGGACCGCGACCGAGTCCTCGACGTCGAGCCGGATGCGTTGCGCACCCTCGCCGATCTCCGTGCCGATGGTGTCGATCACCGTGTCCCGCCCCGTCCCCGTCGAAGCACCCACCCACATCTGACGTACCGTCAGACTAGGGTGCGCGGATCAGCGGGGGAAGACCTCGAACGGCACTGCCGGACGGCCGTCGAAGCGGACCGCGGCCTGCTGGACGTTGCCCGTCAGGAACGAGCGCACGTACTCCTCGGGGTCCTGGTCCGTCAGCACCTCGATGTAGGCCTTGTGCTCCAGCAGCGACTTGATGGCGCGCTCCAGACCGGGGCCGGCGTCGGAGGCGTGCGTCGGCGTGACGGACCCGGACACCGCGACCCAGCGGACCCCGTTCCACGGCTCCAGGCCCTGCTCGGAGATCAGCTCCGGGAAGATCCACCGGTTGCCGGCGTCGGCGGCGGCGTCCAGGGTGGCCCGGCCGACCGCCCGGTGGTCGGGCGTGTTCCAGAAGCCGCCGCCGTCCGCTCCGCCCCAGGTGTCCCGGTGGTTGAGGGTGATCACCAGCTCGGGGCGGTGGCGTCGGATGGCCGCCGCGATGTCCCTGCGCAGGTCCAGGCCGTATTCGACGACCCCGTCGTGGTGGTCGAGGAACTCGACCGTGGACACGCCGACGACGGCCGCGCTCGCCCGCTGCTCCGCCTCGCGCAGCGGGGCGCATTCCGCCGGGGCGATGGTGTCGATGCCCGCCTCGCCCCGCGTGGCCAACACGTAGACGACCTCGCGGCCACCGTCCGTCCAGTCCGCGATGGCCGCCGCGCAGCCGTACTCCAGGTCGTCCGGGTGCGCGACCACCGCGAGGGCGCGCCGCCAGTCGGTGGGCATGGGCTGCAAGGGGGCCTGCTGATCGGCTCGTTCGCTCATGCCCCGCAGAATAGGCGAACGGTGCCCACGGGCAGGTGGTGGCCCTGCGCGACGCGACCGGAATGTTCTTCGGCTCCGCCCGCACCGTGTCCCCCGGCGCGGGGGACACGGCCCGGACGTCGACCGCTCGGTCCGGGCCGCTCGGTCCGGGTCGCTCCTTCGGGGGCGGCGCCGGCGACCGGTCGGTCGTCGAGCGGTTCCACGTCACATCCTCACGGTCGGTCGTCGAGCAGGGTGAGCAGCCGGTCCAGGACGCGGGGGCCTCCGGCGCGGACGCCGTCGTGCTCGAACTCGTCCGTCACCCAGGTCCTCAGGCCCCTGATGGCGCGGGCCGTGCGCAGGGAGTGGTCGGTGTCGACGTACATGTCGTCGTGATAGACGGCGGCCGCGACCGGAACCTCGTTGGCGGCGAGGCGGTCGGCGTCGTACAGCGGCTGCCACCCGGTGCGGGCCGCCAGCAGTTCGGCGGTCTCGCGCAGCGGGGCGAGGGCCGGGTCCGAGGTGAAGTGCCAGGGGTGAATGGTCTCCCCGGTGAACAGGAGCGGTTCGTCGCCCGTGAGGGTCTTGGCCGCGTCGAACCGCGCCAGGCCCGCGCGGACCCGTTCGGCGGCCCAGCCGGTGGGCACGGCCGGGTCCTGGGCGTAGATCGACTCGTGGAGCAGCGCGTAGAGGGGGTGCCCGGCGAAGGAGAGCTGCGCGTGGACGTTCTCCAGGAAGGCGTCGGAGAGGGCGGGCCCGCCCACGGTCGGGACGAAGGCGTCCTCCAGCAGGTGGTGCAGGTGGTGGCTGCCGTCGCCGGAGCCCAGGAGCATGCCGAGGGACTGGAAGGCCTCGACGGTCAGCCGGTAGCCACCGGGGAGCAGGGCGGGCCGCTCGGCGAGGTGGGCGGCGATACGACGGGCGCGTTCCACGTCCATGGGGTAGCGGGCGTAGTGCGCGAGGTTCTTGCGCTCGACGCGCGGGTACGCGGCCTCGTACACCTCGTCCGCGGTGGCGTCGAGGGAGGGCAGTCCGCCGGTGACGACGGCTGCGGTGAGGCCCTCGGGGGCCGTCGAGAGGTAGCGGGTGGCGCAGAACCCGCCGAAGCTCTGACCGAGGACGGTCCAGGGCGCGCCTCCCGTCAGTCCGGGTCGCACGGCCTCCGCGTCCCGGACGATGGAGTCGGACCGGAAGTGCGCCAGGTACTCGGCCTGCTGGGCGGGATTCCCCCGCAGGGGCAGCGTTTGCCGGGTGAGAGGTGTGGAGCGCCCCGTGCCGCGCTGGTCGAGGAGCAGGACGCGGTAGGTGGTGAGCGCCCGCTCCAGCCACGCCTGCCGGCCGACGAACCGTCGCGCACCGAAGCCCGGACCGCCCTCCAGGTACAGCAGCCAGGGCAGTCGTTCGGGGTCCTGTCCACCGGCCACGACCTCACGGGCGTAGAGCTCGATCCGCTCGCCGTCGGGGCGGGAGTGGTCGAGGGGGACGGTGAAGTGGTGGTCGGTGAGGACGACACCGGGCTGGCGGTAGCTGTGGGCGACGGTCACGAACGGCCCCTGGGGTGTGGGTACGGATCCCGCGCGCCCGCGCCCCGGCCGGATCGCGGCGGGGTGCGGGGCGGGGATTTCGGCGGACGGGCCGAGTGTAGGTCGTGGCCCCGCGGCCCGGCCGAGCAGCGCGGTGCCGGGGCGGGCGCCACGGCACCGGCCATCACGCCGCCACGGCATCCGGCCGCCACGCCACCCGGCCGCCGCGTCCTCGGATCCGGGCCTCCGTCAGAACCGGGCCTCCGTCAGAACTGGACCACCGAGCGGAGGACCTCGCCCCGTTCCATCCGGGCGAAGGCCTCCTCCACGCCGTCGAGCGGAATGGTCTCGGAGACGAAGGCGTCGAGGTCCAGCCGTCCCTGGAGGTACAGGTCGATCAGGAGGGGGAAGTCGCGCTCGGGCAGGCAGTCCCCGTACCAGGACGACTTGAGGGCGCCGCCGCGCCCGAAGACGTCCAGCAGGGGGAGTTCGAGCTTCATCTCGGGCGTCGGGACACCCACCAGGACGACGGTGCCGGCGAGGTCGCGGGCGTAGAAGGCCTGCCGGTACGTCTCGGGGCGGCCGACGGCCTCGATGACGACGTCGGCGCCGTTGCCGCCCGTCAGTTCCTGGATCGCCTTGACGACGTCCTGCGTACCGCCGTTGACCGTGTGGGTGGCTCCGAGGCCGCGCGCCCACTCCAGCTTCCGGTCGTCGAGGTCGACGGCGATGATCCGGGAGGCTCCCGCGAGCCGGGCTCCGGCGACCGCCGCGCTGCCCACTCCCCCGCAACCGATGACGGCGACCGAGTCCCCGCGGCCGACGTTGCCCGTGTTCAGGGCGGCGCCGAGGCCGGCCATCACCCCGCAGCCCAGGAGGCCGGCGGCGGCGGGCGAGGCGGCCGGGTCCACCTTGGTGCACTGTCCGGCGGCCACGAGGGTCTTCTCGGCGAAGGCTCCGATGCCCAGCGCCGGGGACAGCGGCGTGCCGTCCTCCAACGTCATGGACTGACCGGCGTTGTGCGTGGCGAAGCAGTACCAGGGGCGGCCGCGGCGGCACGCCCGACAGTTCCCGCACACCGCGCGCCAGTTGAGGACCACGAAGTCACCGGGGGCCACTGAGGTGACGTCCGGGCCGACGGACTCGACGACGCCGGCCGCCTCGTGGCCGAGGAGGAACGGGAACTCGTCGTTGATCCCGCCCTCCCGGTAGTGCAGATCGGTATGACAGACCCCGCAGGCCTGGATCTTGACCAGGGCCTCTCCGGGCCCCGGGTCGGGCACGAGGATCGTGGTCACCTCCACCGGTGCGCCCTTGCCGCGCGCGATGACCCCTCGTACACGATGCGTCACGTCGTACCCCGCTCTGGTAGTTCGGTCCCGGTGCCGCGGTCCTGTGGTCTCAGGGTCTCTGGACCTCGGATCTCCGGCACCTCTGGATCAACGAACGTACACGGGCCGCGGGCGGTGCGGGAGCCGTGTCACGTTCCGGCGCTCCGACCGGCCAGATCCGACGGTAGGGCGGATCGCAGCGAAGCGGTGAACGCGGCCACGGCGGGGTGCGCGCCGGCTCCGCTGCGGAAGGCGATCCGGGTACGTCGTTCCATGCGCAGCCGGGTGAGGGCGACGCCCGGCACCTCGGGTCCCGGGGTCCCGAGCTGCGGCACCACGGCGACCCCGAGCCCCGCCGAGACGAGGGCGAGGACGGTGGCGAACTCGTCGACCCGGTGCCGGACGCGCGGGCTGAAACCGGCGGCCTGGCAGGCCCGGACCGTCATGGCGTGGCAGAGCGTCCCGGGCGTGGCGGTGATCCAGGGGGCGTCCCGGTGGGACCGCAGGACCTCGTCCTGGCCGGGCGCGGCACCGGGGTCGGGGGCGCTGCCGGGGAGCGGGCCGGGGAGCGGCGTTCCGTCGGTGCCCGGCTCCGGTCCGGTGGCGGGGGCCGCCAGGTACATGGCCTCGCGGTACAAGGGACGGGTGGTCAGGCCCGGTTCCTCCGGGTCGGGGACGAAGTCGTAGGAGTGGACCAGCGCCACGTCCAGCTCACCGGCCCGCAGCGCGTGCGCGACGGCGGCCGGATCGGTCTCGCTGAGCATCGGCTCCAGCCCCGGGTGGCGCCGGGCCAGGTCGGCGAGGGCCGCCGGGACGATGGCCCGGGTCGCGGTGGGGAAGGCCCCGATGCGCAGGGCTCCGGCCAGGCCGGTGCGGGCCTCGGCGAGTTCCGCGTCGGCCTGCTCCAGTCGTTCGAGGACGACCTCGGCGTGGCGGACCAGGTTCTGCGCGGCCGGGGTGAGGCGGACCCGGCGCCCGGTGCGTTCGAGGAGCGGTAGCCCCGCCTCGCGTTCGAGGACGCCGAGTTGCTGGGATACCGCCGATGGGCTGAAGGACAGGGACTCGGCCACGGCGGCGATGGTGCCGCGCCGGGCGAGTTCGCGCAGCAGGCGCAGGCGGCGTACGTCGAGCATCGGATCAGCTTACGGTTCGGGTAAGGAATACGAACTGGATTCGACGGTCGTCGCGGGCGAGGCTCTGCTCATGCACCAGGAAACCTTCCAGGACATCGCCCACGCCCCCGCCCGGGGCACCACGTACGGCATCGCCCGTGATCCGGCCCCGGGCACCGCTCCCGACATCGTCCGGGATCCCGCCCCGGCCCCCGCGCACGACATCACCCGGGGGCCCGTACCCGGCGGGATCCACGTCCCGCTCGTCACGCCCTTCACCCCGGCCGGGGACGTGGCCGCCGAGGCCTTGGAAGCCCTCGCCCACGAGGTGCTCGACGCCGGGGCGGCCGGGATCGTCGCCCTCGGCACCACCGCCGAGAGCGCCTCACTCGACGAGGCCGAGCGGGACCTCGTCACCGGGGTCTGCGCCCGGGTCTGCGGGGAGCGCGGCGCGCTGCTGACCGTGGGCGCCAGGGCGAGCGCCACCCGCGCCGCGGAGGCCTCGCTGCTCCGACTGGCACGGTGGCCGGAGGTGGGGGCGGCCCTGGTCACGGTGCCGCCGTTCGTGCGGCCCTCGGCGGCGGGGGTGCTGGCGCACTTCGAGCGGCTGGTGGAGGTGAGCCCGGTGCCGCTGATCGTCTATCACGTCCCGTACCGCACGGGGCAGCGGTTGGACGCGGCGGCGCTGGTGGCCCTGGGGTCCCTGCCGGGGGTGGTCGGGGTGAAGTACGCGTCCGGCGGGATCGACCGGGACACGGTCGAGCTGATGGGCGCGCTGCCGGCCGGCTTCGCCGCGCTTGCGGGGGACGACGCGTACCTGTCGCCGATGCTCGCCCTCGGCGCGGCGGGCGGGATCCTGGCCTCGGCGCACCTGGCGACGGGGCGGTTCGTGGAGCTGACCACGGCCTGGGAGGGCGGTGACGTCATGCGCGCCCGAGCCCTGGGCCACGCGCTGGCCCGGCTCTCCTCGACGGTCTTCACGGAGCCGAACCCGACGGTGCTCAAGGGGGTGCTGCACGCCCTGGGCCGGATCCCGTCGCCGGACGTACGGCTCCCCCTGCTGCCGGCGTCGGACGCGGCGGTCGGAGCGGCCCTTGAGGCCCTCGCTGAACTCCCGGCGTCCGGACCGAACGCAGCGGGCCTGCCCGCGCACCCCTGAGGGATGTCCCGTAATCCCCGGTATGGGCGATTCACAACCAACGACCCGGTAGCCCGAATCAGGAGCATCGGGCGGGTAATTGACCGAAATGGATTCGAGCCCCTGAAACCGTGATGTCAGTCACGCGGAGCGGGACAACATCATTTCTACGGAATGGCGGATTCCCTTTCCCCCGAAAGGAAATCCGCCATCGGCCGGATCTCCTTTTCATGGTCATTTGGCGGCGGGAACCGGGGAGTCGATCCACCTCGGCAATTCGCATCTTGTTGCGGCCCCGCGCACTCGCCTACGGTCACCCTCACTCCCAGCGGCCGACGCCGAATAAGGCCGCCGCCGGGGCTCTCCCGTACCCCCACGTGAGGAATAGCGCCATGCCCGCAAAGGGAAAGCACCGCAGGCCGAAGCAGAACCCGCTCACCCGTCGCCTGGCATTCGCCGGCACGGGCACGGCCGCTCTCGCCCTCCCGCTGATCAGCGCCACGACGGCCGGCGCGGCGGAGACCGTGGCGGCGCCCGCCGTGCATTCCGTAGCCGCGCCCGCCACCTATTCCGTCGTCGCCGGCGACACCCTGTCCAAGATCGCGGCGAAGCATTCCCTCACCGGCGGCTGGGAGCAGCTGTACGCGGCGAACCGCGCGGCGGTCGGCAGCAACCCCTCGGCGATCCGTCCCGGGCTCACCCTGCAACTCGGCGTCGCCGCGAAGGGTGCCACCCAGGCGGCCTCGAAGACCACCGCGAAGGCCGCCGCCGAGTCGTACCCGGACAACCTCGACGGTTGGATCCGGGAGTCCTTGGCCGTCATGGCCCGGCACGGAATTCCCGGCAGCTACAACGGAATTCACCGCAACGTGATGCGGGAGTCCTCGGGGAATCCGCGGGCGATCAACAATTGGGACTCCAACGCCGCGGCCGGGATCCCCTCCAAGGGACTCCTCCAGGTCATCGACCCGACCTTCCGCGCCTACCACGTCCCCGGCACCCCGCACGACTCCTACGACCCGGTCGCGAACATCACCGCCGCCTGCAACTACGCGGCAGCCCGCTACGGTTCGATCGACAACGTCAACGGCGCCTACTGACGGGCTCTGCCGCACGACGCCGCACCAGCGCCCGCGCCAGGGTGCGCAGCGGGGCCACCAAACCGTAGCCGACGTCCTTGCGCAGGGCGCGCGTCCCGGCCCGCTCCACGGCCGTCAGCTGGTGGCCCATCAACTCCGTCATGGTCGTGACCACGGGCCGCAGCCCCGGTTCGGCCAGGTCGACGATCCCGTCGGCGGCGCGGAGGGCGGTACGGGCGCGCAGGCATTCCGCGGCGAGCAGGCCGCGGACGGCCGGGGTGTCACGGGCCGCCTCCAGGTCGGCGCGGGTCACGGCGTGTTCGGCGAGCCGCTCCCGGGGGATGCACAGCCGCCCGTCGGCGAGGTCCCCGGCGAGGTCGGCCAGGAAGTCGACCCGCTGCGCGGCGTCCACGAACCTGCGCCAGCCCGCGGCCTGTTCCTCGTCCGGGCCGCACCGGTACTGGAGGCCGGTGAAGGCCATCACCCCGGGCCAGGCGTAGGCGTCGAGGTAGTCCTGGAAATCCCGCTCGGTCGCGAAGCCGTCGAACACCGCCTCGGCGGTGGCGGCGCCCTCCAGGAAACGGGTGACCACGTCGACCGGCAGCCCCCGGCCGCGTACGGCGTGGGCGTAGGCCCGCAGCAGGGGGTCGGCGCTCTCCCCGGTGGCCAGGGCGGCCCCGGTCCGCTCGGTCAGGGCGGCGAGACCCGAGGCCCGCGCGGCCGGGGCGCCGCTCTCCGCGACGTCGTCGACCCGGTTCATGAAGGCCAGACCGGCCGCGAGGGCGGGGACCAGCGGCGGCGCGGCCAGCAGGCGCAGCGTCAGGTACGGAGCGGGCTCGCGGCGCAGGACCCGGCGGGCCGCATGGGTGTAGTCGGCCCTCAGCCGGGGGTCGGAGATCCCCGCCCCGGTGAGGGTGGTGCGCCAACTGGGCATGGTGTCCGTGCTCCTCGAACCGTGTCGGTCGGACCGTACGCGCCGAACCGTACGCGTACGGGTGCGGGTGCCGGTGCACGATGTCAGGAGGGCACCACCTTCCTGACCTTGCCGTCGATCCCGGCCAGGACGTAGCCGCCCTGGCCGTACTCGTCGCTGAGGTAGGGACGCATGCAGGGCTCCTGGTCCATCATCCACGGGTCGACGATGACGTAGCGCGAGGTCGGCTTCTCCACCTTCAGCTCCCGTTGCGCCTGCTCCAGCAGGCCGGGCAGCGCGTCCCAGCTGACGGCTCCCATGTCGATGAGCGGTGCGCCCTCCTTCACGGTGCCGTTGGGGCCGGTGCGCCTGGCCACGCCGTCCCGGTACTGCCAGGAGTCGACGGTCCTCGCGCCGGGGGCGGTGGGGACCGCGGCGATCACGTACTCCTCGTAGACCTTCATGTCGACGAAGGTGGTGGTGCCGGTCTTCTCCTTCAACGCGGCCAGGGCCGTGCGGACCCCGTCCGGGGTGAGCAGGCTCCCGCCGGCCTTCCTGTCCGTACCCGCGGTCGGCGCCTTGGACGTCGCCGCCTTCGGGGTTCCCGTGGCTCCGGCCGCCGAGGGGCCGGGCGTGGCCGGGGTGGAGGCGGTGGACCTGCCCCCCTTCGCCTCGTCGTCGCCGTCCGTCCCGCCGTCGGGGAGCAGTTGGACCACGCCGAACCCCGCACCGGCCAGGACGGCCGTCAGGAGGACGGCCGGCACGATCCGGGACCGGGCGGGGCGAGCGGCACCGGACGTCCCCGACACCGAGGTGGTCCCGCTCCCGGGTACGAACGGCTGCCGCGGGAAGGGTGCCGGCGTCGCGTACGGGTTGGGGCCGCCGGTCGGGGGCGTTCCGGGCAGCGGGACGGGGCGGGTGGTGGTGGCGGGCGGACCGTACTGTCCGAAGGCGGCCGGCGCAGCCGGCCCGGGTCCGCCGGTGGCGCCCTGCGCGCCGCGGAGCAGCGCTTCCAGGGCGGCGCCGTCGGGCCGCACGGCCGGATCCCGTACGAGCAGCCGCTCCAGCACGGGGGCCAGCGGGCCGGAACGGGAGGGAGCGGGGATCGGCTCGTCCAGGATCGCCACGACGGTGGCGAGGCTGGTGGCGCGGCGCAGCGGGTGGACCCCCTCCGCCGCGACGTACAGCAGCATGCCGAGCGACCAGAGGTCCGAGGCGGCCAGCCCTTCCTCGCCCCGCACCCGCTCGGGTGCGATGTACTCCGGCGAGCCGATCAGGACCCCGGTCGAGGTGAGGGCGGTCGAGCCGTGCAGGGCGGCGATGCCGAAGTCGGTCAGGACGGCCGAGCCGTCGGGCCGCAACAGGACGTTGGCCGGTTTCACGTCCCGGTGGAGCACCCCTTCGGCGTGGGCGGCCCGCAGCGCGGAGAGGACGTCGAGCCCGAGCCGCAGCACGTCGGCGACGGGCATCGGGCCGGCGGCGAGGCGGTCGTGCAGGGAGCCGCCCTTGACCATTTCCATGACGATCCAGGGGTGGCCGTCGGAGCCTTCCGCCGGTTCGACGATGTGGTGGATGGTGACCACGTTCGGGTGGGCGAGGCGGGCGAGGGCGCGGGCCTCGCGGACGGCCCGTTCGCGCAGTTGGACGGCGAGGTCGGGCTGGGCGGCGGCCATGGCCGGGTCCGGCGGGCGCACCTCCTTCAGTGCGACGTCGCGGTGCAGGGCGATGTCACGGGCGCGCCACACCGTTCCCATGCCGCCCGCGCCCAGCGGGCCGATCAGCTCGAATCTGCCGTCCACGAGCCGTCTGCCGGCCTCACTCGTCTCCATGGGGCGTCATCGTAGGGGGCGCTGCCGTCAGCAGTGGCGGCGGTCCACCGTGAGGGCGCCCTGGGCGGTTGCCACCGTCCGGTCGTAGCAGCCGTCTCCGCTTCCGGTCCCGTACAGGCGGTATCGGGCGGTCGTGGTGCCCACCGCGTGCCGCTGGTCGCGCGGGACGTTCGTCGTGTACGTCGCGTCGCCCGTGTACCGGTCGTCGAGCGCCGACCGGTCGACCTCGCGGCCGCCGCGGAGGGTGACCGTGTCCGCGCGGTCGCCGAGCGAGAGGACCGTGCGCAGCCGGTCACCGGCGCCGAGGGTGGTCGCGCCGTCCATGGTGTACGTGCGGACGGTGCGGGTGGTCGTGGTGCCCCGGGTCACGCTCTCCTCGTCGTTCCACGAGGCGGTCAGCGCGTCCCGTGCCTCGCCGTCGGTCCAGCGGTGCGCGGAGGTGTTGCGGACGGCCCGGGTGACGGTGGTGGTGACCCGGCCGTGGGAGGTGTCCAGGTATCCGGCGACGGTGAGCCGGTGGCCGCCGGTCGTGTCGAGGCGGTGTTCGCCGCCCGTGGGTGCGGGGGTCCAGTGGGTGGAGCGGGTCGGGGTGTCCTCGTCGTGGCGGGTGAGGGCGCCGGTGACGACCCGGCGGCCGTGGTCCTGCCAGAGCAGCAGGTTGGCGGGGGTGCTCCAGCCGCTCTGCCCTGCCGGTACGCCGGTGACGGAGACCTCGACGCGGTGGGGGCGGCCGTCGTTGAGGAGGGCGGCGTAGGGGCTGAGGTCGTAGCGGATCGGTTGGACGTCGAACGCGCGCGGCCCCGGGGTGACGTACCAGAGGAAGGGGTTCGACCAGCCGCCGGTCCAGACGGTGGGGAAGGGCGCGGCGATGCCGGCGAGCCGGCCGTCGACCGACACCCGCACTTCGCGGTAGGGGCCGTCGGTGGCCTTGCAGGAGTAGGGCGCGGCGTCCGGGACGGTCAGGTACCAGTACTCCTCGCAGCCGCCACCCGAGCCGGTGGCGTACACCTCGGCGATGACCCGCTCGGTGTTGCGCGGGGTGGTGACGGCGGGGGTGGTGAGCGGGAGGACCAGGTCCGGGGTGTCGGCGGGGGCGGTGGCGCCTTCGGCGACGTGGAAGGTGAGGGTGACCCTGACGTCGATGACACCGGTGTAGGTGTCGTTGACGACGTTGCCGATCAGCATCTCGACGGGTTGCGGCCGGCTGAGGGTGTCGCGGTAGTGGGTGACGTCCTTCTCCACGTTCCAGGTGATGCCGTCGGGCGAGGGCTGCGGGGTGGAGGTGCGCAGGATCTCGACGCCGCCGAGGGTGAGGTTGCCCAGGCGGTCGTACTGGCGTCCCTTGACGCTGCCGTCGAGGCGCAGCACGACCTTCGCCCAGCGGCTGCGGCCGCAGTCCTCGGGCGGGGTGTAGTTCCCGCGGTAGGGGGTGAAATCGCTGAACCGGGCCTCGGCGAGGGTCACGCGGCAGGAGCGGGTGGCCGGCCGTTCGACGGGCGGGGCGGCGGTGACGGGGTCGTGCCAGTCCGTCCCGAACTCGGCGGGCGGTTCGGGGGTGGGCGACGCGGTGGCTCCCGCGGCGGCCCGGGCGGGGGCCGCCGCCGCGGGTCCCGCGGTGGTCACCGGGGTGCCCGCGGCGAGGGTGAGCGCGGTCAGCAGGCCCAGGATCCGGAGTCTTCTCATGGCCCCGCAGTGAAACGCGTCGGGGCCGCGGGCCGCCAGGGTTGCCGGCCCGGACGTGGCGGGATCCCGCCCCTGTCCGGCGGCGGTCAGTGACCGGCGGGCAGCACCACGACGCCGTCGTCGTCGACGTACACGGTGTCGCCCGTGCGGAAGGTCACCCCGCCGATGGTGACGGGTTCGTCCACGGCGCCCGCGCCGGTCTTGCCGCTCTTGCGGGGGCAGGTGCCGAGTGCCTGCACGCCGAGGTCGAGCCCGCCCAGGGCGACGCTGTCGCGGACGGCGCCGTTGACGATCAGGCCGGCCCAGCCGGAGCGCTGCGCCGCGCCGGCGATGAGGTCGCCGACCAGGGCCGTGCGCAGCGAGCCTCCGCCGTCCACGACCAGGACCGCGCCGTCACCGGGCGTGTGGAGGAGTTCACGCAGCAGGGCGTTGTCCTCGTGGCAGCGGACGGTGCGGACGGGTCCGGCGAAGAGGGCCCGACCGCCGATGCGCCGGAAGGCGGTGGTGCAGATGCCGAGGCCCTCACCGTGCTCGTCGTACAGGTCGGCGGTGGGGACGGGGGTGACGCTCATGTGGATCCGGGCTCCTCGCGGTTCGTTGCGTCGCGCCGTGCGGGCCCAGCGTAGGCGCGGGCCCGCACGGCACGACACAGGTGTCCACGGGCCGGCGGAATGTGGCGGGTCGTACGGCGCCCCGGTGCCGGTGGGGGCCGACCGGGCCGGCCCTGTCGGCTCCTGCCGGTTCGTTGTCGGTTCCCGCCGGGGGCGGGGCCCGACGGAACCGACAGGGATCTACGGTCGCGGCAGTGCGGGACCCGTCGGGACCTGGGCGATGGGGGGACGGACCGGAGTCGGGGCCGGGGCCGGGGCGTGGGACAGGGCTTCCCCGCCGGCTCGTTCCCGGGACGCCGGGGGTTCCGACGTACGGGTCAGCAGTAGGACGCCGCGGGTGGCGGCGAGGGCGCCTCCGGTCGCGAGGAGGACTCCGACCGCACCGCCCTGGAGTCGTTCGCCGAGCAGGACCATGCCGATCGCGGCGGCGGCCAGCGGGTTGGCGAGGTTCACGACGGCCAGCGGAGCCCCGAGACCGCCCCGGTAGGCCCGTTGGGAGAGCAGCATGCCGCCCACCGCGAAGACGGCCACGAGCAGGGCGACGGCGGCGACCCGAAAGCTCAGCAGGGCTCCGCCGCGACCCGCCGCGACGGCCACGGTCTGGGTCAGCGCGGAGGCGGCGGCGGAGGCCAGCCCGGAAGCGGTCGCGTGCCGCAGCCCCGTACGGGGGTCCTTGCGGGCGGTGAGCAGCAGGATCACGGCCGCGGTGGCCCCGGAGACGGCGAGGGCCTCGGTGAGGGTGAGGGTGTCGTCGGGGGCGGGGCCGGAGGCGGGGAGGAGGAGCAGTCCGAGGCCGGCGACGGTGGCGGCGGTGCCCCTCCACTCGGTGGCCGCGACCCGGCGTCCGGCTCCTCGGGCGCCGAGCGGGACGGCGGCCACCAGGGTGAGCGCGCCGAGGGGCTGGACCAGGGTGAGGGGGCCGTAGCGCAGGGCGGCGGCGTGCAGGAGGGCGGCGGCGGCGTTCAGCCCGGCCGACCACCACCAGTCGCCGTTGCCGAGGAGGGCCTTGGCGCTGCGGGCGACGGCCCGACGGGCGAGGCGTTCCTGGGCGACGGCGGCGGCCGCGTACGTCACCGCGGAGGCCAGGCAGAGGACCACGGCGAGGGCGGTGGCGTTCACCGCCCGGCCCCTCTCGCCCCGGAGGCCGCCACGGCCACCCCGTCGGAATCGGCCGAGGGAGCGCCGTCCCGCACGGGTGCGGGCACCACGGCGCGGCCCGGTGCGCCGCCCCGGGCGGAGCCGGGCCCGGGCGACCCGATCGGGACGTGGCCTCCGCCGGGAGCCACGTCCCCCACCGGAACCGGTCCGACCGGTGCAACCGGTGCATCCGCCTCGGCCGGGGCGACCGGCCCGCCCGGCGGTGTCGGCGCGACCCGCCCCGCCGGCACGGAGGCCCCGACCGGCCGGGGAACCAGCAGGAGGGCGCCGCCCAGCAGGGCGGTCGCCACGAGGGCGTCGAGCCAGTAGTGGTTGGCCGTGCCCACCACCACGAGCAGGGTGACGAGCGGGTGCAGCAGCCACAGCACGCGCAGTCGCGAGGACGTCGCGGCGATCATGCCGAGGGCCAGCATCAGGGCCCATCCGAAGTGCAGCGACGGCATCGCGGCGAACTGGTTCGCCATGGTGTCGGTGGCGGGGGCGGCCCCGTAGACGGAGGGGCCGTAGACCAGGCCGGTGTCCACCATGCGCGCCGCTTCCAGCATGCGCGGGGGCGCGAGCGGGAAGGCGAGGTGCAGAGCGAGGGCGGCGCCGGTGAGGAGCGCGAGGACCCGCCGGGTCCACAGGTAGTGGGCGGGTCTGCGCAGGTAGAGCCAGATCAGGAACAGGGCGGTCGCCGGGAAGTGCACGGCCGCGTAGTACGTGTTGGCCGTGTGCACGACGGCGTCCGAGTGGAGGAGGAGCCGCTGTACGGCGCCCTCGCCCGGCAGGCGCAGGGCGCGTTCGGCGTCCCACACCAGGTCGGCGTTGCGGAAGGCTTCGCCGGTGCGGCCCGTGGAGAGCGTCCGACCCGCCTTGTAGACGGCGAACAGTCCCGCGACGAGCAGCAGCTCGCGTATGAGCCGCCGCCTTTCGTCCTTCTTCCCGGCGGCGCGTGGCCCGCCGGGTGTGGTGTGGGAGGTCATCCCCCGGTCTCACTTCTTTCGGGTGTCCTGCTGGTGGTGCTGCTGGTCGTGCCGGTGCTGCTGGTGCTGCTGCCGATCGGGGCGGGAGGGACCGCGACGGGGTGGCCGCCGGCCGAATCCGTTCCGCATCGACACGCCAGTGTATCGATACATTGGCGTATCGATACGCTGGTGTTCCGATAGTCTCCATGAGCCGTACACTCGGAGCACGGAACAGGCCGCCCGGAAGCAGCGAGGAGAGCCCACCCCCATGACGTCGACGCCGCAGGTCACCGCGCGCCGCTCCAAGATCAGCCCGGAGCGCGAGCAGGAGTTCTACGACGCCGTCCTGGACGCCCTGCGCGAGCACGGGTACGAGGCCCTCACCATGGAGGGCGTCGCCGCCCGCGCCAGCTGCGGAAAATCCACGCTCTACCGGCAGTGGCGGACCAAGCCGCAGCTCGTCGCGGCGGCCCTGCGTGCGAGCCGGACCGACCGCACGCTGGCCAGCGTGGACACGGGAACACTCGTCGGGGACCTGCGGGAGGCCGCCCGCATCGCGGCCGGCACCTCGGGCAGCGACACCCGGCTCACCCAGGCCCTGGGGCACGCCGTCCTCAGCGACGAGGAGCTCCAGCGCGCGCTGCGCGAAGCCCTGGTGGAGCCCGAGCTCGCCGCCTTCGACGCGATCGTCGCGCGGGCGGTGGCGCGGGGCGAGATCCGCGCGGACCACCCCGCGGTGGAGTTCCTGCCGGCGCAGCTGATGGGTGTGCTGCGCATCCGGCCGGTGCTGGAGGGCCGGTACGCCGACGCCGACTACCTGGTCAGGTTCGTCGACGCGGCGCTGCTGCCGGCCCTCGGCATCACCCCCTGAACCGGTGGGCCGCCGTCCACGATGACCGGACGGCGACCCGCTCGCGCTGCCTCGTGGGGACGGCGGCAGCGCGCCACCGGACGGGGTGGCGGTCACTCCCGAGCAGAGTGACCGCCACCCGGTCCGTAAGGGTGGCGCACCTCACCGGGCGGCGCCCGGGATCACCCGTGCACGGCGCCCATGACCCGGGCGAACTCCTGCGGTTCCACGTCGAATCCGTGCGGCCGGGCCTCCAGGGCCCAGCCGCCGTGCGTGTCGCGGACGAACTCGGCGACCCGGGCCGCCGTCGCGTCCGCGACCCCGGCGAAGTCGGTCTCGGCGAGGTTCTCGTAGCCCTCGCGGATCCGCAGTCCGGTGCCCGCGACCGCGGCGAAGGTCTTGCGGTGCGCCGGGTCCGCGGCACCGGAGTCCTGGATCACCACTCCGACCACGACGCGAACCAACTCGGGTGCCAGTCGGTCCAGTTCGAGGACCATCACCTCGTCGAAGCCGAAGCCCTGACCGGTACGGCTGTCCCGACTCAGGGTGATGGTGCCGTCGGGCGCCCGACTGCCGAAGTGCACCAGGTAGACGGGCTCCCCCTGCGGGTCGGCCGTGGCGTACACGGCGGCGACGATGTCGAGGTCGTTGGCGGGTGCGCCGGCCGGACTCGGGTCCCAGCGCAGGGCTATCTCCACCTTGGCCAGGCTCTTGCGTACTCCGCTCACCGAACTCCCCCTCCGCTCGGGCACTTTGGCCCGTGTTGCCTGTTCCACGCTGCCCCGCCATGCTGTCACGGCCGGTCGATCGCGGGTCGGGCGACCGTACGTTCCCGGCCAGTCGCGACCGCCCGGGACGGCTCGGACGGTATCGGGGTTGGGGGCTCCGGCGAGCGGGGCGACCCCTGTCAGCGGTACACGCTTCCGATGGCCCGCACGTCGGGGTGGGCGGCCCGGGCCGGGCGCAGCCGCTCGGCGAAGGAGCGCTTGACCCGGCGGGGCGTACCGGGGCCCAGGCCGATGTGTTCGAGGGGGGCGCCCTCGGGCAGGGCGGCGAGCAGGCTCTTGGCGCCGCGTCCGGTGATGCCGGTGTGGCGCAGGTCGAGGCGGCGCAGCGGGCTGCCGGGCAGGGCGGCGGCCAAGGCGTACGCCCCTTCGTCACCCGGGTGGTTGCCGGCCGCTCCGAGGCTGCGCTCGGACGGGGTCCGGCCCAGGTCCAGGGCCTCGATGCCGGCGAGGGCGGCCGCGAGGGCGTGGACTCCGGGCACCCCGATGCCGTTGCCACCGAGCCCGAGACGGACGGGGTGCGCGAGGTCGGCCGCCGCGGCGGCCAGGGTGGCGACGCCCGCGTCGCCGAGGTGGTTGGCCGGTACGTACAGTTCGCGCACCCCTGCGTGGCGGATCAGGGCGGCCAGGAGCGGGGCCGCCTCGGCGGTCAGGCCGTTGCCGCCGAGGAAGATCCGCTCCAGGGGCTCCTCGCGGACGAGGAGGGCGTCGAGGACCAGGCGGATGCCGTCGGCCCCGATGCCGGTGTTGACGAGGTCGAGGGTGCGCAGCGCGGTGTTGCGGCGCAGCAGGCCAGCAAGGGTTCGGGCACCTTCCTCGAACAGGGGGTTCCGCTTGAGCCAGAGGGCGCGGACGGTGGTGTCGTCGGTGAGCGCGGAGGCCAGGGCGAGGGCGCCGTCGGGGCCGATCCGGTTGCAGCCGAGGTAGAGGGTGCGCAGACCGTGGGCGCCGCGCAGGGAGCCGGCCAGGATGCGGACGCCGTCGTCGGCGAGGGCGTTGGTGCCCAGCAGGAGGTGCTCCGCATGCGGGGAGGCGACGGCCGCGGGCAGCAGCAGGGCAGCTCCGGCGGGACCGAGGCCCTGCTTGCACAGGTCGACGCGGCCGTCCGCGCGCAGGGTTCCGAGGGGAAAGGCCTCGTCCACCTCGACCGGCCGGTTCTCGGCCAGTCGGGCCAACAGGGGGCGCAGGTCCGCCGGATCGGCGAGCGGCAGATCAGGATGTTCGATCGCGGGGCACCGTACGGGCGTCGACCCTGTCATCACCACTCCACCACTCCACCGCTTCATGCGCCGGCGCCCGGTGGCCGACTGTTCGACGACGCGGCCGTGACGGCACGCGGATGCGCCTCCGCGGCGGGAAGAAGGCGCAAGACCGGTCGGATTCGAACCGACGTCCTCCAGCTCGACGCTCGGGCGCGACGACCTCTGCGCCACGACCTTGCTGCGGCGATCATAGCGGCCGGGAATTCCGCATTCGATCATGCGTTTGAGCAACTCCCTCGCGGGACAATGTCCGGATGAGCCCGATCCGGGGCGCTTCCGCGACAGCGGGGAGTGTTCGGCGGCTCACTCCGCGCAGGCCGTCCCGGCCGACAGCCTTCCCCCGCCGGGGCCGGGCCGCCGCAGGATCTTCGGCCGAACCGGATCGTTATCCTCAAGTTTTACTCAGATCTAGTGACGCTGAGCCCGAGACCTTCCTAGCTTCCTCGTACACGTGCGTTCACGTGCGTTCACACGCCGCGGTCCCCCACGTGCCCCGTTCCCGCGATTCACGCCTCCGTGGTTCCGCGTTCCCGAGGAAAGAGTTCAGCATGAAGGTTCCCAAGGCCGGTGCGGTCGCCGCCGCGATCGCCATCGCCGCCACCGCCTCGGGCTGTGCCGGTGAGGAGCCCAAGGAGCCCATTGCCATCGGGATCAAGTTCGACCAGCCCGGCATCGGGATGCGGGAGAGCGACGGCACCTTCACCGGTTTCGACGTCGACGTGGCCACGTACATCGCGAAGGAGCTCGGCTACAAGCCGAGCGAGATCGAGTTCAAGCAGGTGTTCAGCTCCGACCGGGAACTCCTGATCCAGTACAACGAGGTCAAGTTCGTCGCGGCCAGCTACTCGATCAGCGACAAGCGCAAGGAGAAGGTCGACTTCGCCGGCCCGTACTTCGTGGCGCACCAGGACCTGCTCGTCCGCGCGGACGACACTTCCATCACCAAGGCCGAGGACCTCAACACCAAGAGGCTGTGCTCGGTGACCGGCTCCACCTCCGCCGAGAACGTCAAGCGCAACCTCGCCCCGAAGGCGAGCGTGCTGGAGCTCGGCGGGTACTCCGAGTGTCTCGTCGCCCTCCAGGACAACCTGGTCGACGCGCTGACCACCGACAACTCCATCCTCGCCGGGTACGCGGCGAAGAAGGGCAACGAGGGCAAGTTCCGGCTGGTCGGGCTGAGCCTGAGCAACGAGAACTACGGCATCGGCGTCAAGAAGGGCGACGGGGACCTCCAGCGCAAGATCAATTCCGCGCTCACCAAGATGGTCTCGGACGGAGCCTGGGAAGCCGCCGTGAAGAAGAACTTCGGGCCGGCCAACTACAAGCACGAGCCCGCCCCGCAGGTCACGACGAACGGCTGAGCCAGCGGCTCGCGGACACCCTTGACCACCCCCGGGTCCGCCCCGACCCGGGTCACAGACCCCCGCGCCCGCCGGCCGCGGCCCCACGGAGGCCTGCGGACGGCGGGCGCGGCGCTCCGCGCCGGCCCCGGCGGCCGGTCGCGCCTCGCCTCTCACGCCTCGCCTCTCGCGCCCGAACATCACTCCGGCGCCTCGCGCCCGCGGGTCACGACTACGGATCCGCGGGTCACGACTGCGGATCCAGGGGCCGTGACCGCGGATCCACGGCTCAGGACTGCGGCGCCTTGGCCCGCAGCACGGTGAGGAACTCCCGCATCCAGGCGGAGTGGTCGGGCCACGCCCGGGCGGAGACGAGCGTGCCGTCGACAACCGCCTCGGAATCCTCGAAGGAGGCCCCCGCCGCGCGCATGTCCGGCTCCAGCGCCGGATAGGCGGTGACCCTCCGACCGTCCAGCGCCCCGCTCGCGGCGGTGATCAGCGGGCCGTGACAGATCTGCGCGATCGGCTTGTCGGCGCTCGCGAAGGCCGCCAGGATCCGCCGCACCTCGGGGTCGTTGCGCAGGTACTCGGGTGCGCGACCGCCCGGGACGACCACGGCCGCGTACTCCTCGGTCACCACGTCGGCGAAGGCGATGTCGGCCGGCCAGGTGTAACCCGGCTTCTCCGTGTAGGTGTCGAAGCCCTCCTCGAAGTCGTGCACCACGAAGCGCAGTTTCTTCACGGCGGGTGCGGCGATGTGGACGTCGTAGCCCTCCTCGCGCAGCCGCTGGTAGGGGTAGAGGACCTCCAGCGACTCAGCGGCGTCACCGGTCACGATGAGGATCTTCACTGCCATGTACGGCTCCTGTCGGGGCTGTTCGGGCTCGGTCGGACCCCACCCGGGGCCACCCGTACCCTGCCCCTCGGGAGGGCCCGAAACACCCTCGGGATCTTCACGCCCGACACATGGAATCAACCTGTAGGGCACATGACAATGTGAACCTCGCTCTGCCACCAGACACCCCGCCAACTGCCAGGTCGGGGACGGTGCGTGTGGAGAGGTATCCCCCACGTCATGAGAATCTCCCGTTCGGCCACCTGGGCGAGCGCCCTCGCGGCCGCCTCCCTCCTCCTCATACCCGCGACCGCTTCGGCGGTCCAGGACCGGACGGCGGCGCATCCCCACGCCGACCTCCGCGACACCACCGCGGCCGCCCCGGCCGCAGCCGCGGTCGACCCCTACGCGGACTACTACGCACCCGCCGCGGGCAAGACGGGCGCGGCTCTGAAGTCCGCCCTGCACGGCATCATCAAGAACCAGTCGAAGGTGTCCTACGACGGGGTGTGGAACGCGCTCAAGGTCACCGACCAGGACCCGGCCAACTCCAACAACGTCATCCTGCTCTACTCGGGCCGCTCCCAGTCCAAGTCCACCAACGGCGGTGGCGCCAACGACTGGAACCGCGAGCACGTCTGGGCCAAGAGCCACGGCGACTTCGGCACCGCCACCGGTCCCGGCACGGACCTGCACCACCTGCGGCCCGAGGACGTCACGGTCAACAGCACCCGGGGCAACAAGGACTTCGACAAGGGCGGCAGCCCGGTCTCCGAGGCCTCCGGCAGCTACACCGACGGTGACTCCTTCGAGCCGCGCAACGCGGTCAAGGGCGACGTCGCGCGGATGCTGCTGTACATGGCCGTGCGTTACGAGGGCGGCGACGGCTTCGCCAACCTGGAGATGAACGACAGCGTCAACAACGGCAGCGCCCCGGCGATGGGCCGGATCAGCCTGTTGAAGCAGTGGCACCAGCAGGACCCGCCGGACGCCTTCGAGCAGCGCCGCAACCAGGTCATCTTCGACTCCTACCAGCACAACCGGAACCCGTTCATCGACCACCCGGAGTGGGTCGGCGCCATCTGGTAGACGGCCCGCGAGCACGCCCGCCCCGGTCGGGGGGAGGGCGTCAGGGAGTGAAGACCTGGTCCAGGGTGTCGATCGCGGGGCCTTCGCCGGAGCCCCCGTCGACTCCCAGGTGGTAGCGGAAGACGAGACCCTGGTCCGGGTGGGCGACGAGCCAGTCGATGAGTCGCTGCAGGGTGATCCTCTGGTTCTCGGTGCTCGCGACGATCGGGGTGACCGCGGTGACCTCGGCATCGGCGGCGATCGGGAGGAACGTCTCCTTGCCCACCGTCTCGAAGGGTGCGCCATCGGTGTCGGGGGCGCCGCAGCCCCAGTTGCCGTGCTTGACGATCAGGCTGTGGAATCCGCCCTCGGGCGTGTAGCGGTCGACCTGGATCTCGTCCGGGGAGATCGGCATCCTGTGGTCGCAGGTGGCCGCCGGGGCCGGGGACTCGGGCTTCTTGCTGGGGGTCGCCGCGACGGCGGCGGTCGCCGTCGGCGTGGCCTTCGGCTTCTGCGACGCCGATACCGCCGCGGACGCCGTCCCGGCGGGCTTCGCCCCGGCCGAGGAGGTCGCGGCCGGGGCGGCGGGCGACGCGCCCGGCGACGCCCCGTCGTCGCCGTCGTCACCCTGGCATCCCGAGAGCGCCAACACCCCGCACAGGGCCACGGCCCCCAGGGTCGCCCGTCGGTGTCGTACTGCTCGCATCGCCGTCTCCCTCTGCCGCCGCCACGTGCCGCCGCCCGGCCGCGCCCGGCCGGGCCGAAGCGTCGGGCGTCAACGTGGCGCGGGAATCCGGCCAGGGCGATGGCCCGATCCCGTTCGTCACCGAGCCGGAATCGCACCGTTGCCGACACCGGACGTCCATGACGCCGCCACCCGCCCGGTACGGCCGTGAGCCGACCGGGCCGGCCTCGCCGCGGGGGTCGGGGTCGTGCGCGCTACGGTGCCCGCAGGCCCGACAGGAGCCGGTCCAGGGCGCGTTCCGTGGCCGGCAGGTCACCACCCCTGGCGAGCCAGAGCACCGCCTCGTTCATCGCCCCGGAGAGCAGCCGCGCCAGTGGTTCCACCGGTTGGGCGGGGAGGACCCCGGCAGCGACGAGGGCCGTCAGTGCTTCCGCCAGGTGCCGGGCGGAGTGTTCCTCGTCCAGCGCCCGCCACTCGTCCCAGCCGAGCACCGCCGGCGCGTCCACGAGCAGGATCTGCCGCACCGAGGGGTTGGACCCCGCGGCCAGGAAGGCCCGGCACCCGGCCCGGAGCTGCTCCCAAGGGTCCGCGTGCTCCTCCGCCGCGGCGGCGACCCGCTCCCCCAGCTCGCGTTGGACCTCGGCGACGACGGCCCGGAAGAGCCCCGCCTTGCTGTCGAAGTGGTGGTACGCGGCCCCCTTGGTCACCCCGACCGCCTGCGCCACCTCGGCGAGCACGACGTGGTGGTACCCGTCGTCCGCGAACCGTCGCCGCCCTTCGGCCAGCAGCGCCCGGCGCGTGGCCTCCCGCTGCTGTGCCCGGTTGACCGCCATGGCACGTACCGCCTTCCCATTTCGCATACCCGGGGTATGCTAACCCCAAGGTTCACATACTCCGGGTATGCGAATGGAGCGGGCCGGCGTCGAACTCCGGCCGGACGTGAGGAGACGGTCATGACCAACGCACTCGGCGGCTTCTACCCGGTGATCGCCACCACGGACGTGAGCGCCTCCCGCGACTTCTACACCCGCCACCTCGGCTTCGAGATCACCTTCGAGGCCGACTGGTACGTGAGCATGCGCCGACCCGACGCCCCGCAGTACGAACTGGCCCTGCTGGACCCGGCCCACCCGACCGTCCCCGAGGGCCACCGCGTCCCCCTGCGCGGCGGCCTCCTGCTGAACTTCGAGGTGGCCGACGTGGACGCCGAACACCGGCGCCTCGTGGCCCGCGCGGGACTGACCGAGGTCCTCCCGCTGCGCACGGAGGAGTTCGGCCAGCGGCACTTCATCGTCGGCGCCCCGGACGGCGTCCTGATCGACGTGATCACCGTCGTCCCGCCGACCGCGGCGTACGCCGCCCAGTACTCCGACGCGCCCGCGTGAGCACCCCCGGCCCCGACCGACGGTCGGAGGTACCGCACCCGGGCGCGCGAAGGGCCGCTCCTCCCCGTACGGGAAGGAGCGGCCTCGGCCCGTAGGCCCGGGCTCGGGTCGGCGGGCCGGCGGACGATCAGGCCGTCAGCACTGGCGCAGGCCCGGCGCGGGGTCGACCGACGTGTGGACGTCCACGGCCGGGACGTTGCCCCACTGGCCGTTGTCCAGCTGGGTCCAGTACCAGACGTTGTTGCCGCCGGAGTGGTTGTCGCCGCGGCCCCAGCACTGGAACCAGCTGAAGCCCGTGTTGAGCGGACCGCGCACGGCGGAGCCGTAGGAGCGGTGCTCGTAGCCCCTGGCGCCGGCCCTGTTGCCGCACCACAGCTTGCCGTCGGAGCGGACCCCGCATTCGGCGGCCGCGCCCTTCACGGCCGTGGGCGTCGCCATCGCCGGTCCGGTGGCGGTGGCCAGGCCGCCCGCCAGGGCTGCGGCGGCGAGACCGAGGGCGATCTTCTTGCGTGCGGACATGTTTCCTCCTCGAAGGGGCTCCGTCGGGAGCCGGTGATGGGTGTGGTGGTGAGGGGTAGGTCTGGTGGTGAGGGGTCGCCGGCCGGTGGTCAGCGGCAGGTGGGCACGCCGTCCAACCAGGCGGGGCCCTTGAGGTAGATGTTGGTGATCCACGCCCGGTACTCGGGCAGGTAGGACCAGGCGTCGTTGGTGTAGCCCTCCGCCGTCACCGTCTCGGCGTGCTTCTGGCACTCGACGCGCACCGATGTCGGACCGGGGAAGCGGTGGACCCGCTCGCTGCCCGTCGACGGTTCCGTGTGGGTCCACACGTCGGTGCCCCAGGTGCTGAACGTTCCCGGGGCCTGCGAGGCCGCGTCGATGCGGACCGCGCCCGCGTAGTCCCCGCCCGTCCGTACGTCGCCGACCGCGATCCGGGTGCCCGACTGCCGGGCCTCCACCATCCTTCCGGCACCCAGGTAGATCGCGATGTGGTGGACGGAGCCCCCGGTCCCCCAGGCAAGGAGGTCGCCCGGCAGCAGCGGCGCCGTCCCCCGGGCCGCCGGGAAACGCTGCTTCACCTGCGGGGAGTTGAACTGGTGGTACGCGTTGCCCGACAGCGGATCGCCACCGGCGGCACGGGCGTAGGCGTACCGGACCAGCCCGGAGCAGTCGAAGCCCAGCCGCTCCGGGTCGTGTTCACTGGCCGGGTCGCTCGGGTCGACCTGGCCGTACGTCGGCCCCGGTCGTGATCCGTGACCGCCGCCCCAGGTGTACCAGACGCCGACCTGCTCGCAGGCGGCCCGGACAGCGGCCTCCGCCACCGCCGAGGCCCCGGGGGCGAGCACCCCGCAGGACGCCGCCCCCGCCACCGGCGCCGCCGCCGCGCGGACCCCTCCCCAGCCGGCCAGGAGCAGGATCGCCGCCACCGCCGCCCCCACCGTTCTGCGCATCCCCATGTACGTCTCCCCGTCCCCGTCGCGGTGTCGCCGCGGGTGTCGTCGCCGTGGTCGCGGTCCGGTCGTCCACCGGGCCGTCGGGCACTCCGAGACTGTGCCCCGGTACCCCCGGGTGTCGAGGAGCCCGCGGTCGCCCACCGGGACGGGAAACGGGAAACCTTCGGGAAACCCCCTCCCACCAGGCATGTTGATCCGGCGTCAGCCCGGCGGGGCGGCGCCGGGAGCGGCGGACGAGCACGGTGGCCGGTACGGGCGTCCCGGCAGCAGGAAACGCCAGCGCCCCGGCGTCGGATCCCCGATCAGGGTGCAGATCTCGGCCGTCCGCCCGCCCGGATCGACGGACCAGAAGCGGACGGTCCCGTCGGTGCCGCTGCTCGCGGGCCGCCCGCTGGACGGGTCGTAGGCGACGCCCCACACGGCCCCGCCGTGTCCCGCGAGGGTGGCGACCGGTCGGAAGCCGACCGCGTCCCACAGCCGGACCGTGCCGTCGATGCCGCCGGAGGCCAGGACCCGCCCGTCGGGCCCGAAGGCCACGGCGCGGACCGCACCCGTGTGCCCGGTGAGGGTGGCGAGGGAACGACCCGACGCGGGCTCCCACACCCGGACCGTCCCGTCGTTGGCGCTGCTGGCCAGGCGCTCCCCGTCGGGACTGAAGGACAAGCTGCGCACCGCGCCCCCGTGGCCGCGCAGTACGGTCCGCGGCGAACGACCGGCGACGTCCCACAGCCGCACCGTCAGGTCGTCGCTCCCCGAGGCCAGGACCCGCCCGTCCGGGCTGAACGCGACCGCGTTGACGAAGTCCTGGTGCGCGGTCAGGGTGCTGAGCTGGGTCCGTCGGGCGGTGTCCCACAGTTTCACCGTGCGGTCCGCGCTCGCCGACGCGAGGGTCCGGCCGTCCGGTGAGAACGCCAGCGCGAAGACCGACCCGCCGTGCCCGGTGAGGGTGGCGATCGGTGTCCGCCGGGCACAGTCCCACAGTCTGACCGTGCGGTCGGCGCCCGCCGACGCCACGAGGCGTCCGTCCGGGGAGAACGCCACGGCGAAGACGGCCCCCTGGTGCCCCGTCAGCATCCCGGCGGGGCGGCGCTGCCGCAGGTCCCACAGGCGGACGGCCCGGTCCGCGCCCGCCGAGGCCAGCAGCCCGCCGCCCGGTGCGAACGCAGCCTGCCACACCTCGGCGAAGGGCCGGACCACCAGCGCGGTCCGGCCCGGGTCCCACACCACCGCCGACCGGTCGAACCCTCCGGTGGCCAGCAGGTCGCCCGGTCCGACCGCCACCGCGAGCACGTAGTCGGTGTGCCCGGCGAGGACCTGCGTGACCCGGTGTCCGGCCGTGTCCCACAGCTTGGCCGTGCCGTCACCGCTGGTGCTGACGACGGTGGTGCCGTCCCGCGTGTAGGCGACGGCGTTGACGTCGTCGCTGTGCCCGCGCAGCACCTCCGTCTGCGCGGCCCGGCCCGGCCCGGAGAGGTCCCAGATCCGGACGGTACGGTCCGCGCCGCCCGAGGCGACGGTGCGGCCGTCCGGTGCGAAGGCCACCCCGAGGACCCCGTCGTCGTGTCCTTCGAGGACCTCTTCCCCATCGGTTCCCGCATCGGCGTCGATCACCTCCCACAACCGGACCGTGCGGTCGGCGGCCCCCGAGACCACCCGGCGCCCGTCCGGGGAGAACGCGACCCCGTGCACGGCGTCGGTGTGGCCGCGCAGCGTGCTCCGCGGCTGCCCGGACGCCGTGTCCCACAGGCGTACCGTCCCGTCGACGCCCCCCGACACGAGGGTCCGGCCGTCGGGCGAGAAGGCGACGGCGCGGACCCCGCCGCCGTGTCCGTAGAGCGTGCCCGCGGGCTGGCGTTCCGGGAGCCGCCACAACCGGACCGTCCCGTCCGCGCTCGCCGACGCCAGCAGCCGGCCGTCCGGGGCGAAGGCCACCCCGAGCACCGGCCCGCCGTGCCCGGTGAGCGTGGCCACCGTCGAGCGGTGGCCGGCGCCGCCCCACAGGCGTACGGTCGCGTCGGCGCTGGCCGTCGCGAGCAGCGTGCCGTCCGGGGCGAAGGCCACACCGTTGACGGGGCCCGTGTGCCCGGACAGTCTGCCGGTGAAGGCCTGCGCCTGGGTGCTGAGGAGCGCGCCGCGCGCCTCCGTGGTCGGGGCCGTCCGGTACGCCTCCGCCGCCAGCAGCATCGACGCCTCGGGCTGGCCCGAGGCCAGCGCCCCGGACCGCACCGCCAGCGCCTGGGACTGTGCGACCAGGCGTTCCTGCACCGCCCGGGACCACTGGTGGAAGGCCAGGCCGCCGGCGGTCAACGCCAGGACCAGCAGCAGGCCCAGCGTCACCAGCAGCCTGCGTCGCGTCCGCGCCCGGCGCAGGGACCGCAGCCGCCGTCCGTGTTCCTCGCCCCGGCTCGCCGCGAGGAACTCGCGCTCCCAGGGCCCGGGCGGGTCCCGGCCGTCCTGCCGCTCGGCCCATTCCCCGGCCGCGGCCAAGCGGCCTCCCCGGTAGAGCAGTTCCGCGTCCCGGCCGCCACGCACCCAGGCCGCCGCGGCGTCGGCGAGCTGTTGGCGCAGCAGGAGCCCCGCCCGGTCGGAGTGGATCCATTCGCGCAGCCGGGGCCAGGCCCGCAGGAGGGCCTCGTGGGTGATCCGCACCGCGGACTCCCCGGCCGTCACGAGGCGGGCCCGCACGAAGGCGTCCAGCGCGGCGCCCGCCGCGCCCGCGTCGCGCAGCCCCGCGAGCAGCCGGTCGGGTTCGACGCGGCGCCGGGTCTCCACGTCCCCCTCGCCGATCTGCACCAGCCGCAGCAGCACGCGCCGGGCCGCGTCCTTCCCGGCCCGGTCGAGTCCGGTGAACACGTCCTCCGCCGTCCGCGCCACCGCGCCGCGCAGCCCGCCCGTGGCCTCGTAGCCCGCGACCGTGAGGGTGCGCCCCGAGCGGGCGCCCCAGGTCACCAGGAGGGCGTGCGACAGCAGCGGCAGGGCTCCGGCCGAACCCGCCGGGGTGCCGTCCTCCGCTCCGGCGTCCCGTGCCAGCAGTTCCACCAGGCCGGGTTCCAGCAGCAGCCCGGCCCGCTCGGCGGGGCGGGTGATGGCCGCGCGGAGCTCCTCGGGGGTCATCGGGGCGAGGACGAACAGGCCGCGGCTGAACACGTCGGCGAGCTCGGGGTGGGCCAGGCAGCGCCCGCTGAAGTCGGCGCGCAGGCCCAGGACGACGAGGGCGGGGGTGTCGGTGTCGCCGCCGGAGAGGGCCGACAGTTCGGTGAGCGCGGTGATGAAGGCCCGCCGTTCGGCCTCCTCGCGGCACAGGGTGAACACTTCCTCGAACTGGTCGACCACCAGGACCAGTAGGGCCCCGACCGGCGCGGGACAGTCCTCCGACGGCGCCGCCGGCGTCGGAGCGGCAGCGGGATCCAGCACCCGCGCCAGCTCCCGCATCGGGTGGGCCGTCGGTGTGCAGAGCACCACGCGCGGTGCCCGGACGCCGAACGGTCCACCGCCGCCCTCCCGCAGGGCGGGCACGAGCCCGGCCCGCAGCAGTGAGGACTTGCCGGCGCCCGAGGGCGCCACCACCGCCAGGGGACCTTTGCCCGCCTGGCCCGCAAGCCGCTGCAACAGCGTCGATGTGGCGCGTTCCCGTCCGAAGAACCAGTCGGCGTCGCCGGGACCGAACGCGGCCAGACCCCGGTACGGGCAGGCCGCGGGCTCGGCCTCCGGTCTGCGTGCCTGCGGCAGCGTGTCCGGCACCAGCCGGGCCAGTGCGCCGCCCGCCCCGAGCGCCTCGTCGCAGCGTTGCGCCAGATCGGCGGTGGGCGGCTTGGTGCCGTTCTCGATCTTGCTGAGGTAGCCCTTGCTGTAGTGCATGAGCCGTGCCAGCGCGGAGAGCGACAGCCCGCGTTCGGTCCTGGTCCGACGCAGCGCCGCCCCGAAGGCCGCGGTCGGCCCGGCGGTGCCCGCGCCGGCCGGGGCGGACCCTGCGGCTCCGTCCGGCGACGGGTCATGTGCGTCCATGGGCGCCTCCGTTGAGATCCGGCGGCCCACGCTAGCGAGGCGCCCGGGGCCCCCGCGCCGCACGCCCACCCGTTCGGCTGAATCCGCGTGGCGGCGGCATGGAAGTCCAGGCAGGGGGTAGCGCCGCGAGATTCACGGTTGGCGATTCGGGTGCTTCAAGCGCTACGGGCGCTACGGGGTCCGCAGGCGGTCGGCGAGGGCCTGGAAGCCGGTCCAGGGCTGCTGCGGGGGCCGCGCGTCCCAGACCTTCTGGGACAGGGCTGCCAGCGGCATCCGGATCCCGGCCGCCACCTGGGCGGGGGTCTGCGCACCGGCCAGATCGGCCCAGATGGCGAGCCGGGCACCGAGTATCTGCGGGTCGTAGCGGGCGGGCACGGCCGTGGTGCCGCGCAGGACCCGCGGGGTCCACTGCTCGTAGATGCGGCGGCCGGTGGGGTAGGTGAACTCGTTCGGCTCACCGAGCACGTAGTAGAGGTACTCGTCGTTGAGGTTGACGACCTCGCGGCCCGCGTCGAGGTACTCCAGCGGCGGCCGCGCGCCGATCTCCTTGCCGGTCCAGTACTCGGCCTGGATTTCCGGGGCCGCCGCGACCACTCCCCCGCGGAAGAACCCGTCGTTCCACGCCTTCAGGGCCTTGCCCGACGGGCGGACGACCGCCGCCCTGTCGTTCAGCCATCCCGCCGCGAGGTCCTGGACCCGGGCCGCGGGGCCGTAACGCTGCCGGGCGGCGGCCGCGAGCTGCGGGAAGGAGGCCTGCGGGTCGCGGACGACCAGGGCCTGGTATTCGTCGGCTCCCAGGTGCCAGGCTCCGGCGGGGAACAACGGGATGAACTCGCGCAGCAGTTCGTCCACCAGCTTGGCCGACGCCGGGTCGGATATGTCGACGGCGCCCTTGACGGCCTTGCCCTGCGCGTCGCGCAGTTGCAGGTTCGGATGGGCGCGCAGGACGGCGCCGAGGTGTCCGGGCGAGTCGATCTCGGGGACGACCGCGATGTGCAGCCGGGCGGCCAGCGCGGTGATCCGGCGGACCTCGTCCTTGGTGAGGTGGGGGGTGGAGACGATCTCGGGGTGACTGTCGGACTGGATCCGGAAGGCCTGGTCGTCGGAGAAGTGCAGGCCGAGCTGGTTGAGCTTGAGGTCGGCCATTTCGCGCAGCCGGTCCTCGATCCACTCGGGGGTGAAGTACTTGCGTGCGATGTCGAGGTTGAGGCCGCGCTGCGGTTTGGCCGGTGCGTCCTTGACGATGCCCTCCGGGGCGGATCCGGCGCCGCGCACCGCCTGCTTCAGGGTGCGGGTGCCGTAGAAGACGCCCGCCTCGTCGGGTCCGGATATGCGGACCCGACCGTCCCGGACGGTGAGGGTGTAGGACTCGGCTTGGCCGGAGCCCTTCGCACCGAGGTCCAGTTCGACGTCGCCGGACCTCACCTCGTCCGACTCCGCGTACCCGAGCTTCAGCTCGCCGGCGAGCAGCTTCCCCTCGTCGGCGAGGGCCGCGCTGTCGGCGGGGGCCACGACCACGCGCGAGCCGGCCGCGGGCTTCCAGCCGGGGCCCCGCGCGGCCTCGTGTTCCCGTACGGCCGGGACGGTGAGCGGCGCGGTGGACATCGGGTAGGAGGACGCCGGCGGGGGCGTCGGGTCGGGGGCGGCGCTCGTGGTGGTCGCGGAGGCTCCGGGACTGGCCGGGGCGGCGGGCGCGGTCCCGGAGGAGGCCGAGCACGCGGGCACCGCGAGGGTGACCAGGGCGGCGGCCGTTGCCGTCGCGATGGTCCTGCCTCTGCCGAACTTCCCGGTCGTCTGTCGCATGGTGTGCCCGTGTCCCCTCTACCAACCTGGCACGGGGGACACGGGCGCGCGACCCGGGACAGCCCTTGGGGCCTGTCGCCCTAGGCCAGGGCGTCGAGGGCGGCGGCGGCGAAGCCGTGGTCCTGGTCGGGGGCGCCGCCGCCGACGCCTATGGCGCCGATGAGCCGACCGTCGCGGTGGACGGGCAGGCCGCCCGCGATGAAGAGCAGCGGCCGGTCGAGGGCGGTGGGCAGGGTGTGGAAGGGCCCGCCGGGCCGGACCGCGTCGACGAGGTCGGCGGTGGGGGCGTCGAGCTGGAGGGCGGTGAAGGCCTTGCGGGTGCTGGTCTCGCCGGAGATCAGCACGGCCCGGTCGTCGCGGCGGAAGGCCAGCAGGTGGCCGCCCGCGTCGAGGACGCTGACGCTGACGGTGACGCCGGCCGCTTCGGCGGCGGCCCGGGCGGTGGCGACGAGCAGGTCGGCGTCTTCACCGGTCAGGGGGGTGACGGTGGTGCGGGCGGTGGTGGTGCCGGACATGCGGGGCTCCTGTGGTGTGTGTGGGGGGACGGAAGAAGTGGGACGGTCAGTGGTGGGCGGGCTGCGGTGCGGGCGCCGGCACCGGGGATCCGGCGACGACACGGTCCGTTCCCGCCGCGTCGCGGCGTGCCGTGCGGCGTTCCAGGGCACCGGAGACGACGGCGAGGACGAGCGCGGAGGCGGCGAGGACGGCGCCGACCCAGTTCGGCGCGGTCCAGCCGAGGCCGGCGGCGAGTACGACGCCGCCGAGCCAGGCGGCGAGGGCGTTGCCCAGGTTGAAGGCGCCGATGTTGACGGCGGAGGCCAGGGTGGGGGCGCCGGCGGCCTGGTCGAGGACCCGCTTCTGCAGCGGGGGGACGGTCGCGAACCCGAGGGCGCCGATGAGGACGATGGTGATCGCGGCTCCCGCCTTGCTGTGAGCGGTGAGCGTGAAGACGGCCAGTACGAGGGCCAGGGCGCCGAGGGACACGTACAGCATCGGCATCAGCGCGCGGTCGGCGAACCGGCCTCCGACGAGGTTCCCCGCGACCATGCCGAGGCCGAAGAGGACGAGCAGCCAGGTGACGGAGGTGTCGGCGAATCCGGCGACGTTGGTCATCATCGGGGTGATGTAGGTGATGGCGGCGAACACCCCGCCGAAGCCGAGAACGGTCATCGCCATGGCGAGCAGGACCTGGACGTTGCGGAACGCGGCGATCTCGTGCCGGATCCGTACGCCTTCGGGTCGGGGCAGTTCGGGGACCAGTCGCGCGATGCCGAGGAGTCCGAGGACGCCGAGCGCGGCGACGATCAGGAAGGTGACGCGCCAGCCGAGGCTCTGCCCGACGAGGGTGCCCAGCGGGACGCCGACGACGTTGGCGACGGTCAGGCCGGTGAACATCATGGCGATGGCGCCGGCCTTCTTCTCGGGGGCGACGAGCCCGGCGGCGACGACCGAGCCGATCCCGAAGAAGGCGCCGTGGGCGAGGGAGGCGACCACCCGTCCGGCGAGCATGAGGCCGAAGGTCGGGGCGAGCGCGGAGAGCACGTTGCCGACGATGAAGAGGCCCATCAGCAGCATGAGCATCCGCTTGCGGGGGACGCGGGTGCCGAGGACGGTCATCAGCGGGGCGCCGAGGACGACGCCGAGGGCGTAGCCCGTGACCAGCAGGCCGGCGGTGGGGATCGTCACGCCGTAGCCGGCGGCGACCTCGGGGAGCAGGCCCATGATCACGAATTCGGTGGTGCCGATCCCGAAGGCCCCGATGGCGAGGGCGAGGAGCGCGAGAGGCATGAGGGAGGTGCCCTTCAGGGTTCGAGTGAGGGGTGGGGACGGGGTGGATCGAGGCGTCCGGCGCGGCGCGGTCGGGCACGGGACGGCTCTCATATACGGCGGAAATAGTGCGTTCGCCGTTTGCCTTCGTCCACATTAATTGCAGACGCGGGATATTTGCAAGCGCGGGCTATTGCGGGAGTGACCTATCCTGGCGGTACGCGTCGGCGTCGTAGGGCGACGCCACCGGCAATCGACGGAGGAGCCATGACGGCCACGGACAGCGCACTGACCGCTCTCGCACAGGGCTGGTGCGCCCTCTCCCTCCTCCACGGCCGCATCGAGTCCCACATCGAGCGGGCGCTCCAGGCGGGCCACGGGCTGAGCGTGCGCGAGTACTCCTTGTTGGACGTCCTCAGTCGGCAGCACCAGGGCCCCGGCGGACACCTGCGCATGCACCAGGTCGCGGACTCGGTGGTGCTGAGCCAGAGCGCGACGACCCGCCTGGTCAGTCGGCTGGAGGACCGCGGCCTGCTGAACCGCTACATCTGCGACACCGACCGCCGGGGCATCTACACCGATGTCAGCGAAGCGGGCCTGACCCTCCTGTCCCGGGCCCGCCCCACCAACGACGCGGCCCTGCGCGAGGCCCTGGACGAGGCGGCGACCAACCCCGAACTGGCGCCCCTGGTCAAGGTGATCGAGGCGACCGGCTCGACCCGCGCCTAGGTCGTCCCTTTCGGATCCTGTCGGTCGGGCCCGCGTCGTCCGGCGCCGTGCATCGCAAGGCGGAGGAGCGCCCGTGTACTGGGCGCACTCGGGCGCTCCGACCATGCGGCGAGGTGCGGTGCCGGTCGGCGCCGGCCCGGCATGATCCGGAAGGGCGGCCCGGGACCCCGCCCCCGGACGGAACGCATCCGGCCCGACACGGCGCCGCACGCGCGGCCGCCCCGCACCCCGGCGGAGAGTCGGGGTGCGGGGCGGGACGGGGCGCCGCGGTGGTCAGGTCGCCGGTGCGCTCGGAGTGGCCGAGGGCTTGCCGGCCGAAGGGGCCGCGGTGGACGGCGGGACCGAGTTGGACGGCTTGATCACGGGCGTCCGCTGCGGCGTCGGAGCGGAGCCGGGCCCGGCGGTACCGCTCGGCGGGGTCCGGGACGGCACGGGCTTCCCCGAGGGGGTCGCCGAGGGCGACGGCACCGCACCCGGCTGGGAGGACGCCGGCGGCCGGCTCGGAGTCGGGGTGGGCTTCGGGGTGGGGCTCGGCGAGGTCAGCTCGGGCGGCGCGGCGGGCGGCACCGGTCGGGGCGCCACCGACTCGGGTCCGAGCGCGAGGTACCCGGCCAGGGCTGCCGCGGCCAACCCGGAAAACCCCGTGAAGACCCGGACCGAGCGGCGTCGCCACAGCGCGCGCACCGACGGCCGCCGCAGATGGGGACCCGGCGGGTCGGCCGGCCGGAGCCCGATGACGGTCACCTCGTCCGCCCGCGCGGCCAGGGCCTGCCGCAGTCGGTACTCCACGGGGCGTTCGCCGTCGTGGTGCTCCCTGCCCGTCATACCCGGCCCTCCAGAATCTTCTCCAGCGCGTCCAGACCGCGGCTGGCGTTCGACTTCACCGCTCCCCGGCTGATGCCGAGGGTGGTGGCGATCTCCGCCTCGCTCAGATCGGCCCAGTAGCGCAGCACCAGCACCTGGCGGCGGCGCGGGGACAGCCCGCGGAGCGCGGCGAGCACCTCCCGGTGCGCCTCCCCCCACACGACCGACGCCTCGGCCGAGGGCATGTCCGCCGTCACCGGCGGCACCCAGGCCCGCGCGGTGCGCCTGCGACGCAGCACGGAGCGCGAGGTGTTCACCACCGAGGTCCGCAGGTAGCCCAGTGCGTTGTCCACCTCCGTGATCTGTTCTCCGTACCGGCGGTACAGGGCGGTGAAGGCGTCCTGGACCACGTCCTCGGCGGTGGCCACGTCGTCCACGAGGAGCACTGCCAGGCGCACCATGCCCAGCCGGTGCGCGTGGTAGAGCTCGCTGACGGTCGGCCGGGGCGGGGGCAGATCCGGGCCGTGCGTCCCGTCGTCGTCGAAGTGCCGGGCGTGCCCGTACGTGTACGCGTACGGGCGCGTCCCGGGATCGGCCGGCGGGGCGGAACGGTCGCTGCGCGAGAGCCACCACCACAAGCCCCGCCACGCCCGGGCGAAGCCGGGCGTGAGGGGGCCGATGGTTGGTGCGAGGTCGAGCACGTGGATCCTCAGTTGGCGGTGCGGCGCCGTACGGCGTACAGGGCTCCGCCACCGACGGCGACGAGCCCGGCCGCTCCCGCGCCGAGGGCGACGGTGGTCGCCGAGGAGCCAGTATGCGCCAGCTCGGATCCACCGGGAGTCGCGGAGGGCGTCGCCGACGGCGCGGTAGCGGGGGCGGTCGGCTTCGCGCCGGACGGAGCACTGGCGCTCGGGGTCGGCTTCGGGCTCGTCGGGGCGGTCGGCTTGGCACTCGCGGGCACGCTGGCCGACGGGGTCGGCTTCGCGCCGGCGGGGGCGGTCGCGCTCGGGCTCGGCACGGAGCTGGGCGCGGCGCTCGGGGTGGCGCTGGCGGTGGGCACCGGTGCGCCGGCCGCACCCTGCGCGGCGAAGGCCGGCCCGCCGAGGACGACGGCCGCACCCGCGGCGACGGCCACGGCCACGGCCGCCCGGCGGGCGGAGAGGGGGGCGCGCTTGATGTTCTTCACAGTGGTTCTCCACGGTCGGGTCGAGGGCGCTCAACTACGCCCTTCACCCCCGCACGACGCGCGAAGGTCCGATCGGTTGCCGCCGTTTCCGAAAAACTTTTCGGGACCGTCTCCGGAGCGCGGTCCGATCGCTTCCCGTACGCGGTCGGCGAACCGGTGCGCCGCTGCTCGAAGGCCGGCCACCGGCCCCGCTCCCCCTGCCCCTGCCCCTCTGCCCCTGCGCTCAGTCGCGGCCCGGCGGCTGCGGCGGCCAGGGGATCTCGGCGAGCAGCGGGACGAGTTCCGCCTCCTCGTGGTCGAGGTGCGCGGTCAGCTCGGCCGTCATCCGAGCCAACTCCCTTCGGAACAGCTCCGGTTCGGCGATGTGGACGCCGTCCAGGAGGGCAACGAGAGCGCCCTGGATCCGGGCGAGTTCCTCGTGTTCCCGCCGCAACCGGGCGAACGTGCCGGCCAGGTGCGGGTGGTGGGGGGCCATGCCGGGGAACAGGTGGTCGTCCTCGCTGGTGTGGTGGAACGCCAGGGCCTGGCAGAACGCGAGGCAGCGCTGCCGGATCTGCAGGCCGAGGCCCGGCGGCGGCCCGTCCGGGCCGGTGTGCGAGGCGCGGGCGGCGAAGTGGGCCTCGGTCTCGTCGCTCACGTGGTGCAGTTGCGCCCGCAGCCAGGTGTGGACCTCCATGACCTTGGCCGCGAGGTCGCGGACCTCACCGGGTGCCTGCCATCCGTCGGGATCGGCCGGTCCGAGGACCACCACGGGCAGGATCCGGTCGGTGTGGTCCTGGTAGTCGCCGTACCCGGGTTCGGCGGCGAGCACGTGGGCGAAGAGCTCGTCACGGCGGGCCGCCTCGGCCGGGACGGCGAGGGCCTCGAAGGTGTCGGCGCCGAGCTCCACCCGCACCTGGGGATGGGCGAGGAGGTTGTGGTACCAGTCGGGGTGGCGCGGGGCGCCGAGGTTGGAGGCGACGACGAGCAGCCCCTCCGGGTGGCGGACGAAGCCGAGCGGCGTGGTCCGCTCGGCACCCGACCTGGCGCCGGTGGTGGTCAGCAGGAGGAGTTCCGACCCCTCGAACGGGCCGCCCACCTTCCCCTCGTGGGCTCGGAACTCCTCGATGACGGACTGGTTGAAGGACGTGGGCACGGTGGTTCGCCTCTCGGGGCAGGAGTGGGCACGCCGCCGGGCCCGCGGGGCGTACCCGGGGCGGGGCGTGCGGAAGGACGACCCGGACGGACGCCGAACGGCGCTGCGGCGGCGCAGGGCCGCGGGGCGTACCGGGTGGTGGAGGTGGGGTGCTACGGAGCTGCGCGCGGCCGGTGTACGGCCACGAACGCGTCAGCTGCGGGGCGCGGAGTTCTGACTCAAGGCGCGTCCTCGGATGTGAAGGGTGTTCGCCCGATCACCGGCCGGCCCACTGCTCTGTGGCCGGAGTCACGCGACACCGCTTCCCATTAGACGTACCGGGTAGCCCCCTGTCAAGATCGATGATCTTGTCGAAGTCCGTGGTGACCCCCGGCCCTGCCGTGGCCGGTGCCGGGGGGCGGACGCCCCCCGGGCCGCTCAGGCCGGGCGGCGCGCGAAGCAGAAGAGGTGCTCCTCGGGGCCCGCGAGCGGGTCCGCGGGCGTGAACAAGGCCGTGTGGTGGCGCAGCACGTCCAGTCCCGCCTCCGCGAGCAGTGAGAGGTGGTGCTCCGTGGAGAGGCTGCTGACGGTGACGGGGTGGCCCATCCACTCGATGTCCAGGCCCCGGATGTCGCCGGGCACCGTGCCCAGTACGAGGTAGCCACCCGGCACGACCCAGGACGCCATGCGGCGCAGGGCGGCCGCGATGTCCGGCTGGTCCATGACCAGCAGCGGGAAGAAGGAGCAGACGGCGTCGTACCGGCCCGGCTCCGGCACGTACGTGCGTACGTCGGCCTGCTCGAAGCGGGCCCCGGGGACCCGGGCGCGGGCCGCTTCGACCATGGCCGCCGAGACGTCGATGCCGGTCACGGCGTGGCCGGCCCGGGCGAGCACCTCGGCGGTGGGCCGGCCGGTGCCGCTTCCGACGTCGAGGACCCGGGCGCCCGCGGGGAGCCGGTCCGCGAGCCAGTCGAGGGCTTCGAGCTGGCCGGGTACCCGTCCGAACAGGTCGTCGTACCGCTCCCCCAGTGCGTCGAACACCTCTGCCGCTGACTTGCGTCGGGTCATGGCGCCTCCTCGTCTCGGGAGGCCACCGTACCGAGGGGTCGGCGTCGGGCGGGGGGGCCTTGTGAAGTCCGGAGGTCGGAGCCGGTGGCCGACGTCGGCTGCGGCGAGGGGAGGTCCGGCTTCCCGGCGCGGAAGGGGGTTCACGGCCTCCGGGCCGAACGCGCCCCGGTCAGGAGCCGGGCACCAGCACGACGGCCGTACCGTAGGCGCACACCTCGGTGCCGACGTCGGCGGCCTCCGTGACGTCGAATCGCATCATCAGCACCGCGTTCGCGCCGCGCGCCTTGGCCTGGTCGATGAGCCGGTCCATGGCCTGGTTTCGGGTTTCGACGAGGGTCTTGGTCAGGCCCTTCAACTCCCCGCCGATCATGGACTTCAAGCCCGCGCCGATCTGGCTGCCCAGGTGCCGGGAGCGCACCGTGAGCCCGAAGACCTCCCCGATGACCTGCTCGACCCGGTACCCGGGGACGTCGTTGGTCGTGACCACCAGTACGCCGGTCTGCTGGGCGCCGGGCCCACCGCCATAGTCTTCGATACCCATGGGCCCACTGTGGCGCCACCCCGGCCGCCCCGCATCCGCAAACCCGCACCGGACCGCACACCCGTTCGCTCCGGCGGTCTTCGGGCGGCCCCCCGAAGACGTCGGAGGGGCGGGCCCCGGCCTCGTCCACGATCGCCCGATGACCATGATCGCGCCCGTCCACCCGGCCAAGCCCCGCCCCGGCGACCTGGTCGCGGTGGTGTCCCCCTCGTCCGGGCTGCCCGGGCTGTTCCCGTTGCCGTACGAGCTGGGCCTGCGCAGGCTCCGGGAGGAGTTCGGGCTGCGGACCGTCGAGTACCCGACGACCCGGCGCATGGGCGCGACGCCCGCGGACCGGGCCGCGGACCTCCACGCGGCCTTCGCGGACCCCGAGGTCAAAGCCGTGATCGCCAGTATCGGGGGCGACGACCAGATCACGGTCCTGCCGCACCTGGACCGCGAACTGCCGCGCGCCCACCCCAAGCCCTTCTTCGGCTACAGCGACAACACCAACCCGCTGCTCTTCCTGGGGGACCTCGGCATGGTCACCTATCACGGCCGGGTCCTGTTCCTGGAGACCTCGGAGGAGATGCCGGGCGCCGAGGAGGTCCACCGCGTGCTGCGGAGCATGGGCGAACGCGGTCTCCTGCGGCAGTTCCCCGCCCTGTTGATGGGCCGGGCCAAGAGCTGGTCGTTCGACCACCCCCTCGACGCCGCGGAGGGGGCCCGCTTCCGGCAGCGACAGCGGGATGCCGTCCTGCGGGCCCTGCGGGAGTACGCCCCGGACACGATGGCCGTGTTCGACGTCGACCTCGGCCACACCGACCCTCAGCTAGTGGTCCCCGTCGGCGGAAACATCCGGGTGGACGGCCCGGCGCGGCGGATCGTCGTCACCTACTGAGCCGTCTTCCGGCCGGCGGGCACCCTCCGCCGGACACCGGGCCGGCCGGAAACCTGCGGAGGACCGCAGGACCGGTCGAAAGCCGGTACGGGTCATTGGCAGGGGGACCGGCTGCTCCTACCATGGCCCGGTTCCACGGCACAGGCCCGACAGGGCCACGAGGAGGGCACATGGACTTAGGGCAGAACCCCCAGCCACCCGTGATCGACATGCACACCCCGAGCGTGGCGCGGATGTACGACTGGCTGCTGGGCGGCGTGGAGAACTACGACAGCGACCGCACGGCCTGCGCCAAACTGCTGGAGATCGCACCCAGCACCCAACTCCTGGCCCGGAACAACCGGGCGTTCCTCACCCGGGTCGTGCGGACCCTCGTCGAGGACTACGGCATCCGGCAGTTCCTCGACCACGGATCCGGCCTCCCCACCCAGGACAACGTCCACGAGGTGGCCCAGCGCGTCGATCCCCGCTGCAAGGTCGCCTACGTCGACAACGATCCGATGGTCCTCGCGCACGCCCAGACGACCCTCCACGACAACGCGGGCACCCTGGTCATCTCCCGGGACATGCGCGACACCGCCTCGATCCGGCGGGCGACGGACACCTTCCTGGACTGGGGGGCGCCGATGGCCGCCCTGTTCGTATCGGTCCTGCACTGCATTCCCGACACCGGTGACGAGATGGATCCCGCGGCGGTCGTGCGCCGGACCGCGGCCATGCTGCCGCCGGGCAGCTTCATGGTGATCTGCCAACTCGTCAGCGACGATCCGGTCGTGCGCGAGGACGTGACCCGCCTCATGGACGTGAGCACGCACGGGCATTGGGGCCGGGTGCGCGAAACCCACGAGGTCGAAAAGTACTTCGACGGTCTGGACATCCTCGAACCACGCCTCGTCGACGTGGTGGACTGGCGACCGGACAGCACTCCCCCGCCGGCCGAACTCCGGCCGAGGGACTGGGTCGAGTGGGGCGGCGTGGGCCGCCTGCGCTGACCCCGGTTCAGCGGAAGGCCTCCAGCGCCTCGACGACCAGTTCCCGGCTGCGGTCCCTGGAGGCCGCCGCGACCCGCAGGTTGCTCAGCGCGTTGCGGTGGTCGTCCAGGGCCCGCGGCCGGGTCACGTAGTTCGCGCCGTTGATGTGCTCGACGTACGCCAGCTCGCCGGGTCCGCCGTCGCGGAACTTCAGGTGGGTGATCGGGTAGGGCGGCGCGGCGACGTACCCCGACGTCATGTCGAGGATGCGGATGTTGACCCTGGCGGTGTCACCTGCACTGAGCAGGTACGACAGCTGCTCGCGCATCACCTCCGCGCTGCCGCAGCGGCGTTTCAGGACGCCCTGGTCGAGCAGCACGGTCAGCCGCGGCACCTCGCCCTCCATGAGTCGCAGACGGCGCTGCGTCCGAAGCTGTACGACCCGGACGATCTCCTCGTGCGGGGCACTGGGCATGACGGCCCTGACCATGTGCGCGGCGTAGTCGGGTGTTTGCAGGATGCCCGGGACCACGAGGTTCTCGTAGAGGCAGATCTCCTCGGCGTCGCCCTCCAGTTGGATGAGGCGCCTGAGGTATCCGGGGGTCACGTCGCTGTACTGCTCGTACCACTCGCAGTCCTGGGCGAACTCCAGGAGCCGTTCGAGGGTTCGCGTCTCCTCGGCGTCCAGTCCGTAGTGTCGGGCCAGGTCCAGGACGTCCTTGGGCTTGGGAGGGCTCTCGCCCCGCTCCAGACGACTGATCTTCGAAACGGACCCGCGGATGACGGGAGCCACGTCCCGCAGGGTGAGACCGCGGTCCTCACGGAACCCCCGCAGCGCCTGACCCAGGACACGGCCGGCCGCCGCCCGGCCCGGTTCTCTGCCCAGCGGTAATACCGGGGCGACCTGATCGGGCAGCGGCTCGGGGAGAGCGGACATGTGAACTCCTATACGACCGGGGCGGGTCCCCGCCCTCAGAATGGAGTCCCTCCAGCCGACCGTCCAAGCTTTGGCCTACGATTTAGCCCGGAATTCAGCCTGCGGAACGGCCCGGAGTCCGGCCGTCATCCCGTCAGATCGTCGAACTCGGATCGCTTCACTCCGTCGACGAACGCCTCGATCTCGGCCGCCGTGAACACCAGCGCGGGCCCGTCGGGGAAACGCGAGTTCCGCATCGCCACACCTCCGCCGTCGAGCGCGGCGACCTCCACGCAGTTGCCGTTGCCCACGCTGGCACTGCTCTTCACCCACGTCACGTCGGGAATCTCGCTCGCCACGACCCCATTGCGTAACTGCATGTTCGGTCCCCTTCTCCTCGGACGGGCATGATCACGCAATCCCATATGGGATTGCACGACAAGCACTTACGAGAATGCTAGCCACGCACGGGACGAACGGGAGTCCCCCGAAAGGGTGCTCGCATATCGGCCAGGACCGGCCGGTTCTCTCCGCCGTCACGCGGGCCAGACCGTCTGCCGGTCCCCGAGCAGGCGGAACCGGCCCGAGGACACCGTGTAGAAGTGCAGGCCCCCGTCGCCGGTGAAGGTGCCGTTCGCCGCTTCGAAGGCGTACTTCTTCGACACCCCCTCGTACGTCGTCGCGCGCACCGTCGCCAGCAGGTCCCCGCGCTCCACCCGGTCGCGGCCCAAACCCTGCGCGCATCGGGCCAGCAGGTGCACGGCGTCGTAGGCCTCCGCCGCGTGCAGCGGGGCCGGGCCGCCGTGCCGGGCCCGGTAGGCGTTGTCGAAGGCCCGGGCCGCGGGAGCCGAGGCGGGATCCACCGCGGTGGAGACGACCAGCCAGCCCTCCGCGCTCCCGGCCGCCTCCGCGAGGAACAGCGGGTCGTGCACCGCCCGGGTGCCGATGACCCTGCCCCGGTGGCCGGTTGCGGCCAGGGCGCGGGCGAGGCGGGCAGCGCCGACGGGTCCGCCCCCGTAGAGGACCGCCCCGGCCCCGGCGGCGTCGCGGGCGACTGCCGTGTGGTCCGCGTCCGCCGCCACCGTCGCCGGGGTCACGGGGCGCTTGCCCGCGCGCAGGGCCTCGCTGAGGGCGCGGGTGGTCTGCCAGCCGTACGGGGTGCCGTCGTCCACGATCATCGTCGTGCCGCGGTCGCGCGCGGTCAGGTACTCCACGACGGGTCTCATCTGGTAGGCGTCGTTGGGGCGCAGGCAGGTGAAGACGCGGTTGATGCGTGTGGTGTCCCCGTCGGAGGCGCTGAGGAGGGGCAGGCCCGCCCGGTCGTACCGGGTGAGCGCGGCGGCGACGGCCGGGCCCGCGGTGGCCGCGAGCACGGCCACCACCGAGGTGTCGGCGGCGAAGCGCTCGGCCGCCGCGGCGGCGGGACCGGCGGCGCCCTGGTCGTCGGCCTCGGACAGCCGGTAGGCGAAGGGGAGTTCGGTACGGGCGGTGAGTTCCTCCACCGCCAGCCGGGCGCCGTCCCGCTGGGCCTCGCCGACGGCCCGGCCCGGGCCGGTCAGGTCCGCCTGGAGCCCGATGGTGAGGGTGGGCCGCTCGGGGCGGGGCTCGGGCTCCTGGGGCGGATCCGGTCGCCGTGCGAACCAGGCGGCCGTGCCCCCGCCGCCCGTCAGGGTCAGGGCGGCCGCGGCGAGGACGGTCCGGCGGCGCGGGGAGGGGCCCGCCGTGGCGGCTCCGGTCGGGGCCGCGTCGACGGGTGCCGCCGTCGGTGCGTCCGCAAGGGCGCCGGTGCCGGGCACCGGCGTCGTCCGCCGGGTCGGTTCGATGTCGGGGAGTTGCAGCATCCGCGCCGAGCGTTCCGCGATCAGCTGGAGCAGCGGCGCGGGCAGCCAGGGGCCGGGCGCGTCCCCGGTCATGGCCAGGCGCAGTTCCTCGGCCGTCGGGCGGTCGGCCGGGGCCTTGGCGAGGCAGGCCGCGATGAGGGGCAGCAGGTCGTGGGGGATCCCGGTGGTGTCGGCGGTGTCGTGGACGGTGCGGAAGAGCATGGCCTCGACGGGGCCCGATCCGAACGGTCGGCGCCCGGTGGCCGCGTACGCCAACACGCAGCCCAGCGCGAAGATGTCGCTCGGCGGACCGATGTGGCCTCCCTGGGCCTGCTCCGGGGACAGGAAGCCCGGGGAGCCGATGACCACGTCGGTGGCGGTCAGCACGGTGTCGTCCAGGGCCCGGGCGATGCCGAAGTCGATGAGGCGGGGTCCGTCGGTGGCGAGCAGGACGTTCGCCGGCTTGACGTCGCGGTGCACCAGGCCGGCGCCGTGCACGGCGCCGAGGGCCTCCGCCAGCCGTGCCCCGAGGAGGCGCACGCTGTCGGGCGGCAGTCCACCGGCCCGGGCGACGGCGTCGCTGAGCGGCGGTCCGGGCACGAACTCCGTGGCGAGCCACGGCGCGGGGGCCTCCGTGTCGGCGTCGACGACCGGCACGGCCCAAGGGCTGCGCACCCGGCGGGCGATGGCCACCTCCCGGCGGAAGCGCACCCGGAAGGCGGGGTCGTCGGCGTACTCGGCGCGGACGAGTTTGACGGCGGCGAGGGCTCCGCCCGCGGAGCGGCCGAGCAGGACGACGCCCATGCCGCCCGCGCCCAGACGACCGAGGATGCGGTAGCCGCCGATCCGGGCGGGATCGGTGGCGTGCAGGGGCTGCATCAGCGGTCGCTCCCGACCCGTGCGTCGGCTCGGAGGGTCACTTCAGCTCCAGTTCGATCCGGTACAGGGCCTTCGCCCCGCCCTCGGCGGCCAGCATCAGCAGGTCGCGGGTCTCGTACCCCTGCGCCCCCTTGACGGAGAGGGCCATCACGACGCTCCCGATCCGGGACTTGGTCCACACGTAGCCCTGGGGTGCGCCGGGGCCGCCCGCTTCGGCCGAGAGGTACTTCCCGGACTCGAACATCGAGGCGTCGGCGTTCAGGACCGACTCCTTCGGCTGGTGCATGGACATCAGGCCGCGCAGGAACTGCCCGCCGCCCAGGTCCTGGTCGGGGCAGCGGAAGCTCTGCTGCACCGTGTCCTGCATGTCGCGGTCGGCGGCGGCCACGTCGCTGTGCACGGTGAGCGTCACCGAGCCGAGTACCCGGCCCTTGCCGTCCTTGGCCGGCATGTCGATCCGCCGGGTGTAGCTGTCGAGCACGTCGGCGGGCATCGGTCCGCGCGACCAGGCGCAGTCGGCCGACAGGACCGGCCGGTCCCCGCCGCCCTCGTACGGATCGTGCCGGACCAGGCCGGCCGACCAGGAGTCCGGGTCCAGCGCGGCGGCCCGGGTGAACCGGCGCGCCTCCTCGGCGGTGCGCGGGACGCGCGCCGGGTCGGGCGTGAAGGTGTAGGCCGTCGGTAGCGTCCCGGGGGCCGTGGACCCCGAGGGGACCGGCACGGGCGTCCCGGCGGGAGGACCGCCCGCGGTCGTCGCGGAGGGCGTGGCCGGGGCGGCCGTCCCGGAGGGTCCGGGCCCCGGTTCCGTCCCGCCGGCTCCCTTGCCGCACCCCGTCAGGAGCAGGGACGCCACGAGCGCCCCGCCCAGCACCCCTGTTCCCGACAACGTCCTCGCTCGACGCATGACCCGCCCCCTGAACTCCCGTCGGTTCCCCCGCTGCGCACACCGTAGCCGGCGCGGGCGGTCGGCCGCCTGAGTACGTGAGCCCAATCACCTGAGTAGGAGGCGCGGTTGTCGCCGCCGGGAACGACGGTCCAGGCTGCGGGCGGGGCCGGAGGGCGCCGGATCCGCCCCCCGACCCCCGAACTCGGTCGCATATTGGGCATATCGGGCTAAAGGGCGGTGCGTCGGCCGGGTCCGGCGGCGTCACCTCGCCATAGTCGTCCCTGGCAGCCGCCTGGTTGCCGCCCCGCGCCGCGCGACGCGGCCGGGCGGAAGTCTTCGTAGAGGAGCGGCTCATGCTGAAGCCCACCAGGACCATCCTCGCTCTCGCCACCGGAAGCCTGGTGCTCGGTCTGGTCGGTGCGGGCCTCGCCGTCGCCGACGACGGTCCGTCCTTCGACCAGCCCTCGCAGGGGGACATGTACGACGACGTCCAGACCGGCGGCCCGGTCGTCTACCCCAAGCCGCGCAACGCCCTGGGCAAGGTCGTCTCCCGCGGCGCGCTGAAGGTCCGCAGCAAGCCGAGCACGCGCGGGTACGAGCTGGGCAAGGTGTACCCGAACCAGAAGCTGGCGATCGAGTGCAAGCAGCGCGGTGAGCGCGTCGACGGCAACGACCTCTGGTACCGCCTCGACCGCAAGGACCGCGAGGAGGACATGAACGGCAACGAGCCGGTCGCCCGCGAGGACTCCGACGGCGGGCGCGGCGACGAGCGCCGCATGGACCACAAGGACCGCAGGGAGGCCTGGGTCTCCGCCCGTTACGTCGACAACATCACGCCCGTGAAGTGGTGCCGCTGACCGTCCCGGTCACTCCTGCGGGCGTACGCTGCGGGGGCCCCGGCACTCGGCTCCGTACGCCCGCACCCGCTCGCGCAGTTCCCGGTCCGCCGTGACCACGACGCAGCCGCGGCCCGCGCGGGCCGCGGCCAGTTCGACGATCCGGTCGTCGCCGCTCCCCGGCGCCTCGTCGACCCGAACGCCGGGCACGGACGCGACGCCCCGGGCGGCGCCCTCGACGACGAGGATGATCTCCTCCCCGGCGTCCCGCAGCGCGAGCCGGTCGCGCAGCCGCTCGGCGGCCGCGCGCCGGTCCCGCCACCAGCCGTCGGGGACGGACCCCACCACGTTCGCGGCGTCCACGATGAGGACCGTCACGGCGTCACCCCTCAGAAGTCGCCGTAGTTGACCTGCCAGGTCGGCAGGCCCATCCGCCGCCAGACCGCGACCACGCGGTCCCGGTCGTCGAGCGAGACGCGCACGGCGAAGCGGTCGCGCACGTGCGCGTCGAAGAGCTCCGCCTTGACCACGTCGTCACGGCGCGTGTCCCCGGCGGCCCGCATCCACAGCTCGTCGTAGGGCACCCGGTGGGCCCTCAGCCAGGACTCCGTCTGCGGACGGTGTTCCTCACCGCGCCCCGACAGCAGCACGATGGTGTCGCCGTCGGCACGCCGGAAGGCGTCGAGCGCGTGCCGCACGGACTCGTTGAGCAGGTCGAGCTCACAGCGCGAGAAGTCGTACGGTCCCCGGTTTCCGATCAGGGCCAGGGTCCCGTCGATGTCGCACATGACGGCCGGGGGCAGTGCCGGGTCGGGGACGTACGGCCGCACCGCCGGCAGGGCCGCGCCGCCGGATCCGCCGTTCATCCATTCCGCCGTGAGCCGCCAGCCGCCCTTGCGGGCCTTCTGGTGCTTGTCCGCGAGGATCCGGATGATCTCCTCGCCGACCTGGCGCTCCCGGGCCGCGTCGCGGCGCAGGCACTCCTCCAGGGGCACGTCGGTGAAGTCGTGCACGACGAAGGTGGCGAGGCCGCCGACCGCCGCCTTGAGCCGCTTCGGGATGTTCTTCGTCAGGTGGGTGTTGTCGACGACCACGTCGAACCCGCCGTCGACGGCGGCGCGGACGGCCGCGTCCTGCACCTCCAGGACGGTCTGCTCGTGCGCGAAGGACCGGCCCCGCTCGGGGTCCGGCAGGTCGAGCATGGCCCGCAGGTCGTCCAGGTTGACGCGGCGCATCCGCCCGCCCGACCGCGCCTGCAGGGCGCGGGCGGCGGTCGTCTTGCCGGAGGCGGGCAGACCCGTCATGACGTGCACGACGGGCAGCACGGCGTCACCGTCCGCCGGGGCGTCCGCCGCTTCCCGCGGAGCGGCCCCGCGCGGAGCGGAGTTCCGCACGACGGGGGCCGCCCGTCGGGCCGCGGCCGGCGCGTCGGCACGGGAGGGGTCCCCGGGCACGGGGCGGGGCGTCCGCGCGGGCCCCTCCGCGTCCTCCTCGTCGGTGGTGTGGGCGTCGGCCACGTCGGGCCGTACGTGGCGCCAACTGGTGAGTTCGGTGGAGCGGCCGTCGAGCCGCGTGAACATCGCCGGTCGGACGTCCCGGTTCGGCAGTTCCTTGACGGCGCGGGCGAAGGCTCCCCGGTCTGCGGTGAGGTGCGCGAGGCTCGCGTAGGCCTCGTCGATGGCCCGCTCGTGGTCCGCGGCCTGCTGCTCCAGGCGGACGATCACCTCGCGGACCCACGCGTCGAACTCGTCGGGCACCTGCTCCAGCAGGGCGTCCAGCGGCTTGCCGCCCGAGGCCTCGATGTCGGCGACGGTGCAGTTGAGGCCTTGCGCGAGCAGCTTGACGGGAACCCCGGCGAACCGCTGGATGCCGTGGCCGCGCCAGATGTCGCGTTCGTTGACACCGGTGAGGACGTGGTGGAGGCGCACGTACTCGGAGAGCTTGGCCTTGGCGCGCACGCCGGACGCGAAGCGCAGGACGAAGCCCTCCGCGTCGGTGCCGGTGGCGGGCGCGCCGCCGGGCATGGTGTTGGACTCCGTCAGCGCCATCAGTTCGGCGAGGGGCATGGCGGGCCACACCTTGACGACGGAGCCGACGCTCTCCCAGTCGGCGGCGGCCTCGGTGAGCGGGACCTCGGTGCCGTCCGGGCCGAAGGCGGCGAGGAGGACGAGGTCCCGGCGGTCCCCGTAGTTCACGACGATGCGGTTCTGCGGGTACAGGATCTCGGCGAGGTAGGTGACGCCGGGGCGCAGCGCGGTGGTGTCCTTGTCGTCGAGGCGCCGCTGGGCCCAGGTGGCCTGGGCACTGACGAAGGACCCCTTGGAGGCGACCCGCCAGCGGCCCGCGTAGTGGAAGACCACGGCGAGGCTGCCGTCGACCTTGTCGTACACCTCGAACGGCTCGTCCGGGAGGGCGGGCGCGTACGGCATGCCCGCCTCGTGCTCGCCGACGTTGAAGAACTTCGGCAGCGGCAGGGCGACGACCGCGCCGGTGCTGTCGTCCGCCACGAGTCCGCGGCAGCGCGTGGTGACCTGGTTCCAGACGCCTTCGTACTGGGCCGACCTGGTGTAGGTGTAGATCGACAGCGGCAGCTCGGGATGCGGCTTGCGGGTGACGTACCCGGCGGCGATCGACTCGGCCAGTGCCTGCGCGGGCACCAGGTCATGCAGAGTCAGGTGGTCCTGGCTCATGGGTTCCTCCCGGTTCGAGATGGCTCATTCTCGCCTGCGGGAGGGAGTGCCCGGTAGTCAATTATGCCTGGTGGGGGCGGCGCCCAGGCGGTTGATGTCACGGGGGCGCAGGATGCGGCCGGGGGCCTCGGCACCGGCCGCGACGGCGATCATGGCACGGCCGAGGTCGTCGGTGGTGGTGACGAGGTCCGGCGCGATCCGCCGGAGCACCACGATGAGTGGTGCGGTGACCGCGTAGAGGGTCCGGTGGAGCCGGGTCTTCGAGGGCACCCCGCGCACGGGTTGGACGATCCCGGGGCGGAACACGCGGGCGCGGAAGGGGAGTTCCAGGAGGTCGTTCTCGGTCCGGCCCTTGACCCGGGCCAACATGGAACGCCCCCGGCCGGTGCTGTCGGTGCCCTCCCCCGAGACGTGGACGAAGGTGAGCCGGGGGTTGGCGGCGGCGAGCGGCCGGGCCACGGCGAGCGTGAGGTCGTGGGTAACGCGGCGGTAGGCCTCATCCTCCATGCCGACGGAGGAGACGCCAAGGCAGAAGAAGCAGGCGTCGTAACCGGGGAGCTCGGCGGCGAGGTCCGACAGGTCGGACGGGTCGGGCCGGACGACCTCACGCAGCTTGGGTGGCTCACGCCGAGCGGGGTTCGCCCGATGGCCAGGACGCGGGTGACGGCGTCGTCGCGCAGGCATGCGCGCAGCACGCCCGCCCGATCGTTCCGGTTCAACCGAGGAGGATGACGTTCACGCGGGGAGCCTACGGCCCGTCAGTAGGTGATGCAGAGTTCGTTGCCCTCCGGATCGGCGAGGGTGGTCCAGCGGAAGGGGCCCTGGTTGCCCTCGTGGAGGTGGGTCGCGCCCATGGCGAGGAGTCGCTCGACGACGCCCTTCGGGTCGTCCTCCCCGATGCGGACGTCTAGGTGGACGCGGTTCTTCACGGTCTTGGGCTCCGGTACCCGCTGGAACAGGACGCGCGGCGCGTGTTCGGGTCCCTCGGGGTGGCGGATCGCGGCTCCGACCTTCCAGACCAGCGTGCCGCGGTGGGTCGTCGTGTCCTCGTCGGTCGCGTGTCCGGCCGCGATCACGCCGCGGATGAACTGTTCGTCGCTGGGCTCCACTTCCCAGCCGAGGGCCTCGGCCCACCAGTCGGCGAGCGGGTGGGGGTCCGTGGAGTCGATCGTCACCTGGAACGTGTACGCCATGCCGGGACCCTAACCGAGCGTGTCCGCGGCCCGCCACCGGAAGCGGGCCCTGCCCGGCCCGCCCGGCGACGCCCGGGCCCCCGGACGTCGGGCCCACCCACCGCGGCGCCCGCCGCGGTCACGGGCCCGGTACGGCGGGACCCGGACCGGAGGGGGTTCGGCCGCCCCGCCGGGACAGGAGGAAGGCGGTGCAGGTGAGGACGCAGGCTCCGACAGCGATCCAGAGCAATGCCTCTCCCAGCGGTCGCAGCCAACCGGGGCCGGTCGCGGCCGCGGTGGACAGGCAGGCCGTGGCGGTCATGCCGAGGGGGAAGACGGTCGACCAGCGGCGGATGTCGTAGCGCGGGCGGGGGCTGCGCACTTCGGCGGCGAGGAGGACGGCGTACCAGGCGAGCGAGACGGCGAGGCAGACCAGGGTGAGCGTGCGCAGGGCGGTGTGCGCGGCGCCGGTCCAGAGGGGGGAGGCGGTGAGCTTCGCGCCCGCCAGGGCCGTGATGGACAGGGCCCCGCCGGCCACCCAGTGGTCGCCCGCGCCGCCGGTGACCTCCCGGAGGTCGAAGCGCGGCAGGGCCAGTGCGTAGAGCAGCAGCCCGAGGCAGAAGCAGGCCAGTGCCGCCCGGGCGAGCCAGTCGACGCGCCGGCCGTCGGCCAGGGTGGCGGCGAGCACGGCGAGCCCCTGGGTGGCGACGCAGGCGAGGAAGGCGGCGCCGGGCATCCGTCGGTGCCAGTGGCGGACGACGGCGCCGAGGAGTCCTGGCCACAGGACGGCGGCGAGCACGAGGAGGGCGGTGGCCGTGGTCTGCGCCGCCGGCCGGTCGAGCTGCGCGACGCGGGTGCCGAGCACGGTGGTGGCGGCCACGGCGGTGAGGGCGGAGGGGGTGTGGGTCTCGGCCCTGAACCGGCCGCGGTCGGCGACGAGCAGGCCGACGAAGTCGGCGGCCAGCACGAGCCACAGCGCGGCGGCGACGGCGAGCGCGCCGAGGGAGATCCAGGTGCGGCCGACGAGGTCCAGGCCGACCGAGAGGATCCCGGTGGCCATGACGACGCCCCCGGCGGCGGGCGTGAGCGCGGCCCACCGGCCCCCGAGGCGTTCGACGCTCATGTTCACCGGCTTTCGGTCGTCCACCGGCTTCCGACGCGATCCGGCTCGGCTCGCGAGGGGTGCGGAAGGCCCGGTCGGGCGCGCCCCCATGACACCTCAACGGGGCGGCGGGCGCCGAGTCGGCGCGCCGTGTCCTCACATGACGCCGCGGGTACGGAACTGGACGCTGATCCGGGGTCCGACGGCGCGTGACGTCTTGGGGACGGCGTGCTCCATGGTCCGCTGGCAGGAGCCGCCCATGACGACGAGGTCACCGTGGCCCAGGGGCAGCCGGAGCAGGGTGGCGCCCCCTTCGCGGGGGCGCAGCACGAGGTCGCGGGGGTCGCCGACGGAGAGGATCGCGACCATGGTGTCCTCCGTCGCGGAGCGGCCGGTGCGGTCCCCGTGCCAGGCGACGCTGTCGCGGCCGTCGCGGTAGAGGCACAGTCCGGCGGTGACGAAGGGTTCGTGCAGTTCGGTGGCGTAGTGCCGGTCGAGTGCCGTGCGGGCGTCGGTCAGGGCGGGGTGGGGCAGTTCCGCGCCGGCCCCGTAGAAGGCGAGCAGCCGGGGCACGGCCACCTCGCGGTCGTACATCTGCCGGCGTTCGGCGCGCCACGGGACCTCGGCGGCGAGGGTCTCGAAGAGGGTGTCGGCCCCGGTCAGCCAACCGGGGAGGTGGTCCACCCAGGCCCCGGCGCCGAGGTGGGTGCGCCGTACCGCGGTGAGCGGGCCGAGCCGGATCTCGTCGGTCTGGTCGAAGAGGGAGCCCTGGAGCGCGTGCATGGGTTCCACGATACCCCCGGATCCGAACACCTGCTCGAATACGGGTCGGCCCTCGAAGCCGGCCGGAGTGCCGACGCCATGGCCCTGTGCCACGCTGATTCGGGGGATCACCCGTCCAGGCTGCTCGTCCGGCTCTGCCATCCGAGGAGACCCACATGGCCAGTGACGCCACCCGACCCCAAGCGGGGAGCGCGTACCCGAGCCCCACGCACGCGCACACGTCCGGGACCACCGTCCTCGCCGCCGCCCTGATGATCTTCGGCGGGGCCATGGCGATCTTCGAGGGGATCGCCGCCATCGCGCGCGACGGCCTGTTCCTGATGACCCGCCATTACGTGTTCCAGTTCAGCCTCGCGGGCTGGGGCTGGATCCACCTGATCCTCGGCGTCATTCTCATCCTCGCCGGCTGCGCGGTGCTCAGCGGTGCCCTGTGGGCGCGCTATTTCGGCGTGGCCATCGCGGGTCTGGGCGCCATCGCCAACTTCATCTGGCTGCCGTACTACCCCCTGTGGGCGCTGGTGCTGATCGCCGTCAACCTCTTCATCATCTGGGCCCTGTGCACGGGCATGCACCGCGAGGCGGATGCCCACCCGGTGCGCTGAACGCGACGGACGAAGCCGTGCGGCGCCCCACCCGGGCACACCCCGTGCGTCGAAATCCGGGTGCGGCGCCGCACGGGGACCCGCTACCGTCGGACCCATGAACGTCACCGGCCGAAACACCACCGCGACCGCGCGAGCGACCAGCTCGCCGGCCGCCGCCTGACGTTCCCCTCCCCGGCGACCGGACACGGTCCGCCGGTGGTTCCCGCGACGCCCCGCCGTCCGCGATCCCGCGACTTCCCGGTTCCCGTCGTCCGGTGCCTCCACGCCCCACGCGAAGGAGCCACCCCATGCAGACCGAGCACGTCGTCCGCACGTTCGTCGAATACTTCCAGGAGCGCGGCCACCGCCGCATCACGGGCTCGACGCTGCTGCCGCCGCCCGGCGATCCGGTGCTGTTCACCACCTCGGGCATGCATCCGCTCACCCCCCACCTGGAAGGACGCCCCCACCCCCTGGGCAGGCGGCTGGTGAACACCCAACGCTGCCTGCGCACCACGGACCTGGACGAGGTCGGCGACACCACCCACCTGACGGTCTTCGAAATGCTCGGCACCTGGTCGCTGGGCGACTACGAGGGCCCGCAGAGCCTCGATTGGGGATACGGGCTGCTCACCGAGGGGCTGGGCGTCGATCCGGGGCGGTTGCACGCCACGGTCTTCGGCGGCGACGACCGGACCGGCGTGGACCTCTCCTCCCTGGAGCTGTGGCAGGGCCTCGGGGTCCCGGTGGAACTCACCGTCGAGGACAACTGGTGGTCGAACGGGCCGACCGGCCCGTGCGGACCCGACTCGGAGATCTTCCTGTGGACGGGCGACGACCCGCCCCGCTCCACCCCCACCCGGGACGACCGCTGGGTGGAGGTGTGGAACCACGTGATGATGCGCCATCGCCGGCTCGACGACGGTTCGCTCGTGCCGTTGCCGCAGCGGAACGTCGACACCGGGCTCGGCCTGGAGCGGCTGGCCGCCCTGCTCCGGGGCCGCACCTCGGTGTTCGACTGCGACGTGTTCGAACCCTGGCGTCGCCTCGTACCGGCCCTGTGGCACCTGGACGAACCCTCGCTGCGGGTGGTGAACGACCACCTGCGCTCGGCCGTGGCCGTCATCGGCGACGGGATCCGCCCGGCCAACACCGGGCAGGGCTACGTGCTGCGCCGGCTCGTACGGCGCGTCCTGACCCTGCTGTGGCGCGACGAACGCTCCCGCGGTCTCGGTGACCTGCCGGACGAACTGCTGCGGCACACCCTGGACCGGTTCCGGCAGGACGTGGACCCGGGCGAGGTCCGCCGGATCCTGCTGGAGGAGGAGCGCCGTTTCGCCCGGCTCCTGGAGCGCGGCCGCCGGGTGCTGTCCCGTCCCCGGTTCCGGGGCCCGCTGGTGGAGGACGACTTCCACCACCTCCACGACACCCACGGTCTCCCGCGCGACCTGGTGCTGAGCCTGCGCCCCGAGTGACGGGACCGCCCCCGGCCGCCCGCCCCGCCGAGGGGCGGGGCGGGCGGGGTCAGGCGATCCCGTACCGCGCCTCGATGCCCGCGATCAACAGCCGCAGGCTCTCCTCGAAGCCCGCCCCGTAGTCCTGGAAGAGTTCGGCGCCCGCAGCGGCGGCGAGGGGGAAGTCGGCCAGGCGCGCCGCGCGTTCGTCGATGTCGTAGCCCTCCCTGCGTTCGCCCGGGGTCGGCTCGACGCCCTGCTCCTCCGTGACGAAGCCGAGGGTGAAGAAGTAGGCCGTGGACGTGGCCCGTACGGCCTGCGAGAGGCTGAACCCGGCGTCGACGAAGGCCCTGAGGTTCTCCTCCATGCGCACGGCGTGCTCGGTGCCGGTGAACCGCGAGCCGCTGTAGACCTTCGCGCCGTCCCGGTAGCCGAGCAGGGCCTCGCGCAGGCCCGCACTCGTCGCCGTGAGCCGTTGCTGCCACGTGGCGTCCGGCGCGAGCGGCTCGGCCGCGGCCATCCGGCGGTACATCTCCGTGGCCATCCCGTCGAGCAGTTCCTGCTTGTTCTTGAAGTGCCAGTAGAGGGCGGGCGCTTGGACGTCCAGCTCCTTCGCGATCGCGCGCAGGGTCAGTCCGTCGAGGCCGACCTCGTTCAACAGCCGCAGCGCCGTGTCGACGGCCTGCTTCTTGTCCAGCTTGGGGGTTCTCCTGGTTGCCACGCTTGACAGCTTAACACCGTTAAGTGCAAGCTGCGGGGGCAGCCACTTAACAGCGTTAAGGAGATTCCCGTGCACCAGGACACCGATGTGCTCGTCGTCGGCGCCGGCCCAACCGGCCTCACCCTCGCCGTCGAACTCGCCCGGCGCGGGGTCCGCGCCCTCGTCGTGGAACGGGCCGATCGCCTGTTCCCCGGCTCGCGGGGCAAGGGCCTCCAGCCCCGCACCCTGGAAGTGCTCGACGACCTGGGACTGCACGACGAGATCCGGGCCGCAGGCGCCCCGTACCCGGTCGGCATGATCTGGCAGGACGGGGCCCGACAGGGCGAGTACGTGATGTTCGACGCGGCCGAACCGGACGAGGGCTCGCCGTACGCCACGCCCTGGATGGTGCCGCAGTGGCGGACGCAGGAGATCCTGCACGCCCGCCTGCGCGAGCTGGACGGCACCGTCTCGTTCGGCCGGGACCTGGTGGGCCTCGCCCAGGACGCGGACGGGGTGACGGCCGCCTTCGCCTGCGGCGGGACGGTCCGCGCCCGGTACGTCGTCGCCGCGGACGGCGGCCGGTCCACGGTGCGGCGTTCCCTGGGCATCGGCATGACCGGGGAGACCGTCGAACCCGGGGCGATGCTGGTGGCGGACGCCCGCATCAGCGGCCTGGACCGCGACAACTGGCACGTCTTCCCGCCCACCCCCGACGGCGGGTACCTCTCCATCTGCCCGCTGGCCGGCACGGAGGACTTCCAGGTCGTGGCGAAGTTCCCCGAGGGCGAGCCCGATCTCTCCCTCGAAGGCATCCGCACGATCGTCGCCGCCCGTTCGCACCTCTCGCCCGCCGACGTGACGGAGGTGCGGTGGGCCTCCGACTTCAGGCCGCGGGCCGCCGTGGCCGACCGGTTCCGCTCCGGCCGCGTCTTCCTCGCCGGCGACGCCGCCCACGTCCACTCCCCCGCGGGCGGCCAGGGTCTCAACACCAGCGTCCAGGACGCGTACAACCTCGGCTGGAAACTGGCCGCCGTCCTGCGGGACGGCGCCCCCGAGACCCTGCTCGACACCTACGAGGAGGAACGCCTGCCCGTCGCCGCCGACATGCTCGGCCTGTCGACCCGGGTCCACCGCGGCGAGACCCGGCGCGGCAAGGCCACCACCCAACTCGGCCTCGGCTACCGGGATTCGTCACTCGCGGTCGAGACGCGCACCGACCCGCCCGGGGACGCCCTGCGCGCGGGCGACCGCGCGCCGGACGGCCGGCGCGCCGGCGTGCACCTGTTCACCGAATTCCGGGGCACGCACTGGACCCTGCTGAGCGTCGGCCCGGACACCGTCGGCGCCGGAACCGACCTCGGGACGTCCTGCGACGTCCACACCGTGCGGATCCCCTCGTACGACGCCTACGGGGACGGGGTCTTCCTGATCCGTCCCGACGGCTACGTCGGCTGGGCCGGCGACACCGGGGCGGGCGCGGCGGCGTACGCCGCCCGGTTCGGTCTGTAGGGACGGGCGCGGCAGGGGGGGTTGGCCCGGGGCCCCCGGGAGAGGATCATGAGCGCGCCGGGCCCCGGGGCCCCGTGCACACCCGTCAGCCCGCCGCCGCCCCCGCGCGGTGGCGGCGAGTCCAGGAGGTACGTGTGTCCGTCGCTTCGAGTTGTGCGTCCGGCAGCGTGGAGGTCCCCCTGCTGGACGAGACGATCGGGGACGACCTCGACCGAACGGTGAGCAGGTTCCCCGACCGCGACGCCCTCGTCGACGTCGCCGCCGGCCGCACGTGGACGTACGCGGAACTGGCGGCCGACGTGGACGCCCTCGCCCTCGGGCTGCTCGACCTGGGCATCGTCAAGGGCGACCGCGTCGGGATCTGGTCCCCCAACCGTGCCGAGTGGACGCTGACGCAGTACGCCACCGCGAAGATCGGGGCGATCCTCGTCACCGTCAACCCCGCCTATCGGGCGCACGAGTTGGAGTACGTGGTGGACCGGTCCGGGATGCGGCTCCTGGTCGCGGCGGACCGTTTCAAGTCCTCCGACTACGCGGCGATGATCGAGGAGGTCCGGCCGCGCTGCGCCGGGCTGGAGTTCGTCGCCCTGCTGGACGGCCCCTTGTGGGCCTCGCTGTTCGCCCGGGGACGGGCGGCCGACCGGGCCGCACTGGTCCGGGCTCAGCGCGCCCTCGCCCCGGACGAGCCGATCAACATCCAGTACACCTCGGGGACCACCGGCTTCCCGAAGGGCGCCACCCTCTCGCACCGCAACATCCTCAACAACGGCTTCTTCGTCGGGGAATCCTGCGGTTACACCGAGCACGACCGGGTGTGCGTCCCGGTCCCCTTCTACCACTGCTTCGGCATGGTCATGGGCAACCTCGCCTGCACCAGCCACGGGGCGGCGATGGTGATCCCCGCGCCCGCCTTCGACCCGGTGGCGACCCTGGCGGCCGTCGAGGCGCAGCGGTGCACCTCCCTCTACGGGGTGCCGACCATGTTCATCGCCGAACTGGCCGCCCCGGGCTTCGAGGAGTACGACCTGTCGAGCCTGCGGACCGGGATCATGGCCGGTTCGCCCTGCCCGGTCGAGGTGATGAACGAGGTCATCGAACGGATGGGCATGACCGAGGTGTCGATCTGCTACGGAATGACGGAGACCTCCCCGGTCTCCACGCAGACCCGCGCGGACGATCCGGTGGAACGCCGGGTCTCCACCGTGGGCCGGGTCGGCCCGCACCTGGAGGTCAAGGTGATCGATCCGGACACCGGCCGGATCGTGCCGCGCGGTACCCCGGGCGAGCTGTGCACGCGGGGCTACTCGGTCATGCTCGGGTACTGGGGGGAGCCGGAGAAGACCGCCGAGGCCGTCGACGCGGAGGGCTGGATGCACACGGGTGACCTGGCGGTCATGGACGGGGACGGGTACCTCGCCATCACCGGCCGGATCAAGGACATGGTGATCCGGGGCGGCGAGAACCTGTACCCGCGCGAGATCGAGGAGTTCCTCCACTCGCACCCGGACGTACTGGACGTCCAGGTGATCGGCGTGCCCGACGCGAAGTACGGGGAGGAGCTGATGGCGTGGGTGCGGATGCGCGAGGGCGCCGAGCCGCTGACCGCGGAGGCCGTCCGCGCGTACTGCCACGGACGGCTCGCCCACTTCAAGATCCCGCGCTACGTGCACGTCGTGGACGAGTTCCCGATGACCGTCACCGGGAAGATCCGCAAGGTCGAGATGCGCGCGGTGGCGGCCCGGCTGCTCGACGAGCGGTAGGGGCGGGAACCACGGCCCGTCGACCGTCGCCCCGCGGCCGGTCGTGGAGGCCGGCCCCCCACGGGCCCGCGGGAACGGTCATGACAGGCTGGGGCCATGCAGTTGCGCGATGTGATCGAGTCCCGGCTCCTCCGGCTCGTCGACGACGGCCGGGACGGCCGCACGGGACTCGATCGGCCCGTGCACCGCACGGTGACCATCGACCTGCCGGACCCGCGCAGGTTCGTCTCCCCCGGCGACCTCGTGCTGACCGGATTGACGTGGCTGCGCCGGGATCCGCAGCGGCCCGACGCCTTCGTGCGGATCCTCGTGGAGGCCGGGGCGGCGGCGCTCGGCGCGGGTGAGGCCGAGTTCGGGCACGTGCCCGTCGCGTTGGAGGAGGCCTGTACCCGGCACGGCCTGCCGTTGCTCGCGATCGGCGTGGACGTCTCCTTCACCTCGGTCGCCGAGTTCGTCGCACGCCGTCAGGCCGGGGCGCGGGTCGGGAACCTGGCGGCGCTGGTGGATCGACACCGGCGGCTGACCGCGACGGGACGCACGGGCGGCGGGGCCGAAGCCCTCCTGGAGTTGCTGCTGTCCGAACTCGACCTGCGCGCGCACGTCCTGTCGCCCACCGGCCGGCTGGTCGCCGGCACCCGCCCGGCCCTGACCGAGGAGACCGCGACGGCCCTCGCCGGCCGGTTCCTGGCCGCCGAGCGGGCCGGACGGCGGGCGCCCCACCGCACGAAGGTCCGTACCGTGCCCTACTCGCTGTTCCCCGTGCGGTCGGGTCCGTCGGCCGCGGCCGCGCCGACCGACTGGCTGGTGGCCGTGGAGGCCGACAGCGGCGACTGGCCCGGCGAGCACATCGACCTCGTGGAGCGGCTGGCGGCCCTGATGGCGGTGGAACGCGCCGGCCGGCACGCCGACCGCGCCCCCGGGCAGCGGGCCGCGGGCCGCCTCCTCGGCCCGCTGGAGTCCGCCGAGGGCGGCGCGGCGGCGACGGAGGCCGCGGCCCGCCTGGCCGCGACCCTGACCGGGGCCAACGGCTCCGTCGAGGGGCCCCGTTGGCAACCGGTGGCGGCGCGGTTGGACACCCCGGCGGGCGCGGCGCCCGTGCGGGATCTGCTGGAGGAGGTGCTGTTGCACCCGCGCTGCCTCGGCCCCGACGCCGCGTGCCGGATCGCGGTGACCGGCGCCGGGGACTCCTGCGAGGCGGTGGCGTTCGTCCTCCTGGCACGGGGCGAGGAACTGACCTCCGCAGCCGTGCGGCAGGTGGCGGGCGGGGCGTTGCCGCTCGGCCTGCGGGACGGGGAGAGGCTGAGCATCGGGCTCGGTGACCCGGTGCGGGACCCTGCCGACCTGCGACACGCCCTGGCGGAGGCCCGCCACGCGCGCCGGGTGGCGGCCGCGCCGGACGCGGCGGGGACGGAGCCGGTGTCATCCGTCGGCGTGTGCGGCCCCGCCGACATGGCCTCCCACGTGATGTCCCTGCTACCGCTGATCCCGGCGGAGGCGCGGCGGGCGTTCAGCCGCCGGCTGCTGTCCCCGCTGTACGAGTACGACCGCCGCCACCACAGCGACCTGGTCCCCACGCTCCGGGCCTTCCTCGACCACGACGGGTCCTGGGCCCGCTGCGGGGAGGCGCTGCACCTGCACGTGAACTCGTTGCGCTACCGGATCAGCCGGATCGAGTCGCTGACGGGACGCAACCTGACCCGGCTGGAGGACAAGATGGACTTCGTCGCGGCGCTGCGCATGCACTGAGTCCGGCGGCCCCGGGGGCGGTGCCCCGGGGCCGCGGGCTCAGGCGCGCCCGGCCGGGTCCTGGTCCTGGACCGGCCGCCGGTCCGGCACCGTTTCCGGGGACTTCGCGAGGGAGGGCGCCACGGACGGCGGGGGCTGGGCCGGCGGCGTGCGCAGGCCGGTGATCCAGATGCCCAGGGGCTGGGTGTAGCGGGCGGTGAGCGGCCCGATGACCACGAGGATCAGGACGTAGGCGGTGGCGAGCGGTCCCAGCGCGGGTTCGATCCCCGCGGTGACGGCGAGTCCCGCGATGACGATGGAGAACTCGCCGCGGGCGACGAGCGTGCCCCCGGCCCGCCACCGCCCGTTGACTCCGACCCCGGCCCTCTTGGCGGCCCAGTAGCCGGTGGCGATCTTCGTGAGGGCGGTCACCACGGCGAGCGCGAGCGCCGGCAGCAGCACGGGCGGGATGCTGGCGGGATCGGTGTGCAGGCCGAAGAAGACGAAGAACACGGCGGCGAAGAGGTCGCGGAGCGGGCTGAGCAGGGTGTGCGTGCCCTCGGCCACCTCACCGGAGAGGGCGATGCCGACGAGGAAGGCACCGACGGCGGCGGAGACCTGGAGCTGCTGGGCGACGCCCGCGACCAGCAGGGTCAGGCCGAGGACGACGAGCAGGAGCTTCTCCGGGTCGTCGCTGGAGACGAAGCGGGAGATGACCCGGCCGTAGCGGACCGCGACGAACAGGACGGCTCCCGCGACGCCGAGGGCGATCGCCAGGGTGAGGCTTCCGGCGGCGAGGCCGACGCCCGCGAGGAGGGCGGTGACGATCGGCAGGTAGACCGCCATCGCCAGGTCCTCCAGGACCAGGATGCTGAGGATGACCGGCGTCTCGCGGTTGCCGAGTCGGCCCAGGTCCCCCATCACCTTGGCGATGACCCCGGAGGACGAGATCCAGGTGACCCCCGCCAGCACGACGGCGGCGACCGGTCCCCACCCCATCAGGAGCGCGGCCACGGCGCCGGGGACGGCGTTGAGGGTGAAGTCGACGAGGCCCGCGGGGTACTGGGTCTTGAGGTTCGACACCAGATCGCTGGCGGTGTACTCAAGGCCGAGCATGAGCAGGAGCAGGATGACGCCGATCTCGGCGCCGATGGCGACGAACTCCTCGCTCGCGCCGAGGGGCAGGAGTCCACCGGTCCCGAAGGCGAGGCCCGCGAGCAGGTAGAGGGGTATCGGGGAGAAGTGGAAGCGGCCCGCGAGCCTGCCGAGCAGGCCCAGGCCGAGGATGATCGCACCGAATTCGATCAGGAAGACTGCGGAATGCACGTGCGGATCACTCCCGTCCGAGTATCGAGGCGGCCGCGTCGACGCCCTCGCGGGTGCCGATCACGATGAGGGTGTCGCCGCCGGCGAGGCGGAAGTCGGGCGCGGGCGAGGGTCGGGCCTCGGCGCGGCGCAGGACGGCCACCACGGACACGCCCGTCTCGGTGCGCATCCGGGTCTCGCCGAGCACGCGGCCGTTCCAGTGCGAGTGCGCCGACAGTTCGATGCGTTCGGCGACCAGGCCCAGGTCGGTGGTGTGCAGCAGGTTGGGGCTGTGGTGCGCCGGCATCAGCGCGTCGATGAGGGACGTGGTCTCCGCCCCCGTCAGGTGCAGGGACTGCGCGCACGCGTCGGGGTCGTCGGCCCGGTACACGTTGACCGTCCGGGTTCCGTCCCGGTGCGCGATCACCGACAGGTGTCGGTGTTCCCGGGTGGTGAGGTCGTACTGCACGCCGATGCCGGGCAGCGGTGTCGTGCTCATCCGTGGAGCAGGCACAGCCCGTCCCCCTCAATCTCGTTCTTTGCGATGGTGGTGCGGCGCACGGCGTGTTCAGGCAGGTGATCCGGCGCGGCAAGACCATATGTTGCCACCTGCGAACGAGCCGGGGATATGGGTGTCATGACGGATGGACACGGGCCCCCGTGGCGGGAAGGATGGGACGGGGGCCTGTGGCACGAAGGGAGCCGTCGTGACGCGCTGGACCGTCGCCCATGACGCGGGCAGGCCCGAGGGTCGCGCGTGCGGACACCTGGACACCGCGGGCGAGGGCGAACCGCCCGCGCTGGGCGCGGGGTGCGCGCGGTGCCGGGAGGCCGGACTGCCGTGGGTGCACCTGCGGCTGTGCCTGACCTGTGGTCACGTCGGCTGCTGCGACAGCTCCTCCGGGAAGCACGCCGCTTCCCACGCCGCCGCGTCCGGTCATCCGCTGGCCCGTTCGGCCGAGGAGGGCGAGGCGTGGGCCTGGTGCTACGAGGACGAGCTGTTCCTCGTCCCGGCGGCCGGGGACGAACCGGCCTGAGACGACTCAGGCGCGCACGGCCCCCAGGACCTCGCGGGCGGCGCGGGCGCCCGAGGCCAGCGCGCCCTGGAGCGAGCCGGTCGCCCGGTGGTCCCCGCACAGGTGGAGGCCGTCGGCGACGCGGGTGGGCCGGCTGAGGGGCCACGGCGGGAGCATGACGGGCAGTGCTCCCGCCACCGTGACGGCGGCGACCGGCTCCCACGCGTCGGCGTCCGTCCCGTAGGCCTCGCTCAGCGCGGCCCGCAGCTCCGCCGGGGCCTCGGTCCCGCCGCTGCCGAGGACCGACGTGGACACCAGGGCGCGGCCGTCGCTCGCGTAGGACGGGGCCACCTCGGTCAGCACGCAGCTGTTCAGGAACCTCCGCCGGGCGTCGAGCAGCAGGGTCGGTTCCCTCAGCGGGGACGTGGCGCAGGCGTGGTAGTACGTGGTGACCGTGCGGGTCCCGGCGACCGGGAACCCGGGGATCAGGCCGGCCGCCGTGGCCGGCTCGGTGGCGACGACGACGGTGTCGGCCTCGCGGGAGGAGCCGTCGGCGAGGACCACTCCCCCTTCGGAGACGGTGGCGACGGGGGTGCCGAGCTCCAGACGGCCGGCCGGGACGGCCTCGGCGAGCTGCCGCAGAACCGCACCGATGCCTTCGGCGGGCAGGGCCTGGGTGCCGCGCAGGAAGCTGCGCCAGGTCATCCGGAACACCCGGCTGGAGGTTTCCAGTCGGTCTTCGAGGAACACGCCGGCCAGGAAGGGCCCGAGCACCTCGTCGACCAGGGAGCCGGGCACACCCGAGGAGCGCAGGGCGTCCCGCGTGTCGGTCTCCGGCAGCCGCTTGAGGACCCTGGCCGGCATCAGCAGGCCGGTCGCGCCCAGTGCGCCCGCGGCGGCGGCGCCCGCCGGGGACAGCCCGGCGTCGCGCAGCATGCCGAGGGCCTCGCCGGGGCGCCGGGTGGGATCCGTGAAGCGGACGGGACCCCGGTCGGTGTGGACCAGCACGCCGGGGGTGAACGGGCGCAGCCGCAGCGCACGGAGGTCGAGGCGGCGCTTCACCTGGGGGTAGGAGGTGTTGAACACCTGGAAGCCGCGGTCCAACCGGAATCCGCCCCGAACGTCGGTCCGCATGCGGCCGCCCACCTGGTCGGAGGCCTCCAGCAGGGTCACCTCGACCCCGGCGCGGGCGAGGTCCGCCGCGCAGGCGAGTCCCGCCGCTCCGGCGCCGACCACGATGACGGAGTGCTTTCCTCCACGGGTGCCGCGCATGGGCCGCCGTCCTTTCCGGTACCTACGGATCCTGTCCCCACGGATCCTGCCGTCATCGCTTGCTTCGGTACGGGACCGACGGGCGGATGCACGCGTCGGACGCCCGCCCGGCGGGCACCGGACGCGGGGCCTCAGCGGGCGGTGGCGGGCATGGGTCCCAGTCCCAGGAACGCGAGGGCCGCGGCGGTGGCGGTCCGGTGCCAGGTGCGGGCGTCGCGGAGCATGGCGTGGTTCCCGTGGGGCATGGCGATGCCGCCGGCCCGTATGCCGCAGGCGCGGGCGCGGCGCAGGAACTCCCAGGAGTCCTCGGCGCGGGTGACCCGGTCCTGTTCGTCGTGGAGCAGGACGATCGGGGTGTCCTGGAGGTGGACCACCGGTTCGCCGGGCGGGCACCAGGGCGCCAGCCCGACGACGCCCCGGACGTGGGGTTCGTCGGCGACCCGGAGCGCGGCCCGGGCCCCCATGGAGTGCCCGATCAGCACGACGGGTACGGGCCCGGCGGCTCGGCGCAGTTCCCGCAGGGCCCGCCGGGCGTCCCGGACGGGGTCGGCGCGGTCACCGTTCCAGCCCCGGTGGAGGTAGCGGACGTCGGCCACCAGGACCCGGTCCGCGGGGGTGGCGCGCAGCACGGCGGCGGCGAACGGGCGCATCCGCAGCCGGGGCAGGCCGGCTCTCGGGGGCGGCGCCAGCCCTTCCGCCCGGCCGCCGTGGAGCAGCAGGACGGCGCAGGCGGGCCGCGCCGGTGCCCGTCGGACGCGCAGGGAGCCCGGGATTCCGGCGGGGCGACGACGCGCGGCGTCGGCGGGGGCGCCGGTCTCCCGGGACGGCCCGGCGGGGTGGCCGCTCACCGGGCTCACCGATCCCCTTCGACGAGGAGCAGCTGGCGGACGTCCAGGTAGCGGGAGCGGAACCCGGCCTCGGAGTAGGCGAGGTACAGCTCCCACATGCGGCGGAAGGTGACGTCGAACCCGAGGTCGGCGACCTCGTCGGCACGGGAGGTGAACCGTTCCCGCCACAGGCGCAGCGTCTCCGCGTAGTGGTCGCCGTAGCCCTCGTCGGAGACGATGCCGAGGCCCGCGCGGGCGGCGTGTTCCTCGATGGCGCGCCGGGAGGGGATCAGTCCACCGGGGAAGACGTACTTGCTGATCCACGTGTGGGTGCGGTCCGTGAGGAGCATTCGGGAGTGCGGCATGGTGATGGACTGGAGGGCGATCCGGCCGCCCGGGGCGAGCGCGTCGCGCAGGGAGCGGAAGTAGACCGGCCAGTAGTCGGCGCCCACGGCCTCGATCATCTCCACGCTGACGACGGAGTCGTAGGTGCCCCGCGCCTCGCGGTAGTCCTGCAACCGCACGCTGACCCGGTCCGACATGCCGGCCTCGGCGATCCGCCGGACGGCCAGGTCCCGTTGCTCGGCGGAGAGGGTGAGCGTCACGACCTCGGCGCCGCGGGCGGCGGCGCGCAGCGAGAGTTCGCCCCAGCCCGTGCCGATCTCCAGGACCCGTCGGTCCGGGCCGACGCCGGCCAGGTCGAGAAGCCGGTCGATCTTCCGGTGCTGCGCGGCCTCCAGGGTCTCGGGGCGGGCGGGGAAGGCGGTGAAGACGGCCGAGGAATAGGTCATCGACGGGTCGAGGAAGAGCTCGAAGAGCTCGTTCGACAGGTCGTAGTGGTGCTGGATGTTCTCCCGGGCGCCTTCCGGGGTGCCCCGCTGCGCGTCCGGCCTGCGCTGCACCCACGCGGCACGCAACCGGCGCAGCGGGGCGGGGACGAGTTCGTCCACGTGGGCGGCGAGGACGGTCAGGACGCCGGGCAGGTCGTCGGCGTCCCACTCTCCGGCCATGTACGACTCGCCGAAGCCGATGAGGCCGTCGGCGGCGATCCGACGGAAGAACGCGTCGGGGTCGTGGACGGTGAGCTCGGGCCCGTGGCCCGCCGGCGCCTGCTCGCCGAGGCGCACGCGCAGCGGGAGGCGGGCGAAGGCGCGCCGCAGGAGGCCGCGCGCGATGGTGGTGTGACCGGTGGGGGGTTCCGGGGAGCGCACCACGTCGGGCCAGGACCGGGGGTCGGCCGGTATCCGCCGGTGGGGAACGGACTGGTCCTCACGCGTGGCACGGGGCGTCGAGAGGGTCACGGGTGAAGCCTTCCGGTCGCTGTGTTCCGCGACCGGGCCGCGCTGTGTCGTGCCGCCCGGCAGCGGCCTGTCTCCCTGTGCTTCGCCGCCGGCGCCGATTCGGATGGGTCGGGTTTCACACGAAGGGGCGTCCTTCGGCCGGCCGGCGACGCGGGTTGTGGCTGTACGGCCGTTTCGCACCCTTCCCGCACCTCGCGCCGGAACTCGCCGGAAGCTCTTCCCGCTCGGCCGAAATGCCCTCGGACCTGGGATGACTCCCTCGACCGCGACTCCGGACGGCGGGTCGTCGCGCGAAGCCGCGGGCCGCGTGTCGAAATGGGGGGCACGGCTCCGACGTCCCCCGTGAGAGGCCACCGCGGAGGCGGCCCGCGATCAGGAGGAGTGACACCCCATGAAGTACATGCTGATGGTCCTCGGCAACCAGGCCGACTACGACGCCATGGGCGGCAAGGGCAGCGCCGGCAATCCGGCCTGGTCGGAGGCGGACGTCAAGGCGATGTTCGACCACATGAACGCGCTCAACGACGACCTCGCCGAGTCGGGCGAGTGGGTCGACGGCCAGGGACTCACCGAGCCCCGCAGGACCCGGCTGGTGAGCGCCGGCGCGGACGGTTCACCGGTCGTGTCGGACGGTCCGTACGGGGAGACGAAGGAGGTGCTCGCCGGCTACTGGATCGTCGACGTCGCCGATTTCGCGCGGGCCGCCGAGATCGCCGCGCGCGCCTACGCCTGCCCCGTTCCCGAGGGCGCGCCGAACTACCCGGTCGTCGTCCGGCCGGTCGACGAGGGCGCCGGGACCGAGATGTGAGGACGGACCCCGTTCCCGAGGATCTGTTGCGCCGACTGGCGCCGCAGGTCCTCGGGGCGCTCGTGCGCCGCTACGGCCACTTCGACCTCGCCGAGGACGCCGTGCAGGAGGCCCTGTTGGCCGCCGCCCGGCAGTGGCCGGAGGAAGGGCCGCCAGACAATCCGCGCGGCTGGCTGATCAGGGTCGGCTCCCGCCGCCTGACGGACCTGCTGCGGGGCGAGGAGGCGCGCAGGCGCCGGGAGGAGTCGGCCGCCGCGCTGACGCCGCGCGACGAGTTCGTCGCCCCTCCGCCGGGCGAGGGCCGGGCCCCGGCCGAGGACGACACGCTGAAGCTGTTGTTCCTGTGCTGCCGCGCCGACCTGGGTCCGGCGGCCCGGATCGCGCTGACGCTGCGCGCCGTGGGCGGTCTGACCACCGCCGAGATCGGGCGGGCCCTCCTGGTCCCGGAAGCCACGGTCGGGCAGCGGATCAGCCGGGCGAAGCGGCGGATCCGGTCGTCGGGGGCCCCCTTCGGCATGCCGGACGAGAACGACCGCGCCGAACGGCTCGGGGACGTCCTCCAGGTGCTCTACCTGATCTTCAACGAGGGCTACACCGCCACCTCCGGCCGCGAGCTGCGCCGCGCCGGGCTCGCCGCCGAGGCGATCCGTCTCACCCGGGCCGTCCACGCCCTGCTGCCCGACGACGGGGAGGTGGCCGGGCTGCTCGCCCTGATGCTCCTCACCGACGCCCGCCGGGACGCCCGTACGACGCCCGACGGCAGCCTCGTCCCGCTCGCCGAGCAGGACCGCGGCCGGTGGGACGCCTCGGCCATCGCCGAGGGAGTCGCCCTGGTCGGCGAGGCCCTGACCCGTGCGCCGCTGGGTCCGTACCAGCTGCGCGCCGCCATCGCGGCCGTGCACGACGAGGCCCGTGGCGACGAGGACACCGACTGGACGGACATCCTCGGTCTGTACGAGGTCCTGATCCGTCTGGTTCCCGGCCCGGCGGAGCGGCTGGGCCACGTGGTCGCCGTGTCCATGGTGCACGGACCGGAGCGTGCCCTCGCCCTGCTCGCCGACCTGGAACGGGACGAGCACCTCGTGGGCCACCACCGGCCGGAAGCCGTGCGGGCCCACCTGTTGGAGCGGGCGGGCGACCCGGTCGCGGCCCGCGCCGCCTACGCGAGGGCCGCCGGGCTGACCCTGAGCCTCCCCGAGCGGCGCTACCTGCGCTCGCGGGCGGCCCGGCTCGGCGAGCGGCCCGGCGGGGACGGCACCGACCGGACGGGGCCGTCCGCATGACGGACGCGGGCGTCGATTGTCGGACCTCCCCCCTACTCTTGATCACATGAGCCCGACCCCTGACCCCACGACACCCGGTCGTCCCCTCTCCGCCATCAACGCGGACATCCGTTGCCTGTTCGCCCGTGCCGAGGGGCGTCTTCGTGACGACGAGCGGGTGCGCCACGCGGCGCTGCTGGAGGAGTGGGCCTCGGCGATACGGGCGTCGGTGGTCGCGGCGGCCTGAGCCGGGGCCGCCGGGCGGTGGGCGGCAGGCGGCCGATCGGGTGAAGATGCGGAACCTGCCGCAGGTCCGGGCGTTGATCAGAGCGCTCACCACCGTGCACTCGTGCAACAGAAGGACCATGATGATCAAGAAGATGATGGCCACCGCCGCCGCCACCGCATCCATCGTCGGCGCGGGCGCCGCCCTTGCCGCTCCGGCCATGGCCATCGGCAACGACAACGGGATCAACACCGTCAACGGCAACGGTGCCTCCCAGGTCTACGGCAACCAGAAGACCCACGGCGACATGAGCCCGCAGCTCGGCCTGGTCCAGGGCACGCTGAACAAGCCCTGCATCGGCCTGCCGGCCAAGATCAACGCGCAGTCGCTCGTCGCCGCGCTGAACATCGGCGTCCAGGACATCAACGTCCTGTCCAACCCGCAGAACCAGCAGTGCACCGAGAACTCCACCCAGGCCAAGGGCGACGAGCCGCTCTCCCACATCCTGGACAACATCCCGGTCCTCTCGGGCAACGTGTCCGCCAACAGCTGACCCGGTCCCCTCTTCGAGCCGGGGCCTCCGACGCCTGCGCGAGTGCCCACGGGGCCCCGGCTTGCACCACCCCCGGATCCACGGATCCGGACCCCTCACGTGGGCACCACCCTTCACGTTCAAGAGCCTCCCGCCCCGTTGGGCGGGAGGCTCTTGAACGTTTCCGGGGCCCGGAGCCCCACGGGCGCGCCGGCGCACGGCCGACGCTATCCGCCGTCCGCCCGGGATCCCTCCCCGCGGAACCCGTCGCCGGGCCTCCCGTCCGTGTCGGGCGGGTACCGGTGGGGAACCGTCCGACCCGACGCGAGCTGATCCACCACCTCGGCGAGTTCCAGGCACGCCTGCTCGATCCGCAGGCGGATGGTGTTCTGCTCGGTGACGAGCGCCGACAGCAGCAGCGAGGTGAGGGCCGCGCTCCCGTTGAGCGCCTGGAGGTTGACCATGCCCTCGACGAAGGTGTGGTCGGCGAACGGGCCGACGCGGGCGATGGCCGCGGCGTTGGCCATGACCGACACGAGCAGCGTCACGGGCGCGCTCCCGGCGAGCTGGAAACGAAGGGCCGCCCAGATGAGCAGCGGGAAGACGAGGAACAGCAGGGCCAGGCTGCTCCTGGTCGCGAGGACCGTGATGGCGACGGCCCCGATCGCCAGGGCCGCGGCCTCGGCCCACCGGTAGGGGTCCTGCGACACGTGGACCCTGTGCACGACCAACAGCAGCGGCGTCAGGACGAGCACGCCCATCGCGTCGCCGGCCCACCAGGTCCACCAGACCGTCCAGAACCCGCTGTCCGGCAGGCTGTGGGTGAAGACCAGCAGCCAGGCGCCGACGGTGGCGCTGATCAGCATCGGCGCCAACCCCCCGAGGAAGACCAGGGCCACCCCGTCGCGGAGCCGGTCGAGGTCCCTGCGGAATCCGACCCGGCGGAGCATCAGGGCCGCGCACACGGGGGCGAGGGTGTTGCCCGCGACGATCACGAGTCCGGTCGGGTCCTCCGAGCCGAGCGACCGGATGACGATGAACGCGCCGAGCGCGATGCCGGGCCAGACCCGGAGCCCCAGCCAGAGCAGGCAGGCGAGGGCGATGCCGGTGGGCGGCCACAGCGGGGTGACGACCGCTCCCTCGATCACCACTTGCTGGAGCAGTCCGATCCGTGCGCCCGCGAAATAGGCGGCGGCGACGGCGAGGGCCCGGACCACGGCCAGGAACGGACGTCGGAAGCCCTCGGTGCGCATCACTGCATCAGACAACAGTCCGGCCCCGGCGGCGGGGCGTGACACGCGTCAGGGGTCGCGGCTGTCACCCGGTCCGGCGCCGGAGGCGTCGTGACGCAGGACCAGGACGGCGGCGTCGTCCTCGTGGCCCGTCGAATCGGCGACCTTCATCACCTCGGCGGCCAACTCACCCGGTTCCGCGCCGGCGGCGGCCCGCGCGGCGGCGGCCACCCGTGCCAGGCCCGCCTCCATCGGGAACGACGGTCCTTCCACGACCCCGTCGGTGACCAGGACGTACGAGCCAGCCGTGGTCAGCCGGCGCCGGGTCACGGGGTACTCGGCGCCGGGCAGCATGCCGAGCGGGGTGCCGCCGGCGTCCTCCACGACTCCGGACAGGCCGTCGACGGTGGCCCACACTCCGGGGACGTGGCCGGCGCGGGCCGTCTGGATCTCCCAGGTGACGGGGTCGAACCGGAGGAAGGTACAGGTCGCGAAGAGGTCGCAGTCCACCGAGAGCAGCAGGTCATTGGCCCGGCTGAGCACCTCGCCCGGATCGGCGGCGGCCGCGGCCACCGCGCGGACGGCGATGCGGACCTGCCCCATGAAGGCGGCCGCCTCCACGTCGTGGCCCTCCACGTCGCCGATGGAGAAGCCGAGGGCTCCCCCGGGGAGCGCGAAGCCGTCGTACCAGTCACCGCCGATGCTCAGGCCGTGGCGGGCGGGCGTGTACCGGGCGGCTGTGCGCAGTCCGGGGACGGTCGGGAGGGAAGCGGGGAGGATCTCCCGCTGGAGGGCCTCGGCCAGTTCCACCCGGGCCTGCTGGAGCTCGGCGCCTTCCCGGGCCTGGGCCGTCAGCCTTCCGAGCCTCGTCAGCAAATCGTCGGCGGTCGCCGACCGCGGGGACCGATGGGAGGCCATGGACCCTCCGGGGTACGTCCGCCTTCAGGGTTCTGACGCGAGACAGCCCTCATCATATTTCGGCCACCCGCTGATCACATCCGCGCCCGTCCGGTGCCGGCGTTTGCGGTTCGGGATCCGGGCCACACGAGGGGTACGTGTTCCCGTCCGACCCGAGGGAGTGATCAGCTGTGCCGGAGAACGAGAAGCACCGGGCCAAGGCCGAGCAGGCCGTGGGCAGGCTCAAGGAGGCGGCGGGTCGCGCGGTGGGCGACGACCGGATGGCCGCCGAGGGCCGCGGCGAGCGGACGAAGGGTGACGTCCGTCAGGCGAAGGAGAAGATGAAGGACATCTTCCGGCACCGAAAGCACTGACCCGTTCCGTGATCATCGGACCCCCGGGGTGGGGCCGGGCACCGGCCCGGCCCCACCCCGGGGGTCCTCCGGTGTGCCGAGCCGGTGTGCGGCCCGCCGCTCGTGGGCCAGTACGTAGCCCAGGGCGATGCCGACGGTGACGACGACGAAGAACCCGATCAGCCAGGACAGCACGACGAAGACGAGGCCCAGCCCGCCGAACTGCTCCAGGCTTCGGTCGACGGCGCGCGGCATGTAGTACCGCGACCCGAGCGTGACGGCCTGCGCCCCCGCGGCGACGAGGACCGCGCCGGGCAGCAGCGGCAACCACGGCACCCGGGCGCCGAGCAGCAGGTGCTGGGTCCACCACCACAGCAGCGTGCCGCTGATCAGGGAGACGAACGCGCCGACGACCCGGCCGGCGCCGAACGCGTCCTGGACCGGTCCTTGGAAGAGCAGTGCGGTCATCCACACGCCCAGCCAGGCGACCCATCGCCAGGCGGCGAGCCGTGCTCCGGCCTTCGGCAGGTGCCAGGACCGTTCGCAGGTCGTCTGGAGGGCGCGGCTGCAGGCGGTGGCGGACAACAGGGTCACGAACACGCCCATGGCGCCGCTGCCGGCGACGACTGCCGTGTCGCCGGCGGCGTACACCGCGCGGACCTGGTCGAGGGCCGCGTCGGTCATGCCCAGGGTGGTGCTGATCGTCCTGATGAGCTCCTGGCGCATCCACTCGGGGGCGAGCGCGCCGACCACGAAGAGCGCGGGGATCGCCCCGAGGAAGGCCTGTGCGGCCAAACGGGTGGCGCAGTCGAGTACGTGGATCCGTGCGAGCTGTTCCAGGACCCGGCCGAGGAACGGCACGTACGTGCGCATCCAGCCCGGCACGGCGAAGCGACGCGGCGAGAGGCGCGTTCCGGGCACGGTGACGGCTCCTTCCGGGGGAACGCGCGCCCTTGGCCTGCGGTCGCGCGCCCACGAGCAGGATGCGGGATCGGGCACGGCGCGGCATTTCGTGGCCGCGTTTTCCCGCGGGGAAGCGGCGCCGGAGGGCCCTCGAAGGCCGGCCACCACCAGACATATCACCATATGTTCGCGAATCCGTTACAGAACCGATACATCTGTACCCATGTCCGGACCTGAATTTCGGGCGGCTTCGGAGAAAACTGTCCGCCGTTGCGACCCGGGAATCACATCCGAGAAAGCAGGACCTTCACAGGTATCCGACCGACCTCAAGTCCACCCGAATGCGGAGGTATCACGATGTCCGTCTGCAGGAATGACTCCCATAAAGCCCGAGAGGCTCTCCGAGTTATCCGTCGCACCGCCGGATTCCGTCCCCCTCGCCTTTTTCTGCTTCTCTGCCTGCTGACCGCGGGCACGCTGGCCGGCCCGGTATCACCGGCGGAAGCGGCCACGCCGTACGGCGCCAAAGCAGTGGCCGTGGCGGCCTCGAAGGAAGGTTCCCCTTATGCGCGCGGCGCCATGGGACCGAAAAGGTTCGACTGCTCGGGACTGACGCTGTATTCGTTCCGTAAAGTCGGGAAACAGCTCCCCCGCACCGCCGATCAGCAGTACGAGCACACTTCCCACGTATCCCGCGACAAACGCGCATTGGGTGATCTTGTGTTCTTCCCGCAGGGCTCGACCATGGAACACGTGGGCATTTACGCCGGCCACGACAAGATCTGGCACGCCCCCCGCCCGGGCACCCGCGTGAGGCTGGAACGCATTTGGAGCAATAACGTTCGCTACGGTCGGGCCGGTTGACGGAAGGACGACACACGGAGGCCCCGGCCCCTCCCGGAGCCGCCCGGACGGGGCGGACGGGAGGAACCGGGGCCGGGGGAATCAGTCGTTGTAGCAGACGTTCCCGAGAGCCGGGTTCAGGAGACCGACCACGTTCACGCTGTTGCCGCAGACGTTGATCGGCACGTGGACCGGAACCTGGATCAGGTTGCCCGACAGAACGCCCGGCGAGCCGAAGGCGAACCCCTCGGCGTTGGCGTCGGCCGACGCCGCGGACGCGCCGCCCATGACCGCCAGGCCGACCGCCAGGGCAAGACCCGCACTCTTCCACACTCGCATCACGCGTACTTCTCCTCGCAACTGCCGCAGCGACGCGCCTGCGCGCCGCACGGCCCCGGGTCGAGGCCGTCCCCCTCTCTTCGGCAGCATCGGGTGCCGACCACCGCCCCGCGAGGGCGCTTTCCCCCTAAGGAGTGCCACCGGGGCCCCTGATCGGCCGTATCGCGCCCGCCCGGGTTCGATCAGCCGTTCAGGCCCTTCATGAGCTCGGGCGCGTAGCGGTCGCCCGAGGCCACACCCAGCGGGGCCACCGCGTCGATGCGGGCGAGCTCCTCGTCGGAGAGCTCCACCGCGGTGGCGGCGACGTTCTCCTCCAGGTAGCGGCGGCGCTTGGTGCCCGGGATCGGAACCGCGCCCCGGCGCAGCGTCCAGGCGAGGGCGAGCTGGGAGGGGGTGACGCCCTTCTCGGCGGCGAGGATGCGGAGCAGGTCGACTACGGCGAGGTTCCGGTCGAAGTTCTCGCCCTGGAACCGGGGGTCCGTGCGGCGGAAGTCGTCGGCCGCGAAGTCGTCGGGGGTGGTGATGGCGCCGGAGAGGAAGCCGCGTCCGAGCGGTGAGTAGGCGACGAGGCCGATCCCGAGTTCGTCGAGGACGGCGCGGACGCCGTCCTGCTCGATGCCGCGCTCGAAGAGGCTGTACTCCGTCTGCACGGCGGCCAGCGGGTGCACGGCGTGCGCCCGTCGGATGGTGGCGGGCGCGGCCTCGCACAGGCCGATGTGGCGCACCTTGCCGGCCGCGACGAGCTCCGCCATGGCGCCGACGCTCTCCTCCACGGGGACCTGCGGGTCGATGCGGTGGAGGTAGTGGAGGTCGATGTGGTCGGTGCCCAGGTGGCGCAGCGACCGGTCCGCGGACCGGCGGATGTACTCCGGGGTGGCGTTGTGGCCGCGGAAGTCACCCTCGTCGGTGAACTCGATGCCCGTCTTCGTGGCGACGACGGCGGACTCGCGGCGGCCGGCTAGGGCCCTGCCGAGCAGCTGCTCGTTACGGAAGGGGCCGTAGCCCTCCGCGGTGTCCAGCAGGGTCACGCCCAGTTCCAGGGCCCGGTCGATGGTGGCGAGCGACTCGGCGTCGTCGGTCGCGCCGTAGTGGGCGCTCATCCCCATCAGGCCGAGTCCCTCGGCGCCGACCTTCAGGCCCTGGCCGCCCAGTGCGCGCATGTCCATGGTGATTCTCCTCGGGGTGCCCGGTGCCGTCCGGTGGTGTCCGGTCGGCCGGTGGGTGAAAACGAAAGTAACTAACTGGATAGGTAGAGCATGCACGCAGAGAACGCCGCATGTCAATAACTGGATAGTTACTTGCTAGGCTGCCGGTATGGCACGGGACTCCAGCGCAACCAAGGCACGGCTGCTCGACGCGGCCTTCTCCGAGTTCGCGACGCACGGCATCGCCGGGGCGCGGGTGGACCGGATCGCCGAGGCGGCCCAGGCGAACAAGCGGCTCATCTACGTCTACTTCGGCAACAAGGAGCAGCTCTTCGACGTCGTGCTCCAGCGCGCGCTGGAGGCGGGCTCGGAGTCCGTCCCCTTCGATGCGGAGGACCTGCCGGGATACGCGGGGGCGGTCTTCGACCACCTGGTCGAGCGGCCCGACCTGATGCGCCTGGTGTTGTGGAAACAGTTGGAGCGGCCGGGCTCCACGCCCGCGGAGGCCGAGTCCTACACCGCCAAGATCGGTGTGGTGGAGCGGGCCCAGCGGGCCGGGTACGTCGATCCGGCGATCGACCCCGTCGACCTCCTCGTGCTGGTCATGGGCCTGTCCCAGGCCTGGTTCGGCGCGCTGGGCGGACCGGCGGCCGGGGGCACGGACACGGGGTGGCCCCCGGAGCGCCTGGCCCGCCACCGCGAAGCCGTGGTGGAGTCCGTACGACGCATGACGACGCCGCCCGGGGGCCCGGTCGACTGAGGGCCCGGCACCCCGGCGGGCCGGGGTGCCGGGCGGTCGTCACGGGGTGTCCTCCAACGGGGACGGCCGGCCGGCGTCCGGTTCGGGGCCGGTGCCGGGACCGATGCGGAGCTCGAAGTCGCCGTCGTACTCCTCGTGACCGGCGACCACCGCCTGCGCGACGGCCTCCTCGCCCATCTCGCCCCGGACGATCAGCGGGTCCCTGCGCAGGTCGCGCATGAGGGCCACGCACATGCCGATCATCACCACGGTGAAGGGGGCCGCCACGAGGATCGTCAGGTTCTGCAGTCCGGCGAGCGCGTCCCCCTTGCCGTTGCCGATGAGCAGCATGACGGCCGCGACGGCACCGGTGACCACGCCCCAGAAGACGACGACGAGCCGGGACGGCTCGAACGTGCCCTTCTGCGAGAGCGTGCCCATCACGATGGAGGCGGCGTCCGCACCCGACACGAAGAAGATGCCGACGAGGACCATCACCAACAGGCTCATCACGGTCGGGATGGGGAACTGCTGGAGCAAGCCGAACAGTTGACCCTCGGGCGTGCTCTCGCCACCGAGCCGGCCGCCTTCCTGGAGCTTCATCGCCGTCCCGCCGAAGATGGCGAACCACACCAGGCTGACGGTGCTCGGGACGAGGATGACCCCGCCGATGAACTGACGGATCGTGCGGCCGCGGCTGATGCGGGCGATGAACATGCCGACGAACGGAGTCCAGGAGATCCACCAAGCCCAGTAGAAGACCGTCCAACTGCCCAGCCAGGTGGCGACCTCGCCGGCCCCGGTGGCCTCGGTGCGGCCGATGAGCTGCGGCAGGTCGCCCAGGTAGGCGCCCAGCGAGGTGGGGAGCAGGTCGAGCACGATGATCGTCGGACCTGCGACGAACACGAAGACGGCCAGCACGAGGGCGAGGACCATGTTGATGTTCGACAGCCACTGGATGCCGCGCTCGACGCCGGAGACGGCGGAGGCCACGAAGGCGACGGTGAGCACGGCGATGACGCCGACGAGGAGCCCGGTGCTGACCTTGTCCATCCACCCCAGTTCCCGGAACCCGCTGCCGATCTGCAGGGCGCCCAGGCCCAGTGAGGCGGCGGAGCCGAAGAGGGTGGCGAAGATGGCCAGGATGTCGATCACGCGGCCCGGCGCGCCGTGGGCGTGCCGTTCGCCGATGAGGGGCTCGAAGACGGCGCTGATCGTCTGGCGGCGTCCGCGCCGGAAGGTGCTGTAGGCGATGGCGAGGCCGACGACGGCGTAGATCGCCCAGGGGTGGAGCGTCCAGTGGAAGAGGGTGGTCGCCATCGCCGTCTGCATGCGTTCGGCGGAGTCGACGGGGTGGGTGCCGGGCGGGGGCTTGTCGTAGTGGGCCAGCGGCTCGCTCACGCCGTAGAACATCAGCCCGATGCCCATGCCGGCGCTGAACATCATCGCGACCCAGGACACCGTGCGGAACTCGGGCGCCTCGCCCTCGCGGCCGAGGCTGATCCGGCCGTAGCGGCTGATGGCCAGCCACAGCGCGAACACGACGAAACCGCTGGCGGCGAGCATGAAGGCCCAGCCGCCGTTGTGGATCAGCCCCTTCAGCAGGCTGCTCGACACGCTTTCCAGCGAGTCGGTGGCCAGCGCGCCCCAGAGCACGAAGGCGAGCGTCAGGACCGCCGTGACGCCGAAGACCACCGTGTCCGTACGGGAACGGGGGGCGGCCGGTGGCTCTTTCGACAACGAGGTCCCCTTTCACGCGTGACCTCGTTCGCCGCGGCCACGCAGGAACGTTTGCGTGGATACCTGACCTATCACGCTTCTCGGTGAGAACCGGGCTCATCCCCACCACCGGCGGGCACGCCGCCCGACGGTTGGCCCAGTCGGGGGCGGTTTCGGCGCGGCCGTCGCGATGTCCGGGGCGGTGCGACGGACGCGGTTCACTCTCGGACGGGACGTGAACCACGGCTGGGCGGAGGTCCACGCATGCCCGGTGCTCCGCGCGGCGGACCGACCCTCTACCTGGTGGGGGCCCTCGCCGGGTGCGTCGTCGGACTGGTCGGCGGGAGCTTCCGCTGGTGCCTGGAGCGGGCCGACGAGCTGCGCGGCTCGCTGCTGGACGCCTCGCAGCAGCTCGGCGTCGCCCGACCGCTGGTGCCGGTCGCCCTCGCGGCGGTGGGCGCCGCCGTCGCCTGCGCGATCGCCCGGCGGGTTCCGGCCGCCGCCGGGAGCGGCATCCAGGACGTCGAGGCCGTGTGGCGCGGGGAACGGGAGCCGCCCCGCCTGCTGCCGCTCCTGCCGGCCAAGTTCGTGGGCGGCGTGATCGCCATGGGCTCGGGCCTCCTCCTCGGCAGGGAGGGGCCGACGGTGCACATGGGGGCCGCGATCGGCACCGAGGCGGGGCGCCGTGCGCGGATGAGCGGGCGGGACGTCACCCTGCTGCACACCTCACTGGCCGGGGCCGGGCTCGCGGTGGCGTTCACCGCCCCGCTCGGCGGAGTGGTGTTCGTCCTGGAGGAGGTGACGAGGAAGGTCGGGGCCCGCCTGGTCCTGCTCACCCTCATCGGTACCGCCACCGCCGTCGGCTGCGCGCAACTGATGCTGGGCGACCGGCCCGTCTTCGCGATGCCCGACCCGGCGGCGCCTCCCTTGGGGCTGCTGCCGGTCTTCCTGCTGCTGGGCGCGGCCACCGGCGTGCTGGGGGTCGGGTACAGCCGACTGGTGGTCGGCGCCCTGTCCTTCTGCGACGGCGTCACCCGGATCGGGCCCGTGGCACGGGCTGCCGTCATCGGGGCCGTCGTGGGCCTGCTGCTGGGTGTCGACCCGTCGCTCGGCGGCGGCGGGGAGCAGCTCAGCGGGCTGCTGGTGAACGGCGAGGTGCCGGTGGTCACCGTGCTGGCGGGGTACCTGGTGGTGCGCTTCGTGGCCGGGCCGCTCAGCTACGCGGCCGGCGCGCCGGGTGGCCTGTTCGCCCCGCTGCTGGCGCTCGGCGCCCTGTGGGGAGCCCTCGTACAGGGTCTCGCGGCTCCCGTGCTGCCGGGCGGGACGGGAGCGGCGGCGTTCGCGGCCGTCGGGATGGCGGCGCTGTTCGCCGCGGTGGTGCGCGCGCCCCTGACCGGTGTGGTGCTCGTGGTCGAGATGACGGGGGCGACCTCGCTGCTCGTTCCGCTGCTCGCGGCGTGTTTCGCCGCGACGCTGGCCGCCGACCGGTTGGGGAGCGCACCGGTCTACGACACCCTGCGGCTGCGCATGACGCGGTCCTCCTGACGCCGCTGCGGCCGTCCCGGGACGGAACCCACCACAGGGATCCGATGTGACAGGTTTCGAGGCAATTGCCCGTTACGTTGATCCGGTGACCGCCCCCGCACCGTCCGCCGCTCCCCCGCCGACCTCCCCCGCCCGGGCCCTGCTCCCGCTGGTCCTGCCCGCCCTCGTGGTCGGCGTGGGCTCCAGCCTGCTGCTGACCGGCGTGAGCGAGCTGGCCGACCTGCTGAAGAACGTCCTGTGGGAGACCCTCCCGGACGCGATCGGGGTGGGCCGCTGGTCCATCGGGTGGATGCTGGCCGTCCTGACGGCGACCGGCCTGGCGGTCGGGCTCGTCGTGTGGAAGTTCCCCGGCCACGCGGGGCCGGATCCGGCGACCACCGGGTTGGTCGATCCCCCGCTGCCGCCCGCGGTGATCCCCGGCCTGCTGCTGGCGACCGCGCTGGCGCTGGCCGGCGGGGTCAGCCTCGGCCCGGAGAACCCGATCACCGCGGCCAACATCGCCCTCGCCTTCTGGCTGGGCCGCAAGTACATGCCGGCGGGCACCCCGCAGCTGTGGGTGGGGCTGGGCGCCGCGGGAACGGTCGGAGCGCTGTTCGGAACCCCGGTGGCGGCCGTACTGGTCCTCACGGAGTCGATGGTGTCGGGGCCGCGGCAACCGCCGGCGGTGCCGGGCGGGAAGCCGCCCACGTTGTGGGACCAGCTCTTCGCCCCGCTGATCGCCGCCGGCGCGGGTGCGCTGACCAGCAGATTGACCGAGGCTCCCGTCTTCGGGCTGCCCTTGCCGCCGTTCAACAGTCCGGGCTGGGAGGACCTCCTCGGGGCGCTGCTGATCTCCTCGGTCGCCGCCGTCATCGCGATGGCGGCCGTCTACGCGTTCCCGTACGTCCACCGCGTCTTCCACCTGCTGCCGCACCCCGTGCTCTCGCTCACCCTGGGCGGCGTGGCGCTGGGCCTGCTCGCGGCGATCGGAGGGCGGCTGACCCTGTTCAAGGGGCTGGAGGAGATGGGCGAGCTGGCCGCCGACCCGGCCGCGTACTCCGTCGGTGCGCTGATCCTGATGACCGTGGTGAAGCTGGCGGCCGTCCTGGTGGCCAGCGGGTCGGGCTTCCGCGGCGGCCGGATCTTCCCGTCCGTCTTCACGGGGGCGGCGCTCGGATTCGCGGTCACCGGCCTCGTCCCGTCGGTACAGCCGGCGGTAGCGGTGACCTGCGCGGTGCTCGGCGTACTGCTGGCCGTCACCCGGCAGGGCTGGGTGAGCCTGTTCACCGCCGCGATCCTGGCCCCGGACCCGGGACTGCTGCCGCTCCTGTGCGTGGCACTGCTGCCCGCATGGCTGCTGGTCAGCGGGCGCCCGCAGATGCAGCTCACGGAGGCAGGCGCACCGCTGCGCTGACCCGGCGCGCCTCCGCCCCGGCCGGGACCGCCGCCCGCCGCTCCGTCCCGGACCGCGCCCGGCCGCCGCACATCCGGCTGCCACCGCCGGCACCCGCCCCACCCCGACCCGCCCCACCGATCGCCGAGAGTGACACCCGTCACTTCGAGTGACGGTTGGGACATGACCGGCGGTGCTCGGGGCAAGCGAGGTACTTGCCAGCTCACCGCGGGTCCGCCGCGGTGGCACAAGCGGAGGTACAGCGCGTCGTGTCGGAGCGAAAGACCATCTACACAGCCGGGACATGGCGGTCCGCGGCCTCGGGAGCGACCAGGGAGATTCTGGATCCGGCGGACGGATCCGTACTCGCCGTCGTGGCCGAGGGCGGAGCCGCCGATGTCGACTCCGCGGTGAGCGCGGCCCGCGACGCCTTCGACCTGGGCCCGTGGCGCACCGTGCCGGCCCGCGAGCGGGCGGCGCTGCTGCACCGCACGGCGGACCTGCTGCTGCGCGACCGCGACCGCATCGGTCTCATGGAGAGCCTCGACGCGGGCAAGACCCTCGAAGAGGGCCGCGCGGACGTGGACTGCGTCATCGACGCGTTCCGCTACTTCGCCGGCCTCGTCGCCGGGGAGGACGCGGGCCGGGTCGTGGACGCCGGTGACCCCGACATCCACAGCGTCGTCGTCCATGAGCCGGTCGGGGTCTGCGCCCTGATCACTCCGTGGAACTACCCGCTCCTCCAGGCGAGTTGGAAGATAGCCCCGGCGCTGGCCGCGGGCAACAGCTTCGTCATCAAGCCGAGCGAGATCACCCCGCTGACCACGGTGGCCCTGATGGAGCTCCTCGCGGAGGCCGGACTTCCCGACGGGGTGGCCAACCTGGTCACCGGGGCGGGCGACCCGGTGGGCGCGCGCATGTCCGCCCATCCCGACGTCGACCTGGTGTCGTTCACCGGCGGTCTCGTCAGCGGTACGAAGGTCATGCGCGCGGCGGCCGAAACGGTCAAGAAGGTCGCCCTCGAACTCGGCGGCAAGAACCCCAACGTCGTCTTCGCCGACGCCTGCGCCACCGACGAGGGCTTCGACACCGCCGTCGACCAGGCCCTGAACGCCGCGTTCATCCACAGCGGCCAGGTCTGCTCGGCCGGCTCGCGCCTCATCGTCGAGGAGTCGGTGCACGAGCGCTTCGTCGCCGAGCTCGCCCGCCGCGCGGATCGCATCCGCATCGGCCGCGGCACCGACCCGGACATCGAGTGCGGCCCCCTCGTCTCGGCCACGCAGCGGGAGCGCACCGAGTCCCACGTCGCGGACGCGCTCGCCGAGGGCGCCGTGCTGCGCGCCGGCGGCGCACGCCCCGACGGCCCCGGCTTCTTCTACCGGCCCACCGTCCTCGACCGATGCCACCGCCGGATGCGGGTCGTGCGCGAGGAGGTGTTCGGCCCGGTGCTGACCGTGGAGACGTTCCGGAGCGAGGAGGAGGCCGTCGCCCTCGCCAACGACACCGAGTACGGGCTCGCCGGCGGCGTCTGGACGTCCGACGCGGGCCGCGCCCGCCGGGTCGCCGGCCGCATGCGGCACGGCACCGTCTGGATCAACGACTTCCACCCGTACCTCCCGCAGGCCGAATGGGGCGGCTTCGGGAAGTCCGGCACCGGGCGCGAGCTCGGACCGTCCGGCCTGGCCGAGTACCGCGAGTCCAAGCACGTGTACCAGAACCTCGCCCCGCGCCCCGTGCGCTGGTTCGCGGGTTGAGGAGGCAGGAGAAGCCATGAGCACCACCACCCCCCACCATCAGGATCGGCCGGCGTCCGACGGCGCCCCGACCGTGACGGAGTACGACTACGTCATCGTCGGCGGCGGCACCGCCGGTTCCGTGATCGCCTCCCGGCTGACCGAGGACCCGGACGTCACCGTCGCCGTCATCGAGGGCGGGCCGAGCGACGTCGACCGCCCCGACGTGCTCACGCTGCGCCGCTGGATGGGCCTGCTCGGCGGCGAGCTCGACTACGACTACCCCACCACCGAGCAGCCGCGCGGCAACTCGCACATCCGGCACAGCCGGGCCCGCGTCCTCGGCGGCTGTTCCTCGCACAACACCCTCATCGCCTTCAAGCCGCTCCCGTCCGACTGGGACGAGTGGTCCGAGGCGGGCGCGGAGGGCTGGCACGCCGCTGCCATGGACCCGTACTTCGACCGGCTCCTCAACAACGTCGTGCCGGTCGCCGAGGCGGACCGCAACGCCATCGCCCGCGACTTCGTGGACGCGGCCCAGGAGGCCCTGGGCGTGCCGGTCGTCGAGGGGTTCAACCGCAAGCCGTTCCACGAGGGCGCCGGGTTCTTCGACCTCGCCTACCACCCGGAGACCAACAAGCGGTCCTCGGCCTCGGTGGCGTACCTCCACCCGGTCATGGACGAGCGGCCCAACCTGCGCATCCTGCTGGAGACCTGGGCGTACCGCCTGGAGCTGGACGGGACGCGGGTGCGCGGCGTCCACGTCCGTTCGGCGGACGGCGGGCGGTCGCTGGTGACCGCCCGGCGCGAGGTGGTCGTCTGCGCGGGCGCCGTCGACACGCCCCGGCTGCTGCTGCACTCGGGCATAGGCCCCCGCGAGGACCTCCAGGCCCTCGGGATCCCCCCGGTCCACGACCTGCCCGGCGTCGGCGAGAACCTCCTCGACCACCCGGAGTCGGTGATCGTGTGGGAGACGGACGGTCCGATACCCGAGAACTCCGCGATGGACAGCGACGCGGGTCTGTTCGTGAGACGCGACCCCGACTCCCCCGGTCCCGACCTGATGTTCCACTTCTACCAGGTCCCGTTCACCGACAACCCGGAGCGGCTGGGCTACGAACGCCCCGCGCACGGCGTCTCGTTGACGCCCAACATCCCCAAGCCCCGCAGCCGCGGCCGTCTCTACCTGACGAGCGCGGACCCCGAGGTCAAGCCGGCCCTCGACTTCCGCTACTTCACGGACGAGGACGACTACGACGGCCGGACCCTGGTGGACGGCATCAAGCTGGCCCGCCGGATCGCCGCGACCGAGCCGCTGGCCGGCTGGCTGCGCCGCGAGGTGTGCCCGGGACCGGAGATCACCGACGACGAGGCGCTGAGCGCCTACGCCCGCTCGGTCGCGCACACCGTCTACCACCCGGCCGGCACCTGCCGGATGGGCGCCGCGGACGACGAGGAGGCGGTGGTGGGGCCGGACCTGAAGGTCCGGGGCCTCGACGGCATCCGCATCGCCGACGCCTCCGTCTTTCCGACGATGCCCGCGGTCAACCCGATGATCGGAGTACTCATGGTCGGCGAAAAAGCTGCCGAGCTGCTGGGCGGTGAGGTCCTGTGACCACCACCGGCCCCGGCAGTACCAACGGTTCCGGCATCATCGCCGGTTCCGACATCGCCGCCCCGCCCGGCGCCGCGACCGCGCCCGAGGGCGCCGGCGCTCCCGTGTTCGGCGTACGGGGATTGTGGAAGGTGTTCGGGCCCGACCGGAAGGCGGCCCGGGTCCCCGGCTCCGAGGACGCCGCGCTGTCCCCCGCGGAACTGCGCGAGCGGACCGGCTGCACCGCCGCCGTCCGCGACGTCACCTTCGACGTCCGCAAGGGCGAGGTGTTCGTCGTCATGGGCCTGTCCGGCTCGGGCAAGTCCACTCTCGTACGCTGTCTGACCCGGCTGATCGAGCCCACGGCGGGATCGCTCTCCATCGACGGCGAGGACGTACTCGCCATGGACACGGGCCGGTTGCGCGAACTGCGCCGTCACCGGGCCGCCATGGTCTTCCAGCACTTCGGGCTGCTGCCCCACCGCACCGTCCTCGACAACGTCGCCTACGGCCTGGAGATCCAGGGCATGAGCCGCGCGGAGCGGCGTACCCGGGCGGCCGAGATGGTGGCCAAGGTCGGGCTCGAAGGCCTGGAGTCCCGCCGACCCGGCCAGTTGTCCGGAGGTCAGCAGCAGCGCGTCGGTCTCGCCCGCGCGTTGGCCGCCGACCCCGAGGTGCTCCTCTTCGACGAACCGTTCAGCGCACTCGACCCGCTGATCCGGCGCGAGATGCAGGAGGAGGTGGCCCGGCTCCACCACGAGGAGGGCCGCACCATGGTCTTCATCACCCACGACCTGGCGGAGGCGCTGCGCCTGGGCGACCGGATCGCGCTGATGCGCGACGGCCGGATCGTGCAGCTCGGCACGCCGGAGGAGATCGTGGGATCGCCCGCCGACGACTACGTACGGGACTTCGTCCGCGACGTGCCGCGCGAGCAGGTGCTCACCGTGCGCGGTGCGATGCGCCCCGCCGCGCCCGGCGAGGACGCCCAGGGGGTCGCGCTGGCTCCCACGACCACGGTCGCCGAGGCCATCGAGGCCGTCGCCCGCAGCGGCGCACCGGCGCGGGTCGTCGACCGGGGCCGGTGCCTGGGAGTCGTCGACGACGCCGCACTGCTCGCGGTGGTGGCCGGCCTGCCGGCCCCGGCCGGACGGGGGGTGGCGGCATGACGCGCCGACCCCGTCGCACCGACACGGACACCGACACCGGGAGGTGGTGCGGATGACCACGACGACCAGACCCGTACGTGAACCCGGCCGCCGGGACCGCGCCGCCGGTCCGGGGAAGCCGGACGGGAACCGGGGCCCCGCCCGACCCGGCTCCGCCGTCTTCCCCGGCAGCCGCCTCAGGGCGATGCTCCACCACCGCGCCGGCCGCAGGGTCCTGCCCCTCGCAGTCGCCGCGCTGGTGCTGATCCCCCTCGCCATGGCCTTCCCCGGCTCCGGCAGCTGGCCCGCGGCGCTGTCCGTGGACCTTTCCGGGCCGCTGGGCCGGGCCGGCGACTGGATCGTCGACCACCGCGACGGCCACCCGCTCTTCCTCTACTTCTTCGGACACATCAGCAACGCCGTCGTCATCTCCGTGCGCGCGGTGTACGTCGTCCTGCTCGCCGCGGGCTGGACCGGCGTCACCGCGCTGGCCGGACTCGTCGCCCTGCGGCTGGCGGGCGTACGGCTCGCCCTGACCTGTGTGGCGGCCTTCGCCGCCTGCGGGCTCCTGGGCATGTGGGTACCGACGATGCAGACCCTCGCGCTGATGGTCGTCGCCGTGTCGGTGTCCGTGGTCGTCGGCGCCGTGCTCGGCCTCGCCGCCGGGCTGTCCTCGCGCGCCGACCGACTGCTGCGGCCGGTCCTGGACACCATGCAGGTGCTGCCCGCCTTCGCGTACCTGCTGCCGATGGTGCTGGTCTTCGGCATCGGCGTGCCCGCCGCGGTCCTGGCGACCGTCGTGTACGCGGCCCCGCCGATGGCCCGGCTCACCGCCCTGGGCCTGCGCGGGGCGGACGCCGGGGTGCTGGAGGCCTCGACCTCGCTCGGCGCGACCGGACGCCAGCGGCTGCTGACCGCGCGGCTCCCACTCGCCCGCGGACAGCTCCTGCTCGGCGTCAACCAGGCCATCATGATGGCCCTTTCGATGGCCGTCATCGCCTCGGTGATCGGTGCGGGCGGTCTCGGTGACCGCGTCTACCAGGCGCTCGCCTCGGTCGACGTCGGCGCCGCGCTCGCCGCCGGCATCCCCATCGTGCTGCTCGCCGTGGTCCTCGACCGCACCGCCGACGCGGCGGGCCGCCGCCTGGGCGGCACTCCGGTCCCCCCGGAGGACCAGCCCCTGCTGCGCAGGGTGTTCGCGGGCTGGTACGGACGCCTGCTCACCGTGCTCACCGCCGTCGCCGCCGCCGTGGTGGGTCACATGGCGGGAACGACGCTGTGGCCCGGGTCCTGGACCGTGCCGATCGCGGAGCCCGTCAACCGCGCGGTCGCCTGGATGACCGACCACCTCTACTCCGGGGTGCCCGTGGTCGGCGGCACCGCCGACTGGGCGGCCCGCTTCACCGGCTGGATCCTCGACCCGCTGCGCGGTGGCCTGCAGGCCGCCCCCTGGTGGGCGCTGCTGCTGCTGACCGGGGCGATCGGTGTCCTCGTCGGCACTTGGCGGACCGCGCTGACCGCGGTCCTCGCGCTCGCCGCGATCGGTGTCCTCGGGGTGTGGGAGCCCTCCCTCGACACCCTGTCCCAGGTGCTGGCGGCCGTCGCCGTCACCCTCGTGCTCGGTTTCGCGATCGCCATCGGCGCCGCCCGCAGTGCTCGTGCGCAGCGGCTGCTGCGGCCGGTGCTCGACGTCTGCCAGACCATGCCGCAGTTCGTCTACCTGATCCCGGTCGTCGCGCTGTTCGGCGTCGGTCGGGCGCCGGCCGCGGCCGCCGCCGTCGTGTACGCGCTGCCCGCCGTCGTCCGCATCACCACCCAGGGTCTGGTCGACGTGAACCCCGCCGCCGTGGAGTCCGCCCGCTCGCTGGGCGCGACCGGTTCGCAGCAGTTGTGGCAGGTCCGGCTGCCGTTGGCCCGGCCCGCGTTGCTGCTGGCGGTCAACCAGGCGGTGGTCCTCGTACTCGCCGTGGTCATCATCGGTGGCCTGGTGGGTGGTGGCGCGCTCGGCTACGACGTCGTCCTCGGCCTCGCCCAGGGCGACCTGGCGACCGGTCTGGTCGCCGGCGCGGCGATCGTCTGCCTCGGTCTGATGCTCGACCGCGTCACCCAGCCCGCGAAGGAGGCCTGACATGAACGAGATCGACCACACGGGCCGCTCCGGCCTCCGGGGCCGCCGCGGCCGCCGGGCCGCCGCCGCGTTCGCCGCGGGAACGGCCCTCGCCGTGCTCACCGGCTGCGGCGCGGCCGACATGACCCGTCAGGCCTCCCCCTACGCGGCCGCCCAGGGCGCCAGGACGGTCACCCTGTCCGTGCAGTCGTGGGTCGGGGCGCAGGCGAACACCGCCGTCGCCTCGTACCTGCTCGAACACGAGCTGGGCTACCGCGTGGACACCGTCCAGGTCGACGAGGTCCCGGCGTGGGACGCGCTCAGCCAGGGCCGGGTCGACGCGATCCTGGAGGACTGGGGCCACCCCGAGCAGGAGAAGCGGTACGTCGAGGACAAGAAGACCATCACCCCGGGCGGTGACCTCGGCGTCACCGGCCACATCGGCTGGTTCGTGCCGACGTACTTCGCCGAGGAACATCCGGACGTCACCGACTGGAAGAACCTCGACAAGTACGCCGACCAGCTCCGGACGCCCGAGAGCCGTGGCAAGGGGCAGCTGATGGACGGCTCGCCCTCGTACGTCACGAACGACAAGGCGTTGGTGAAGAACCTCGGGCTGGACTTCGAGGTGGTCTTCGCCGGCTCCGAGGCCGCTCAGATCACCCAGATCAAGCAGTTCGCGAAGGAGCGCAAGCCCTTCCTCACCTACTGGTACAAGCCGCAGTGGCTGTTCGAGCGGGTCCCGATGACGGAGGTGAAACTGCCCGAGTACAAGGAGGGCTGCGACGCCGACCCGGAGAAGGTCGCCTGCGCCTACCCGCACACCCCGCTGCAGAAGTACCTGAACACGCGGTTCGCGGAGCGGGGCGGCGAGGCCGCCTCGTTCCTGAAGAAGTTCCGCTGGTCGGTCGAGGAGCAGAACGAGGTGTCGCTGATGATCGCCGAGGAGAAGATGGCTCCGGCCGAGGCGGCGAAGAAGTGGGTGGAGCGCAACGAGGACACCTGGCGGGCGTGGGTGAACTGAGGGGAACGAGCCGGACGGGGGACGCCCGGATCCGGGGGTGTGCGGGGCCCGATAGCGGGTAGGCGCAGCACGTGATCACCTCCGTGACCGCTCCGGACGTGCCCACCACCCGGATGAAGCATCAAGAGAAATCGGAGGGCAACATGATCGTCATCGGCCTCATTCTGCTCATCATCGGCTTCGTCACCGGCATCAGCATCCTGTGGACCATCGGCGTGATCCTCCTCGTCGTCGGCGCGATCCTGTGGATCATCGGCTCCCTCGGCCACGCCGTCGGTGGACGCAAGCACTACTGGTAGGGACCGGGGCATCGGTCACGACTAGTCCTCCGTAGGTGTGCGGCGGCCCGCGCCGGGTGCGGGCCGCCGCACACCTGTGCCCGCCTCCTCGGGCTAGCCGATGCCGGCGAGCTGCCGGGCGAGGACGTCGGGAGCCGGGAAGGTCGCCCCCACCGCGCCGACGCGCTTCCAGTGGAGACGGCCGTCGGGGGCGACGATGAACACCGATCGGCGCAGTCCGATCAGCGGGGCGTCGATGCCGAAGGCGCGGGCCACGGTGCGCCCCTCGTCCGCGAGCAGGGGAATGCGCAGGTCGCGCTCGCGGGCGAAGCTCTCGTGGCTGTCGACTCCCTGGGGGCTGATGCCCCAGACCGTCGCTCCGGACTTCCGGAGCTCGTCGAGGCCGTCGGAGTAGGAACACAGCTGTCTCGTGCAGACGGGGGTGTTGTCGCCGGGGTAGAAGGCGAGGACCACGGGCTTGCCGCGCTGGTCGGCCAGTGCGTAGTCGGAGCGTTCGAACCGGTCCTGGAGCAGGACCCCTCCGGGCAGGGAGAAGTCGCCCACGATGTCCCCCACTGCGGGAGTACGGCCCATGGTGGTGGTTCCTTCCGTAGTCGGTGAGTCGGTGAGTCGGTGACGCCTCGCGCCGGTCGGTGACACGGCGCGTCGGCAGTCATTGTGCGCCCCGTCCCGACCGTTCGGTACGGCGCCCCGGGCGTGCGGGGAGCCGGGGGTGCGTCGGGGCGCGTCGACTGGCCGGTTCTTGACTGTTTCCTCCCGACTGGGGCGGGTAGGCGAGGTTTCGACCGAGACACCGTGTTCGTCGACTCCGCCGCCCCGATCGGGCGGACGCACCGTCGGCGACATCGCGAAGTGGAGATTCCCAGTGGCCATCGTGAAGAGCTCCCTCAAGGACGCCGACCTGAAGATCGTGGGCGACGCCCTGCAAGGCGCCCTGGTGGACCTCGTCGACCTCTCCCTCGTCGCCAAGCAGGTGCACTGGAACGTCGTGGGCCCGCGGTTCCGTTCGGTCCACCTCCAGCTCGACGAGGTCGTCACCTCCGCCCGCACCCACTCCGACGTCGTCGCCGAGCGCGCCTCCGCCCTCGGGGTCTCCCCCGACGGCCGGGCCGCGACGGTGGCGTCGACCAGCGCGATCGCCGGGGTGAAGGAGGGCTGGGTGAAGGACGTCGACGCCGTGAAGGTCCTCGTGGACGGTCTGGGCGCGGTCATCACCCGCATGCGCGAGCGCATCAAGGCGACGGGCGACGCCGACCCGGTCACCGAGGACATCCTGATCGGCCTGACGGGCGACCTCGAAAAGCACCACTGGATGTTCCAGGCCGAGAGCGCCTGAGCAGGTCGGGGGCAGCCCACGAGGCCTCCGGAAGCAGCGCCGCCCCGCCCGTCCGCTGACGGTCGGGGCGGCGGCATGTCGGACGCGCCCGTTCGGGGCGGCCGGGGCTGGTCGGAGCGCTCCGGGTAGGGGTGCACCATCCGGCCGAAGCGGCTCGTCAGGGACGCGTACAGGTGAGTGTGGAGGATGAGCGCGTGCCGGCCTTCGTCGACCTCGCGCGTCGGGGCGATCCGAACCATCGGGAACAGGGCGGCCTCGGCGACGAACTTGAGGGCCTCGGTGACGAGACGGCCGGCCATCTCGGGTTCCATGCCCTCGTTGTTGTCGAGGACGGTGGCGCGGACGTCGTTGAACCGGGCGTCCGGGAGGAGCTCCGAGCGGACGGCGGGACCGGGTTGCCGGGGCAGGCGGAGCAGGGTGGTACGGGCGGAGTGGACATGCGCCCCCGCGCTCATGCCCGGACCTACCGCTCGGCAGCACGTCGACCCCGTGCTCATCGACTACTTCCAGCAGCAGTTGGAGTGGCACGACCTGGCCGACATGTTCCTCGGCCCGCACGACCTGATCGGCTCCGTGTCCGCCCAGTACCAACTCATCGACGAGCTCGTTCGGTCCGCGCAGGGCGAGACTCGCCGCGGCCTCCTCCGCGTCGGAGCCGCCTGCGCCGCCCTCGTCGGCCGGCTCCACCAAGACGCGGGGGACCTCGGCGCCGCCGCATTCCGGCGCGGGATCACGCAGGAAATAGCAGCCAGGTCACGAGACCCGCACCTCATCGGCCACAGCCTCGTGAACCTTGCCCACGTGCGCACCGACCTCGGCGACGGACACGGCGTCATCGACCTGTGCGAAGCTGCCCTCGACGACGACCGCCTGTTTCCGAAAGTGCGCATCATGGCGATGCAGCAGCAGGCTCACGGCGCCGGCCTCATCGGCGACCGCACCGCCGTCGACCAGCTCATCGACACCGCAAGTGGCCTGCTCTCCCGGGTTGACGATGACCTGCCCCGGGGTAACGCCCGCCGCCGTACGCCGGGCTACTTGGAGGTGCAGCGAGCCACTTGCCACGGACGCCTCCGTCTCGGCCGCGAAGCCGCATCCTTGTGGTCGCAAGTCCTGGCCGAAGTACCTGCGACCGCCCGCCGCGACCGCGGGGTCCACCTGGCCCGGCACGCCATCGCAGCGGCCGGTGCCAGGGAACCGGAGCAGGCACTGGAGATCGCGCGGGAAGCGGCGGAGATCGCAGCCGCGACCCGCTCCGCCCGAATGGTCCGGGAACCGGCCACCCTGGAGCGGGTCATGCGCCCGTGGCAGGATGCGCCCGTAGGCCGGGACCTTGCCGAGCTCCTGGCGCCCGTGACCGAGGGGGTATGACATGGGTGAGCCGACGCCGATGACACACGAGGAGATCGCCGAGCATTTGGCCGCCCTGCCCGGTTGGGTGCAGGAAGGCGACGCGATCACCCGAACGTACGCGATCCGCTACCACGCCGCGGTGGCTGCGATCGTGACGATCGCCGACCGGTCACGGAGGATTCAGCATCACGCCGATCTCGACCTCCGTATCGATCACCTGCGTGCCTCGATCACCACGCACGACGCGGGGAACCGGCTGACGCGTTCGGACTTCGACTTGGCGCACCGGATCGACGCCATCGTGGCCGCGCACCAGGAACTCCCTCTGGACTGATCCCGCACGCACGAGAGCGCCCCCGCCCGCCGTGGAGGCGGGAGGGGGCCGTGGAGTTGGGTGCCGGGGGTCAGTCCTTCACCGCGCCGCCGAGGCCCGAGACCAGGCGGCGTTGGACCAGGACGAAGAAGATCAGGACCGGCAGGGTCATGACCGTCGAGCCGGCCATGATGCCGCCCCAGTCGTTCTCGTCCGGCTTGAAGAACACCAGCAGGGCCATGGGGAGGGTCGACTGGGAGGTGTCGCTGATGATGAACGACTTCGCGAAGAGGAAGTCGTTCCAGGTGGAGATGAAGGAGAACACGCTCGTCGCCACGAGTCCCGGGAAGACCAGCGGGAAGAGGATCTGCCAGAGGAAGCGGGTGCGGCTCGCGCCGTCGATGTACGCCGCCTCCTCCAGCGCCTCGGGGACCGCCTTCACGAAGCCGCGCAGCATCCAGATCGCGAACGGCAGGGAGAACGCGATGTGGGGCAGGATCAGCGACCAGAGGGTGTTGAGCTGTCCCGTGTCCCGCATCAGGAAGAAGAGCGGGATCGTCAGGGCCTCGATCGGCACCATCTGCGCGACCAGGAACATGATGAGCAGCGTCGTGCGGAAGCGGAATCGGAAACGGGTGACGGCGGTCGCCGCGAGGAAGGCGATCAGCGCGGAGGCGAGGACCACCGAGCCGGCGACGAACAGGCTGTTCGCGAAGTAGCGGCCGAACTCCTGCTGTTCGAAGACGCGGCGGAAGGAGTCCAGGGACGGGGCGAGGGTCCACGGGCGGGCCTCGGTCGACTGGATCTCCCCCGCCGGCTTGAGGGCGGAGAGCACCATCCAGTAGAGCGGGAACGCGACGACCACGGCGACGGTCAGCGCGGACGCCTCGGCCGCGAGTCGCCAGGGGCGGCGGATCCCGAACCGGGACGTCCGCGACGGTCGGGCGGCCGGGCGCGTGGGGAGCGTGCCGGTGGGGCTCACAGTTCTTCTCCCTGCCGTCGCATGAGGCGTAGGTAGACGAGGGTGACGACCAGCAGGATCAGCAGCATGACCACGCCGATCGCCGATCCCAGGCTGTACTGGGAGGACGCGAAGGCCTTCTGGTAGGCGTAGACGTTGAGGACGAGGTTCTGGCCCGCGATGCCGCCACCGGCGGTCATCACGTAGATCTGGGTGAAGACCTTGAAGTCCCAGATGATCGACTGGATGGTGACGACGATCAGGATGGGTCGCAGCATCGGCGCGATGACGGAGCGCCAGGTCCGCCACTGGGAGGCGCCGTCCAGCGAGGCCGCCTCCAGCACCTCGGTAGGGATCGCCCTGATGCCCGCGTACACGGTGACCATGACGAACGGGAACGAGCACCAGACGACTTCGAGGAGGACGAGGGCGAAGGCGCTGAAGCGGCCGTACGTCCAGGAGAAGTCCCCTAGGCCGAGCAACCGGTTGACCGGGCCGTGGTCCGGGTCGAAGAGGAAGACCCAGACGGTGGACCCGGTGACGGCCGGGGTGGCCCACGCGCCGAGCGCCGCCAGCATGAGGGCGAGCCTGGGGAGCGCCCGGATCCGGGTCAGCAGCACGGCGAGCGTGCAGCCGACGGCGAGGGTGGTGACCACGCACGCGGCGGCGAAGACGACGGTCGCGAGCAGGACCTGCCAGAACTGCGGGTCGGCGAAGAGGGTCCGGTAATTGCCGAGGCCCTTGAACGTGGTGGGTTCGCCGCCGCTGACCTGGGCCTGGGTGTATTCGAGGAAGGAGATCAGGCCGAGTTGGTAGATCGGGTAGACCAGCAGCGCGGCCAGGACGAGCAGGGCGGGGGTGAGGTAGAGCCAGGGTGTCCAACGGCTGCCCCGGCGCCCGCCGCCGCGGGTGTGCGGCGGGCGGGGTGCGGGGTGCCGGGCGGTCTTGGGCGATGCTTCGGGCGGCGCGAGGGCCGTGGCTTCGTGCGTCATGTCGTCGGGGCCGGTCAGCCGGCGCTGGAGAAGGCCGCGTCCATCTTCTTCGCCGCGTCCCCGGCGGCGGCGGGTACGTCCTTCTTGCCGCTGACGATCTCCTGGAACATCGTCGGCAGGACGGTCGAGGCGTCGATCTGGCCCCAGCCCGGGGAGGCCGGCACGAACCTGGTGCCCGCCGCGAGGGTCCGCACGAACGGTTCGACGAACGGGTCCTTCTTCGCCACCTCGGCGCGGACGTCGGTGTAGGTGGGCAGGAAGCCCATGGCGTCGAAGAGTTGCCGCTGGGTGTCCTTGCCCGCGAACCGCTTCATCAGGTCGACGGCGAGCGTGCGGTGGGAACTGCTCTTGAGGACACCGATGTTGTTGCCGCCGGCGAAGGCCGGGGCGATCTCGCCCTCCTTGACCCCGGGCAGCGGGACGACGGCGTACTTCCCCTTCACCGCGCCCGCCTCCACGGCCTGGTGGCTGAAGTCGCCGCCGATGGCCATGGCCGCGTTGCCGGAGGCGAAGGCGGTGACGGTGGCGTTGCCGCCCATGGCGGCGCACTTGGCGGCAGGGCAGTTGTCGTCGCCGAAGAGGGAGGTGTACGTCTCGATGCCCTTGCGGGCGGCGTCGCCGTTGATGGTCGACCTGAACGTGCCGCCGCTCTCCTCGGCGAGTTCGCCGCCGTTGGCCCAGATGAAGGGCATCGCGCCGTAGGTGTAGGCGCCGCCGACGGCCAGACCGTACAGCTCGGGCCGGGCCTTGCGGATCTGCTTGGCCGTGGCGACCAGTTCGTCCTGGGTCTTCGGCGGCGCCAGTCCCAGTTCCGTGAAGACGTCGGTGCGGTAGTACAGGGCGCGCACGCCGACGAAGAGCGGCGCGCCGTACACCTTGCCGCCGACGGTGACCGACCTGGCGGCCGTGCCGTCGGTTTCCTTCGCCTCCGGCCAGGCGGCGAACTCCGCGCTGATGTCGGCGAGTCCACCGTCCTTGACGTAGCCGGCGGTGTCGGTGTTGCCGTACTCGATCAGGTCGGGGGCGCTCTTGGGGTCGTTGAAAGCGGCCTTGATGCGCTGGGCCCGGGTCTCGACCGGGATGTACTCGACCTCGACCTTCACGCCGGCGTGCTGCCCGGTGAAAGCGGCGACGGCTCCGTCGACGACCTTCCTCTTCGGTTCGTTGTTGACCTCCTGGAAGAGCCAGACGCGCAGGGTTCCCGACTTCTCGTCCTTCGACGAGGTGGCGCCGGAGGTCTGGGGCGCGCAGCCGGTGGACGTCAGGGCGGTCAGTCCGGTCAGGACGAGCGCGGCGAAGGGTACGGCTATGCGGGAGCGGAGCTTCATGGGCGGTCCCCGGGAGAGAGTGCGAACGCGTTGCACAGGGCGCAACGCCTGTTTCGTAGTGCACAACTTGGAGGAGGCTAGAACGACTCAAACGCCGGGGACAAGTGGTCTCCACCACTCTGTAACCGGACGAAGCATCCCGCGCAACGCGACAGGGCGGATGACACGGCCTCGCCCGCCCCCGGAGGGGGTCCGGTTGGGGCGAAGGATCAGGGGCGCCGGGCGGCCGGACGACGTGCCGCACGGCGGTCGGCGCGGCGGCGCGCGCGGTCGCCGCTCCCGAAGGCGACGACGGTCAGGGCCAGGAGGGTCAGGGCCGTCGCCACCGCGTACGTGATCCGCGTGCCGGTGACGATGGACGCGGGGCCGGCCGTCGTGATGTCGGCGGTCGCCGAGGCGAAGGCGAACACGGCGCCCATGACGGACGCCCCGGTGATGAGGCCCAGGTTGCGGGACAGGTTGAGCACCCCGGACACCACTCCCCTGCGGTCCGCGGGGATCCCGGCCATGACGGCGGTGTTGTTGGCCGTCTGGAAGACCGCGTAGCCGGCCGTGACCGCCACGAGGGGGATCACGTATCCGAACGCCCCGGCGCCTGCCGACGGCGTGGCCAGGGCGGCGGTCCCGAGCGTCATCGCCGCGAGACCGGCGGCGGTCGTACGGTGCGCGCCGAAGCGGTCCGCGAGGCGACCGGCGGGCACGCCGGTCAGCGCGGCGACGACCGGCCCGCAGGCCATGACGAGTCCGGCGAGGGCTCCGGGGAGCCCGAGCCCGCGCGTCAGGTGGAAGGGCCCGACGACGAGGGTCGTCATCATCACCGTCGAGACGAGGGCGCTCGTGACGAGGCCCGGGCCCAACACCGGATCCCGGAACGCGGACGGTCGGATCAGCGGGGACGCGGCCCGGGCCTCCACGCGTACGAACAGGGCCGCGCCGCAGGCGGCGGCCACCAGCAGGGCGGCGTTCACCGCGTCGAAGCCGCCGCGGCCGAGCGTCACGGCGAGGGCGTACGCCCCGAGAGTCAGGGCGAGCAGCAGCGTGCCGAGGTGGTCGAAGCCCACCGGGGCGGCTGCGGATCGGGGCGGGTCACCGGGGAGGTGACGGCGCACCAGGTGGAGGGCCGACAGGCCGGGCGGCACCCCGACGAGGAAGAGGGCCTGCCAGCCGACCGAGGAGACGAGCAGGCCACCCAGGGAGGGGCCGAGGGCGGTACCGATCGCGGAGGTGGTCCCGAGGAGGCCCATGGCGCGGCCGACCCGTTCCTTCGGCACCGTCCCGGTGACGAGGGCCATGGCGAGGGCCGTCATGACGGCGGCTCCCAGGCCCTGCGCCGCGCGGGCGGCGATCAGCAGCCCCAGGGTGGGTGCGGCGGCGCACAGCAGCGAGGAGGCCGTGAAGAGGAGGATCCCGCCGAGCAGCAGGCGCCGGCGGCCGATGAGGTCGCCCAGCCGGCCGGCGCCGACGATGAGGGTGGTGAGGGCGAGGAGGTAGGCCAGGACGATCCATTGGACCGCCTGGAAGGCGGCGTCGAAGGCCTCGGCCATGGCCGGAAGGCCGACGTGGGCGATGCTGGTGCCGAGGGAGGCCGGCAGGACCGAGAGGGACAGGCCGGCCAGGGCCCACCGGGTCGAGGGGGTGGGCGTGCGCGCCCCTCGGGCGGCGGCGCGGACCGGGTCCGGTGCGGAACGTCTGTGCGGGTTCATGCGCGGAGCGTGTGCGCGCGAGCACCGGTCCGGCAAACCTTGTTGCCGGTTCCGGGACGCACGGATACGGGTGCGGACGGATACGGGTGCGGACGGATACGGGTGCGGACGGACGCCGACACGCAAGGACGCGAGCGGGTCACGAGGTCACGAGGACGTGTGCGCACCGGCGCGGGACGGTGGACGGCGGGCCGGGCGGTTCCGGGACGGCGGAACCGCCCCGGACGGCTCCGGGGAGGGCGGGGTACGGCGCGTGGGGCTCAGGCGCAGGCCGGGCAGAGCCCCCGGTACGTGACCTCGACGCCGGCCACGGTGAAGCCGAACCGATCCCCGTCCGGGAGACCGGCGAGGGGATCACCGGCCGGGTGGACGTCACGGATCAGGCCGCAGCCGGTGCAGACCAGGTGCTGGTGCGGGTGGTGCGCGTTCGGGTCGTAGCGCTTCGCGCGGCCGTCGGTGGAGACCTCCGCGACCTCGCCGAGGGAAACCAACTCCCCGAGGGCGTTGTAGACCGTCGCCCGGGAGATCTCCGGCAGCTTCCGCACGGCGCGGGCGTGCACCTCGTCGGCCGTGAGGTGGACGTGATCACCGTCGAGGACTTCCGCGACCACGCGCCGTTGGGCGGTCATCCTCCAACCACGCCCTCGCAGTCGCTCCAGCAGGTCACTCATGGCATCACCCTGTTCGGTCGGGCGGAGGGTTCCCCTGGACCACCGGCGGAGGACGGGAACCCGTGGCACGGAGCTTGGTGTTCTTCTTGACTTGGATTGCGTCCATCGTAGGATCGGATTCATTGACAGCCAAGGGGCAGGACGACTCCAGCGCGGCAGGAGAGGCCACACCCGAGGGCCCGACCGGGGCCCCGCGCCCTGCGCCCCGACTGTTCCACATGCATGCAGTTCCTGAGCACCGTGATCCGGTCCGGAAGGATTCCCATGTCTGAGAACCATGACGCAATCGTCGTAGACGCGAAGGACGGGGGCGGTGGGGGCTGTCCGGTCGCGCACGAGCGCGCCGCGCACCCGACGCAGGGCGGCGGCAACCGACAATGGTGGCCCGAACGCCTCAACCTGAAGATCCTCGCCAAGAACCCGGCCGTGGCGAACCCGCTCGGCGAGGGGTTCGACTACGCCGAGGCGTTCAAGACCCTCGACCTGCCGGCCGTCAAGCAGGACATCGCCGAGGTACTGACGACCTCGCAGGACTGGTGGCCCGCCGACTTCGGCCACTACGGACCCTTCATGATCCGAATGGCCTGGCACAGCGCGGGCACCTACCGGATCAGTGACGGGCGCGGCGGCGCCGGCGCCGGTCAGCAGCGCTTCGCACCGCTGAACAGCTGGCCGGACAACGGGAACCTGGACAAGGCCCGCCGCCTGCTGTGGCCCGTCAAGAAGAAGTACGGCCAGAGCCTCTCCTGGGCCGACCTCATGATCCTGACCGGCAACGTCGCGCTGGAGCAGATGGGCTTCGAGACCTTCGGCTTCGCCGGCGGCCGGGCCGACGTCTGGGAGCCCGACGAGGACGTCTACTGGGGTCCGGAGACCACCTGGCTCGACGACGAGCGCTACACCGGCGACCGTGAGCTGGAAAACCCGCTCGGTGCGGTCCAGATGGGCCTCATCTACGTCAACCCGGAAGGCCCGAACGGCACCCCCGACCCGATCGCCGCGGCCCGCGACATCCGTGAGACGTTCCGTCGGATGGCGATGAACGACGAGGAGACGGTCGCCCTGGTCGCGGGCGGTCACACCTTCGGCAAGACGCACGGCGCGGGCCCGGCGGAGAGCGTCGGCGACGACCCCGAGGCCGCGCCGATGGAGCAGCAGGGCTTCGGCTGGAAGAACTCGTACGGCACCGGCAAGGGTGGCGACGCGATCACCAGTGGCCTTGAGGGCATCTGGACGGACACCCCGATCACCTGGGACAACAGCTTCTTCGACATCCTCTTCGGCTACGAGTGGGAGCTGTTCAAGAGCCCGGCGGGCGCCCACCAGTGGCGTCCCAAGGACGGGGCCGGCGCGGGCACCGTGCCCGACGCCCACGATCCGTCGAAGACCCACGCGCCGACGATGCTGACCACGGACCTCTCGCTGCGCTTCGACCCGGCCTACGAGCAGATCTCACGCCGCTTCCACGAGAACCCGGCGGAGTTCGCGGACGCCTTCGCCCGCGCCTGGTACAAGCTCACCCACCGCGACATGGGACCGCTCGTGCGCTACCTCGGCCCCGAGGTCCCGACCGAGACGCTGCTGTGGCAGGACCCCCTCCCGGCGCTGACGCACGAGCTCGTCGACGCCGACGACGTCGCCGCCCTCAAGGCGCGGATCCTGGGTTCGGACCTGTCGGTGTCCCAACTCGTTTCCGTCGCGTGGGCCTCGGCGGCGTCGTTCCGCGGCAGTGACAAGCGCGGCGGCGCCAACGGCGCGCGCGTGCGGCTCCAGCCGCAGAGCGGATGGGAGGCCAACGACCCGGACCAGCTGGCGACGGTGCTGCGCACCCTGACGTCGATCCAGGAGGAGTTCAACTCCGCCGCCTCCGGGAACAAGCGGGTCTCGGTCGCCGACCTGATCGTCCTCGCGGGCGCGGCCGCCGTGGAGCAGGCCGCCAAGGACGCCGGCGTCGCCGTCGAGGTCCCGTTCGTACCGGGCCGGGTGGACGCCTCCCAGGAGCAGACCGACGTCGAGTCGTTCGCGGCGATGGAACCCGCCGCCGACGGTTTCCGCAACTACCTCGGCAAGGGCAACCGGCTGCCGGCCGAGTACCTGCTGATCGACCGGGCCAACCTGCTGAACCTGAGCGCCCCCGAGATGACGGTCCTCGTCGGTGGTCTGCGCGTCCTCGGTGCGAACCACCAGCAGTCGCGGCACGGGGTCCTCACCACGACGCCCGGGACCCTGACGAACGACTTCTTCGTCAACCTGCTCGACCTGGGTACGACGTGGACGGCCACGGCCGGCGACGGCAACTCCTTCGAGGGGCGTGACGCGGCCACGGGCGAGGTCCGGTGGACCGGCACTCGCGCCGACCTCGTGTTCGGCTCGAACTCCGAGCTGCGCGCGCTCGCGGAGGTCTACGCGAGCGACGACGCGAAGGCGAAGTTCGTGAAGGACTTCGTGGCGGCCTGGGACAAGGTCATGAACCTCGACCGGTTCGACCTCGGCTGACGGTGACGTCCGGGCCGGCCGGTCTTCCCCGGCCGGCCCGGACCGCCCCTGTCCGCACCTCGGTCAGAACTTGACCTTGGTGGTCGAGAAGGTGACGGGCTGCGCCGGGTCGGCGTAGCACTGGAAGGGGTCCCACTCGTTCGTGTCGGGCTGCAGGCGGTCCCAACCGAACGCGGTGTCGGTGAAGCCGGAGCCGCCGGCACGAGGCGCGACGGATGCCGGCCGCGGCCGAGGTGGTCCGGGAGCTGGAGCGTTCGGTGCACGTGCACCGGGCCGCCGCGGCGGCGGCCGGTTCGGTCTGACGTCGCACGGCCGGCGCCGCGGCGGGGTACCGCCGTGGCGCCGGGGAAGGGCGCGGGCCCGAGCGGGCCGGAACGTCGCGACGGGACGGACCGGCCCTCCGGCGCGTCAGGCGACGCCGCCCACCTCCGCCCGGACCTCGCGGGCCGCCGCCACCAGGTGTTCCAGGGAGGCGCGGGTCTCGGTCCAACCGCGGGTCTTCAGACCGCAGTCGGGGTTGACCCAGAGCCGCTCGGCGGGGATGGCTTCGAGGCCCTTGCGCAGCAGTGCGGCGGCCTCGGCGGCCGAGGGGACCCGCGGCGAGTGGATGTCCCACACGCCGGGTCCGGCCTCGCGCGGGTAGCCGTGCTCGGCGAGCTCGGTCGCGACCTGCATGTGGGAGCGGGCTGCCTCCAGGCTGATGACGTCGGCGTCGAGGTCGTCGATGGCCCGGACGATGTCACCGAACTCCGCGTAGCACATGTGGGTGTGGATCTGGGTCTCCGGCCGCACCCCCGAGGTCGTGAGGCGGAACGACTCGGTGGCCCACGCCAGGTAGTCCGCGTGCCCGTCGGCGCGCAGCGGGAGGGTTTCGCGCAGGGCGGGCTCGTCGACCTGGATGACGGAAGTCCCGGCCGCTTCCAGGTCGTTGACCTCGTCGCGCAGGGCGAGTCCGACCTGGCGGGCGGTCTCACCGAGCGGCTGGTCGTCGCGAACGAAGGACCAGGCGAGCATGGTGACGGGCCCGGTGAGCATGCCCTTGACCGGCTTGGTGGTCTGCTCCTGGGCGTACGCCGTCCAGCGGACGGTCATCGGTTCGGGGCGGGAGATGTCCCCGGCGAGGACAGGCGGTCGGACGTAGCGGGTGCCGTACGACTGGACCCAGCCGTGCTGGGTGGCGAGGTAGCCCGTCAGCTGCTCGGCGAAGTACTGCACCATGTCGTTGCGTTCGGGCTCGCCGTGCACCAGGACGTCGATGCCGGCCTTCTCCTGGAAGGAGAGGACCTCGCGAATCTCGGCCTTGATGCGCTCCTCGTACCCGGCGGTGTCGATCCGGCCGGCCCGCAGTTCGGCGCGGGCCACCCGCAGCTCGTCCGTCTGCGGGAAGGACCCGATGGTCGTCGTCGGCAGGAGGGGCAGTCCCAGGTGGGCCCGCTGGGCCGCGGCCCGGTCGGCGTACGGCTGTGCGCGGCGGCCGTCGGCGTCGGTGATCGCCCCGGTGCGCGCCCGGACCGCGGGGTCGCGGGTGATGGGGGACGCCGCCCGGGAGGCCAGGTCGGCGCGGTTCGCGGCGAGTTCGGCGGTGATCGCTCCGGCGCCCTGTCCGAGGCCGCGGGCCAGCGTGGCGATCTCGGCGGTCTTCTGCCGGGCGAAGGCCAGCCAGCGTCGGACCTGGGGGTCGATGTCCCGTTCGACGCCCGCGTCCAGCGGGACGTGCAGCAGCGAGCAGGACGCGGCGACGTCGACCCGGTCGGCGAGGCCGAGGAGGGTCCCGAGGGTGGACAGCGACTGCTGGAGGTCGTTGATCCAGATGTTGCGGCCGTTGACCACTCCGGCGACCAGCCGCTTGCCGGGCAGGCCTCCGACGGCGGCCAGGTCGGCGAGGTTGGTGGCGGCGCGGTCGGTGAAGTCGAGGGCGAGGCCCTCCACGGGCGCCTTCGCGAGGACGGGCAGGGCCTCGCCGAGGCGGTCGAAGTACGAGGCCACGAGCAGCTTGGGGCGCTCGGTCAGCGCGCCGAGCTCCCGGTAGGTGCGGGCGGCCACGTTGAGTTCGGCCGGGGTGCGGTCCTGGACCAGGGCCGGTTCGTCGAGCTGCACCCACTCGGCGCCGGCGGCCTTGAGGTCGGCGAGGACCTGGGCGTAGACGGGGAGCAGCCGGTCCAGCAGGGTGAGGGGCTCGAAGTCGTCGGCGACGCCGGGGGCGGGCTTGGCGAGGAGCAGGTAGGTGACCGGGCCGACGAGGACCGGTCGGGCGGTGTGGCCGAGGTCCCGGGCCTCGCCGAACTCGGTGACCTGCCGGGTGGAGTCGGCGGTGAACACGGTGTCGGGGCCGAGCTCGGGCACGAGGTAGTGGTAGTTGGTGTCGAACCACTTGGTCATTTCCAGCGGCGCCACGTCCTGGGTGCCGCGCGCCATGGCGAAGTATCCGTCGAGCGGGTCCGCCGCGACGGCGGACCGGTGGCGGTCGGGCACCGCGCCGACCATGACGCTGGTGTCGAGGACGTGGTCGTAGTACGAGAAGTCGCCGGTCGGTACCTCGTTGACGCCGTCGGCGGTCAGTTGCCGCCAGGCGTCCGCGCGCAGGGCCCGGGCGGTTTCGCGGAGGGCATCGGCGCTGACGCGGCCCTTCCAGTAGCCCTCGACGGCCTTCTTCAGTTCGCGGTTCTGGCCCTGGCGGGGGTAGCCGTACACGGTGGCCCGTACTGCCGCGGCTGCGTACTCGGTGGTCACGGAACTCTCCTTCGCGAGTGTGTCTCCATGGCCCGGTGACGGGACGGGGACGCGAAGGGTGCCGGAACGGGCGGCTCGTCGGGGACGCGTACGACCGGTACGCGAACGGGAACGATCCGTCCGAAGTGCACGCCGACCCGCCCACGAGGTCACCGGGAAACCGTGCGCGGTCGATCGCGCACGGGCAACGGGCAGGTCTTCGGACTCGCGGGCGTGCCGGCCACTCGGACCGGCTCCTACTGGCCGTCGCTTCCCAGACCCTGACGGGTCCAGTGCGTATGACGGCGGTCGTTCCCACTCACCGCTGCGGGGCAGTCCCGGATTCCCACCGGGTTCCCTCTTACGACGCATCCCGCCTGGCGGACGGGGGCGAACCAGCTGCGGGAGCCACCCTAGGCCGACTCGCTGGAGGAACGGTCCAAAAGTCCGCATGCTGGACGTGTTCGTGAGATGCGCAGCGGGTGCGGCGGGGGCGGCGGCCGGTGGCGGTGTCGCCGTCGACGGTGGGGCGGAGCCGGTGGCGGGCTCCGGGTCCGCGCCGCGTTCCCCCAGGTGAAAGCAGCCGAGGCTACCCGAGCGATCAAGGAGTCGCCAGTCGGACGGATGGCGGGGCGGCCCGTGGGCCGCGTTGCGACGGACGCCACCTTGACGCCCTTGGCCGGACCGTGTTGCACTCCGGCTGAAAAGCACGCAGCACCAGGGGAAGCCGGTCGAAATCCGGCACTGACCCGCAACCGTGGGCCCGGCACCGGCCGGGCGAGTCGGAACACCTGGCGCGCAGTCATGTACACGAGAACGCCGTCGCGGACTACGGCGTGGCCGTCAGCACTTCCCCCACGGCGCGGCCGTGCACGGGGGTGCCCCGCCACGCGACCGGCCGCCCGGCAGGGACGAGAGGCCGGCGGTGGCGACCGAACAGTTGGAGAAGCGGCAGCCGCACGCCGGGCGGCGACCGTCGCGCCCGGTCGGTACCGCGCTCCGGCCCCCGGGCCCGCGAGTGGCCTTCCTCACGCCCTCGACTCCCCGTGCGCGGACGCCGGCGACCCCGGCCCGGTCGACCCCGTCGACCCCGTCGACCCCGTCGACCCCGTCGACCCCGTCGACCCCGTCGACCCCGTGAGCGTCGCGCGGCCGTCGGCCGGTTGACCGGGCCTCGGCCGACGCAGCACGCATACCCCCCTGTTCCATCCGCGGTGAGAGGACACACCCATGCCCCGCAAGCACCCGAAGATCCTGCTCTCCACACTCGTCGTGGCCCTGCTCGTATCCGGCTGCGGAGGCGGCGCCGAGCCGTCCGCAGGAGCGTCGTCGTCGGCCGGGCCCGCGAAGGGCTTCCCGGTCACGGTGGACAACTGCGGGGTCAAAACGACCTACCAGCGTCCGCCGCAGCGGGCCGTCTCGCTGAACCAGCACGCGACCGAGGTCATGCTGGCGCTCGGCCTGGAGAAATCGATGGTGGGCACCGGCTACCTCGACGACCGCATCCTCCCCGAGTACCAGGGCGCCTACGACAGCGTGAAGGTCCTGTCGAAGGAGTACCCGTCGTTCGAGGTCCTGCTCCAGGCCGAACCGGACCTCGTGTACGGAGGGTGGTCCTCGACCTTCGACGAGAAGGAGGGCCGCGGCCGCGCCGCCTTCACGAAGGCCGGGATCAACACGCACCTCAACAGCGAGGAGTGCCCCACCGGTCCCGTCGACGCGGCCGCGATGGACGCGGAGATCCGCACCGTCGCGAAGATCTTCGGCGTGCCCGAGCGGGCCGAACAGCAGGTGACGAAGTTGCACGGCGTCCTCGACCGCGTCGAGGCGCAGTTGGCGGGCGTCCCCGCGGTCAAGCTCTTCGTGTACGACAGCGGTGACAAGACGGCGTTCACCGCGGGCGGCAAGGGCATCGGCAACGAGATGATGCGGCGGGCCGGCGGGGTCAACCTCTTCGCCGACCTGGACAAGTCCTTCGGGGACGTGTCGTTCGAGCAGGTCGCGCAGCGCGCGCCCGAGGCCATCGTGATCTACGACTACGGCGACCAGTCGGTCGAGGACAAGAAGAAGTTCCTCCTCGCCCACCCGGCGCTGAAGGACGTGCCCGCGATCAAGAACCAGCGGTTCGCGGTCTTGCCGCTGTCGTCCACGGTGCTCGGGGTGCGGATGCCGGCGGCCGTGGAGTCGCTGGCACGTCAGCTCCACCCGAGCCACGTCAAGTGACCGGGGTGAAGGCCGCACCGGCCGGGGAGGCCGGCGTCCGTCCGGCGTCCCCGGCGGTCCCCGGGCGGCGGCCGGGGCTGCCCTATCCGATGGTGCTGGCGTTCCTGGGCGTCCTGGTGGCGGGGGCCGCGACGGCCGGGATCGCGGCCGGGTCGATCAGCGTCCCCGCCGACCAGGTGTGGAGCATCCTCCTGCACCGCCTGCACCCGGCCCTGGCCGAGCCGACCTGGACGCCGGTCCGCGAGACGATCGTCATCGACGTCCGGCTGCCCCGGGTGCTGCTGGCCGGAGTGGTGGGAGCGGGCCTGTCGGTGGCCGGGATGGCGCTGCAGGCGCTGGTCCGCAACCCGCTGGCCGACCCGATGCTGTTGGGGGTGTCGTCGGGGGCGTCGGTCGGGGCGGTGCTCGTACTCGTCCTGAACCTGAGCCTGTTCGGACTGTTCACCCTGCCGATCGCGGCGTTCTGCGGCGCGCTGGCGGCGCTGGTCGCCGTGTACTTCCTGGCCCGCTCGGGCGGCAGGATGACGACGGTACGACTGGTCCTGGCGGGCGTGGCCCTGGCCGAGGTGCTGTCGGCCGTGGCGAGCTTCCTGATCGTCACCTCGAACGATCCGCACAAGACGCAGTCCGCGCTGCGCTGGATGCTCGGCGGGCTGGCGGGCACCACCTGGACGACGGTGTGGATCCCGGTCGGCGCGGTCCTGGTCGGCACGGCCGTCCTCCTCGGGGTCTGCCGACCCCTCAACCTCCTGCTGGCCGGGGAGGAGGCCGCCGCCGCCCTCGGGTTGGACGTCCACCGCTTCCGCGGCGCCCTGTTCACGCTGGTGGCGCTGATGATCGGCACGATCGTCGCGGTCAGCGGACAGATCGGCTTCGTCGGGCTGATCATGCCGCACGTGGTGCGGCTGCTCGTGGGGGCCGACCACCGTCGGGCGCTGCCGGCCGCCGCGCTCCTGGGGGCGGCGTTCCTGATCTCCGCGGACCTGGCCGCCCGGACGCTCATGAGCCCGGAGGAGATTCCCGTCGGCATCCTCACCGCCCTGGTCGGCGGTCCCTTCTTCCTCTGGCTGATGCGACGGAAGGCCGCCCGGTGACGGATCCGTTGGACGGAACGACAGGAGCGAGCGGGATGAGCGGGACGACGGGGATGAGCGGTACGACCGGTACGGGGGCGACCGCGGGAACGACGGGAGCACCCGGTTCGCTCGAAGCCGAGGCCGTCAGCGTGGTCGTGGACGGCAAGGTCCTCGTCGACCGGGTGTCGCTGGGGGCGGCTCCCGGCGAGGTGGTGGGCCTGGTCGGCCCCAACGGGGCCGGCAAGTCGACGCTGCTGCGCACCTTCTACCGGGCGCTGCGGCCCACCTCGGGCCGTGTGCTCCTCGACGGTGACGACGTGTGGCGGATGTCCGGCAAGCGGCTCGCCCGGCGGCTCGCGGCCGTGTTGCAGGAGACGTCCGGCGACTTCGAGCTGACGGTCCACGACGTGGTCGCCATGGGCCGCACCCCGCACAAGCGGGCGTTCGCGGGCGACGACGCGGCCGACCTCGATGTCATCTCCCGGTCGTTGGAGGAGCTCCACGTGGGCGCGCTGGCACACGCCCCCTTCGACCGGCTGTCGGGCGGGGAGAAGCAGCGGGTGTTGATCGCCCGCGCGCTGGCGCAGCGCACGGGGACGATGGTGCTGGACGAGCCGACCAACCACCTGGACCTGCGGCACCAGCTCGACGCGCTGCGGCTCGTCCGGCGCCTCGGGGTCACCGCGGTCGTCGCGCTGCACGACCTCAACCTCGCCGCCGCCTTCTGCGACCGGATCTGCGTCATGGCGGGCGGCCGGCTCATCGTGACGGGCACCCCGCGGGACGTCCTCACGGCGGAACTCCTGTCCGACGTGTACGAGGTGGAGGCCGAGGTGATGGAGCACCCGCGCACCGGGGTGCCCGTCATCAGCGTGCTGCCGGGGATCGATCCCCCGCGGCACTGACGGGCGTTCGGATCCTGCGTGTCGAGCCCGGCGGTGCGGGTCGGCAGGATCCGGACGGGACGGCCCGATGTCGTGGCCGCGACGGTTCGCCGGGGGTGCGGCGTCCGGCGCGGCGCGATCGGCGTCGGCGGCGCACCGGGGTGGGGCCGGGCGTGCCCCGCCCTTCACACCGGGGGGCCACAGGTGTCGGAAGCGGGTATTCCGGCCGCTGCGTTCGATCGCCGTGGGCTCCACAATGGATCACCAGACTTAGATAAGGCTAACCTAAGTGCACGTTCGCACTTGAGGAGCTCTCGCACCCCCATGACTCAATCGGCCCTGCCGGTGGCCACGTCCGCGCCCCGCCCACCGAGGACGAAGTTCTCGCGCGGTTCGGTCGCGTTGGTCGCCGCCGGCGTGATCCTGGCGGCGGTGACCGTCGCGAGCGTCGGTCTCGGCGCCCGCGACATCTCCGCCCTGGAGATCGTCAAGATCCTGCTGCACCCCGGAGCCTCCGGCTACGACCACGACGTCCTGTGGACCGAGCGCATCCCGCGCACCCTGCTGGGACTTCTGGTGGGAGCGGCTCTCGGCGCCTCCGGTCTGGTCATGCAGGCCCTGACGCTGAACCCGCTCGCCGATCCGGGCATCCTCGGCATCCAGCAGGGCGCCGCCCTGTTCGTGGTGGTGGGCATCCTCTTCCTCGACGTGTCGGACGCGAGCGGGTTCTTCTGGTTGGCCCTGGCCGGCTCGGCGTTCACCGCAGTCCTCGTGTATCTGATCGGCACCCGTACCAACACGGGGAGTTCGACGCTCGGGCTGGTCCTGGCCGGTGTCGCCACCGCCGCCGTGCTCGCCTCGATCGTCACCCTGCTGGTCGTCCGGGACGAGGCCGTCTACTCCTCGCTGCGGTTCTGGTCGGTGGGACAGCTCACCGGCCGCGCCCAGGTGCTCGACGAGATAGCCCCGTTCGCGCTGATCGGACTGCTGCTGGCGTTGCCGCTCGGCCGAACCCTCAACGTGCTGGGACTCGGCGAGGAGACGGCGCGGGGGCTCGGGGTGCGCGTCGAGCGCGCCCAACTGGTCAGCGCCGCCGTCGCCGTGACGCTGTGCGCCTGCGCCACCGCGGCCGTCGGGCCCGTGGCCTTCGTCGGCCTCGTCGCCGCGCACGTCGCCCGGCTGTTGGTCGGCAGCGACCACCGCTGGTCACTGCCGTTGGCCCTGCTCTGCGGCGCGGTGCTGGTCGTCGGGGCGGACACGGCCGGCCGGCTCGTGCTCGAACACGGAGAGGTGCAGGTGTCGGTGATGACCGCGATCGTGGGCACCCCCTACTTCGTCTGGCTGGCCCGGCGCCGAGGGACGGTGCAGGCATGACCGCCACCGACCCCACCCCGGCCACCGGAAAGGCGGGCGTGGCCGCGCCGGTCCGTCCCGCCGACGCGGCGACCACCGCGCGGACCGCGGCCTCCGCCGCCGACACCATCGCCGCCACCGCCGCCCGGCTGCGCGCCGCCCGGCACGCGGGGACGCGCCGGGCGACGGTCGTCGTCGCCGTGCTCGTCGCCCTCGCGCTCGGTCTGCTCGTCGCCTCCGTACTGCTCGGCGGGCTGCGCGGGATCCCCGGCGGGGACGTGCTGCCCGCCGCGTTCGGGATGCGGACCGGCCTCGCCGACTACGTCATCCACCGCATCAGGCTCCCGAGGGCACTGGCCGCGCTGCTGGCCGGGGCGCTGTTCGGACTTTCCGGCGCCCTGTACCAGCGGCTGATCCGCAACCCCCTCGCCACGCCCGACATCGTGGGCATCTCCTCCGGCGCGGGCGCCGGCGCCGTCACCGTCCTGCTGTTCGCCCCGGCCCTGCCGTACGGGGTGGAGGGCGCGGCGATCGGCGGATCGTTCCTGCTGGTCGGCGTCATCCTGCTGCTCAGCCGGCGCGGGGGCCGGGTGGACACCAACCGGCTCGTCCTGATCGGCATCGCCCTGTCCGCGGTGTGCGCCGCGTACATCAACTACCTGTTCTCCTCCGCCGGTCAGCACAGCATCGCCCAGGTCACCCGCTGGCTCGTCGGGAGCGTCTCGGGCGCCGACTGGTCCGGGGTGGGCGTCCTGGCCGTGGCGCTCGTCGGCGCCGGACTGTGCGTGCTGCCGCTGAACCGCGCGCTCGGCGCGCTGTCCCTCGGGGACCAGCTGGCGCACGGGCTCGGCTCCCGGGTGCGCGCCACCCGGACGGCCACCCTGCTGGTCGGCGCGGCGGCGGCGGCCCTCGCCACGGGCGTCACCGGCCCGATCGGTTTCGTCTCCCTGATCAGCGGGCCGATCGCGGTCCGGCTGGTCGGCGCCGAACGGACCCTGCTGGTGGCGCCCGCGGTCGGCGCGGTGATCGTGCTGGGTGCGGACGTACTCGCCCAGCACGGCCCGCTGATCAGCCCGGTCCCCACCGGGGTCCTGACGGCGCTGATCGGCGCCCCCTACTTCGTCCGACTGCTGCTGCGGCGCCAAGGAGCACGCTCATGAACGACCTCGTGTCCCCCGGCCCCGGCGCCCTCGACCTCACCGAACCGGCCCTCCCCGCCCCCGGGCTGGAGGCGCGGGCGATCAGCGCCGGCTACGACCGGCGGCACGTCATCGAGGAACTCTCGCTGACGATCGAGCCGGGCCGCATCACGGCCCTGGTCGGCCCGAACGCGTGCGGCAAGTCCACCCTGCTGAAGTCCATGGCCCGACTGCTGCCCGTGGCCGCAGGCTCCGTCCTGTTGGACGGCAGGGACATCCACGCCCTGCCGACACGGGAGGTGGCCCGCCGGCTCGGCATCCTGCCGCAGTCCCCGATCGCCCCCGAGGGGATCACCGTCGCGGACCTGGTCTGGCGGGGGCGCCACCCGCACCAGCGGTTCGGGCAGCGCCGCACGGCCGCCGAGGACGAGGTCATCGCCCGGGCGCTGGCCGCCACCGGCACGGCGGAACTCGTCGACCGTCCGGTGGACGAGCTGTCCGGCGGACAGCGCCAGCGGGTGTGGATCGCCCTCGCGCTGGCGCAGGAGACCCCGCTGCTGCTGCTCGACGAACCGACCACCTACCTGGACATCGCTCACCAGATCGAGGTCATGGACCTGCTCGCCGACCTCAACGAGCAGTCCGGAAAGACCATCGTCCTGGTTTCCCACGACCTCAACCAGGCCGCCCTGTACGCCTCGACCATCGTCGCCATGCGCGACGGCCGGATCGTGCGGCAGGGCAGCCCCGGGGAGGTCCTCACGGAGCAGACCGTCGCCGACGTGTTCGGCCTCGACTGCCTCGTCGTTCCTCATCCCCGCTCCGATCGGCCCCAGATCTTCCCCCTGGGCCGTCACACCACCTCGTAAACGGAGAACATCCCGATGCACAGCAAGAACACCAGACTCCGGACCATCGGCGCGATCGTGGCCACCGCCGCCTGCGTCGGCCTGCTCGCCGGCTGCGGCGAGGGCTCCACCAAGGAGGAGGGCAAGCCCGCGGCCTCGGGTTCCGCCGACGCGAAGGCCTTCGCGCCCGTCTCCCTCAAGAACGCCTGGGGCAACACCGAGGTCAAGAAGAAGCCGGTCAAGGTGGCCACCGTCTCGGACGGCGACACCGCGATCGCGCTCGCCCTCGGCCTCGTCCCCGTCATCACCCCGGACGTGGAGGACGGCTCCAAGGTCGCCGAGTACAAGCAGGCCGCGATCACCAAGCTCGGCGCGGCCAAGCTGAAGACGTACGACGACACCGACGGCACCGCCTACGAGGCCATCGCCGCCGAGGCGCCGGACATCATCCTCGGCATGAACACCTGGGAGATGGACAAGGACTACGCGAAGCTGTCCCCCATCGCCCCGGTCGTCACCTTCACCGACAAGGCCCAGGCCGACACCCTCACCTGGCAGGAGCGCCTGAAGACGGCCGCGAAGGCCCTGGGCCTGGAGGAGAAGGCCAACGAGGTGATCGCGGCGAACGACAAGACCACCAACGACGCCGCCGCCGCGCACCCCGAGTTCAAGGGGAAGACGTACACCTACACGGTGGTCCACCCGGAGCAGATCAGCTTCATGTCGTACGAGGCCCAGGACCCGGGCGTCTTCGAGCGCCTCGGCTTCACCAAGACGGACAAGGCCAAGAACTACGGCCCCGACAAGAACGGCGTGAGCCTGGAGAACCTCGACCAGCTCGACGCCGACGTGCTGCTGGTGACCTACCCGTTCGGTGACCGCGGCGTCATCAGCCCGAAGGAGCTGGAGGGCAACAAGCTCTTCCAGTCGCTGAACTCCGTGAAGAACAAGCACTTCGCCGTCGTCCCGTCGGACAACACCCTCGCCTCGGCGATCGCCTACCCGGACCCGCTGAGCGCCCCGTGGGTCACGCAGCAGCTGACGCCGCTCCTCGCGAAGGCCGTCGCCGGCCAGTAGCCGGCCCGTGCGCAACGGCGGCCCCCGCACCCCGCGGTGCGGGGGCGCCGCCCGGAACCAACCCAGACGCCCGGGGCTCCCGCCCCCCGGGCGCACCGCACTCCGCGTGCTTTCCCGAACCCCTGAGGAGCCCTGTCGATGTCCAGCCGCAACCCCCGTCCGGTCGTCACCTTCCCCATCGTGCTGCGCGAGCTCACCGTGCTCCGCGTCCGGGACGTCACCCCGGGCATGCGGCGCCTGACCCTGGGCGGTCCGCAGTTGGGCGCGTTCGCCAAGGACGGCCTGGACCTGCCCGCACTGCGCTCCGAGGGCTTCGACGACCACGTGAAGTTCTTCTTCGCCGAGGACGGCGCGGACCTGCCCGTGCTGCCCGGCCAGAACGTGTCCAGCCTGGACTGGCCCGACGCCCGTCCGCTGACCAAGGACTACACGCCCGTCCGGTTCGACCCGGAGGCCGGGGAGATCGACTTCGACTTCGTCAACCACGCGGGCGGCGTCGCCTCCTCGTGGGCGCAGGGCGCCAAGCCCGGTGACGTCACCTGGATCGCCGGGCCCAAGATGTCGCACGGTCACCCCGAGGGCGCCGACTGGCTGCTGGTGATCGGTGACGAGACGGCGCTGCCCGCCATCGCGCGGTGGCTGGCGGAGATGCCGGCCGGGACGGTGGCCCGCGTGTTCATCGAGGTCGGCGAGGAGAGCCACCGCCAGGAGCTGCCGACGCGGGCCGACGCCGAGATCACCTGGCTGGTGCGCGACGGCGCCCCGGCCGGCCGTACGGACCTCCTGGAGCGGGCGGTCCGCGCCATGGAGTGGCTGCCGGGCGAGGTGTTCGCCTGGGCCGCGGGCGAGGCCGTCACCCTCAAGGGCATCCGGCGGCACCTCGCGGCGGACCGTCAGGTGCCGCGCGAGCGGACGCACATCACCGGCTACTGGCGCCGCACCGAGCCCGCGGCGGGACAGGCGCAGGCCGCGGCGGTCGAGGTGGAGGAGGAGCAGGACCCGCACGACCGGCTGCACGAGCTCACCGACCTCGCGCCGGGCCTGGCCATTCGGGCCGCGGTCACGCTGGGGCTGGTGGACCTCGTCTACCAGGGCGTGCGGACGGCCCCGGAGCTGGCCGCCCGTACCGGCGCCGCGCCGCGCACCCTCGGCGCGCTGCTGACCTACCTCGTCGCGCTCGACGTCCTCGCGGCGGACGGGTCCGCCGAGGGCGGGAACACCAAGGACGGGAACACCGGGGGCGGGGACACGCGCTACCGCCTGACCCCGGTCGGTGAGGAACTCGTCGAGGACGACCACTCCTTGGAGGAGTACGACCTGCGCGGCGCCCAGGCGGCACTGGACCTGTCCCTGTCGGGTCTCGCGGAGAGCCTGTGGACCGGGCGGGCCGGCTACCGGACGCTGTCGGGGCTGCCGCTGGCCGAGGCGATGGCCTCGGACGAGCGGCTGGCCGGTTCGGCTCGGGCGGCCGTCGAGGACGAGGCCCTGTGGATCGCGCCGGGCGTCGTCGCGGGGTACGACTGGGCGTCGGCGGCCTCGCTGACCGCCGGTGGCCACGGCGCCGGCGCCGTCGTGAACTCACTCGTCCGGGCGTTCCCCGGGCTGAAGGTGACGGTCGCCGCGCAGCCCTCGGCCCTGCGGGTGCTCGGTGAACGGGTGCTGGATCCCGACGTGCTGCCCCGGGTGGAACTGCTCGGCACGACCGGCCCGGTCCCGCCCGGCGACGAGACGGTCCTGCTGTGCCGGCTGCTCGACCTGCTGCCGGACGCGGACGCGGCCCTCGTCCTGCGCGAGAGCGGCGCCGCGCTGCCCGCCGGAGGAACGTTGCTGCTGGTGGAGCAGGTAGCGACCGCGGACGCCGACGACGAGGAGGCCGCACTGCACCACCTGCGCCTGGCCTCGGCGTTCGGCTCGGCCGTGCGGTCGCAGGAGGAGATCACGGAGCTGGCGCGGGGTGCGGGCCTTCAGGTCCGCGACTGCCGCGACATCGGCTGGGACCACCGGCTGTGGGTGCTCGCGCCCACGGCGGACGACATCTAGAAGTGCCGTTCCGGGTTCCGCGACGGCGCGGAACCCGGAACGGGGACCTGAAGGGGGCAGGAAGACATGCAGGAGCGCAGCACACCGCCCGACCGGCGGGAGCGGGTCGGACCAGTCGGGCCGCCCGGGTACCGCGCCGTCCACGTTCCCGTGGAGGTGTAGGCGATGCACGGGGATCGGAGTGTGGAACCCGAGCCGCAGGACTGGGCCGGGGACCTCGTCGACTGGCTGGAGGGCCACGACCAGGCGGACGGCCGGCTGCGGGCGGCACTGCCCGAGATGTCGAGCCACCGGTGGGACATCGCGAGCAGGATGGCGGAGGCGCTGAAGGCCTCCGCGCAGGGCCTGTCCGTCGAAGCGGCAGCCGCCGCGGCCGGTCTGACCGACCGAATGCTGGGCGAGTGGCTGGAAAGGGACCCCGCGTTCGCGCACGCCATGAGCGCCGCCCGGGACCTGGCCGCCTCACGTGGCCTGCACGCGGGGCACGGGCCCACCCCGGCCATGATCCACCTGGTGCTGCGGACCATCCGTGAGGGTGCTCCCTGGCCGTACGCGGCCAAACTCGCGGGTTTCTCCGTGCGCGGCTTCAACCGGCTGCGCCAGGAGGCGCCGGCCGTCGGCGCCCTGGTGGAGGCGGCCCAGCGGGCCCGACCGAAGCTCCGCGGTGCCACCACCAGGCGTTCGCGCGGGTCCGGGCCCGCGCCGGGTTCCCCCCGGGGCAAAACCTCGGCCGGGTACCGCCTGGTCCACCTCGACGACCCGCTGCTGTCGCCGCGTCCGGTGGGGCGGCCGTCGCCGGGGCACGACCGGCCGGCGGGCCGGTCCCTCAACTCCGTTCGCGACGACCGGGGCCGGGGCGTCGAGCACGAGCCGCCGTAGGTCCGCCCGACACGTCCATCACGGGCAATGGCTCCCCCACCGGGGGCCGCACCGCGCCGCACCTCCCCGCGCGGCGGGCTCCGTGCACGCCGACCCGGCGTCGCCGGTCCCGTCCCCGGGCGGCCGGCCTCCTCCCGGGGACGGCCGCTCCCCCGTACGCCCCTCCCCGACGGGCAGCACGCACGCCCGGGCCGCAGGGTCTCCTCCGCATGCCCGGATCCGCTCCGGCCCGCACCGAGGCGCCGCCTCGAACCGGTCAATTCAAGCCGGTTCAGGACGACTTGACACTCCACACCCCATAAGTCAGCTTAGGTACGCCTTGCCCCGATCACCTGGGCAGGTCAGAGGAAGGATGGGCATGTCCGCATCACATGCGAAGCCCGGACCCGGCACCGACGAACCCCCCGCACGCCACCGGGCCGACGTCGGCGCCACCGCCCGTACCGGACCGTCGGCGACGTCGGTCCGGGCGTCCGACCCCACCGCGTCCCCCCGGAGCTGACCCGTGTCCGCGACCACCGCCCCCGTCGGCCCCGCGCCCGAGGAACTGACGGCCGCCCAGGCCCACGTACTCGCCGCGCAGAGCGCCAACCCCTCGTACGCCGGCCACCACGTCGGCCAGTACATCGAACTCGTCGGCCCGCTCGACCCCGCCGCCCTGGAGGAGGCCCTCGGCCGCACCCTGGACGAGGCGCCCTGGCTGCGGTTCCGCCTCACGCTCGACGACGGCCGCTACGGGCAGTCCCCCGTGGCCCTGCGGCCCACCGGGCGCAGCCTGCCGCGGCTGGACACCTCGCAGGCCGCGGACCCCGTCGCCGCCGCCCTGGATCTGGTGCGCGAACGACTGGCCTGTGCACCGAGGTTGGACCTGCTGCTCGATCCGCCGGCGCCGGAGAACACCCCCGACCTGTTCGGCGCGGCGCTCGTCACCCTCGGCGCCGAACGCCATCTGCTGGTTCAGTACTTCCACCAACTGGCCGTGGACGGCTACGGGGTGTCCCTGCTCAGCCGCCGCGTCAGCGAGCACTACACCGCCCTCGTGACCGGTTCGCGCCCGCCCGCCTCCCCCTTCGCCCCGGTGTCGGTGCTGGCCCGCGCGGAGCGCGCCTACCTCGGCTCAGCCGCCTACGCGACCGACCTGGAGGCCTGGTCCCGCCGCCACCCCGCACCGCCGGTGCCGGTGCGCCCCGCCGGGCGCGAGGCCGCGCCCTCCGACACGACCGTGCGCGCCACCGTCCTGCTCGGCCCCGCGGAGAGCGCCGCCGTTACCGCCACGGCCCGGCTCGCCGGCGGCACGTGGGGCGAGGCCGTGCTCGCCGCGTGCGCCGCCCACCTCGCGCCGTACGCCGAGGGCGGGGAGACCCCGATGGCCCTGTACACGACGTCCCGTACCGCGCCCGGCACGCTGCGGGTTCCCGGCACGGCCGTGAACATCCTTCCGGCGCGGCTGACCGTGGGCCCCCACGACACCTTCCGGGACCTGCTCCGGCAGGCCTCCGCCGAGTTGGACTTCCTGCGCCGCCACCAGCGGGTGCGGGGCGAGGTCCTCGCCCGGCACATCTGGCCCGGCCTGTCCGGTCGCCGCGTCCCGGGTCTCCTCGTCAACCTGCGGCCGTTCGAGAGCGAGCTGGACTTCGGCGGGACGGTGGGGCACGTGGTGAGCCTGGCCTCCGGGCCCGTGGACGACCTCTCGGTCGCCGCGTCCTGCCGTCCGGACGGGCGACTGCGACTGGACGTCGACGGCAACCCCGCCCTGTACGACACCGGTTCGCTGACCGAACACGCCCGGGGCTTCGCCGCGATGCTGACCGCCCTCGGCCGTACGCCCGACCGGCCCGCCCTGCCGGCCGCGGCCCCGATCGCAGGGCCCGTACCGGCCCCGGCGCGGCGCGTGGCACCCCCCGCGGACGGCGAGGCCGGTCCCCTGGCCCTGCTGCCGTCCGCGCACCGACTGCGCGCGACCGACGGACCGGTGGACTCCCCGCACGAGGCCGTGCTGCTGAGCGTTCCGGCCGGGCTGGGGACGGCGGCGCTGCGCCGCGCCCTGGCCGGGCTGGCCCGGCGGCACCCGGCGCTGCGCCTGGCCCTGCACCGCTCGAACGGCATCTGGAGCCAGGAGGTCAGGCCCGCCTCCGAGGCTCCCGCCTGCACCGAGGCCGACACCCTGCGCCGGGTGCCCGTCGCCGGGCTGTCGGTGGGCGAGCGCGACCACCTGGTCGAGGCCGCCCTCCGCACGGCCGCCGAGGAACTGGATCCGGGCCGCGCCCGGGTGCTGCGGGCCGTCTGGTTCGACGCGGGAGCGCGTGAGCCCGGTCTCCTGCTGCTCGTGGCCCACCTCCTCTCGGTGGACGGCGTCGGCTGGCAGACGTTGACCGACGAACTCCCGCTCCTGCACGGGGAATCCCCCAGCGACCCGCCCGGCCCCGCCGGCGGCCTCCTGGACTGGGCCGGCCGGCTCGGCGCGGAGGCGGGTTCGGGGGACCGGATCGCGGAGCTCACGCACTGGGCGCAGTTGACGAGGAGCCCCGCGGGGCGGAGTTGGCCGCCGGGCGGGCCCGGCCACCGGGTGGTCACCCGTTTGGAACTGCCCACTCCGGCGGAACGGTCCGACGGGACGCCGCACCCCTTCGACGTGCTGCTGCTGGCCGCCCTGGCCCGTACGGCGCACTCCCGGCCCAGGCTGCACGACGGGACCGGACTGGTGGTGGAGCTGGAGTTGCCGCGGCCCGCCCACGCGCCGCGCACGGCCGGGCGGCTGAGCACCGTCCACACCGTCCGGCTGCCGCTGCCGCCGGGTCCGGCCTCGGGGGCGGACGCGTACGACCGTACGGTCCTGACGCTCGGGGCCGTTCCGGATCTGGGGCGCGGGCTCGAACAGCTGCGGCACCTGAACACGCAGACCGCGACGCTCCTGGCCGGCCTGCCCCGGCGCGGGGTCCACTACCAGCGCCGCGCCGCGCTGCTCCCGTCGGCCGGTGACGCCCGCTGGGCGCCCGCGGCCGGGGAACGGTGGCCCGCCGGGTACGCGGCGGACCCGTCCGGTGGCGGGCTCCCGCTGGCAGGGCCGTTGCGGCTCGTCGCGCAGTCGGCGGCGGGTGAGAACGGGCGGAGCCTGCTCACCCTGCACTGGCACTGGTCCGACGCCCTGTTCGGTGCGGCGGAGGCGCGCGCGCTGAGCGAGGAGGCCACCGCAACGGCGGCGGAGTCGGCCCGTTCGGAACGCGCCGGAGCGCACCCCGATCCCGGCTTCGCGACCGACTTCCACGAGACCACCCGTACGACCGACGGCGCACCAGGCGCCGCCGACCACCTCTAGGAGACGACCATGGCCACGACCAACCCCTTCGAGGACGACGACGCCCGCTACTTCGTGCTCGTCAACGCCGAGAACCAGCATTCGCTCTGGCCCGCCTTCGCCGAGGTTCCGGCGGGCTGGACGGTCGCGCACGGCGAGGACACCCGGCAGGGCTGCGCGCGGTACACGGACGAGAACTGGACGGACATGCGCCCCGCGAGCCTGATCGCGCAGGGCTGATGACCCCGTCGGGGCGTCGCCCTGCCGGCACGGGCCGGGGCCCGGGAGGACTTCCCGGGCCCCGGCCCTCGGGCGCGGGTCGCAGGCTCGGCCTCAACACCCGCGACCCTCGCGCGGGGTCGAGCCGCGCGGCCCGGCCGGGCGGCGCCCCGGCGGTCGCCACGGACCGGAACCCGTACCGGAGGAAGAGCCGGGCGGATCCGGTGGTGGCGAGGAAGAGCCGGGCGGATCCGGTGGTGGCGGTGAACAACGCACGCCCACCCTCGGTGCGGGCCCGCTCGCAGGCGGCGAACAGCAACGCGGCCCCGCCGCCCCGGCCCTGGTGGGCGACGGCGACGCAGAAGTCGTGGAGGACGGCCGTGACGGGCTCCGGCCCCCCGGAGTGCCACGCACCCCCGGACGGAGCCCTCGACGTCGCCGTCCACCAGCAGGAGACGGCCCGCGTGGTCCCGGTAGTGCTCCGGCGGCCGGGCCCTGAGCGCACCGGATCGGACGAAGGGCGCGGACAGCGCGTGCAACGCGGGCGCGTCCCCGCTCCGGACGGCGCCCACCTGCGGCGACGTGGGGGCCCGGCCCGGACGGCCGGGCCGGTCCACCGTTACGGAGATCGTAAACCTTAGGTTAGCCTTACCTAAGTCGCCACATCAATTGTTCTGCATCGCAGTGCACATGGCGTCGGCACCGCCGTCCCGCGCCGCGCCCCGCCGCCGGCCGACCACCGGCGCAGCCACTCCCACCGGCCGACGAACGACCCGACCGGCCACCGAACAGGAGAACCCCATGCACCCGACCCCCGCCCCCGAGGCCTTCGCCCTCGAACGGCTCGTCCGCGACGTCGCCGACGTGCTGTACGCCGAGCCCGCCGAGGTCCTGGTGGACGAAAGCCTCCTCGACCAGGGTCTCGACTCCATCCGGCTGATGACCCTCGTCGAGCGCTGGCGCGCCGAGGGCGCCCAGATCAGCTTCGTCGACCTCGCCGAGCGCCCGACGCTCCGAGCCTGGGCCGAAATCCTCTCCCCCGCCGCCTGAACCGGCCCGCCCTCCCACCCCCGGAGCCACCTGTGCCCCTGCGTGACCTCGTCATCGACATCGAACCACTGCGCACCAGCCCCGACTTCCGGGCGATCTTCATCGCCCGCGTGGTCTCGCTGTTCGGCCTGGGCATGGCGACGGTCGCGCTGTCCGCCCAGGTGTACGGACTGACCCGGTCGACCTTCGACGTCGCCGTCGTCAGCATGATCATGAGCATCACCGTGCTGCTCGGATCACTGTGGGGCGGCGTCATGGCCGACCGCAACGACCGTCGGACGCTCATCGTCCGCGCCCGCGGCGCCGCGGCCCTCGCCTTCGCCGGACTCGCCGTCAACGCGATGCTCGACGACCCGTCCCAGTGGGCGATCTACCTGTGCGTCGCCTGGGACGGCCTCGCCACCGGGGTCAGCTTCACCGCCCTCATGGCCGTGGCCCCCACCCTGGTCCGGCCGGACCAACTCCCCGCCGCCGGCGCGCTGATCTCCCTCACCGGGGAGATCGGCTCCATCACGGCGCCGTTCCTCGGCGGTGTACTGCTCGCGCTGACCGGCCCCGCGCCCGTCTTCGCGTTCGCCGCCGTGACCACCGCCCTCACCGCCTTCCTCATCTCCCGGATCCGCCCGCTGCCGCCCGTCGCCGAGGACCCCGACGCGGACGACGAGGACGCCGACTCCGGCTCCCTGCTCGTCGCGTTCCGGCACGCCTGGCACAACCGCGTGGTCGGCGGCCTGGTGCTCCTCGGCGGTGTCACCGCCCTGTTCAACGTGCCCGTGGTCCTGTTCCCCGAGATGGTGGACCGTCAGTTCGGCGGCGGTGAGGTCATGCTGGGCCTGCTGTACTCCGCGCCGGCGGTCGGCGCCGTCGCGGTCTCGGCGACCAGCGGATGGCTCACCCGCACCGCGCGCCCCGGACGCCTGCTGCTGCTCGCCGCGTTCGTCGGCGGTCTGGCCACCATCGGCTTCGCCCTCAGCGGCAACGTCTACCTGGCCTGCGCGGCGCTCGCCGTCGGCGGCGCCTGCGGCACCGTGTACGAGATCCTCGAATACGCCCTGGTCCAGCACAGCACCCCGGACCGACTGCGCGGACGCATCGTCAGCGTGATCACCACCCAGGGCACCACCGGGGACATCATCGGCGACGTCGAGGTCGCGGCGGTCGCACGCTGGTTCAGCCCGGCCGGCGCGGCCCTGTTGAACGGCGCCGTCTGCGCTGTGGCGGCCGTCGCCGTCGCCATCGCGGTACCCGGACTGCGACGCGCCACCCTTCCCCGCGAGGAGGAAGAGGCGGCGGAGCCGGTCGGGGAAGGCCCGCTCGGCGAGGCGGCCGACACCGCGAAGTTCGGACCCACCAAAACGGTCTGAGTTCCCGCCACTTCCACGATCGCCCGTTCGTCCGTCGTTCCCCTCCCTCCTCCCCCGGCCCCTCTCCCCCGGCCCGGGGAGGGGGACCGCGCGCCGCCCCCGCCCGCGTCCCCGTCATGGGCCGTCGACCGCCACGGTCCGCCCTTCGCCTCTCCCCGCAGCTGCCTGAATCTGGAGCACGATCCCATGAGCGACCGCCCTTCCCAGCGTCTCCCCCTCACCGGGGCACAGGCCGGTGTGTGGTACGGCCAGCGACTCGACCCCGCGTCCCCCGTCTACAACGTGGGCCAGTACGTCGAGATCGACGGTCCGCTCGACCCCGGCGTGTTCGTCACGGCGCTGCGGCGGACGGTCTCCGAGTGCGAGGCGCTGACCGCGCGCTTCTCCGAGGACGAGGCCGGCGAGCCGTACCAGGAGACCTGGTCCGGACCGGCCTCCGGTCCGCTGGTGGCGGTGCTCGACCACACCGGCGAGCAGGACCCGGTGGGCGCCGCGGTCGAGGCGATGCGCCGCGACATGGCGCGACCGCTCGACCTCACCGCCGACACCCTGTCCCTGTTCACCCTCCACCGGGTCGGCCCCGAGCGGGTCCTGTGGTACCAGCGGGCCCACCACATCACCCTCGACGCGTTCGCGTTCTCCCTGCTCTCCCGGCGCACCGCCGAGGTGTACTCGGCCCTGCGGAACGGCGAGGAGCCGGCGGCCCGTTCGTTCGGCACCCTCGCCGCGGTCGTGGAGGCCGAAGGGGAGTACCGGACCTCCGAGGCCTTCGCGGCGGACCGCGCCTACTGGCTGGAGCGCCTCGCCGACTGCCCCGAGCCGGAGCCGCTGAGCGGCACGGCCGTGGCCGCCGCGCACGGATTCCTCCGCGACGGAGCCACCCTCAGCCCCGCCGAGACCACCGGGCTGCTCGCCATCGCCCGCGACGCGAAGGCCAGTTGGGCCGACGTCGTGACGGCGGCCTTCGCCGCGTTCGTGCACCGCTCCACCGGCAGCCGTGACGTCCTGTTGTCCGTACCGGCGATGGCCCGGCTCGGGTCGGCCGCGCTGAAGGTCCCGGCGATGGTCGTGAACGTACTGCCCCTGCGGGTGCCCGTGCGCCCCGCGACCCCCATCGGCGAGCTGGTCCGCGAGGTCGCCGCCGCCACCGCCGGCCTGCGCCGCCACCAGCGCTACCGCGCCGAGGACATCCGCCGCGACCTCGGACTGTCCGGGCGGGCCCAGGGCCTCCTCGGGCCGATGGTCAACATCAAGGCCTTCGACACCGCCCTGGACTTCGCGGGCTCCCCCGGCACGGTCCACAACATCGCCGCCGGTCCGGTGGACGACGTCACCCTCGGGGTCTACCACGACAGCGCGCAGGGCCGGATCCGGTTCGAGTTCGACGGCAACCCCGACGCCTACGACACGACCTCGCTGGGCGCCCGCTGCGCCGAGTTCGCGCACTTCCTGCGCGAACTGGCCGCGGCCGGGCCGCAGGCCCCGGTGGGTCGGCCGGACCTGCTGGCGCCCGCCGCCCTGGAGGCCGCCGTACGCGCGGACGACGACACCGACCGCGAGCTGCCCGCCGGTACCCTCGTCGACCTGTTCGAGGAGGCGGCGCGGCTGCACCCCGGGGTGACGGCGGTGATCGCCGGACGGAAGTCGCTCGACTACGCGGCCCTGGCCGACCGCTCGGACCGGCTCGCCCGGGTCCTCGCCGGACACGGCGTGGGCCCGGAGGCCGTCGTCGGCATCGCGCTCGCACGGGGCGAGGACCTGGTCGTGGCGCTGCTCGGGGTGCTCAAGGCGGGCGGGGCCTACCTCCCGTTGGACCTGGACTACCCGGCCGAGCGGCTCTCGTTCATGGTCGAGGACGCCCGGCCGGTGTGCGTGCTGACGACGCTGGCGCAGGCCCCGCTCGTCCCGCAGGTCGCCGGGGTGCCCGTCGTGGTCCTGGACTCCCCCGACACCCTGTCCGCGCTGGCAGACCCGGGCGACGCGGACGGCTCGGACGGCCCCGCGGGCGCCGGCAACGGGGCCACCGCCGATGAAACGATCCTGCGGTCGGTCCGCCCCGCGCCCCACCACCCGGCGTACGTCATCTACACCTCGGGCTCCACCGGCCGCCCCAAGGGGGTCGTGATCCCCCACTCGGCGCTCGCCAACTTCCTGCGCATGCAGTCCGAGGAGCTCGCGCTCGCTCCCGGGGACCGGCTCGTCGCGGTGACGACCGTCTCCTTCGACATCCACGTGCTGGAGATCCACACCCCGCTGCTGTGCGGCGCCACCGTGGTCCTCGCCGACCGCGACACCGTACGCGACCCCGCGGCCCTGGCGGCCCTCGTCGACGAGCACCGCCCGGCCGTCATGCAGGCCACGCCCTCGCTGTGGCACGCCCTGCTGGAGGACGGCCGACCGACCTCGCTGGCCGGGACCCGGGTCCTCGTCGGCGGCGAGGCCCTCCCCGCCGTCCTCGCCGAGCGGCTGGCCCGGACCGCGGCTTCGGTGACCAACGTGTACGGCCCGACCGAGGCGACCGTGTGGGCCACCTCCGGCGTCCTCGCGCCCGACCACACGGGCGTCCCCGACATCGGCACCCCGTTCTGGAACACCCGCGCCCGCGTCCTGGACGGCGCGCTGCGTCCGGTGGCCGCCGGCCGACCCGGCGAGCTGTACCTGGGCGGCGGCCAGTTGGCCCGCGGCTACCTGGGCCGCCCCGCCCTGACGTCGGAGCGGTTCGTCGCCGACCCCTTCGGCGGGCCCGGCGAGCGCATGTACCGGACCGGGGACCTGGTCCGGCGCCGGGCCGACGGCCGGATCGAGTTCCTGGGCCGGGCCGACGACCAGATCAAGCTGCGCGGCTTCCGCATCGAACTCGGCGAGGTCGAAGCCGTGCTGGCGGCCTGTGAGGGCGTCGGTCGGGCCGTCTGCCTGGTCCGCGAGGACCTGCCCGGCTTCCCCGCGCTGGTCGGCTACGTCACCCCCGCCGCCGACGCGGGGGCTGAGCCGGCGCCCGGCGCGTTGCGCGAGGCGGCAGCGGGGGCGCTGCCCGAGTACATGGTGCCCTCGGCCGTCGTGGTCCTCGACGCGTTCCCGTTGACCGCGAACGGCAAGGTCGACCGGCGGTCCCTGCCCGCCCCCGACCTGGCGGGTCTGGTCTCCGCCGGGGGGCGCAGTCCGCGCGGTGCCCGCGAGGAGATCCTCGCCGGAATCTTCGCCGACGTCCTCGGCCTGCCCTCCGTCGGTCCCGACGACGACTTCTTCGTCCTGGGCGGGCACTCCCTGCCCGCGGCCCGGGTGATCGCCCGGACCCGGGCCGCCCTCGGCACCGACTGCGGCATCAGGGACGTGTTCGAGGCCCGGACCGTGGCCGCGCTGGCCGGCCTGCTGGCCGAGCGTGCCGCGGTGTCGCGGACCGCGCCGTCGGCCGGGGTCCGCCCCGACCCGCTGCCGCTGTCGTACGCCCAGCAGCGACTGTGGTTCCTGCACCAGGTGGAGGGTCCGAGCGCCACCTACAACATCCCGTTCGCCGTCCGGTTCGACGGCCGGCTCGACGCGGTCGCGCTGGACGCGGCGCTGGCCGACACCGTCGCCCGCCACGAGGCCCTGCGCACGGTCTTCGGGGAGCGCGACGGCGTCCCGTTCCAGCGGGTGCTGGACGCGGGCGCGGCCGGTGTCCGGCTGTTCGTCGAGGAGGTCGAGGGCGCGACCGCCCTCGACGAGGCCATCACCCGGGCCCTCGGGCACCTGTTCGACATCGCGGAGCAGGCCCCGCTGCGGGTGACACTGGTGCGCGACACCCGGGCGGGGACGGACGCCCTCGTCGTGCTGCTGCACCACATCGCGAGCGACGAGTGGTCGATGGGGCCGTTCCTGCGCGATCTGGAACAGGCCTACGCCGCCCGCCTGGCCGGCGCCGAGCCCGCGTTCGCGCCGCTGCCGGTGCAGTACGCCGACTACGCGCTGTGGCAGCGGGAGCTGCTGGGCGCCGCGGACCGGCCGGGCACCCTCGCGGCGGGCCAGGCCGCGTTCTGGCGCTCGGAGCTGGCGGGCCTGCCCGCGGAGGCCGGCGGCCTGCCCGCGGACCGTCCCCGCGCGGCGACGGCGCAGCACGCCGGAGCGCTGGCGTTCCGCTCGCTGCCGCGCGATCTCGCCCTCGCCGTGCGGACGTTGGCACGGGAGAGCGGTACCAGCGTGTTCATGGTGGTGCACGCCGCGGTCGCCGCGACGCTGCACCGGCTCGGCGCGGGCGAGGACCTCGTCCTCGGCAGCCCGGTCGCGGGGCGCGCCGACAGCGCCCTCGACGACCTGGTGGGCTTCTTCGTCAACACGGTGGTGCTGCGCACCGACCTGTCCGGCGACCCGACGTTCGGCGAGCTCCTGGAGCGGGTCCGGGCGGCCGACCTGACGGCGCTGGACCACGCCGACCTGCCGTTCGACCAGGTGGTGGAGGCGGTCAACCCCGAGCGGTCCCTGTCACGGCACCCGCTCTTCCAGACGATGGTCTCGCACAGCACGGTCTCCGAGGACGTACGGACCCTGTTCGGGGAGTCCGCCCGCGCCGACCGGGTCGATCCCGGCGTCACCAAGTTCGACCTGGACGTCACCTTCGCGGACTCCGCGCACGGTGAGGACCTGGAACTGGAGGTCTTCTACTCCACCGCCCTGTTCGACCGGGAGACGGTGGAGACCTTCGCGGACCGGCTGCTGCGCGCCCTCGCCGAGGCGGTCGCGGCCCCCGCGGGGCGGGTGTCCCAGTGGGAGCTGCGCGACGCCGCGGAGCGGGAGCGGCTGGCCCGGTGGAACGACACGGCCCGCCCCGTACCGGCGCAGAGCGTCACGGAGGTGTTCGCCGAGCGGGCGGCCGCCGCGCCGGACGCCCTCGCGGTGGTGGCCGGCGAGGAGCGGCTGACCTTCGCCGAACTCGTCGATCGAGCAGGCCGGTTGGCCGCCGTCCTGACCTCCGAGGGGGTCGGCCCGGACACGGTCGTGGGACTCGCGGTGCCCCGGTCCGCCGACGCCGTCGTCGCCGTCCTGGCCGTCCTCAAGGCGGGCGGGGCGTACCTGCCGCTGGACCTGGACCACCCGGCCGAGCGGCTGGCCCACATGCTGCGGGACGCGTCCCCGGTGTGCGTGGTGACGACCCGCGCCGTCGCGGCGCGGGTGCCCGGTGTGCCAGCCGTCGTCCTGGACGATCCGGCGACCGCGGAACGCCTGGCCGCCGCCGTGCCCGGCCCGGACGCCGTGACGGGGCCCGAGCAGGCCGCATACGTCATCTACACCTCGGGATCCACCGGTCTGCCCAAGGGGGTACTGCTCCGGCACGCCGGCCTGACCAGGCTCTTCCGTGACCACGAGCGCGAGCTGTACCTGCCGGTCGCCCGTCGATCGGGCCGACGGGTGCGCGCCCTGCACACGGCCTCCTTCTCCTTCGACTCCTCCTGGGAGCAGCTGCTGTGGCTGGTGGCCGGCCACGAACTGCACGTGCTCGACGAGTTCGAGCGCCGGGACGCCGAGGCGGTCGTGGCGTACGTCCGCGCCGAGCGGATCGACACCCTCGACGTCACGCCGTCGTACGCCCGGCAGCTCCTGGACGCGGGGCTGTTGGCCGGCGACTGGCGGCCGCCGCTGTTCCTGCTGGGCGGGGAGGCCGTGCCCGCCGCGCTGTGGGAGGAGTTGGCCGCGTTCACCGACGTGGAGGTCGTCAACTACTACGGTCCGACCGAGTTCACCGTGGACGCCCTGGTGGCCAGGGTCGGCGACTGCCCGACCCCGGTCGTGGGCCGGCCGCTGGACAACACCCGGGCGCACGTCCTGGACGGCCGCCTGCGGCCGGTGCCGACGGGGGTGACGGGTGAGCTGTACCTGGCGGGCGAACAGATCGCGCGCGGCTATCTGGGCCGGTTCGCGCTCACCTCGGAGCGGTTCGTCGCCGACCCGTTCGGGGCGCCCGGCAGCCGCATGTACCGCACGGGTGACCTCGTGCGCCGCCGTACGGACGGGCTGATCGAGTTCCTCGGTCGGGCCGACGACCAGGTCAAGATCCGCGGGTTCCGGGTGGAGCCCGGCGAGGTGGAGGCGGCCCTGACCGCGTTGGACGGCGTGTCGGCCGCGGCGGTCGTGGTCCGCGAGGACGTCCCCGGCATCCCCCGGCTGGTCGGATACGTGACCGGCGCCGGCCCCGAGGACGTGGAGAGGCTCCGCGCGGAACTGGCCGCGCAGCTCCCGGAACATATGGTTCCGGCGGCGTTGGTGGCGTTGGAGGCCCTGCCGACCAACGTCAACGGCAAGCTGGACCGCGCCCTGCTGCCGGCCCCGACCCTCGGTGCGACGACGTCCTCGCGCCCGCCGCGGGGCGCGGCCGAGGAGCGGATCGCCGAGGTCTTCGCCCAGTCGCTGTCGCTGCTGTCGGTGGGCGCCGACGACGACTTCTTCCGGCTCGGCGGGCACTCGCTGCTGGCCACCCGGGTGGCGGCGCGGATCCGCGCCACGGGCACGGAGTGCTCGGTCCGCGACGTGTTCGAGGCCCGGACCGTCGCACGTCTGGCCGTCCGGCTCGCCGACCGCGGCGGGGCCGGGCGCCCCGTCCCGATGGGCGGCGTGCGTCCCGAGCGGCTGCCCCTGTCGTACGCGCAGGCCCGCCTGTGGTTCCTGCACCGCCTGGACGGTCCCTCCGCGACCTACAACATCCCGCTCGCGCTGCGGCTGCGCGGCGCCCTGGACCCGGCCGTGCTGGCCTCGGCCCTGCGGGACGTGGTGGCCCGGCACGAGGCGCTGCGCACCGTGTACGCGGAGGACGCGCAGGGTCCGTACCAGCGGATCCTGCCCGTCGGGGACGCCGAGGTGCCCTTCGTCGTGGAACGGGTGCCCGCCTCCGGGCATGCGGCACGCATCGACCGGGAGACGGGCCGACCCTTCGACCTCACGACCGAACTCCCGCTGCGGGCGACCCTGCTGGAAGCAGGCCCGCAGGAGTGGACGCTGCTCCTGCTGATGCACCACATCGCCGGGGACGAGTGGTCCACGGGCCCGCTGTTGGCGGATCTCGCCGAGGCGTACGCGGCCCGGTCGGCCGGCGCGGAACCGCGGTTCGCGGTCCTGCCGGTGCAGTACGCGGACTACGCGCTGTGGCAGCGCGAACTGCTGGGCGACGCCGCCCGGGAAGGGTCCCTGGCGCAGCGTCAGGCGGCCTACTGGAGCACGGCCCTGGACGGACTCCCCCAGGAGCTGCCCCTGCTCACGGACCGGCCCCGCCCGGCGGAGCCCACGCACGCGGGGCGGACGGTCACCGCCGAACTGCCCGCCGAGCTGGTCTCCGGTCTGGACGCCCTCGCCACGGCGACGGGCACGACGGCCTTCACCGTGGTGTCGGCGGCGGTCGCGGCCCTGCTGCACCGCCTGGGCGCAGGTGACGACATCCCGCTCGGCAGCCCCGTCGCGGGTCGCGGCGAGGAGTCCCTCGACCCGCTGGTCGGGTTCTTCGTCAACACGGTGGTGCTGCGCGCCGACCTGTCGGGGGCGCCGACGTTCCGCGAGCTGCTGCTGCGTACGGCCTCGGCCGCGACCGCGGCCCTGGAACACGCCGACCTCCCCTTCGAGGCGGTCGTGGAGGCGGTCAACCCGGAGCGGTCGCTGTCGCGGCACCCGCTGTTCCAGACCCTCGTGGCGTACGAGGGAGCGGGACGCGGCCCGGTCGGCCTGTTCGAGGGGCTGACGGCCGAGGAGGTCCCGGTCCCGGCCGGCGCCGCCAAGTTCGACCTGGAGATCCTCTTCCGGCGTGCCGCGACCGGGATCGCGGGGATGACCTGCGGAGTCCGGTACGCGACCGACCTGTTCGACGCGGAGACCGTCGAGGCGATGACCGCGCGTCTGGTGCGCTTGCTCGATGCCGCGGTGGCCGCCCCGGACCGTCCGGTGGCGGAGCTGGAGGTGCTGTCGGCGCAGGAGCGCGAGCTGGTCCTGCACCGCTGGAACGACACCACCGTCCCCGTGACCGGCCCGGCCACCCTCGCCGACCTCGTTTCCCAGGGCGCCCCCGGGGCTACCGGCCCCGCCCTCGTCTTCGAGGGGGTCGAGCTGTCACGACCCGCCTTCGAGGAGCGCGTCAACCGGCTCGCCCGACTGCTGATCGGCCGGGGTGTCGGGCCGGAGAGCGTGGTCGCGGTGGCCCTGCCCCGTTCGTTCGAACTGCTCGTGGCCCTGCACGCGGTCATCCGCGCGGGCGGCGCCTACCTGCCGCTGGACCTCGGCCTGCCGGCCGAGCGCCTTTCGTACATGACGCGCACGGCGGCCCCGACGCTGATTCTTACCGACACCTTGTCGGCAACCTTCCTTCCGTCGGACCCGGCCGTCGAGCGGCTGCTGATGGATTCACGGGAAGCCGCGGAGCTCCTCGTGGCACAGCGCACCGGTCCGTTGTCGGACGCGGACCGGACCGCCCCGCTCCTGCCCCGCCACCCCGCCTACGTCATCTTCACCTCCGGCTCCACCGGCCGCCCCAAGGGCGTCATGGTCGAACACGAAGCCATCGTCAACCGCATCCAGTGGATGCAGCACACCTACCGACTCACCACCCCCGACCGCGTACTCCAGAAGACCCCCGCCGGATTCGACGTATCCGTCTGGGAATTCTTCTGGCCCCTCACCCAAGGCACCCCCCTCGTCATCGCCCGCCCCGACGGCCACAAGGACCCCGACTACCTCGCCGACCTCATCCGCGAACAACACGTCACCGTCCTCCACTTCGTCCCCTCCATGCTCGCCGCCTTCCTCGGCCAATCCGACCTCAGCCACTGCCCCACCCTCCGCCTCATCACCTGCTCCGGCGAAGCGCTCCCCACCGAACTCGTCAACCGCTTCCACACCCCCACCACCCACATCCAACTCGCCAACCTCTACGGCCCCACCGAAGCCGCCGTCGACGTCACCGCCACCACCTGCACCCCCCACACCAACACCCACAGCACTGCCCCCATCGGCATCCCCGTCTGGAACACCCACACCTACGTCCTCGACCACAACCTCAACCCCGTACCCCCCGGCACCCCCGGCGAGCTCTACCTCGCCGGCACCCAACTCGCCCGCGGCTACCTCACCCGACCCGACCTCACCGCCGAACGCTTCACCGCCAACCCCTACGGCCCCCCCGGCACCCGCATGTACCGCACCGGCGACCTCGCCCAATGGCTCCCCGACGGCCGACTCCACTACCTCGGCCGCACCGACGACCAGGTCAAACTCCGCGGCTTCCGCATCGAACTCGGTGAAATAGCCACGGTCCTGACGTCCTCCGCTTCCGTCGCCCAGGCGGCCGTCCTGGTGCGCGAGGACAACCCCGGGATGCAGCAGTTGGTGGCCTACGTCGTCGCGGCGCCCGGCACCGACTTCGACGCGGACGCCCTGCGCGCCCTGGCCGCCGACCGGCTGCCCGAATACATGGTCCCGGCCGCCTTCGTCGCGCTTCCCGCGCTGCCCCTCTCCCCCAACGGCAAGCTCGACCGACGGGCCCTGCCCGCGCCGGAACTCGTCGCCGTGTCCGCCTCGCGCGCCCCCCGGGACGTGCGGGAGGAGGTCCTGACGGGGATCCTGGCCTCCGTACTGGGCCGGCCGACCGTGGGCGTGCGGGACGACTTCTTCGCCCTGGGCGGTCACTCGCTACTGGCGGCCCGCGCCGCGGGACGGATCCGTGAGGTGCTCGGCGTCGAGTGCGGGATCCGCGACGTGTTCGAACTGCGGACCGTCGAGGCGCTGGCCGCTCGGCTCGCGCCGGCCGACGCCGGCAGCCGGCCCCGACCGGGCGCGGGCGTCAGGCCCGAGCGGCCCCCGCTGTCCTTCGCCCAGCACCGGCTGTGGGTGGTGGACAGTGTCCGCGGCCCGGCCACCACGTACAACGTGCCGGCGGCGGTGCGCCTGCGGGGTCCGGTGGACTTCGCGGCGCTCCGAGCGGCGGTCGGGGACCTGGTGGCCCGGCACGAGGTGCTGCGTACGGTGATCGCCGAGCACGACGGCCAGCCGTACCAGCGCGTGCTGCCCGCCGGCGTGGACGTTCCGGTGGAGCTCCGCGACGTGCCCGTCGACCGGCTGGCCGACGAGGCCGTCCGGGCCGGCGGACACCTCTTCGACCTGGCGTCGGAGATCCCCGTCCGGGTGACGTTGCTGCGGGCCGCACCGGACGATCACGTCCTGCTCCTGCTCGTGCACCACATCGCCACCGACGAGTCCTCGACGGCCCTGCTGCTCGCGGACCTGGACGCGGCCTACACGGCGCGGCGGGCGGGTACGGCCCCGGAGCGGACCGAACTTCCCCTGCAGTACGTGGACTTCGCCCAGTGGCAGCGGGAGGTGCTGGGCGACGCCGCGGACCCGCTGTCGACGGCCGCCCGGCAGACGGAGTTCTGGCGCGGCGCCCTCGCCGGGGTCCCGGCGGAGGTGGCACTGCCCACCGACCGGTCCCGGCCGGCGGAGCCCTCGTACGAGGGTGGCGTGGTGGACTTCTCGGTGTCCGCCGCGACGGCGGACGGCCTGCTGCGGATCGCCCGCGAGGGCGGCGCGACCCCGTTCATGGTGGCCCACGCCGCGGTCGCCGCCCTGCTGCACCGGCTGGGCGCCGGCGACGACATCCCGCTCGGCAGCCCGGTCTCCGGGCGCGACGGCGCGGAGTGGGAGGGCCTGGCCGGCTTCTTCCTGAACACGCTGGTGCTGCGGGCGGACCTCTCCGGCTCGCCGACGTTCGGCGAGTTGGTGGCACGGGTCCGGGACACCGGACTGGCCGCCTTCGCCCACGCCGACCTGCCGTGGGAGGCGGTCGTCGAGGCGGTGGACCACGAACGGTCCCGTTCCCGGAACCCGCTGTTCCAGACGATGGTGACCTACCACTCGGTGAACCCCGTGCTGCCGGAGCTGTTCGGGATGCCGGCGGCCGAGCTGACGGTGGAGACCGGCGGAGCCAAGTTCGACCTGGAGATCGCCTTCGGCACGGCCCACGAGGGTGCGGGCATCGAGGGCGGCATCCGCTACGCGTCCGACCTGTTCGACGAGGGGACCGTACGCACCCTCGCGGACCGGCTCGTGCGGTTGCTCGATGCCGCGGTGGCCGCCCCGGACCGTCCGGTGGCGGAGCTTGAGGTGCTGTCGGCGCAGGAGCGCGAGCTGGTCCTGCACCGCTGGAACGACACCACCGTCCCCGTGACCGGCCCGGCCACCCTCGCCGACCTCGTTTCCCAGGGCGCCCCCGGGGCTACCGGCCCCGCCCTCGTCTTCGAGGGGGTCGAGCTGTCACGACCCGCCTTCGAGGAGCGCGTCAACCGGCTCGCCCGACTGCTCATCGACCGGGGTGTCGGCCCCGAGACGGTGGTCGCGGTGGCCCTGCCCCGGTCCCTCTCCCTGCTCGTGGCCCTGCACGCGGTCATCCGCGCGGGCGGCGCCTATCTGCCGCTGGACCTGTCCCTGCCGAACGAGCGCCTCGCGTACATGACGGACACCGCGGCGCCGGTGTGCGTGGTGACGGACCTCGTCTCACTGGGTCTCGTACCGCTGCCCATGGGCATGGAAGTGATCGTCGTGGACGCGCCGGAGATCGGGGTCGAACTGGAGCGGCTGTCCCGCGATCCGGTGTCGGACGCGGACCGGGCCGCCCCGCTGCTCCCTCGCCACCCCGCCTACGTCATCTTCACCTCCGGCTCCACCGGCCGCCCCAAGGGCGTCATGGTCGAACACGAAGCCATCGTCAACCGCATCCAGTGGATGCAGCACACCTACCGACTCACCACCCACGACCGCGTACTCCAGAAGACCCCCGCCGGATTCGACGTATCCGTCTGGGAATTCTTCTGGCCCCTCACCCAAGGCACCCCCCTCGTCATCGCCCGCCCCGACGGACACAAGGACCCCGAATACCTCGCCGACCTCATCCGCCAACAACACGTCACCGTCATCCACTTCGTCCCCTCCATGCTCGCCGCCTTCCTCGGCCAATCCGACCTCACCGACTGCCCCACCCTCCGCCTCGTGACCTGCTCGGGCGAAGCGCTGCCCGCCGAACTCGTCACCCGCTTCCACACCCCACCCACCCCCGTCCAACTCGCCAACCTCTACGGCCCCACCGAAGCCGCCGTCGACGTCACCGCCACCACCTGCACCCCGGAAACCCTCGTGCCGGGCCGGACCGGAGCCCCCATCGGCAGCCCCGTCCGGAACACCCGGACCTACGTCCTCGACGCCCGTCTCCGACCCGTACCAGCCGGTACGCCCGGGGAGCTGTACCTGGCCGGAATCCAGCTGGCCCGGGGCTACCTGGCCCGGCCCGGCCTCACGGCGGAACGCTTCACCGCCGACCCCCACGGCGCACCCGGCGCGCGCATGTACCGCACCGGCGACCTCGCCCAGTGGCTGCCCGACGGCCGCCTCCAGTACCTCGGCCGCACCGACGACCAGGTCAAACTCCGCGGCTTCCGCATCGAACTCGGCGAGATCGAGGCCGTGCTCGCCTCGGCGCCGGGGGTGGAGCAGACGGCGGTACTGGTGCGCGAGGACCTGCCCGGGGTGCAGCGTCTGGTGGCGTACGCGGTCCCCGCGCCCGGGACGGACCTCGACCCGCAGACTCTGCGCGTCCTGGCCGCCGCGCGCCTGCCCGAGTACATGGTCCCGGCGGTCTTCGTCGCGCTGGAGCGGCTCCCGCTCTCGCCGAACGGCAAGCTCGACCGGCGGGCCCTGCCCGCACCGGCCGCCCCGCCGCGCCCCGCGCCGGAGGCCTCGCCGCGCTCCGGTCCGGCCGGGGACCCGGCGCAGGTGCTGGCCACCCTGATGGCGGAGGTCCTCGGACTGCCGATGATCACCACCGAGGAGAACTTCTTCGAGCTCGGCGGGGACAGCATCATCTCGATCCGGCTGGTGGGCCTGGCCCGCAGAGCCGGGCTGACGGTCTCGGCCCGCCAGGTGTTCCAGCACCCGACGCCGGCCGGTCTCGCGGCCGTCGCGACCTCGCGGGCCGACGCCCCGGCCGCTCCGGCGCGGGCCTCCGACGGCGGCCCCGGGCCGCTGCCGCTGCCGCCGGTCGCGCAGTGGCTCGCCGCGCGCGGCGGTCCGTTCGCCTCGTTCGGGCAGGCCCGACTGGTGCTGCTGCCCGCCGGGGCGGAACACGCGCACCTGGCGACCGCGTTGCAGTCCGTGCTGGACCACCACGACGGGTTGCGGCAGCTCCTGACCGTGCCCCGAGCGGGGGTGTGGAGCGCCGAGGTCCGGCCCGTGGGCGCGGTGGCGGCCTCGGCCGTCATGGAACGCGTCGACGTGTCCGCCGCCGGGGACGACGAGCTGCGCGAGCTGGTGGCCGGGCAGTCCGCCCGCCTGTCGGACCTCCTCGACCCGGTGGCCGGGACGATGCTCCGGGCCGTGCACCTCGACCGGGGGCCCGACGCCGCCGGGCGGCTGCTGATCGCCGCGCACCACCTGGCCGTGGACGAGGTGTCCTGGCAGATCCTGCTGCCCGACCTCCGGTCGGCGTACGAGCAGGCCCTCGCGGGAGGGACACCGGTACTGGAACCCGTCGGGACGTCGCTGCGGACGTGGACCACCCACCTGCTGGCCGAGGCACAGCACCCCCGCCGGACCGCCGAACTCGACCGCTGGCTGGCGGCCGCTCCGAGCGGGCCGCTGCTCGCCGGGCGTCCGTTGGATCCGGCCCGGGACACGGCGGCCACCGCCCGGGCGCTGACGGTGCGCCTGTCGGCCGAGCGGACGGCGCCGCTGCTCCAGGCCGTGCCGTCGGCCTTCCACGGGACGGTCGGCGACACCCTGCTGACGGCCTTGTCGCTGGCCGTCGGCGCCTGGGCGGCCCGGAACGGGCGGTCCGGGGGGCGCGGATTCACCGTCGACCTGGAGGGCCACGGCCGGGAGCAGGAGTTGCTGCCGGGCGCCGACCTCACCCGTACGGTCGGCTGGCTGACCAGCATCCATTCGGTCCGGCTGGCAGCGGCCTCGTACGATCCGGCCGCCGTGCTGGACGGGCGGGAGGACGCCGGGGCCGCCCTGAAGGAGGTCAAGGAACTCCTGCGGGAGGTTCCCGACGGGGGCATCGGCGCCGGGCTGCTGCGGTACGGGAACCCGGCGACCGCCGCGCTGTTCGCCGGTACGGGCAACGCCGAGATCCTCTGGAACTACCTCGGCCGGCAGACCGGCGCGGACGCCTCCGCGTGGGGTCCGGCCGCGGAGGCGGAGGCCCTGTCGGGCCGTCCGCACCCGGAGCTGCCGCTGTCGCACGCGCTGGAGATCAACGTGGAGATCGTCGACGGGACGGACGGACCGGAGCTCGTCGCCGTGTTCGTCAGGGCCGGTGAGGCCCTGCCCGAAGAGACCGTCGCGCAGATCGCCGGCCACTGGTCGGCCGCCCTCGACAGCCTCGCCGCCTGGGCATCCGGCGGCACCACCGCGGGGCACACCCCCTCGGACCTCGACCTGGTCGAACTCGACCAGGACCAGATCGACATGCTCGAAGAAATGTGGAGGGCCCAGCAGTGACGCAGGCTCGTATCGAGGACATGCTTCCGCTGTCCCCCTTGCAGCAGGGCATGCTGTTCCATTCCGTGTACGACAGCAGCGCCCCGGACGTGTACACCGTGCAGGTGTCGGTGTCGCTGGGCGGACCGGTCGACGCGGACCGGTTGGAGCGGGCGGCGACGGCGCTGCTGCGCCGGCACCCGAACCTGCGCGCCGGGTTCTGGTACGAGGGCGTCCCGCAGCCGGTGCAGTTCGTACCGGCCGAGGTGACCTTCGCGCTGGACCGGATCGACCTGTCCGACGACCCCTCGCCGTCCGCGGTGCGTCGGATCGAACGGGCCGAGCTGGCGCGCCGGTTCGAGCTGCACCGGCCGCCGCTGCTCCGCCTGGCGCTGGCCCGGCTGGGACACGACGACCACCGGCTGGTGATCACCGTCCACCACATCCTGGTCGACGGCTGGTCGATGCCGCTGCTGGTGGCCGATCTGCTCGCGCTGTACGACCGCGACGGCGACCCGGCCGGGTTGGCCCCCGTCCGTCCGTACCGCGACTACCTGAAGTGGCTCAAGCAGCAGGACACCGGCGCCGCCGAGGCCGCTTGGCGCTCGGCCCTGACGGGGGTGGACGGGGCCACGCTGGTGGCGCCGGCCGACCCGGCGCGGACGGCCGTGCGACCCGGTGTGCACCGGCTGGAGCTGAGCGAGGCGGCGACGGCGCGACTGACGGCGACGGCCCGCAGGCTGGGCACCACGCCGAGCACCGTGATCCAGGCGGCGTGGGGTCTGCTGCTCGGCTCGTTGACGGGGCGGCAGGACGTGGTGTTCGGGCTGACGGTGGCCGGTCGGCCCGAGGAGATACCGGGCGTCGAGTCGATGGTGGGTCTGTTCATCACCACCGTCCCGGTGCGTTTCGCGGCGCGCCCCGGAGAGGGCGTCGCCCAGGTGCTGCGCCGGTTCCGGGACGAGCAGAACGGGCTGCTGGCCCACCACCACCTGGGCCTGCGGCTGATCCAGAAGCAGGCCGGCGGCGGCGAGCTGTTCGACACGCTGGTCGTCATCGAGAACTATCCGGTGGATCCGGCGGCCCGGCCCGCGCTCGCCGACGGGGTGCGGGTGACGGGCGTCGAGGCCCGTGACGGCACCCACTACCCGCTGACCCTGGCGGTGTCCCTGGACGAACGGGCCGAACTGGCCCTGGAATACCGCCCCGACCTGCTCACCGGGCGCGCCGTGACGGTCATCGCCGAACGGTTCGCGGACCTGCTGGAGCAGGTGGCGGCCGATCCGGAGCTGCCGATCGGCGCCCTGGACCTGCTGACGCCCGCCGAGCGGACCGAGCTGGTGGCCGGTTGGCACGGTGCCGTGCGGGACGTGCCCGCGGGAACGGTCGCCGACCGGTTCGCGGAGCAGGCCGCGGCCACGCCGGACGCCTGTGCGGTCGTGGCCGGGGAGCGGCGGTTGACGTTCGCCGAGCTCGACGAGCGAGCCGGCCGGCTGGCCGCGCTGCTCGCCGCGCGGGGAGCGGGGCCCGATACGGTGGTCGCGCTGGCCGTGCCCCGGTCGGTGGACTCGGCGGTGGCCGTCCTCGCGGTGCTGCGGGCGGGGGCCGCCTATCTGCCGCTGGACCTGGACTACCCGGCGGACCGGCTCGCGTTGATGCTCGGTGACGCGCGTCCGCTGTGCGTGGTGACGACCCGGGACGCGCTGGGGCTGCTGCCCGACGGGGACGGACCGGACCGGATCGTCCTCGACTCGCCGGACGCCGAGCGTGAACTCGACTCGTACGCGTCCGACTTCCCGGTGGTCGCGGTCGACGCGGCGCACCCCGCCTACGTGATCTACACGTCGGGTTCGACGGGTGTGCCCAAGGGCGTCGTCCTGACGCACGGCGGTCTGTCCAACCTGTACGCGAACCACCTGGCCGACATCCTCGGACCGGTGGTCGCGGCGGCCGGCGGCCGGCGGCTGCGTGCCCTGCACACCGCCTCGTTCAGCTTCGACACGTCCTGGGAGCAGCTGTTCTGGCTGATAGCGGGCCACGAGCTGCACATTCTGGACGAAGTGGGCCGCAGGGACGCCGAGTTCACCGTCGGGTACGTCCGTGCGCAGCGGATCGACGCCATGGACGTGACGCCGACCCACGCGCAGGCACTGCTGGAGTGGGGGCTGCTGGCCGCGGACCGGCACCGGCCGGGTCTGCTGCTGCTGGGCGGTGAGGCGGTACCGGAGTCGGTGTGGAGCGAGGTGCGGTCGGCGCCCGGCGTGATGTCCGTCAACCTGTACGGGCCCACCGAGTACACGGTGGACGCCCTCGCCGCCGACCTGTCCGTGTCGGACACGGCGGTGGTGGGCCGGCCCATCGGCAACACCGCGGCGTACGTCCTCGACGGGGCGCTGCGGCCGGTCCCGGCGGGGACCCCCGGTGAGCTGTACCTGGCCGGTCACGGCATCGCCCGTGGTTACCTGGGCAGACCGGCGTTGACCTCGGAGCGGTTCACGGCCGATCCGTACGGGCCGGCCGGTGGCCGGATGTACCGGACGGGCGACCTGGTGCGATTGCGGCCGGACGGGGAGCTGGAGTTCCTCGGTCGGGCCGACGACCAGGTCAAGATCCGCGGGTTCCGCATCGAGCTGGGCGAGGTGGAGGCGGAGCTGAGCGCCCTGGACGGGGTGGCCGGCGCCGCCGCCGTGGTCCGGGAGGACACCCCGGGTGTGAAGCGCCTGGTGGGTTACGTCACCGGTGACGTCGATCCGGTGGAGGCGCGGGAGCGGCTGGCGGCGCGGCTGCCGGACTACCTGGTGCCGGCGGCGGTGGTGGTCCTGGAGGCCCTGCCGGTGAACGTCAGCGGCAAGCTGGACCGGGCGGCGCTGCCCGCCCCGGCGCTCGGTGGGGCGGCCCTGTCGCGGGCGCCGCGCACGCCGGCCGAGGAGCAGCTGTGCGCGGTGTTCGCCGAGGTCCTGGGGCTGGAGGCGGCCGGTGTCGACGACGACTTCTTCGCGTTGGGCGGTGACAGCATCGTCTCGATCCGGTTGGTGGCGCGGGCCCGCAAGGACGGCCTCGTCCTGACCCCCCGGGACGTCTTCGAGCACCGTACGCCCGCCCGGCTGGCGGGTTCGGCGGGGACCGCCGGGCAGCCGGCGGTGGAACTGCCGCTCGCGGACGGGCCGCTGGTGGAGCTGACCGCGGAGCAGCGTGCCGTGCTCGACGGGGTGTTCCCGTCGGGTGAGGAGGTGCTGCCGCTGGCCCCACTGCAGGAGGGCCTGTACTTCCACGCGGTGTACGACGACCACGCGCTGGACGTGTACCTGATGCAGAACTTCGTCGAGCTGCGGCACGCGGTCGACGAGGGGGCGCTGCGGACGGCGTTCGAGACGATGCTGGGACGGCACCCGCACCTGCGGTCGGGCTTCTGGCACGAGGGCCTGCCGGGCCCGGTCCAGGTCGTGCCCGGGGAGTGGGAGCTGCCCTGGCGGGTCGTGGACCACACCGGGCTTGACCGGGACGGGCAGGACGCGGCGCTGCGCGAGTTCTCCCTGGCCGACGCGGCCACCCGCTTCGACCTGGCGGCGCCGCCGCTGATGCGGGTGACGCTGCTGCGGTTCGCCGAGGACCGGTGGATGCTGTGCGTGACGCAGCACCACATCCTGACGGACGGCTGGTCGGAGTCGCTGTTCTTCGAGGAGTTGTTCGCGCTGTACGGGGCGCGGGGCGCGGCGGAGGAGGAGGCCGCGCCGGTGACCCCGTACCGGGAGTACCTGCGGTGGCTGGCGGCCGTGGACACGGACGCCTCGGTGGGGGCGTGGCGGGCGCACCTGTCGGGTCTGGAGCAGGGCACCCTGGTGGCGCCCGCCGACCCGGCGCGGACGCCGGTGACGGCGGAGGTCGTGGACCTGTCCCTGGACGAGGCGACGAGCGACCGGCTGCGGGCCTTCGCCCGGGGCGCCGGCGTCACCCTCAACACGGTGCTGAGCACGGCCTGGGCGATGGCGCTCTCCGGGATGACGGGCCGCGACGACGTGGTGTTCGGCGCCACCGTCTCGGGCCGTCCCGCGGACCTGCCGGGCGTGGACCGCATGATCGGCATGTTCATGAACACGCTGCCGTTCCGGGTGGCGCTGCGGCCGGGCGAGCGGCTGCGGGACCTGCTGGTGCGGGTCCAGGGCGAGCACGCCGCGCTGTTGCCGCACCACTACGTGGGGCTGGGTCCGGTGCAGCGGGACACGGGCATCGGGCAGCTCTTCGACACCCTGTACGTGTTCCGGAACACGCCGCTGGACGACGCGGCCCGCGAGGCGGCCGTCGCGGAGCACCAGATCGGCTGGACGCACAGCGTGGACGGCACCCACTATCCGCTGACCCTGGCGGTCACGCCGGGCCGGTCGCTGGAACTGACCCTGGCCTACCGCCCCGACCTGTACGACGAGGAGACCGCGCGCGGCCTGGCCGGGAGGCTGGGACTGCTCGTGGAGCAGTTGGCCGACGGCGGGGCGCTGCCGGTGGGCCGGCTGGCCACGCTGACGCCCGAGGAGCGGGCCGCGGAACTGGCCCGCGGTGACGAGTCGGGCCGGCCGGTGCCGGACACCACCGTGATCGACCTGTTCGCGGAGCAGGCGGCGCGCACCCCGCACGAGACGGCGCTGGTCTTCGAGGGCGAGCGGCTGACGTACGCGGAGCTCGACGGTCGGGCCAACCGGCTGGCGCGCGCCCTGGTGGCGCGGGGGGCCGGGCCGGAGCGGGTGGTGGCCCTGGGGCTGCCGCGCTCGGCGGACTTCGTCGTCGCGCTGTTCGCCGTACTGAAGACGGGGGCGGCGTACCTGCCGCTGGACCTCGACCACCCGGTGGACCGGCTGGCGACGATGGTCGCCGACGCGGGCCCGCTGTGCCTGCTGACGACGGCTCCGGTGGCGGACCGGGTGCCGGTCGTCGAAGGGGTGCCCGCGCTGGCACTGGACGACCCCGCGACCGGGGCCGAACTGGCCGCGCTGTCCCCGGCCGGATTGTCCGAGGAGGAGCTGACGGGACGCAGGGACGGCCGGCACCCGGCGTACGTCATCTACACCTCCGGTTCCACCGGCCGCCCCAAGGGCGTCGTGGTGCCCTACGCGGGTCTGACGAACATGCTGCTCAACCACCGGGAGCGGATCTTCTCGCCGGCCGCCCGGCTCGCGGGGGCGCGTCGGATGAGGGTGGCGCATACGGTGTCGTTCGCCTTCGACATGTCGTGGGAGGAGTTCTTCTGGCTGGTCGACGGGCACGAGGTGCACGTGATCGGCGAGGAGCTGCGGCTGGACCCGGCGGAGCTGACGGCGCACTACGACCGGGTGGGCATCGACGTGGTGAACGTGACCCCGTCGTACGGGCAGCAGCTCATCGAGGCCGGTCTGCTGGACGCGGACCGGCACCGGCCCGCGCTGTTCCTGCTGGGCGGTGAGGCGGTGCCCGATTCGCTGTGGGACCGGCTCCGCCGCACGGAGGGCACCATGGGCTACAACCTGTACGGTCCCACCGAGTACACGATCAACGCCCTCGGCGCGGACGTCGCCGACAGCGACACCTCGTGCGTGGGCAGCCCGATCCACAACACCCGCGCCTACGTGTTGGACGGTGCGCTGCGGCCGGTCCCGGCCGGGGTGTCGGGGGAGCTGTACCTGGCGGGTGCCGGGCTGGCGCGCGGATACTTCGGACGGCCGGCGCTGACGGCGGAGCGGTTCGTCGCCGACCCGTTCGGCGAGCCGGGCACGCTGATGTACCGGACCGGTGACCTGGTGCGGCGGCGGCCCGACGACCGGCTCGACTACCTGGGCCGGACCGACGACCAGGTGAAGATCCGGGGCTTCCGGATCGAGCTCGGCGAGATCGAGTCGGCGGTGTCGGACCTGGTGGGCGTGTCGGCGGCCGCCGTCGCCGTCCACACGGGGGCGTCCGGGGTGAAGCGCCTGGTCGCCTACACGGTGCCCACCGCGTCGGGATCGACCGATCCGGTGCGACTGCGCGCCGAACTGTCCTCCTCGTTGCCGGAGTTCATGGTCCCCTCGGCCTTCGTCGAGCTGGCGGCGCTGCCGCTGACGGTGAACGGCAAGGTGGATCGGGCGGCGCTGCCCGCACCGGACTTCGGGGACGCCGGCGGCCGTCCGCCCAAGGACGCGCGGGAGGAGCTGATCGCCGCCGCGTTCGCGGAGGTGTTGGGTCTGGAGCGGGTCGGCGCGGAGGACAACTTCTTCGAGCTGGGCGGGCATTCGCTGCTCGCGATGCGGCTGGTCGGCCGGATCCGCGCGGAGCTCGGCATCCCGATCCAGGTGGCCACGGTCATGTCCGCACCGACGGTGGCGGACATCGCCTCCCGGATCGGTGACGACGCCCGCCGCGACGCGCTGCGGGTGCTGATGCCGCTGCGCGAACGCGGCACGGCAGCCCCGCTGTTCTGCTTCCACCCGGCCTCCGGGTTCAGCTGGCAGTACACCGGTCTGCTGCGCCACCTGGACGCGGACCGGCCGGTGTACGGCCTGCAGTCACCGGGCCTGTCGGGGCCGCAGCCGGACGTCACGGACGTGGTCGGGCTGGCCGAGCTGTACCTGGCGGAGATCAGGGCCGTCCAGCCGCAGGGCCCGTACCACTTCCTCGGGTACTCCTTCGGCGGGACGGTGGCACAGACGCTGGCCGCGCTGCTCCAGGAACGCGGTGAGGAGGTCGCCTTCCTCGGGCTGCTCGACGCCTACCCGCCGGAGACCGACGACTGGGCGTACGTCGACGAGCCCGGCTGGCAGGAGCGGCTGGAGCGGGAGGAGAGCGGATTCCTGCTGTCGGTGGCCGGCGTGTCACCGGACGCGGCACGCGGAGCCGACGGTTCCGCGCCGGACCGGTCCGAAGCCATCCGGGCGATCCGTGACAGCCAGGGCCTGCTGGCCGGCTTCGACGAGGCGCTGCTCGACTCGATCGTCGCCACCAACATGCACTGCGTACGGCTGCTCTCGCGCAGCCGGACCCGGCGATACCGCGGTGACGTCCTGTTCGTGACGGCCGGCCGCAGCACCCCGGCCGCCGAGGCGCCGGGCCGGGTGTGGCCGCCCTACCTGGACGGCCGCGTCGACGAGCACGTCCTGGACTGCGAGCACGACGAGCTGATGTCGCCCACGGCCCTGGACCGGATCGGTCCGCTCGTGGCCCGGGCGCTGAACGGCTCCGGGCCCGCCTAGCCCCCGCCCCGCCGGCGGTTCCGGCCGGCCTGCTCGGACGGCCGGACCGCCGGCGGGTGCGGGCACTCCCCCGCCCTTCCCTTCATCGTTCCCCTTCACCTCATCCCAGGAGGATGGATCCATGTCCGCTGCCACATCGACCGGCCGGTCCCGGCTCGACGGACGGGTCGCGCTGGTCACCGGCGCCGCGCGGGGCATCGGCGAGGCCGTGGCCCGTACCCTGGCCGGCCTCGGCGCCGAGGTCGCCGCGACGGACCTGCTCACCGATCGTCTCAAGGAACTCTTCGACGGCACCGACCGGGACGCGCCGGCCCCCGGCGGGGAGCGTGCGGGCCGCGTGCACGCGTACCCGCTGGACGTCACCGACCGCGAGGCGGTCGACCTGACCGTCGCCCGGGTCGAGCGGGAGCTCGGACCGGTGGACATCCTGGTCAACGTCGCCGGGGTGCTGCGCACGGCGCCCGCCGCCGAACTCACCGACGAGGACTGGGCGCGCACCTTCGCGGTGAACGCCACCGGCGTCTTCCACACCACCCGGGCCGTCGTCGCCTCGATGGCCGGGCGCGGCGGCGGCAGCATCGTCACCGTCGCCTCCAACGCCGCCGGCATCCCGCGCTCGCACATGGCCGCGTACGCCGCTTCCAAGGCGGCCTCCGTGATGTTCACGAAGTGCGTGGGGCTGGAGTACGCGGGCAGCGGGGTGCGGTGCAACTCGGTGTGTCCCGGCTCCACCGACACCCCGATGCAGCGCGCCCTGTGGACCGACGCGGACGCCCCCCGGCGGGTCATCGAGGGGGACCTCGCCAGCTACCGCACGGGCATCCCGCTGGGGCGGATCGCCGATCCCCAGGACATCGCCGACTCGGTCGCCTTCCTCTGCTCCGACCTGGCCCGGCACATCACCATGCAGGACCTCTACGTCGACGGCGGCGCCACCCTGCGCTGACCGCCGGCCCGCGCCGACGGCTCGCCCCTCACCGACACACCGCACCGCCCCGCACCCCGACACACCCCCGTTCCCGCCACCACCGGCCGGGCCGCGCACCGCGCGCCGGCCGGTCCGCGGGCCCCTCACCACCCTTCCCCGAACAGGAGTCACCGTGCCGACGGTCCACCCAACCGCCAGCCCCACCGCAGCCGGCGTTCCCGCCCACCCCTCGGTGGGCGCCGCCACCAGCCTCCTCGACGCCTACCGGCCCGGGCAGCGCTTCCTCGCCACCCCGACCCGCACCCTGCTCGCCGAGGGCGTGCACGCCGAGGTGCCCGACGACGGACGGCCCCTGCCCGAGCGGGTCCGTTCCGCCGTGGCCCGGGCCGCGGGCAGCGGGCACGTCCGCCCCCTGGTGATGGGGAGCATCCCCTTCGCGCCGGACGCGCCCGCCGCCCTCGTCGTACCGCAGTCCGTGTCGGAGGGCCCGCCGCTCGTCGCCGACCCGCTCATCGCGCTGCCGCCCGAGCCCGCCTCCGGCGCCCGGTGGACGGTGACCCCCGTACCGGCACCCGAGGTGTACGGCAAGGGCGTCGAGGACGCCGTCCGGCGGATGCGCGCCGGCGAGTTCGACAAGGTGGTCCTCGCCCGCTCCCTGGAGTTGGCCTCCGACGCGCCCCTCGACCTGCCCGCCATGCTCCAGCGGTTGGCCCGCCGCGACCCGGGCGCCTACAACTTCGCCCTGCCGACCGGCGACGGCCGCACCCTCGTCGGCGCCAGCCCGGAGCTCCTCGTGTCCCGTCGCGGCGAACGCCTCGTCGCCAATCCGCTGGCCGGATCTACTCCGCGCAGCGCCGATCTGGCGGAGGACGTCAGCCGGGCCGCCGCCCTGCTGCGGTCCGCCAAGGACCTCCACGAGCACGCCGTCGTGGTCGACGCCATGCGCCGGGCACTGGCCCCGTACACGACCGACCTGGTGGTGCCCGAGCGGCCCACCCTGATCCGTACCGCGGCCATGTGGCACCTCTCCACCACCATCACGGGGACCGTGGCGCACCCCGACCTGACGGCGCTGGAGCTGGCTTCCGCGCTCCACCCCACCCCGGCCGTCTGCGGCACCCCCACCGACGTCGCGCGCCGGGTCATCGGTGAGACCGAGGGGTTCGACCGCGGGTTCTTCACCGGGATGATCGGTTGGCAGGACGCCGCCGGCGACGGCGAGTGGGTCGTCACCATCCGTTGCGCGGAGGCGGAGGAGGCCGGTGGTCCGGGCGGCGGCGGACGGTTGAGGCTGTACGCCGGGGCGGGCATCGTCGCCGATTCGAGGCCCGACGAGGAGACCGCGGAGACCGCGGCGAAGTTCCGCACGTTCCTTCAGGCCGTGGGGGTCGCGCTGTGAGCACCGAGGCGACCGAGGCCACCGGGGCGCTCGAAGCGGCCGCGAGGACCGAACCCACTGGGGCGGCCGCGGGAGCCGAGGCTCCGGGGTGGCCCGCCGCGTTCGCCGACCGCTACCGGGCGGCCGGTTGGTGGCGCGGGGAGACCTTCGGCGGCATGCTCGCCGACCGCGCCGCCGCGCACCCCGACCGGGTCGCGGTCGTCGACCCGCAGGGCGGCCCCGACGGAGGTCGACGCGCCTGGACGTACGCCGAACTGGACGTCCGGGCCCACCGGATGGCCGCCGGGCTCGCGGCGCGGGGCATCGGCGCCGGCGACAAGGTCGTGGTCCAGCTCCCCAACCACGCCGAGTTCTTCGAGGTGGTCTTCGCGCTGTTCCGCCTCGGGGCGCTGCCCGTCTTCGCCCTGCCCGCCCACCGCAGGTCCGAGATCGGCTACTTCTGTTCCTTCACCGGGGCCGTCGCCTACGTGATCCCCTCCGTGCACGCCGGCTTCGACTACCGCGAGTTGGCGGCCGAGGTGCGCGAGGACGCACCGGGGCTGCGTCACGTGTTCGTCGCCGACGGGGAGCCCGGGGCGTTCACCGCCCTGGCCGACGTGCCCGTGGAGCCGGGTCCGGACTTCCCGGCGCACCGGCCCGGACCGCAGGACCTGGCGTTCCTCCAGTTGTCGGGCGGCAGTACCGGGGTGCCCAAGCTGATCCCGCGCACGCACGACGACTACATCTACTCCCTGCGCGGCTCCAACGAACTCTGCGGGGTGAACGCGGACTCCGTGTACCTCGTGGCCCTGCCGGCCGCGCACAACTTCCCGCTCTCCTCCCCCGGTTCGTTGGGCGCGCTGTACGCGGGCGGGCGCGTGGTGCTCGCGCCGCAGCCCGTGCCCGACGTGGCGTTCCCCCTCATCGAGGCGGAGGGGGTCACCATCACCGGTCTCGTCCCGCCGCTGGCCCTGCTGTGGACGGACGCCGCCGGGCGCGCCGAGCACGACCTGAGCAGCCTGGAGGTGCTCCTCGTCGGCGGCGCCAAGTTCAGCGAGGAGGCGGCGCGGCGGGTGCGGCCCGCCCTCGGCTGCACGCTCCAGCAGGTGTTCGGCATGGCGGAGGGCCTGGTGAACTACACCCGGCTCGACGATCCCGAGGAAGTGATCGTCACCACCCAGGGCCGGCCCATCTCCGCCGACGACGAGATCCTGATCGTCGACGACGAGGACCGCCCGGTCCCGGAGGGCGACGTCGGCCACCTGCTCACGCGCGGCCCGTACACGATCCGCGGCTACTGGAACGCCCCCGAACACAACGCCCGTTCGTTCACCGCCGACGGCTTCTACCGCACCGGCGACCTCGTGCGGGCCACCCCGACCGGCCATCTGGTCGTCGAGGGGCGGGCGAAGGACCAGATCAACCGGGGCGGGGAGAAGATCGCCGCGGAGGAGGTGGAGAACCACCTGCTCGCCCACCCGGCCGTGCACGACGCCAATGTGGTCGCCGAACCCGACCCCTACCTGGGCGAGCGGACCTGCGCGTACGTGATCCCGCGCGCGGACGCCGAACCCGTCACGGGCACCGCGCTGCGCCGGTTCGTACGGGAACGCGGGCTGGCGGCGTACAAGGTGCCCGACCGGGTCGTGTTCGTGACCGCCTTCCCCACGACCGGCGTCGGCAAGATCTCCAAGAAGGACCTGCGCACCGGCGCGCCCACCGGCTCCTGAGCCACCCGGCCCCCACACCCCCCTGCCCGACCCGCCCCGACCGCTCCCCCGCACACCGAACGGAACTCCCCCATGGCCCTGCCCGCCGTCACCCCCTACCCGATGCCCACCGCCGCCGAGCTGCCCGCGAACCGGGTGGACTGGAAGCCGGACCCGCGGCGTTCGGTCCTGCTGGTCCACGACCTGCAGAACTACTTCATGTCCGCCTACGACACCACCCAGGAGCCCGTCACCGGACTGCTCCGCCAGGTGTCCCGGTTGCGCGAGGACGCCGCCCGGGCGGGTGTCCCGGTGTTCTACACCGCCCAGCCGGGGGGCCAGAGCCCGCAGGAGCGGGGCCTCCAGCAGGACTTCTGGGGCCCCGGCCTGCCCGCCGACCCCGAGGCGGAGGCCATCGTCCCGGCCGTCGCCCCCGGTCCCGGGGACACGGTGCTGACGAAGTGGAAGTACAGCGCGTTCGTCCGTACCGACCTGCTGGAGCGGATGCGCGCCCTCGGCCGGGACCAGCTGGTGATCACCGGGGTGTACGCGCACATCGGCGTCATGATGACGGCCTGCGACGCCTGGATGCAGGACGTCCAGGCGTTCGTGGTGGCCGACGCGGTCGCGGACTTCTCGGCCGCCGAGCACCGGATGGCGCTGGAGTGGGCCGCGGGCCGCTGCGCCTACGTGACGACGGCCGACGGGGTTTCCACGGCCTGGTGACGGCGCCGGCCGGGCTCGCCGGTGCGGCGGGCCCGCTGGTCGTCGAGTCCTTCCCCGATCATCCGGTCGTCGGCCGGCCTTGACCGCCCGCCCCTCGGGGGGACCGGATCCTGGTCGGTGCGGAGTCGCCCGGCGCGGCGCAGGGTTCCCGGGGTGGTGCCGTACCAGCGGTGGACGGCGCGGCGCAGGGCGCGGGCGTCGGCGTAGCCGCTGCGGGTGGCGACCGTGTCGAGGGTCAGGTCGGTGTCGTGGAGCAGGTGGGCGATGTGGTCCCGGCGCACGGCCTCGACCTCGGCGCTCCAGGTGGTGCCGTGTTCGTCGAGCCGGCGTTGGAGGGTGCGGGTGCTGACGGTCATGCGCCGCGCGACGTCGGCCAGGGTAGGTGCGGTCTCGTCGCGGACGGGGACGAGGGCGGCGCGGAAGAGGTCCAGCCAGTCGCGAAGGGGTACGGCCGAGGCGAGGGTGCGGTCGGCGTGGGTGCGCAGGACGTCCGAAAGGCCCGGCTGGGCGTGCGGGTTCGGGGCCGACAGGTCGGAGGCGAGGAACGTGATCGAGCTGACCGGGGCCTCGAACTCGATGGCGCGGGTCCCGTACATCCGGGTCAGGGCGTCGTGCCGGCGGGGCGCCTCGGCGGCCAACGCCACGTGGACTGGGACGAGGTCGCGGCGGGCGGCTTCGCCGAGGCGTCGCCGGTACACGCCCAGTGCGTACGAGCGGACCGCGCACGCCGCCGGGTGGGACAGGTCCGACTCGTTGATGTGGCTGAGGGTGATCCGGTCGCCGTCCTCGGTGAGCCGGAGGCCGTCCGTGCGGGTGTCGACGACGGTGGACAGGTAGGCCGACGCGTCCCGGATGCCTTCGAGGGGGGTGGACGCGGAGGTGATCAGGTAGTCCCAGACACCGAGGGTGCCGATGTCCGACTGTTGTGCCATCAGCAGGGACGCCTCGGTCCAGTGGGCACGGCCCGTCGTCAGTTCCAGGACACGGATGGTCGAGGCGGCGGGGGTGCGGCAGGCGTCGTCGTCGAGGTGCTCGCTCGCCAGACCGAGCAGGTGCGCGTAGCTGTGCCCGGGGACGCCGACCATGCGTGCCGCTTTGACGTTCAGTCGGGTGAGGGCGGACGAGGTCGTCCCGTGATGTGCGTCTGAAACCACGAGGGCTGAGCATAGACCAGCGGGATTCGGCCAGTTCGAGCCGGAGGGCGGCTTCCGCCCGACCCCGTCGGGGCGCGGCCGGTCCCCCCGTGGCGCGCGCGGCCCTCCTGCCGGCGCGCGCGGTCCTCACCCGGAGGCCTTCGGGGTCCTAGCGTGGGGGTCGTTCGGAACGGCGGCGCCCGACGGAGCAGGACGGTGCCGCGGGGTCCGGTGAGGTGGATGGCGACGGTCCTGCCGTACGGGGGTCGGACGGACCGCGCCATTGCCCACGGCCTTCAGGAGGACTGGCGGGTGTACGAGCCCGGCGTCTCACCGAAGTAGCGGCGGAAGGCCGCGATGTAGCCGTTGACGCTGGTGAAGCCCACCCGGGTGGCCACGTTGCCCACCAGGAGCCCCTGGTCCAGCAGTTCCAGCGAATGGTTGAGCCGCAGCCGGGTCCGCCACTCCGAGAAGGCCAGTCCGGTCTCCTCCCGGAAGGAACGGCGCAGGCTGGTCGAGCTCGTGTAGCAGTCCCGCGCCCATTCGGTGGCGGTGCGCGGGTCGTTGGGCCGGCGGGCCAGTTCCCGGGCGACGGCGACGGCGGCGCGGCTGACGGGCTGGGGCAGGGGCAGGGAGTCCGGATGGCCGCCGCTCAGCGCCGCGAAGACGACCGGATCGTCGGCGACGGGATCGGAGCTGCGCATCCGGGCCAGCAACAGTGTCCGTTGGGGGCCGGTGACGTTGATGACGGCGGGCCCCGAGTAGGGCAGGTGGTGCGCCTCGGGGTCGAAGGACTCGACGATGATGAGGGAGTCCGGTTCGAAGCGGGCGCTGTGCCACACCCCGGCGGGGATCCACAGGGCGACCGACGGGTCGAGTTGGTGCTCGTGCCGGTCGATGGTGACCTCGATGCGGCCCATGGGCACGTAGAGGAACTGGTGGAATTCGTGGACGTGCAGGGGATGGCCGCCCCCCGCGATGAAGTCGTCGTCCACCGCGGTCGTGGGCGTCCGACCCGCGACGGGATCGCCGAGCAGAGCGGTTGTGGCCACGGGCCTACCTCCACAGCACTGAAGCGCCCGGCCGGTCCGGGACTCCCGGGGACCATGGCCCGCCCCCTGGTCACGGGCGGGCCGGGCTCCACACCGAGCCACCCCCGGAAGTAAGGCTACCCTAAGTTCACGGTTCCGCGTGGAGGTGGGAACCGGCCGGCAGCGGGGCGGTGGGGCGTCAGCCGGAGAACGGCGCCCGCTCGGCCCTGGTGTACAGGACTCCGTCGCACCAGATGTGATCGAGCCGTCCCCACCGCGCCGCCGTCGCCACGTCGGGGAAGAACCCGCGTCCGTTCATGTTGGCGCTCGTGTTGCACAGCACGGGAATTCCGGTGAGCCGCTCGTACGCGGTCAGCACCTTGGAGACGGGTGTTCCGGCGTCGGAGTCCACCGTCTGGAGGCGGGCGGTCCCGTCCAGGTGGACGACGGCCGGAACCCGGTCCGCCCACTCCGGTCGGATCCTGTGCTCGAACAGCATGTACGGGTCGGGGGTGCCCGGCGAGAAGACCTCCGCCGCCCGCTCCGTCAGACAGATCGGGGCGACCGGACGATATCCCGCCCTGCCCTTCACCTCGTTGAGGCGGTCCCGCGTACGGACGTCCGTCGCCGGCGCCAGGAGGCTGCGCCCGCCCAGGGCGCGGGGGCCGATCTCCGCCCGCCCGGCGAGGAAGACGACCGGTTCGCCCTCCGTCGCGAGGAACCGCGCGAGCCGCGCCTCGTCGCACGGGTCGGCCCGCCAGCCGTCCGGCGCCGCTCCGGGCGCCGTCAGTCGCGGGCCGCTGTACACGTCCCAGTCGAGCCGGGTGTGCCCTCCCTCGGCGAACATCGCGCAGGCCGCGGCCCCGATGGCCGCGCCGGAGTCGTTGGGGAAGGGCGGAGCCCAGACCTCGGCGAAGAGGCCGGAGGCGCGCAGCTTGCTGTTCCACTTGATGTTCAGGGCGCAGCCGCCCGCCAGGGCGAGGTTGGGCCGGGAGCCGGGGAAGTGCTTGCGCACCTGGACGGCCACCTCGTCGAGGATTTTCTTCCCCAGGTAGGACTGCAAGGTCGCGATGATGTCGGCGCTGGTCATCCCGGGGAAGAGCGCGGCCCGTTCGGCGACGAGCCGCTCCCTGATCCGCAGGACCTGCGTGACGAGGGCGACCGCGTCGTTCGACGGGGTGATGCCCGAGAGGAGCTCGTCGAAGGTGCCGAACGCTCCTTCGTCGACCGTGCCCAGGGCCGCGTAGGCCATCGCCTTGCCGGCGACCGAGAGGATGCCGAGCTGGACGTCCGGGTCGTTCGGATCCTCCACGATCAGGGAGGCGTTCTTGATCTCGAACGGCTCCAGGGCGGAGCAGAGGATCGAGAACATGTGCCCCGAGAACGGCAGGATCACGGCGACCCGGGTGACCTTCGGCGGGTTCGGTGTCACGTGGTAGAGCCGGCTGGTGGCTCCGCCGTCCCAGGTCAGGACGAGGGCGTCCTCACCACGGGCGGCGAACGGACCGGCGCAGTACGAACCGAGGACGTGCCCGACGGAGTGGTGGTAGCTGGAGTATCCGTCGGTACTCGACGAGAAGGAGTGGCCCGTGAGGTGGCGGCGCAGGAGCGGATCCTCGCCGGGGGAACCCGCCGGGACCATCTCGTCGGCGTACGAGGCCACCGGAAGGTGGAGCGTGCAGCCGCCGTCCCTGACGGGCACTTCGGCGCGGCCCGTGGCGGGGTCCTCGAACCAGCCGTCCACGACGAACCGGTCGACATCGGCGAGATCGACTCCTTCGCCGGTCAGGATCTCCTCGACGCGCGCCAGGTCGTCCAGCGGGCTGTAGCGCGGCCTATTGCCTATCTTTTCCATTTCGACGCTGAATGCGAGGCGGTTTCCGTCGATGACGGCGACCCCGCCGTCATGAGTCATCTTGATTCCACAGATCAGCATGGATCTCTCTCTTTGCGTGGTGAACGGGGAACCGTTGATCCGTCGATCGAAACGCCTCGTGGCGTCACCGGCGAAATCACCGTAGGTGCGACCCCGCGACCGCGGTTCCTCCAACCGGTGGAGAGACGGAAGGACAGGACCGGGCCGGGCGGCGACCGTCGGGAACACCCGGACGACCGGTCCGTCTCCTCCGTCCGTGGGGCCGAAGGGACGACGCGGCCGGTGCCGGAGCGGCCTAGTGTCCTGACACGCCCCCGGCGCTGTCGGCAGAAACCCCCTGTGCGCACAGCCCGCTCGTCGCCGTATGCCGTACGGCTTGCAGGAAAGGACCACGGACCGTGCCAGAACGCATCCACCACATCGGATTCCTCGTGGCCGATCTCGAAGCATCGATCACCCGATGGGAAAAGGCCACCGGCTACGAATTCAGCGAGATCGGCCGCTACCGCACCGACACCTACGTCGATGACAGCGCACCGGATCCGCACCCGCACGACGCGCGCATATCCTTCTCCAAGGAGGGCCCGCCCCATATCGAACTCATGGAATTCCACGGGGAGGGAACGCATTCCGCCGCGCAGGGCGAAGGAATTCACCACCTGGGGTTCATGGACCATCCCGACGTGGAGGGACGCCGGCGGGAACTGGCGGGAGCCGGCATGCGCTGCAACGGGATCGCCCTGGACGAGCACGGGCGGACGCTGCTCTGGTTCACCGACAAGGACGACCTGCACGGCGTACGTCTGGAGTTCGTCAGCCCCGTCCCGCAGCCCATCGTCATGGACGACGGCGGTACGGCACACCGCGACGCCCGCGGCTTCCCCGCCCTGTGGCCCGCCGAGCCGCCCGCATGACCGGCCCGGCGGGACCGGGGGAACGCACGGGGGCCAACGTCTGGGTCGACCGCGGCGTCCTGGAGTGGACGTGGCTGCCCGTGCCGGATCCGCCGCCGGGCGGCCTCCTGCTGGAGGTCACGGCCAACGGGATCTGCGGCACCGACGTCCACTTCCTGGGCAGGCGGCCGACCGCGCCGCTCGTCCTCGGCCACGAGATCGTCGGCCGGATCCTGGCCTTCGGGACGGGACACCCCGGCACCGACGCCGACGGCCTGCCCCTGCGGACCGGGGACCGGGTCGCCCTCTTCCCCTGGCTGCCCTGCGGGCGCTGCTGGGGCTGTCGACGCTTCGGCCCCGGTGCCACGACCTGCACGGACGCCTTCGTCTACGGGATCCCGCCCGAGGCCATCGGCCTGCCGCCCGGCGCCGCCGGGCAGGGGCCGCCGGCCCTCACGGGCGGTTTCGGCGACCACCTCGCCGTCCGGGCCGGGACGTACCTGTGGAAGGTCCCGGACGGCGTCGAAGACCCGGTCGCCTCCCTGCTCGACCCCCTCGCCGTGGCCGTCCGCTCGGTCACTGTCGCCCGCACGGCGACCGGTACCTGGGACGAGGTGCTCACCGCGGACTCCACCGCCGTGGTCCTCGGACTGGGCGCCGTCGGCCTGCTGACCGGGCTCGTCCTGCGGCGGGCGGGCGTGGGCACCGTCATCGGGTCGGGATCCCGGCCCTCGCGGCTGGCCGCGGCGCGCGACCTCGGATTCGACACCGTCATCGACACGGAGGCCCTCGACCCGGCGGAACGCCGCAGGATCGTCCTCGACGCCACCCACGGCCGCGGCGCCGACCTGGTGGTGGACGCCGCGTCGGGACCGGCAGCCTTCGCCGAGGCGATGTCGCTGGTACGGCGGCTCGGTACCGTCGTCGAGGTGGGCAACATCGTCTCGGACGGGACGACGGTGCCCCTCGATCCGGCCGCCGACGTGTGCCAGCGCAACGTGCGCCTGCTGGGCGTGAGCTTCAACCCGCCCCGCTCGTACGCCGAGGCGATGGCGCTGCTCTCCCGCCCGGATGCGCCGCTCGACCGCCTGATCACCCGCACCCACCCCCGGAAACGGGCCGGCGAGGCGCTGCGCGCCCTGTCCGGTGACGCGGTCAAGCTGGTGCTCACCCCGTGAACGGGCCCGCCGCCGTCCGCGGCACCCGCCGCCCCGCCGTCCGTGCCCGCCGGACCGCACGGGAGGACGTGCGCCCGGCGCCGGCTCACCGGCGTGCGCAGCGCCGTACGCTCGCGGTCGCCGTGTGCGCCGGCGCGCTGATCGGCGTGTCCATCTCCACCATGAACGAGAGCCTCACCGTCATCGCCTCGGAGTTCGGCCTGTCACCGCTCCACCAGGGGGTGGTGGTCAGCGCCCTGCTCGTGGGGGCGCTCATGGGCAGCCTGGCCTCCGGCGTGCTCACCGGTCGCCTCGGCAGGCGCCGCATCCTGCTCCTGGCCGGGGCCCTCGGCTCGCTGTCCGCCGTGCTGTGCGCCGTCGCCCCGAACGCGGCGGTGCTCACCGGCGGGCGGTTCCTCATCGGCCTGGCCATGGGGGTGGCATCGGCCGTGGGACCCGTACTGGTGGCGGACCTCGCGGCGACGCGCAGTCGCGGGTCCCTCGTCACGGCGTACCAGGTCTCGATCGCGGTCGCCATGCTGGCCGCCCTCGCCCTCGGCCTGGGGCCCATGGGCCACGGTGGTTGGCGCGTGCTGTTCGCCGTGAACGCGCTGCCCTGCGTCGCCCTGTGCCTGGCGGCCCTGCGGGTCCCCGAAGCCCCGGGGGACCTCGTGGCGCGAGGACGGACACCGCAGGCGTTGGCCGTCCTGCGGGCCACCCGCGGGCCCGAGGAGGCGGAGGCGGAGATCTCCGTACTGTCCCGCGCGCGCCGGACACCGCACCGGTCCGTCCTGCGGTGTGCGACGGACCCCGTACTGCGCCGTCCCCTGGCCATCGCGGTCGGGGCGGCGCTGATGAACCCGATCGTCGGCATCGGGGCCGTCGTCTACTACTCGACCCTCGTGTTCTCCTCGGCCGGTCTGCCGGGCGCGACCGGGGCGAGGACCGCCAGCCTGACGGTCGGCGTCGTCAACGTGCTCATGTCCTTCGTGGCGCTGGCCCTGATCAGGCGCCACGGACGACGGCCGCTGCTTTCGGCGGGGCTGTCCGGGATGGTCGTGGCGCTGGGGGCCGCCGCCTGCTTCCAGCTGGTGGGCGGGGCCGCTGCCGGAGCCCTGACCGTCGCCGCCGTGCTCGGTTACATCGCCTGTTACGCCTTCTCCGCCGGCCCGCTGAGCTGGGTGCTGTTCGCGGACGTGCTCCCCCCGGAGCTGCGGGCCGGGGTGTCGGGCGGAGCGCTGGCGGGGACCTGGGCGGTGAACCTCACGGTCGCGCTCGTGTTCCCGGTGGTCGTCGGCACCCCGGCGGCGCCCGGCCGGCTCGCGGGAGCCTTCGTGTTCTTCGCGGTGATCACCCTGCTGATCCTGGCCCTGTTCCGCCGGTACGTACCGGAGACGAAGGACCGGAGCCCGGCGGAGCTGCGGGCCCTCCTCGACGCGTCCGGGCCCGTCAGGGAATGAGGGCCGGTATCACTCCGCCGTCCACCCGCAGGGCGGCACCCGTGGTCGCCGAGCCGGCGTCCGATCCGAGGTGGTGGATCATCGCGGCGACTTCGGAGGGCAGGATGAAACGGCGGAGCAGTGACGTGGGCCGGTGCTGCTCGAAGAAGCGGGCCTCGGCCTCTTCGAAGGAGAGCCCCGGGTAGGCGTCGGCCACGACCCGTTCGGCTCCCGGGGTCCGCGTCGGGCCGGGCAGAACGGAGTTGACGGTGACGCCGCTGCCCGCCACCTCCAGGGCGAAACCACGGGAGACCGCGAGCTGAGCCGTCTTCGACATCCCGTAGTGGATCATCTCCTTGGGTGTGAGGACGGCGCACTCGCTGCTGACGAAGACCACCCTCCCCCAACCCCGGTCCACCATCGCGGGTGCGTAGTGGCGGGTGAGGCGGACCCCGGCGAGGACGTTGACCTCGAAGACCCGCCGCCACTGCGCGTCGCTGATCTCGAACGCCGGGACCTCGTCGAAGACACCGGCGTTGTTGACGAGGACGTCGACGTCGGGCGCGGCACGGCAGACGGCCGCCGCGCCCTCGTCGGCCGCGACGTCGCCCGGAGCCGCGACGACCCGACCGGACGCCACCCCCGCGAGGCGGGCCACGCGGGCCGCTGCCGCCTCCGTACCCTCGGGGAACCGGCCGTTGACGAAAACGGTGTGTCCGTCCCGGGCGAAGGCGACGGCCACGGCCTCCCCGATTCCGGAGGTCGATCCCGTGACCAGTACGCGCCGGTGTCCTTCGATGACCATGACTGCTCCTCGCGTGAGGGAGGGTGGGTGGGGAGGGAGGGGCGCCGGATCAGCCGGCCTGAGGGCCGCCGCGCGGGAAGCAACGGTCGGTGAAGTCGTTGTCGAACGTTCCCGTCGGGTCCCAGCGGTCGCGCAGGTTCACGAAGTCCGCCCAGCGGGGGTAGGACCGGGCGAGCACCGCCGGATCCGTGCGGAAGAGCTTGCCCCAGTGGGGACGGGCGTCGTACGGGGCGAGGACCCGTTCGACCTCGGGAAGGACCCGGGCGACCGCCTCGGGGTCGTTGCGCCAGGTGAAGTGGACGGCGAGGCCGGCGCGCCCGGAACCGGGCCCGAGCCAGCAGTCGTCGCCGGCCAGCGTGCGCAGTTCGGAGAGCCGCAGGACCGGCCGGAGCTCGGCCCGCAGTGATCCGACCGCTTCGAGGGCCTGCCGCGCGCGGGTGAGCGGGACGAAGTACTCCGACTGGAGCTCGTCACCGGATCCGGCCAGGGCTCCGGGCCGGAAGTGGGGCAGTCGCCGGTGGGAGGGCCCGGGCCGGCCACACTGTTCGGTGCAGTCGCGCGGTGACAGCCCGGCCAGCGGATGCCGGTCCCGGGAAGCGGGCACCGCGCCGGTCCATGCGAGGTCGGGCCGCGGATCGTCGGTCCGCCGCTTGATCCAGACGGTGTGGTCGCGCCCCCAGTCGGTGAACACGCTCACGCTGTACGCGGCGCCGGTGATCTCCGCGAAGTGCGCGACGAGCGCCTCCCAGGAGAGCCCTTCCCACACGTACTGCTCCACGTCGAAGGCGGGCACCAGCCCGAGGGTCACGTGGGTCACCACGCCGAGCGCGCCCAGGGAAAGGGCCGCTCCACCCGCTTCCGGGGCTTCGGCCGGGACCGTGACCAGGGAACCGTCGGCGGTCACGATCTCGGTCTCGACGACGCCCGACGCGATGCACGCGTTGCCGTTGCCGGAACCGTGCGTCCCGGTGGCGCAGGCTCCCGCCACGGAGACGTGCGGGAGCGAGGCGAGGTTGGGCAGGGCGAGTCCGTACCGGTGGAGCCGGGGGTTGAGGTCGGTGAAGCTCATGCCGGCGCTGACGCGCACCGTCCGGCGCCGCGTGTCCACGTCCGCCACGGGTGGCAGACGGTCGAGCGCGATGAGGGTACCGGGGGTGTCGGCGACACGGCTGAACGAGTACGCGCCCCCCACGGCACGGCACCGACGGCTGTCGGCGACGAGGCGCCGCAGCGCGCTCACGCTGGGTGGGCGGCGGACGTCGCGGGCGGCGAAGACGACGTTGCCGGCCCAGTTGGCGGCCGGTGGCCGGGACCCCTCCACGCCGTCGCCGGGGCGTGTGCGTGAGGACGGGGGGCCCGTCCTGGGCTCGGTGGCGGTCATGGGGTCCTCTCCCGTAGGGCCGGTTCCTGCGTCGCGTGCGTCGCGGGGAACGGTGCGTCGCGTGCATCCGTGCGTCGCGTGCATCCGCGCGGAGGTTTTCGAGCCTAGGGAGACCCGGCCGGGCCCCGCCCCGTCCGGTCGGACGACGACGCGGACGACGCGGCCGAGGGGGATCGCGGAGCCGGCGGGGACGGCGGGAACGGAGGGGACTACGGGAACTGCGGGGACTGCGGGAAAACCCGGGCAGCCGCCCGACTGTCGTTCCCCGGTTGGTCCGATCGACCGACAGCACGGCATCCGCGCGCACCACAGACTCGCGTCCAGACGTGACGGAGACGGCCACCAGAGGCCCCCTCCCCCACAGGATGGAGCGCACCATGACCGAGCCGTACCGCTGGACGATGCATGCGACAAGGCGCTACGACTACGAGGTCGTCGAAACCACCGACCTGTTCGACCCGGGCAATCCGGAACTGGCGAGGCTGCCGGACAGCAGCGGAAGCTGCGGGGGGACCCGCCTCGTGGTGATGGACGAGACCGTCGACGAGATCTACGGGCGGCGGATCCGCCACTACTTCACGCGGGCCGGAGCCGCCGTCGAGTACCTGACGCTGCCGGGCGGGGACACCCACAAGACCTTCGAGCAGGTGCTCCGCGTCGCGTCCCGGCTCACCGCCATCGGAACGAACCGGCGTGGTACTCCGCCGATAGCCATCGGCGGCGGGGTGGTCCAGGACGTCGTGGGGATGGCCGCCAGTCTGTACCGGCGGGGAATCCCGTACGTCCGGGTGCCCACCACCCTGCTCTGCCAGATCGACGGCAGCGTTTCCGCCAAGACGGGCGTGAACTACGAGGGTTGTCGCAACCGCCTCGGCACGTTCGCACCCCCTCCGCTCACGCTGATCGACCGGGGCCTGATCGCCTCGGTACCCGCCCGCCAGGTACGCAGCGGGCTCGGTGAGGCGCTCAAGATGGCGTTGATCAAGGACGCGGAGCTGTTCGGTCTGCTGGAGGAGTACGGTCCCACGCTGGTCGCCGAACGGCTCCAGGACTCGGGGCCCGACACCCGGGCGCCCAAGCCGGGCCGCAGCACGATGCATCGGGCGATCGCGGGGATGGCCGAGGAGTTGCAGAAGAACCTGTGGGAAACCGATCTGAAGCGGATCGTCGACTACGGACACACCTTCTCGCCGATCGTCGAGATGAACGCCCGGCCGGAGTTGTACCACGGCGAGGCCGTGGCGATGGATTGCGTGTTCAGCGCGGTCCTGGCCCACCATCGCGGGCGGCTTCGACTGCGCGATCTGGAGCGGATCGTGGACACCGTCAGGCGGATCGGACTGGCGCCGTCCCACCACATGTTCGGCGACCCCGCGGTGATGCGGCAGGCGCTGGCCGACACCATGCGCCATCGCGACAACCACCAGTACCTGACGCTGCTGACGGGCATCGGTCGCACGGAGTTCGTCGACGACGTCACCGAGGCGGAGATCGAGGACGCCGCACGGGTCATGGCCGCACTCGACCGCGACCCCGCCGCCCGACTCGCCGACGTGTGCACGTCCCCGCGCGTCGGAATGGCCGCCTGAAGCCGACGGAAGGCGCACTGTGATGTCCCCGCCCGTCCTCAATCCTCGCGTGCCGCACCCGCCCCGCGCTCCCGCCGTTCTCGTCCTGGAGGACGGTCGGATCTTCCGCGGCCGTGCCTACGGCGCTGTGGGGGAGACCTTCGGCGAGGCCGTGTTCTCCACCGGGATGACCGG